>JBBQWG010000065.1:0-33000 GCA_038210825.1 Verrucomicrobiales bacterium
CCACCCGTTCCCATCCCGAACACGGAAGTGAAACGCCGCAGCGCCAATGGTAGTCGGACGACAGGTCCCGCGAGAGTAGGTCGTTGCCAGATTAACAGCCCGCATTCAGCAATGAATGCGGGCTGTCCCTTTTCCGGAACGTGGCCCCGGCTCCTTCCCGCAGCACATTCTTCACGCAGCACATCCTTCCCGCAGCACATCCTTCACGCCGTCCGGCCCCCGCCGGCCAGGCAGTTTCAGTTTCGTTGTCAGCTAAACGTAGCTCGACTTTCCAAAGTCGAGTCCCTGCCGTGTACTGCCCACCCATCACTTAGATCTTTTGACCCACCAAAACAAGGATCATGCCCTGCCATCAGGGCTTGGGCAACTGGGCCAGATAGGCCTGCCATGCGGCCTCCGCAGACTGTTGTTTGGCTTCCCACTCTGCCGGCAGGGAATTGAGTTGTTGGCGGAGTTCGGTGGCCTGCTGGGCCTGGGCGTCGGACCCGGTGCTGACCGTTGCCTCCAGCGGGACGAGGTCCTCCCGCAATGAGTCCAACTTCTCTTTCAGAAGGCGGGCTTCAGTGCGGAGTGCCTGGGCCGTTTTTTGCAACTTTGCGGCCTGCCAATAAGCCAGCGATTTGCTGGTGGCAGCCCCCTTCTGCTGGAGTTGTTCCATGGCTGCTTTGGTTGCAGCCACTTCCGTTTTCCGCTCCTCCCTGGCCTTTTCCTCTTCTGCCAGTTTGGCCGCCATGGAGGATCGTTCAGCCTTCAGGCGCTGCGCATCCGCCGCAGCCCGTTCCGATTCGGACACCAGCATTTTGAGGCTGGCCTCAGATTCCAGCATCGCCTGATTCAGCGCGGCCTTCTTCGTTTCAACGAACTCGTTGGAAATTTGATCCAAAGTGACTTCAGCCGCTGCTGCCTGATCAACGGCTGATTGAATTTCAGGAGAGAGCGGAGGAGCGTTGCCAGCCCCGGAGGGAGGCGTTTGGGAAGTCTCAGGTGGAATCTGGAGGGCAGCAAGCTGGTTGGCAAATGAGGCCCTGGATTTCTCCATCCTTTCCTTTTCCTTGTGGAGTTCCGCCACGCGGGTCATGGCTTCAGTTTCCTTCGAAGTCAGGCCGGCTACCGCCGTCCGCAATGAATCCAGGGCCGGTTCATGGGAGGCCACTAGCTTTTCCTTTTCAGCAACGGCGGCGGCGGCAAGGCTTAAAGCCTCCTGGTTGGCGGTTTGTTCCCCAATAAGGACGGCTAACCGGCTATCGATGGAGGGTGGATTCGCGACCAGCAGTGTGGGTGGTGCCTCGGCCTGGGCGGCGTCCCAACTCTTTACCTCCCCGTCCCACGAACCAGTCAAAACGCGTTTGCCATCGTCACTGAAGGTGGATTTCAGCACCGGGTTGCCATTGGATGGCACCCAATCGCGTTGTTGGGTGCCGTTGGCGTCCCAAATCCTGACATGACCATCGCGGCCGCCGGACACCAGCCGGCCATCGGGTCCAAAACCCAGAGCCAGCACTCCGCCATGGCTGCCAATTTTTTTGACCTGGGTGCCATTGGCCATTTCCCACCAGGTAAACGTTCCATCCTCACTTCCTGCGGCGAGCAGATTGGAATCGGAACGCCATGCCATGCTGGCGATCATTTTTTCGTGTCCCCTCAGATTATGAAACTCACTGCCAGTGGCGGATTCCCACACATAAAGCCCGCCATTCCGGTCCCCGCTCGCCAGCAGGACGCCATCCGGACTGAAACTGAGGGTTGTGACCCAATCCGTGTGTTTTTTGATATTGGCGAGGAGCTGGGAGGTCCGGGTGTCATAAATGCGGACCCTGCGGCCGGGACCGCCCACGGCCACCTTGGAAAGATCTGCCGAAATGTCGGCGGCGAGAATGGTATCGGAGTCTTCCTTGACCGTGAGATGGATCATGGGGTTGCCCGTTTTAATTTCCCAAACCACGATAGTCCCTTGTTTGCCCGCAATGCCTCCCCCGGCCAGCAGGAGGGCCCCATTCCGGCTGAAGGACAGCGTCTCCGGCGTGCCATCGTCCGGAAAGGGCAACACGCCCTGCAGTTCACCCGTAACCGAATGGTATAGCAGCACTTGGCGCGGGGCGGCCAAGGCCGTGAGTGGTGCCCATGGGCTGTGGGCCAGAGCGACGACGGCGTTAGGTCTTTCTGGCGTGACCACCGGATCCAGCAAAAGGTGTTCCGGCATGGGAGGAGGCCCCTCCGGCCGGGCCGTGGAAGCGGTGGCCGACATGGCAAAGGACGCCTTCTTTTTCACTCTGGCGGTGCTGTCAGGAGAATCCAGCAGGCCGCCCGCGATCCATTTGGCGATGAGATCAATTTCGGCCTGCGGGATCTTGTCGCCCTTGGGCGGCATCACGGGTTCTGCGGTATGGGAAACCACCTTCCACAGCGTGCTGGCCGCCGAGTCGCCCGCTTCCACCGCAGACCCCCCGGAACCTCCGGCAATCACCCCCGCAAAAGTGGAGAGATCCAGGTCGCCCTTCTTTTTGTCTGCGTTGTGGCAGTTGTTGCAGCGGTTTTCAAAAATGGGCCGGATGTGATCCTGCCAGGTGATTTTTTCCTGGGCCGCCGCAAGGGATGGCAAAGCGAGACAGAGACAGGGAAGCAGGGAGCGGATCATGCCTGGAGTGAGGAGCGGGACTTGATGGGAATGCCCATGATACGGGGCGTCACGCTCATTCCTTCAAATCAAGCCATGAGGAACTTCCCTATGCACCATGTTTGACAAAATCCATACATCGACGCTTTTTTTACCCGGGGCAGCGCTTATACTGGGCACTGCTTCCCGTCCCCTCCCCTCTATTTATGGCTTCCTCCTCCTCTCCGCGCTGGGATGCCCTCGGCAGTGGCTCCGGATTCCGCTCCACCACCACGGCATGGGATCTGCGCTGGTGGATCCTCACTGCGGTGCTGGCCTCCGTGACGGTTCATGCGGGTCTGCTGTTGTGGATGAAGCTCACCAAGGTCGCCCTGCCGGCCACGGTCACGGCGGTCACGGAAAAGCAGACAGGCCTGTTTCATACCGAGGTCGAACGCATGACGGTTCCCCAGGATGTCCTGAAGGATCTCACGCCGGAAGCCCCGGATCTTTCCCTAAAAGTCCAGGAGTCCACCACTACCCAAGTGCCTGATGTGACCCTTTTGGCCGAAGCGCTCAAGGATCAGGACCTCATCATGACCACGACGATCAGCACGCCAGCGGCCAATTTGACGCTGAGCACCCCGGCACCCGGCACCTCCGGTGACTTAATCGATGAAGTGGCTTCGCTGAGGTCCTCCCCGGCCGATCTCAAATCCGGCCTGATGGGCAAGACCTCCGCGCTGAACAAACCCCAGCGGGCCGCCGATGATCAGGTGTCAGTGAATATTTCCGAGGGCATGCTCGCCGCCACCGATCTGAAATCCGAAGTATTGAGCAGCACCAAAAAGGGCACCGGGGGCAATGGCGGGCTGGATGGATTTGCCAGTCTGGATGATCTCGTCAACATCAAAGGCCCGATTACCGGGGACTTCAAAACGATGCTCCGGACGGATTTGTTATTTAATTTTGGCTCGGCGGAACTGATGCCCGAAGCACGTCTCAGTCTGCTCAAACTGGCGGCAATCATCCAAACCAATGCCGGGGCCGTTTTCCGTCTCATTGGCCACACCGACACCATCGGCACCGATGAAGCCAACCAGGCACTGAGTGAGGCCCGGGCGGCTGCAGTGAAAACCTGGCTGGTGGAAACCCTGCGCCTCGACGGCACCAACATCCTGACGGAAGGCCGGGGGGAGCGGGAGACGCTTCCTGACATCAATCCCCGGGGGACGGCCGCCGAGCAGGCTCAAAACCGCCGGGTGGAAATCCACAAGACAAAACGCTAACTGGACCTTGCCGGCGGGGAGTCCCGTCTGCGGGTCCCCCTGTTGTGAGCCCATTCATGCGCCATTGCCTTATCCTGCTGCTGCTCCCGCTCGGCGGCGTGGTCCAGTGCACCCACACGACCCAGGCCGCCCGTCCGGCCCGGCAGAGCATGGATTTGGTTTCCTCACGCTGGGCGGCCCGGGATGGCAAAGTGCTGCCTTTCACACGCTGGGAACCCGGGCCGCGGAAAACGACCGCCGTGGTGATTTGCATTCATGGGCTGAGTGGAGCAGCCAGCGATTTCTGGCCGGTGGGCGAAAAATTGCCCGGCCGTGGCATTGCCGTATATGGCCTGCAGTTGCGTGGGCAGGGCAATGATCCGGACCTGAAACACCGGGGAGATATCCGTTCCCGCAAACAATGGCTTGAGGATCTGGAAGATTTTACGCTGCTGGTGAAACGTCAGCACCGGGGGCTTCCGGTCTTTTGGTATGGCGAAAGCCTCGGTGCCCTGATTGCGGTGCATACGGCGGCTTCCAGCGGTCCCCGGGTCCATCCTCAAGGCATCATTCTGAGTTCCCCGGTAATCGCGCTGCGGGAAAACCTGCAGTTGGGTCTGCTGAAGAATTTTGCGCTGCGGGCCATGTTGAACTTCCTGCCAGGGCAGAAAATTGCCCTCGAAACCCTGGGCAATTCCGAGGTCCAGGTGACCAGTCACACGACACACCGGGGACAGATGCAGCATACGTCCCACTACGTGCCCTCCTTCAGCCTCAGGCTTTTTGCCGAAATCGAACAACTGATCAAAAAAGCCCCGGAAGCCGCCGCGCAGCTCGACGTTCCGGTATTGGTGCTTTATACCCCGCACGATCCGTTGGTTTCTCAAGCCGCTGTCGAGACATTTTACGATCGCATCCCGTCTCCCAAAAAGAGCAAGGTCTTCTTCCCCAAAAGCTACCATCTCATCCTTCACGATGAGGAACGGGACCGGGCGTTGAAAACCGTGACTGGATGGCTGGAGCGGCGCGGGCATTAAAACCTGCCAGGGTGGGAGAATGCCGAATCAAACCCGGGCTTCCCGCAGGCGGTGGATTTTTGGCCCATCCCCCTTCCCTTGCAAGGTGGGCCATCTGCCGCTACGGGGACCAGTTCCATGCTTACTCTCCGCAACGTCTCCAAAATCTTCAATGCCCGCACCCTCTTTTCGGGTGCGGACATGACCATCAATTACGCGGAACGCGTTGCCCTCGTCGGGCCCAATGGCGCGGGAAAATCCACGCTTTTTTCCCTCATTCTGAAGACGGACACACCGGACGTGGGTGCCGTGGAGCGCGACGAATGGACCACCCTCGGTTACCTCCCGCAGGAGGGCGAAGCCTATGGCGACGAAACCGCCCTCGATATCGCCAGCGGCCGCGGCCACCAGCACGACCACCTTGAACAAACTCTGCGCGCCCACGAGGAGGCCGGCACCGTCAACGAACCGGAATATTATGAGGCCCAGTCGAAATTCGATGCCCTGAACCACCCAGAAGTCGAGGCCAAAGCCAAAAGGATGCTGCGAGGTCTCGGCTTCAAGGAAGAAGACTGGCAACGCCCCGCCAAAGAACTTTCCGGCGGCTGGGTGATGCGGGCCCACCTCGCCCACCTCCTGGTGCTCGAGCCGGATTTGTTGTTGCTCGACGAGCCTACCAACCACCTCGACCTGATGTCGCTGCTCTGGTTCCGGCAGTATCTGAAAACCTACCCGGGCGCGATTCTGATCATTTCCCACGACCGCGACTTCATGGATGAGATCGTCCAGACGGTTTACGAGATCGACCAAAGCAAACTGCTCCGCTGGACCGGCAACTATTCGAGTTACCTTGAGCAAAAGGAAGCGGCCTACGAACGGGCGGTCCAGGCCTACCGCCTCCAGCAAAAGGAAATCGAAGGACTGGAGGAATTTATCGACCGGTTCCGCAATGTTGCCTCCAAAGCCTCCCAGGCCCAGAGCCGCCAAAAGGTCCTGGACAAAATCGTGCGCCTGCCCAAACCGGTGGCCCCGCGCAAGATTTTCCGCTTCAACTTCCCGCAACCGCAGCGCGGCGGTCAGCGCACCATCATCCTTGATGGCATTCACCAGGCTTATGGGGAGCGGAAGATCTACGCTGGCCTCGATCTCGAAATCGAGCGCGGCGAGCGCACCGTGCTCATCGGCCCTAACGGCGCGGGCAAGTCCACCCTCATCAAAATCATCGCGGGCGAAATCCCCTTCCAGCAGGGCACCCGCAAGCTCGGCACCAACATCAAACTCGGTTATTTCAGCCAGCACCGCAGCGCCACCCTTGAGCCGGAACTGACCGTGCTGGACGAAGTCATGCGCGCCTGCCCGACCCTGCGCGAGGACGATGCGCGCGCCATCCTCGGCAGCTTCCTCTTCCGCAAGGAGGACGTATACAAGCGCTGCAAAGTCCTGTCAGGAGGAGAAAAAAGCCGCCTCAATCTGGTCAAGTTCCTCGTCGATCCGCCGAACCTCCTCCTCATGGATGAGCCGACCACCCACCTCGACATTTCCAGCATCGAAGGCCTCACCCAAGCCCTCGAACGTTACGAAGGCACCCTCGTCTTCATCAGCCACGACGTCCACTTCATCCGCTCCCTCGCCACCAAAGTCCTGCACATCAACAACGGAAAAGTCACCCCCTACGCCGGCGGCTACGACTACTACCTCGAAAAATCCGGTCAGGAGAACGCCCGGGCGGCGATTGTTTCGCAGTAGCCAAAGCAGCCTTGGCAAAGTAGCCATCATCGCTCCGCGTGATAAGCAAACGACTTCCTCAGTAACCACGACCCCCGAACTTTGGCAGCCACCGTATCGCCCCATTTTCCCTCGTCGGCCTAACCCTGCGATTCACGTCTACATTTCATCACGCGGAGCGATGATGACTACTTAACCTCCGATGGGTTGAAGGAAATCCGCAGTGCGCTGAGCCTGCTCAAGAAAGCGCCTTGAAAACTCGCGAATTTTTTACCGGAAAGCTTTCCGGTATTTTTTGACATGCGAAGCTGTGCTTGTCCTGCAGTTTCAAACTCATTCCGCGCTGGTGAAGACAACCCGGGATCCCCAATTTCATGCACCAACCCAAATTTTCCGTCGAACCCCTGGACCCCGCAAAGCACCGCCGGGCGGAATTCGACTGCGGGGTGACGGCGCTGAATGATTATCTGAAGAACCGCGCCCGCAAGGAAATGGCCGCGGGAGCCTCGGCGTGTTTTGTGATCGTTCCGGAAGATGACACGGGATGCATTGCCGGGTTCTATACTTTGTCTGCTGCCGTTATTATTCGGACGGACCTGCCGGAAGAATTGATAAAAAGGCTGCCGCGCTATCCCGAAATGCCGGCTACTCTCCTCGGCCGTTTGGCGCGGGATGTCAGGTTCAAGCGTCAGGGCATTGGGGACCGCTTGATGGCGAGTGTGCTGCATCGGGCGGTGGCCGCCTCCGGCGAGGTCGCCTCATGGGCTATCGTAACGGATCCAAAGGACGAAGCTGCGGGGAAATTCTACGGGGGCTTCGGATTCCAGCCGCTAACGGAACAACGCCTTTTTTTGACGATGAAACAGGCAGAGGAATGGCTCAGCACTCCGTGACCGTCGCGCGATGGAGGGCAAGCGCGTCCTTCAGCCTTTTAGCAGGTGCTTTCATGGGGGCAAGAAGGGCTTTTACGAAGCGCTGGGACTCCACCTGATTGAGCCGGACCGTATCATGCTGACGCACGATTTCCTGCGCGGCAGACCGCCCGTGCCCGACGATAAAGGCTGCGACGGAGGTGCCTTCAATTCCAGCAGCACGCTCCAGCAGCGCTTTGTCTTCCGGGGAAATACGGGCGACAAGGCGGCTGGTGCGGGTGTAATTGCTGGGAGTGACCATATTTACGTGTGTGCCAGAAAGTGACACATCCGGAACAGTGATGCAACTTGGAACTGCCCGTCTTTGCATGGCCAAGGTCAGACCCTAATTTCCAAAAGTCCAACTCTTCTGCAGTCTTGGAACCTCGGAGTGGAAGCTGTTTTAAATGGGTTTGAGGATACCCCGCTCTCCGTTTTGTTGTGGTTGCCTTCGCCGAAATCCCTCTGATGATAGGATCGATGTTCCCGTCCTGCTGTTGCCTTCCTCCGCGTTTTGGGAAAAATAGCTATTCCTTTTTACCGCAGGCGCGGATGGCGGTGGTTCTGCCGGGGCTGGTTTGGCTGGGAGCGGTGGCCGGGATGGCGGCGGTGCGGGAAATTGAAGGACCGGTGGGGAGCGAAAATTTCGGCAGCCCGGTGACGGTGTTGCCCAACGGAAATTTTGTGGTGACCGATCCGGGCTACGATGCGCCGGGTCCGGTAACGGATGTCGGAGCGGTCTATCTTTATAACGGTGCCACTCTGCAGGTGATCAGCGTGCTCACGGGGGAACGGCAGTATGATGGCATCGGAAGTGGAGGAATCGTGGTGCTGGCCAATGGTCATTATGTGGTGGTCAGTCCCATGTGGGATTATACCAGGATGGGCTTTGAAGCCGGAGCGGTGACGTGGTGCAGCGCCACCACGGGTTTATCCGGGAAGGTGACGCCGGTGAATTCGCTCGTTGGGGAGGCCGGGGATTCGGTAGGAAGACCGTTTTATGACACCGGCGCGGTGACCCCATTGAAGAATGGGAACTACGTGGTGGTCAGCTCCCATTGGGGAGGAGGTCGCGGGGCGGTCACGTTGGGAAAGGGTGCCGGGGGCTCGGTGGGGAAGGTCACGGCTTTGAATTCCCTGACCGGAAATCCCGGGGATTGGGCCGGAGATGGAGGGGTGCGCGAATTGCCGAATGGCAATTACCTCGTCACGAGTTCCTACGGGAGTTCCCTGCGGGGGGCCGTGACCTGGTGCAGTGGCATAAGTGGCAGGATCGCCGTCCTTTCTTCCGCCAACTCCCTCGTCGGGAGCGGCCTATTTGATCACGTAGGCGCCGGAGGCATTACCATCCTGGCCAACGGAAATTTTGTGGTCGAAAGCCCCGACTGGAACTCGGACCGGGGGGCGGTGACATGGGGAAGTGCAACCTTGGGCGTGAAGGGAACCGTCTCCGCAGCAAATTCTCTGGTCGGCAGTGCCGTGGATGACCGGGTAGGCCGGAATTGGTTATACGGGGGCGTGAAACCCACGGCCAACGGCGGCTATGTCGTGATCAGCACGAATTGGAATGGCGAACGGGGAGCGGTGACCCGCGGGGGCCCCACCCTGGGCGTCAGTGGAATCGTCTCGGCCGCGAATTCCATCGTGGGTTCCCTGGAGCGGGATGCGGTGGGCGCGGGCGGGGTCACGGAATTGACGAATGGAAACTATACCATTGTCAGTCCTTCATGGAACCAGCGGAGAGGGGCCGTCACCTGGTGTGCCGCGGGCGGCGGGCTGGCAGGTGTGATTTCCTCCTCCAATTCGCTGATCGGGTCCAAACGGGATGATTTGGTAGGGATTGGCGGGGTTACGGCCCTGCTCAATGGCAACTATGTGGTGGTCAGTCCGTCCTGGGGCCCGGGGGAGGAACGCCGGTTTGGAGCCGTGACGTGGGGCAGTGGCACCACCGGGATCACAGGTGCGGTGACGGCAGCCAATTCCCTGACGGGCGGGAATTCCCTTGATGGGGTCGGTTTCGGAGGGGTGGCGGCGCTGCGGGACGGGAACTATGCGGTCAGCAGTCCCGACTGGAATCTCGGACGGGGGGCGGTGACGTGGGGCGACGGAACCACGGGGTCGTCCGGTCTGGTGGCGCCGGCCAATTCGCTGGTGGGCTCCCAAAACGGCGACTTGGTAGGGCGTGGCGATACCACGGGATTTATCGATCTGCCTTCGGGGGTTTGTGGTGGGTTGATTCCGTTGGAAGGCGGAGCTTACCTGGTGAACAGCCCATGGTGGAATAACAAGCGGGGAGCGGTGACGCGGATCGGGGACGCGGCGGCCAGGATCGGCACCGTGACCGCGGCCAACTCCCTAACCGGAACCAACCCGAACGACAATGTGGGCGTCGGAGTCACGATCAGCGGCGAAGTGCTGGTGCCCGGCCTGTCCAGAGTGGGCAGCGGAAATTTCGTCGTGAGCAGCCCACAGTGGGGCGGCGGCCGCGGGGCAGTGACCTGGATGAGCGGAGTGGAGGGACTAACAGGAGAGGTGTCTGCCGTGAATTCGCTGGTGGGTGCCGGCGGGAATGACCATCTTGGCAACATCCCGCTGACCGTGCTGACCAATGGGAACTATGTGGTGAGGTGCGACTACAGGAATCCGCAAAAGACAGCATTGCTCGGAGCCGCGGCGTGGGGAAGTGCCACGGCGGGTGCAGTCGGCATTATGAGTGGGGAGACGGCTTTGGTGGGCGACCCTGGCCTCTATTCGTATTTCGGCAATGGGGGATGCGTAGCCTTGAGCGACGGGAACTACCTGGTGGTGACGCACGGGGGATCCTGGTGGAACGGTGATGCGGCGGCGGGCTTCGTTACCGCCGGCGATGGCATGTCGGGAAGCCGCGGCGGAGTTACCCTGGCCAATAGCACGCCCAACCCGCCCCCGGGGGAACATGGCATGTTGCCGGAACTGCGGCACGCCTATGATCCCGTTCATCAGCGGGTCATTGTCAGCCATTCTCCCGGCACCAGGATTTTTCTGTTGGAGCTGCGCCCGGCAATGATGGTCACCGGCAATGGAATTGCCATCGCCCATAATGACAACAGTCCCGCAATGGCCGACCACACCGACTTTGGCGGAGCGGCCAAAGGAGCGGCTGGCGGGGTAACGCGGGATTTCGCCATTGGCAATTCGGGGGTGCTCCGGCTGAACCTCGCCGGAACACCCCGGGTGACCGTGACTGGCACCCATGCCGCCGATTTCACGGTCACCGCCCAGCCGGGTTCTCCCGTGGCGGGTTCAACCGCTACTGACATCCGGGTGCTTTTCGCCCCGGAAGGACTGGGCCTGCGCACGGCCCGGGTGACGATCGGTTATGAAAACGCTGCCGGAGTGACCGCCGGGCATCACTTCGCTATCCAAGGCACCGGTCTGAGTATTCTTGAGAATTGGCGCCAGATTTCGTTCGGCGCGGCACCAGACCTGACGGGAGATCTGGACGATTTTGATGCCGATGGAAGCGCTAACTTGTTGGAATTTGCCTTTGGAACTGACCCGGTCAGCGCCACCAGCGGCCCGGCCGCCCTCGGCTATCTCGGCGATTCCAACGGGGGCGGAACGCTGGTCTCTCCGGGACAGCCCATGGTCCTCTCCGGAGTTGACGGCAGGCACGCCGTGTTCCTGCGCCGCACCGGCCGCGAAGCTGCCGGGGTAAGCTATATTCCGGAATTCAGCCGCAATCTTATCCATTGGGAGGCCAGCCTTGTTCCCCCTGTGGTCCTTGCCACCGCAGGGAATATGGAGGCGGTGAGCATTCCCTTTGTTATGTTAGGGACGGCGGTTCAATTCAGGGTCCGCGTCGAGCTGGCCCCACCTTCCTCCTGACATAACCAGCCCACCCCGACTCACGGCCCAAAAAGTTTCCGAAAGGCCGGCGGATCCGTTAAACCATCCATTTCTTCTCACCCGGGCGTCGGCGCCTCAGGAGCAGGCCAAGACCTGCCAATGCAGGCAACAGCACAAGGAAGAAACCGGAATCGACCGTCACGGTAGATTGTCACTCCTGACGGGTGAACTTACTTCAATTTGGCCGCCGCTTCCAGCACTTTGGCGGTGTGGGTGGCGGGGGAGACGTCGGGATCGGACCAGACGATCAGGCCATCTTTTACCAGGAAGGACTGGCGCTTGCTGAAGCCGATACGCATCATAGGGACGCCGAACCCGTTGACGATTTTGCCTTCATGGTCCGCGAGCAGCGGGAAGGGGAGTTTGTATTTTTCCTTGAAGGCCTTTTGGGCTTCCGGTTTATCCATGCTCACTCCGATGATCTGGATGCCGGCCTTGGTGATGTCGGCATATTCGTCCCGCAGGCTGCAGGCTTGTTTGGTGCAGCCTGGGGTGTCGGCCTTGGGGTAAAAATAAACCAGGGTCAGGCCTTTTTTGTAGGTGGCGGCGAGATCGAACGGTTTTCCATCCTGATCCAAAACCTCGTCCGTGGGAGCTTTGGCTCCTTGCGCGAGGGCTTCAGCATGCCCGGTCGTCAGCAAATAAGCCGCCGCCAGACCAACAGCCAATACGGAAAAGAAAAGCGCCTTCAGCATAAATTTGAAAATTCGAGAAAACTTAAGTTTATTTAAACAAATTGTCGAGGGCCAACTTTCTGTTTTATGATTTTTTCCAAGAACGAACTGTAAGGCCCCGCGGATCCTTTCGCCTTCGGGTAGAGAAGAATTGATCGGGTCACTGGACAATAATCCTGGCCCGGATCAAGGCCGGAACTCTGGCAGGGCAGAGTTAAATCACTACTGCACTTCCTCTTTGGAGCCGGAGTAGAGCCATTTGACAACCTTGTCATTTTTGATCAGAGCCATGAGCTCGGTCGGGGTCGGTCCAAAGATGGCGTTGTCCACGGTGCACTGAATGGTGCCGGTCCAATAATCCTGACCGTTGATCTTTTCAATATTCAGCCCTCCCCATGAGGTGATACGTTCTTCTGAAGTTTCGGTGATTTGTTTGGCGCGCAGGCTTTCCAGCATCACCGGGATGACACCCCCCGATTCCACGGCGGGTTTAGGACCCACCGCGGCAAGTTCGGCATCGGTAGCCCCGTTGGCGCGGGCCTTCAGACCACGGGCGCGCTCCCGTTGTTTCATGATCAGTTCGATCTTGTAGGATTTGTATTTTTCGTAAAGGGCGGTGAGCGTTTCCTTCAAGTCGGTATTGGCCAGAGGGACGAGGCTGCGGGCCGGGTCCGAGCGGTTCTTCATGAGCACCAGCATGCCTTGGGTCATGGCCACGGCGAGGGCCTCGGATTGTGCCGGAAGGGGCACTTTGCCAGTGGGACCTTCGAGATTGATAGGCACCAGGGTTTTGACCGGGCGGGGAAAGGCCCGGCTGGGGATGCTGGTCCATTCTTTGGTGATTTCAGTGATATCCTTGAAGGCCGGCAGGGGGTATTTGGCTTCGAACTCATCGACTTGGGCCACCACGGGAGTGCCGGCATCGGCCGGGGTCTCTCCGGGCGTTTGGGTCGTCCCCCCCGGGAGGGTAGGAGAGTTGGAAACCTGAGGTCCGCTCCTGCGGATAGAGTCCCGCAACTGCTGGGCCGCGGTATTGGTGGGGGATTCCGCAGCGGGTTGTTCTGCGGAAGGCAGGGTCCTGCCGGTCACTTCCCTGACTGCGGCGGCAATTTGTGAGGCCCGCTCCTTTTCGGCGTTCTCCTTGCGGGCGTCGAGCCCCTTAACCACAAAAGGTTGGGCATACCAGCCGGCCACCACCGTTAGGGCGATGAGGATGAGATTAAAAAGCATTTTCATCGGAAGAGGAGCGCGGGAAAGGACCTTCCAAAATACTTGCCCGTCCTGACGGAAGCAAGGCGGAACCGGATGGGGAAAAGCCCGGTAAGGCTACCGGATGATGACACGGGCCCCGGGCCGGAGCAGTTTGGGCAGGCGGATGGCATCCCAGTTCGCGAGGCGGATGCAGCCCGCGCTTTCCCCCCTGCCGATGTTGTGGGGCGTGGCGGTGCCGTGGAGACCGATGCCGTTGCGGCTGGTGCCGCACCAGATGATACCGACGGGACTGTTAGGGCCGAGGGGAAGTTCGTAAAACTGATCGCTGCGTTTGCCATCTTCGAGCATGGACTTGTCCCAGCGGAAAGTGGGCATACTGACCATATTGGTCACTTTCCATTCCCCGAACTGGATAAACTTGGGACGGCCCGGGGTGATCGGAAAGCTGGCGATGGGCTTGTTTTCCGCATCAAAAAAGATAGCGACCCGGGCCCGGATGTCGACGACCACAGAATGTCCAGTAGCCGGCGGTTCCGCCTTGAAGAGGACTCCTTTCGGCCAGTTCTCCAGTTCAAACGGGGTGATATTGGGCACCTTCATGGTGTCGCCGGGCTTCAGGTTGTAGAGATTGCCGCCGTTGATCTGCTGAAGGAAATCGTCGCTGGTGTGAAAGCGTTCGGCGGTGAACTCCAGAAGGCTGCGGTAGCCGAGGTATTTGGTTTTCGCCTGGTCCTGCGGCTTGGATGGCAGCCCGGCCGAAATCAATTTGAGGTCACCTTCCTTGATGGTATAAGTGGTGTAGAGTTCCGGCACCCGTTTTTTGGAGGCTTCAATCAAGCCGTAGTAGTTGCCGACGGGAATCCCCCGGATCTGGTTGAACACGGAGGCCGCCTTTTTGCCAAATTCGCCGATTTTGCCATCCAGATAACCCGGCCCGAAATTGTTCTCGTCCAGATAAATTTGAATTCGGAGGTTGGCTTCCAGATCGTCCTTGGCGGGCAGGGCGGCGAAATTGCCGTCCTGGTCGGCAAGATCCAGCGGGATGGCCTTCGGAGCACTCTCTTGAGCGGACAGCGGAAAAGCTGCGAGCAGGAACGCAGCAGAGGCAAGCAGGGCAGGGAAACGGGCGGTCATGGTGGCATCGGACGGAGGGCGGGTGGGGCGCATTCACTCCATAGGCCGACATTAAACCACGGATTTATGTAAATTAAAGGCCTGATGTGCTACCCGGCAGGCTTCTTCGCCTTGCTTTTCATCCACGATGACCGCGATTTTGATCTCCGAGGTGGAAATCATGTCGATGTTGATGCCTGCGGCCCCGAGGGCATTGAACATGGTGGCGGCGACCCCGCTGTGACTGCGCATGCCGATGCCGACAGCACTGACCTTGGCAATGCCGTCCTGCGGCTCCAGCTCAATTCCGGGGCTGATTTCAGCCAGCACCGGGGACAGGGCGTCGCAGGCTTTTTTCAAATTGCTCTTGTGCAGGGTGAAGGAAATCCGGGCCAAACCATCGCGCCCGGTGTTCTGAATGATCATGTCGATGTTGATGTCCGTTTTCCCGATGGTGTCAAAAACCCGGGCGGCATAGCCGGGTTTGTCAGGGAGGTCAGTGATGGTGATCTTGGCCTGGTCACGTTCCAGACTGATCCCGCGGATGACGACGGATTCCATGCTCATAGTTTCCTTGGTAACGAGGGTGCCGGGGTTGGTGTTCATGCTGTTCCGCACTTCAAAAGGGACCCCAAATTTGTTGGCAAACTCCACACTGCGGCTCTGCATCACCTTGCTGCCGCTGCTGGCCATTTCCAGCATTTCCTCATAACTGATCACCGGGATTTTCCGGGCGTCCGGCACAATGCGCGGGTCACAGGTGTAGACGCCGTCCACATCGGTATAGATCTGGCACAGATCGGCCTTGATGGCGGCGGCGAGGGCAATGGCCGTCAGGTCGCTGCCGCCCCGTCCCAGGGTAGTGATGCGGCCATCGGCAGCCTCGCCCTGGAAACCGGCCACAATCACAATATTCCCGTCGTCCAGCAGGCGGTGCACTTCATCCGGCGTAATCGTCGTGATACGGGCTTTGGTGTGCACGCCATCGGTCACAATGCCGGCCTGGGCTCCCGTGAGGGAAGCGGCCTTGCCGCCCATGCCGTTGATGGCCATGGCCGTCAGGGCGATGGTGGTCTGCTCGCCCGTGGCCAACAGCACGTCCATTTCGCGCTCCGTCGGTTCATCAGAAACTTCCCGGGCCAGTTTCAGCAGCCCATCCGTGACCCCGCTCATGGCGGAAACCACCACCACCACGCGGTTTCCCGCGCGCTGGGTTTCCAGCACCCGCTGGGCTACCCGGCGAATCCGTTCCGGATTCCCCACTGAGGTGCCGCCATACTTCTGAACAATTGTGGCCATGTCTGCCTGATAAAAAATTCCCGACCAACGGGAGGGCGCATCGGACAACCGCCCGCCAGCCGGGGCAAGAGGAAATGCAGCGGCGGGGCAGGGACACAGGATCAAAACCGAATGGGAAGGAAAGAATCCCATTCCCAAGCTGCCGGTACGCGCCATATCAAAGACATGTCCTTCCTCCTCGTGGACGGCCACAGCATGATCTTCGCATGGCCGGACCTCCGTGCCTTACATCAACGCCATCAGACCCAGGCCCGGGAGCGGCGCTGCCAACTCCTGCGTCTCTGGCAGGATCACTCCGGAGAACGCGTCGTGGTCGTTTTTGATGGCAAGGGCCCCAAAATTTCCAGCGGCCGGACCAACGAGGACGACATCCAGATCATTTATGCTCCGGCTTCGGAAACTGCGGATACCGTGATCGAGCGGCTCACCGCGCGTTACGCGGCGGACCACCACCTCACCATAGCAAGCGATGACCGCCTCGTCCAAACCACCGTTTCCGCCAGCGGGGGATACTGGATCACCGCCTTGGAACTGGCCGCCCGCCTCCAGCAGGCGGAAACCGAACTCCAGCGTCTGCTCCGGAAACTGCGCCGCTGATTTAGCCGCGAAAGATCGCAGCAATCGCAAATGAGCAGAAGCCCCAAAGCATTCACGCACCCCTGGGTTCTGAGTTCCTCCCCCTGCTATTCTTTGTGATCCCTGCGTTCTTTCGCGGCCCGATCAGCGGCGGCCGTGCCCCCAAAAATACGGGGTCCCCTGAAATCCGTGGTTTCCCCCACCCCATCCCTACTCTAAAATGCGCGCTCCCGATTTCCCCCTGACATTTTATGCGGGTATCCACCCGCCGCACGCCCATGCTCACCGCCGCCCAGATCCGCCAGTCCTTTCTCGATTTCTTCAAATCCAAGCAGCACACCATCGTGCCCTCCGCCAGCCTGATGCCGGACAGCCCGAACCTGTTGTTCACCAATGCGGGCATGAACCAGTTCGTGCCCATCTTCCTCGGCCAGATCGAGTGCCCCTACAAACCCGGCCGGGCTGCCGATACCCAGAAGTGCATCCGCGCCGGCGGCAAACACAACGATTTGGACGATGTCGGGCTCGACACCTATCACCACACCTTTTTCGAAATGCTGGGCAACTGGTCCTTTGGCGACTACTTCAAAAAGGAAGCCATCGCGTGGTCATGGGAACTTATCATCGACGTCTGGAAATTCCCCGCCGAGCGCGTCTACGCCACCATTTACCAGCCTGACAAATCCCTCGGCGACCCCGCCGACCGCGACCAGGAAGCCTGGGACCTCTGGGCCGATAAATTCCGCAGCGCCGGCCTGGATCCCGAGATCCACATCGTCAACGGGAACAAAAAAGACAACTTTTGGATGATGGGCGAAACCGGCCCCTGCGGCCCCTGCACGGAGATCCATGTAGATCTCACCCCCGGCCCCGTGCGCACCAGTGTCGAACGCCAAAAAGAAGGTGCCCTCCTCGTCAACGGCCCCGACGCCCGCTGCATCGAAATCTGGAATAACGTCTTCATCCAATACAACGCCAACCCTGACGGCAGCTTCGTCCCCCTCCCCGCCCAGCACGTCGATACCGGCATGGGCTTCGAGCGCGTTGTCTCCATCATTCACGGCACGCAGAATTTTACGACTTTCGAGCACTCCAACAAAATCTCGAACTACGACACCGACGTCTTCCGCCCGCTCTTTGCCGAGATCGAAAAACTAACCGAACAAAACGGCGCGGCCAAAAAATACCTCAGCACCCTCCCCGCCCCCGGCACCACCGGCGAGACGGAGCAGGAGAAAATCGACATCGCCTTCCGCGTCATCGCCGATCACATCCGCACCCTCAGTTTTTCCATCGCTGACGGCATCACCCCCGGCAACAACGACCGCAACTACGTCCTGAGAAGAATCCTCCGCCGCGCCGTCAAATACGGCCGCACCCTCGGTTTCACCGAGCCCTTCTTCTACAAACTCACGGACACCCTCGCCGCCCACATGGGCGAGGTTTTCCCCGAACTCCGCGCACGCAAGGAGTTCATCAAACAAACCCTGAAAACCGAGGAGGAAGCGTTTAACAGGACTTTGGATAAGGGCATCCAACTCTTCGAGAGCGAAGCGAACGCGCTAATCGGAATTCGCGAAGCCAACGACTCGGGGAGCACACGCGCCCCGCGTGTAGATTTTGGCGCCCCGCCAAAATCCTTAAACCAAATTGGCGAAGCCAACACTTCGACCCCAGAGCATTCAGCCAGTGCCCTTGCGCCCCTGCCCGCCAGCACTCTTCCGTCAAAAGGAGCCACCTACTCCCGCCGCAACCTGCCCCACTTCGAACGCCCCTGGGGGAAATACATGATCACCTTTTCCTCCGCTGAGCGCCGTGCCCTCACCGCAGCGGAAAAGGACATCGTGCTCGAAAGCATCCGCACCGGCGAAAAACTCCGCCAATATCATCTTTATGCCGCATGCGTGATGGATGATCATGTGCATCTTCTCATTGAGCCCTTTCCGAAACCACCCTCCCCCTCCGAATCCGGGTCAGAAATCGCTGAACCTCGTTTCCATTCCCTGACAGAGATCCTCCAACCCCTGAAATCCGCCACCGCCCACCGCATCAACAAACTGCGCGAATCCACCGGCCCGGTTTGGGACAAGGAATGTTTTGATAGACTCATCCGGTCCGATGCCGATCTGGAAGAGAAGTTTTTGTATATTGTCAGGAATCCACAGACGGATGGTTTGGTGGCGGCGGAAGGGGAAGTTTATCCATGGGTAGTGACTTATTGTGATGAGTGGGTTCAGCATGGGGAAGGAAGTGCGGCTGCGCCGGATGATTTAAATGTTTCCGGCGGGGCGCCGGAAACAACACGCGGGGGCGCGTGTGCTCCCCATCCCGCCTCCGGCGGTCAGATCTCCGGGGCGTTTGCGTTCCGGTTGTATGACGAACAGGGCTTTCCCCTGGATCTCACCGAACTCATGGCCCGTGAACGCGGCCTGACGGTAGACAAGGCAGGCTTCGAAGTCCTGATGAACCAGCAGCGCGAGCGCGCCCGCGCCGCCCAGAAAAAATCCGTCATCAAACTCTCCGAAATCGAAACCAAGGAGCCCACTTCCTTCCTTGGTTACGATGCCGAAGAGACCGAATCCAAAGTGCTCGAAGTGGTCACCGTCGGCGACCAGACTGCCGTCATCCTGGATGCCACACCTTGTTATGCGGAGATGGGTGGGCAGCTTGGCGATACCGGCACCCTGCTGGCTGGAGCCGAAGTGTTGTCCATCGCCAACACCCAAAAATCCGGCAACACCTTCCTGCATTACCTCTCATCCGATGACGTCACCCTGTCGCCCGGGGCCGCCGTCACGGTGCGCATCGATCAGGCCCGCCGCGACGCCATTTCCCGCCACCACAGCGTGACCCACCTGCTGCACTGGGCCTTGCACGAAGTGGTTAGCCGCGACGCTACCCAGAAAGGTTCCTACGTCGGCCCTGAGAAGCTGACCTTCGACTTCAACAGCGCCGCCCTCACCCCGCAGCAGGTCGCGGACATTGAAAAACTCGTCAACGAACGCATCGTTGAGAACGCCCCGGTTTCCTGGTCTGAGGTGAAATACGCCGACGTGAAATCCCATCCGGAAATCATGCAGGCCTTCGGCGAAAAATACGGCGAAACCGTCCGCGTCGTCCAGATCGGCGGCACCCCTAACAGCCTCGACGGCTACAGCATGGAACTGTGTGGCGGCACCCACATCCGCCGCACCGGCCAGATCGGTCTCTTCAAAATCCTCAGCGAAGCCGCCACCGGAGCCGGCATCCGCCGCATCGAAGCCGTCGCCGGGTTGGTTGCCTACGAGCAGGCCGCCGCCGATACCACGCGCCTCAAACACCTCGCCGGCAAAATCGGCGCGCCCCTGCCGGATCTCCCAAAGAAAATCGATCTCCTCCTTGAGCAAACCAAGGCCCTCGAAAAAGCGCTGAAATCTGCCCAGCAGCGGGAAGCCGCCGGCCGCGCCAAAGAACTCCTGCCCGGGGCTGAAGGCCCGGTCCTTATCGCCAACCTCGGCGACGTGGACGGCGACTACGCCATGGCCGTGAGCGATGCGTTAAAGTCCCTCTTCAACGGCATCGTCGTGCTAGGCACCACCGGCGGCGGCAACGTGGCCCTCATCGCCACCGTCAGCAAAGACCACCAGGCCAAAATCCAAGCCGGTAAAATCATTCAAACCATCGCCCCCCTCGTCGGCGGCAAAGGCGGCGGCAAACCCGATTTCGCCCGCGGCGGCGGCAAGGAAGTCAGCGCCCTCGCCGCCGCCCTCGCCGAAGCCAAACGGCTGGCGGCGGGATAAGGCTCCCTAATGGCCCTCAAATTCAATCTGGAATAGCAAAGTCTTTAACTTCCGACTTTAGCAGCGCCCTGACCACAGAGTGGTCAAGTAGGGTAGCCGTGGACTTCAGTCCACGGGCCTTGGCCCAAAGCACCCCGTGTCGCGTAGTGACACCGTATTAGCGCCGCCAGGCTCACCCGCGAGCCATGGTTCCGCCGATGCAAAATCCTCTGATTTGCCAACTACATCATCTGTCATCCTCACATATCCTTCTTTCCCGCCCCGAATTTAGGTAGAAGTTGCCGGTCGGCTGCAATTTTCGCCCGGTTACGCAAGTCCTCCTCCACCTTCGCGGCCACCGCTCCCCGGATCAGGATGAATCCGCATTTCGGGCAAAGCCATCCCGATCGTTTGTCCAAGCCCATCGATTCCCTGCACCCTCGGAAATCCCCGCGGGCCTCGAAAAAGAGATCCGGCCAAGCCAGACCGTCGATCACGAGGCCGGACACCGTTTGACCTGATGAAAATTCTCCTTCTCTGGTGGCCGACCCGCAATCGGGGCACAAGGGCGGCCCGCCCCTGGGCACAGGATTTGGTATCGCCGGCGCAGACATAAGTTCGGCAACCTGTTCGGCATGGCAGGGAGCGCAATTACAATTTGGCTGCCCATTCCCGGATCGCTTTCTTGTAATCCAAACTTGGACTTCCATATTGACAGAAAGCTGGAAAACCAGCAAAATGGCAAAATGAAGACGACCTTGGAACTCCCCAATGATCTTGTGCGCGAGATTAAGCTCCAAGCCGTGAATGAGGGGAGGAAGATGAAGGAGGTCATTGAGGATTTGCTTCGTCGGGGTCTGGGACAGAATTCCGAAAAGGCAGCGCTGGCGCAGCCCCATCGGCAAAATATCCCGTTGCCCCTCTTTCCCAGTGCGCCCGATGCCCCGGCGGCACGGATGACCGTCGAAGAAATGGTGGCCTTGGAACAGGAAACGTTGACCCATGAAGACATTGAACGCCTTGGCCCGGCTTTATGACACGAATGTATGGCTGGCGCTTTCGTTCGCCGGTCATCCTTGTCACGCGGCGGCAGCGGCACTTTTTTCTGCGGCAGATTCGTCCCGGCCGGCGGCCTTTTGCCGGGCCACGCAACAAAGTTATTTGCGTTTGCTGACCACCCCCGCCATCCACACGGCGTATGGCAGCACGTTAATTACCAACGAAGCGGCGTGGATGAAATCCCAAGAGTTGCTGGCCCTGCCGCAAGTCATTTGGCTCGGGGAACCTGCAGGCTTGGAGGCGGAATGGAAGCGCAGGGGGAGCCTGCCCTCCGCGTCGCCCAAAGTCTGGATGGATGCCTACCTTGCCGCCTTTGCCATCTGCGCAGGACTGGAATTCGTCACCGGTGACCGCGACTTCGGCCGATTTAAAGAGGATGGCTTGAAATTGATTCTTCTGGTTCCATAACGCATCGCCCCGGAATAATCCCGGCGGTAAAAATGGGGTTTCCGCCATCCCGGCGCTGGATGCTTTTCCGCAGATGAGCTATCCGGCGGCCGGAACTGCCAATCGGACCACCCGCAGGAAAAAGCGGCCGCCGGGCGGCGGAGTGAAGCTGCCGGTCCACGTGGTGCTGGTGCCGGTGGCTGCCACGCCGGTGGCGAGCGGGTCCCATGATCCGGTCAGACTGGTGCTGCTTTCCACCCGGTAGGTGGAGCCCGGAGTGGACTCCCAAGTCAGGGAGGCGGATCCCGTCTGGGCATTGAGAGTCGCCGCGGTAATGGGGAAGGTGCCCACAACAGGGATGAAGGAGGACACTCCTTCATTGAACACCGTTTGGATTTCACCGGCAGTGAGGGCATCGCGGAAGATCGCCACTTCGTCGATGCCACCCTGCCAATAGAAAGTATTGCCGAAATCAGAGCCCGCGCCAATCCACAGCGGCTCTTTTTGCGGGCCGTTTTCGGCGTAGGCCATCGCGGTGATGCCGGCCTGGTTGCCATTCAGATAGAGGCGCTTGGTCTTGGCCACTCCATCGTAAACGAGGGCGAGGTGCTGCCAGGTGCCCACCGAAAACGCCGTTGGCACGCTGTTCCATCCTCCCACGCCATCGCCGCTCCAGTATTGCCACGTCGTGCCGTTGGCATAAAGAATGAAGCCGTTGTTGCCTCCCCCGACCGAATTGGCGTCGTCGCGGTTGGTGATGACCGAGCGGTAGGCCCCGGCGGGCGGGGCATTCTCCATTTTCACCCAGGCGGTCACCGTATGGCTGCCCGTATTCAAGTCGGCGGCGTGCTCGACCCGGATGCGGCTGGAAAATCCGTCAAAATAAGCACCCGTTCCTGCGTAGGCCGCAGGGGCTCCCTCGGTGGCGAAAAGCACATTTTCCGCAGCTCCGTTATGACCTCCAATCACGTCCTGGACTTCCATCACTCCCTCCGTCTCATTGAAAGGCCAGTAAGCGACCAGGCGGGAGGTGACCGGCAGATTGGCGGAGAGCGGCACTTTCAAGAGCGGCCGGACCGGATCGTTGCTGCGGAATACCAGAGTGGCGGGCAACCGGCCTTCCGCTCCGGTGCCCGAAAAGAGGAGCGTGCCCTGGACCGTGGCCCCGGCCTCCAAGCCTGCGCTAAAATCCATATTCAGGGTGTAGTGGGCAGCGCCTTCACCCCAAATTTCCGCACTGACCATGGCAAAAATGGAGCCGGTATTCTTCAGGGAGATGGTCGCTTGCGCCGTGCCTCCGGCCGGAGCCCCAAAGTCAAATTGGGCAGGATTTGCCGTCAACTGGGGGTCCTGCACCGGCCCACTGATCAAAACCGGCTGCACCACCACTTGTGGATCATTCGTGGGAATGTTCAATGTGGCTGAAACCTGGGCATCGACCCCGCCCGTTTCGAACTGCACCCGGATCGTGCCGGATTGACCGGGCAGGATGACAGAGGGACTGCTGACAATGGAAAAAAGGGAGGCACTGGCTCCGGTGAACACCGGGGTTCCCAAAGTCAGGTTTTGGGAACTGCCAAAATTCCGCACCACGACGTCGAATTCTTCAAGGGCGGCAAAGGGACGGTTGATCCGTTCGTTGGTTTGCAGAAATGGATCACGCGGGACTTGTCCAAGGAACTTAACCTCCCCCAAGCCCACCCGGTCGCCCCCCCCGGCGATGCCCGGCACGGCAAAAAACGTATCGGCAAAGGTAAACCGCACCGCATTGGCCGGGCCAGGACTGGCCAAGGGGACGGTATGCTGCGCCGGACCGGTGCGCAGTCTGACGATGGTTTGCTCCGCTCCCCACGTGGTTCCTCCATCGGTGGAAAGAGCGACCCGGATGGTCCGGGCTTCATTGTTGTTTGGTCCGCCATAACCCCAGATGGCGGTCCCCGTAATCACATACGTCTGGTCGAGGGTAAAGGTCAGGATGGGCTCAGGCCGTCCGTCGGCGAACCAGTTGCTGCCCGCTCCCCCGGGAGCTGTGGTTACCCAGGCGGTCGCAGCACTGGTGGTTGGGTGGGTCACGGATTGATAGTTGTCTGCTGTCAGCGTCGCGCCGTTGGCGAGTGAGGAGTTATTGATCAGATTGACCGCCTGATACAGGTCCGGTCCCAACGGAGCAGCGAGGGTTTGTGTCAGTGAAGTGACCGCAGTGGGCGTGATGAGCAGGGAAGAGGCCCGGCGCGTGCCGGAAATCAGAACCGTCTTCACGGCCATGGCGCTGTCATTGCTGGCCAGCTCCATCGTCGCCGAGACCGTTTCAAATCCGCCGGCCCCATTAAAGGCGACCGTCAGAATCCCGGAGGCTCCGGGAGCCAGGGTGGGGGCGGTGCCGACGAGGGTGAACTTCGAGGCATCAACCCCGGTGAAGGTGACGGATGAGAAATTCAGGGTCAGCGAACTGCCGTTGTTTTTGACGGGAATTTCCAAGGTATCGGTTAGCCCAAAAGCCCGTGTGACCGAGGCCACGGTGGTCAACAGGGGGTTGGCCACGGGATCCCCCAAAAACTTCACCTCCCCGAGACCCACGCGGTCCCCACCTGCCGCCCCTGCAAATCCGAAATAATTGTCCGTGATGGTAAGCCGGACGGTATCGGCAAGGCCAGGATTCGGAAGGGCCAGGGTTTCCTGCCTGCGGGCGGTGCGCTGGTGAATCACTTCCTGCGAAGGCTGCCACGTCGTTCCGCCGTCAACGGAAAGCTCCACCTGAAATGTCCTCGCCTCGTTGTTGTTGGGGGCATCGGTCCCGTAGCCCCATAAGACGAGGTCGCCAATCCAGCAGGTGTTTCCGAGTTGGAACGTCAGCACCGGGTTGGGATTGCCCTCGGCATACCAGTCTCCGGCGGCAGGCGGGGGGTCCTGGCTCACCCAGGCTGTGCCGGAGGCAAAATTGTCGTGAAGCTCCGCCGTGTAGTTCGCAGCCGTCAGGGCAAATCCGTTGGGCAGACCGGCATTGGAGATCAGATTCACCGCCGGAAAAAAATCCGGGCCGATGGGTGAAGGTTCCACATCCAACGAAGAAGTGACCCCGGTCGGGGTGATCAACTCCAGCGCCCGGACCGTCCCCGCGCCTGGCACGCCCAGCATGATAATGGCTGCGGTCAGGGAAGGCCACGGCCTTTTTAATATTAAATTAAAAAACATGATATTGATTTGTCAGGGGTTGACGCATTTTCATTAAATTGGAGATAACCGGGTGGTAGTGCCAGATACAGGCCTACGCAGGTTCAAGCAAAATCCATGCCCTGACCTACCTGATATGGGCTTCCGGGACAAGTCCAACCGGGAGAAAACCCCCTCACTAAACAACAAATATCCATACAAAACCAAATGCGGGGTGTATTCACATAGAATCCAACCGGATTCTGCGCAGAAGGCCCGCAGGCACCATCCCTTCCCATGGCGAGGAATCCAGCCGAAGTCTCGTTTCCAGCCGCGTGATGGCCTTGCTGTCATCCCCGACTTGACTCGTGCCACCTCCATCGCCATCGCCACCTCCATCGCCATGGCCATCGCCGGAAGCTACGGGCCGTTCATTGCTTTTGCTTCCGCCGGTTTGGCATGGATTCCTCTGGATCCTGCGGCTCAGCTCCCGCTTTCCCTTTGCAAAATAGCCCGGGGGCACAGAAGGAGCTTAGGAGCCCAAGATTTGCTCAACAATCCTTGATTTTTCACTCATTTTAACCGACAACCTAAATTACAACCATGTCAGCTCTCAGCATCAAGAAGATCATCGGCCGTGAAGTCATTGATTCCCGCGGGAATCCCACCGTGGAAGTGGATGTCCACCTCGAAGGAGGAGCCGTCGGCCGGGCGGCGGTGCCCAGTGGCGCTTCCACCGGGGAACACGAGGCTTGGGAGCTGCGCGATGGCGACAAAAAGCGCTTCCTCGGGAAGGGCGTGCAGAAGGCTGTGAAAAGCGTGAATGAGGTGATCGCGCCGGCCTTGTTTGGAAAGTGCGCGACCTGCCAGAACGTCCTCGACGGCATCATGCTCGGTCTCGATGGTTCTCCCAACAAAGCAAACCTCGGAGCCAATGCCATCCTCGGCGTTTCGCTCGCGCTCGCCAAAGCCGCCGCCTCCGGCTTGAACCTGCCCCTATATAAATACCTCGGCGGCCCGAACGCCAAAGTGCTCCCCGTCCCGATGATGAACATCATCAACGGCGGTGCCCACTCCGATGCCCCGATCGACTTCCAGGAATTCATGGTCATGCCCAAAGGGGCCCCGACCTTCAAGGAAGCCATCCGATACGGAGCGGAAATCTTCCATTCCCTCAAAAAAGTGCTCCACGACCGGGGGCTCAGCACGGCGGTGGGTGACGAAGGCGGATTCGCCCCGACGCTGAAAAGTGCGGACGATGCCCTCGCCGTGATTGCCGAGGCAGTGGACAAAGCCGGCTACAAGCTCGGCGAGCAGATCTTCATTGCCCTCGACTGTGCGGCTTCTGAATTTTACGATAAAAAACAGAATGCCTACGTCTTCAAAAAATCCGACGGGTCGGTCAAATCGGGTGCAGAAATTGTGGACTATTACGCAGACCTCCAGAAGCGTTATCCGATCATTTCCATTGAGGATGGCTGCGCGGAAAACGACTGGGCCACCTGGAAACTCCTGACCGACAAGATCGGCAAGACCACCCAGTTGGTGGGCGACGACCTCTTTGTCACCAACGTCAAATTCCTCCAGAAGGGAATCGACACCGGCACGGCCAACTCCATCCTCGTCAAAGTGAACCAAATCGGTTCCCTCACCGAAACCCTCGACAGTGTCGAGCTGGCCCAGACGCATGGCTACACCGCCGTGCTCAGCCACCGCTCCGGTGAAACCGAGGACAGCACGATTGCCGACCTCGCCGTCGCCACCAACTGCGGCCAGATCAAGACCGGCTCCATGAGCCGCTCGGACCGGATTGCCAAATACAACCAGCTCCTCCGCATTGAAGAGGAACTGGGTTCCACCGCCGTTTATGGCGGGAAGATGAAGCATTAGTTTAGAGTTATTGGTTAAAAGTTATTGGTTATTAGGGCCGGAAGGCCGCAGCACCAATTTTACAGCATTCCCTCCCTGATAACCAATAACTAATAACCCTCCCCCTCCCCCCTCCCCAACATGGCCCGCCAGATCATCGACGAACTGGACGAACCGCAGACCATCTGGTCGGTGGTGAGCCGCTTCGCGGGCCTGGGGTGTCTGCTGTTGATGATCGGCATCATCTCGGTGCCATTTTTCCCGCGCTTCCGCGATTACCGCGCCCTCAACGAGGAAGGCAGGCAGGTCGCGGCGCGGCGGGACAAATACCGGGCGATCCTCGAGGCCAGGGAAGCCGAATTGCGCAGCATCCAAACGGATCCCCAGTATCTCGAAATCAAAGCCCGCGACCACCTCGACCTTTACAAGGATGGGGAGGTCATCTTCCGGTTCGAACAGGATCCGGCAAAATAGCCGTCCCGGCTCCACGATGAGCGGGCAAAGTAGCCATCACCGCTCCGCGTGATGAGGCAGGCCCCAGGACCGCCACGTTGAACGGACGGGCTTTGGAAATTCAGGCAATGCGGGAAAGGCCGCCTCCAAGCCTGTTATCCAAGCCTGTTATTGACTATGGGAATCTTTCCCGTGGGGCTCCGGCACGCTCATCACGCGGAGCGGTGATGGCTACTGTGGACCAAACCGGCCCGCCTTTAAAAACACCGCCACTTCGTGCAGTGCTGCGGAATCCTTGGGAATGCGGGTGTGGGAAGTCGCAAGGACGCGGAAATCCGCCATGCCTGAAAGGCGGCCGCTTTCCACGGCCACCAACCCATCGTCCGGACCTTTGATGAAGGGAGACAGGTAGGGAAACCAGCCCGGCCGGTTGCCCATCAGGATTCCCGGAGCGTAACCGGCAACAAGGGGAAGGGCCTGGTCCGGAGGGCGGGGAGCGCAGGACGCTGCCACCGCCGGCGCAATTATTTTCGCCAGCGGTTTCCACTTCAGGGTTTCCGCCAGCGGAGTGCCTTGGTTGGGAGCAGCCAAAAAAACCACCCGCCCGAGGCGGTCGGGTCTTGCTCCAGTGAGATATTCGCGCACCACCAGCGCACCCATGGAATGCCCCACGAGGTGGACTTGCTTCCGGCGGTCCCTGCAATGCTCCGCGACCACCTGCCGCACCCATGCCGCTGCTTCGGCAGGATCCGCCACTTTCCGTGAGGGATAATGCACATTGATCGTTTCATATCCCTGCCGGTTCAGAAATTCCGCAGTCGGTTTCAGAGTGTCCCGGAACCAGTCGAGCCCATGCACCAGAACCACGTAATCACCCGCCCCGGCAAGGCGCTCCGATCCGAAGGGTGCTGCAGGGGCGGAGTGGATCAATAAAATCAGGCCGGCGAGGAGCCCGGGAAGCGAACGGAACATCGCGTCCAGTAGCATTGGCGCAACTGGACCGCCAGCAGCAAGTTGGAGTCCCACCTTCAGGCGGCGGAATGAGCTATCCGGGATGCACCCGTTGACACAGGGCTCTGATTCCGCCTGAAGGCGGGACTCCAACCGGGGGCCGTTTTAATTACCCGCTTATTCGCCCCCCGCCATGCAGCACGGCACAAGGATGGAATCGCTCATCCCATGCAGAATTTTTTTGTCAGCCGGTACAATGGTCGCCAGCACCCCGCCCAACTGGATCGCGGAACCATCGCGTGGCACGAAATAGTAAGGACAAAGCCGCACCCGGCCCTGCATGATTCTCCCTTCGCCGGTGATCCGGTCAAAGTAGGGATGTTCCACTACTTTTGCGTTATGGAATTGTTGCAGCACCCACGGCGACTCCGCGAAATCCTCCTGGGCCTGTTTCACCGAAGCCGCCCAGTCCGGCTGGCTGACATCGTGGCCGATCACCACACTGCGGCTGCCCCAGGCATCCTGATGGAATCCGCTGCGCTTGAGAACCAGTTGCCGATCCTTCTGGGAAAAACCGGCGAGTTCATCCCACTGATTGATGTCCAAGCCCGGCAGCACCGCGTGATGCGGCAGCGGCGCGGGATCCACCACCCAGCCGCGCGGGATGATTTTTGCCAGGGCATCGCGCTGGTTTTCCCGCAGTTCCTGACGCCACAATTCCCGCAACGGCCGGCTCCAAAAAAGCGCCAGCCACAACTTCTCCTCCAGCCACGGTTTCATCGGCGCAGAAATCGTCAGCTCACCTGCGGCCGCCGCTGCCTGCATCGCCCGCCAGCCCGGAATCTGCGGCAGATCGAACAATTCAAAAAAGCGGTAAATGTCCCGTCCTGCCGGTTGATAGGACTCCGCCGCCGCCACCGCAAAACCCGCGCCGGCCTGCCCCGCCAGCCATTCCATTTCCGGCCGGTAGTCTGCGGATTCCCTGGAAATCACCAGATCCGCCCCTTGCGGAAACAGACTGCGGAATCCGGTGACCATCCCATCGGCTCCGCCCAGCAAGGGTTTGTCAGGGTGCAGCTTGGCATAGGTCTGCCCCAGCCATCCCGTCAGCCCGATCCCGCCCGGCACGCTGTCGATTTCACTCATGGCAAAACCGGATTCCGTCAGGATCAAATCCGGTCGGATCACGCCGGGCAACTGATTCCGCAACGGCTTCGCCCGGGCCGCCTCCAGCAGCTCGGCCGGTTTGCCCGCATCCAGATAACCCGCAATCCACGGCGGCAGCTTCCCCTTCACGCTGCGGTAATAAAGCTCATTCGCCGCCTTCAGAAAAACCTGCAGCCGGTGCCCCAGCTTCTGCAACTCCGCCACCAGCTTCGGCTCCATGGGAAACGGCTCCGGCGAAGTCAGCCATGCCTTCCCCGCAAACAGCCCGCCCTTTGGCATGGCATTGAGAACATCAGTTTGGGTGGGGGGCATGGAAAGGATAATCTTGACTATTCCAAAGAGGAGGGATCCGCTGCGAGCGGGAATTCTCAGAGCGACGATTCAAGCACCACGGTGGCAGGTAGTTTCTTTGCGGATTTCTCAAAAGTCACCAGACTATGTCCTGCTGTCAGACTGCAGGAGTGGATGAGGCGGTCCACGAAGCCGGGCTTTGCGGTGGCAAGGTTTGGCACCGGGAGGACTGCCAGGGCGGCCGGGCTGACCCATAATCCGCTGGTTTGAGCCAAGGCGGCAATGGCGGTCAGGGCATCCGATTTGGAGAAATGATAGAACGATTGGAGTGCGTAATAGGCCTCGGCGAGGACGAGATCGCTGATGAAAATCGCAACGCCCGCCGTGATTTGTTCTTCCGTGAATTGTGCCGCCAATTGGAACTGGTCGGCCGGTTCCTGCGTGAGAAGACGGACAATGACGGAAGTATCCAGAGTTAGGCTGACCGGTTCAGACATCGATCAGGGTTGTTTTTGTTTTGCAGCCACTTCTTCTGACCATCCCCTGGCGATGGCGTCGCGTATCCTGCCCATGTCGTGGTCCATCCCGGATTTGATATATTTTCTCGTGATGGGCAGCCACGGAGCGTTGTCGAAACGGGTGGCAGGCACGGCGGCACCCTTGGGGGTTGGAGCCAAACCAGGGGGAACGGCCACTCCGTCGGAAACAGCTGGAGCCTCCAGCCACGCCTGAAAAAGTTGCACCGCCACCGCCCGGATCGGGCGTCCCTCCATGGCGCTGCGGGCCTTGACCCTTCGGTAAAGATCCTCCGGCAGATCGAGTGTTGCTTTCATGTTTTACAGTATCCTGTATTCCTGCACTGTAAAGCGGAAGGTTGGGAAGCGGAGGGGATTCACGTCCGGTTCAACACCCGTAGCACTCCGCTCCCCAAACCGCTGCTCTCGGCGGCAGTGCTTTCGCCTCAATCCTCAGATGCAAATCCTCCGTAGAGCGCACATAACGGTAGGCGGCCAACGCCACCGCGCCGATGGCCACGGCGGATATGCCATGGCGCTCCAAAATACCGACCACCCTTTCGGCAGCCCTCAGAGTGGCATCGGCGTCAACCATGGCTCAATCCTGTTGAGCAATCTCTTTGACCCACGAGAACCGCTCCCCCAGGGAGAGCGCTGCCTTGACGCGTTCCTCAATCGTCATCCGGCCAACCCGCTCGATCTCCGCCTGCAGCGAGGCCGCCGCGCAGGCGCTGCGGCGGGGACGGTGTTGCTTTTGAAGGGGAGACTGCATTTTTTAAGAAGCTTCTAAACTAAGATGCGGCAAGCACATTAACTCAGCGCGTAGTGAACCGGAGCGGTATCATGGTCTTTTTTCTTTCAAGCTCACGCCTGGCTCAACAACCTTAGCGCCCCGCGCACGAGGCCGCTGGTGTCGGCGGCGGCTCCTTCCTCCAACAGTTTTTTGACGGCTTTCTGGGCTTCGACCTGTTTGTAGCCGAGGTTGATGAGGGCCAGCACGGCGTCGTTGAGGGCGGCCTGTTCGGGGGTTTGGGCGGCTTTGGCAGCGGGGCTCTCGCCGGCGTCCTTCCAGGCATCGGTGACTCCGACCTTGTCCTTCAGCTCGAAGATGATGCGCTCGGCGGTTTTTTTGCCGACGCCGCTGATTTTGGATAGGGCGGTGACATCGCTGTTCACGACGTGGCGTTTGAAATCGCGCACGGCCATGCCGGTGAGAATGGCCAGACCCATTTTGGGCCCCACGCCGGTGACCCGGTTGAGGAGGAGACGGAAGAGATCGCGCTCTTCGTCGGTGGCGAATCCGTAAAGCATCTGGGCATCCTCCCTGACCAGAAAATGCGTCAGGATTTTCACCTCCTGACCTTCGGCAGGCATCCGGTCGTAAGTGCTTACCGGCACAAAGACTTCATAGCCAATGCCATGGACCTCCACAGTGAGACGGTCGGGCAGGCTTTCGGCCAGAATGCCGCGCAAAAAGGTAATCATGGAGGCAACGTAAGCGGCCGCAGGGCGATGCCAACGGAAAGTCGGCTGGCGGAACAAGATAGTTCTCGCACCGGTGACTTGTCCTGTTACGGTGTCCGTGCGGCGGCCTGAAAACGGTCCCCTGTTCTCAACCCGAACCACTCCTTCCGATCATGGGCTTCCTCGACGATCTCTATCAGGAGCACGGCCAGTCTGTGCAGCAGCGCGTCTCCGCCGAACTCGGTATCCCGCCGGACAAAGCCGCCCGGGCGCTGCCCACAGTAGCCCCCATCATCCTCGCCGGGCTGCGGCGCGAAATGGACAAGGGCGGTCCTGCCCACATCGAAGCCCAAGTCAAAGATCTGAATAACAATGGGATCCCCGACGATGAGGAAGTCGGAGGCCTGCTCGGAGGCAAGGGCAAGGAAGCCTCGGCGTTGATGGCGAACCAACTCGGCATTTCCAGAGAGGCGGCCGCCAAACTGATTCCCATGCTCGCGCCCATCATCATCGGCATGCTGATGAAAAAAGGCGGCGGCGCGGCAGGGGGTCAGGCTGGCGCGGGAGGCGCGGGCGGCGGATTGGGGGGCATCGCCTCGATCCTTGACCGCAACGGGGACGGCAGCATTCTGGATGATCTCAGCGGCCTGATTTCCAAAGGAGGAGTCGGCGACCTCCTCGCCAAGGGCGGAGCCAACAAAAGCGGCTGCCTCGGAGCGATCCTCGGGGGCCTGCTGGGCGGGAAGAAGTAAGCGGAGGCGTCAACGTGGCGTGGGTGCCGCCATCGTGGCGTCGCAGAGGGTGAAAAGGGTGTGTCGAAGATGGTGGCGTGGGTGTGTCGCAGACCACCCGCGTGCAGAGCATGGGTTCTCCGAATTCATGGACCATTCACAGCGTTTCATTTGAAGATCCCTCGGCAAACTCCCAAGGTAGCCGCCCATGCTTCGCGCACGAACCGCCTCCGGCAGCGTCACGCTACACCTTCCCAGCCGCATCCTCTACTGAAACCTCCTCGCCCCGCCCGCCCGCGATGTCCGCTCCCTTCCCCACGCCATGGGTGGATCACCTGATCCTGCCGGACTGGTTTCGGGGATTTGATCCGCTCTTCCAGGAATCGGACCGCGCTGCCGGCTCCTACGGCAGGAATCTTCCTCATTGGCGATATGCCGGGGCCAGTTATTTCGCCACCTTCCGTTTGGCCGACTCCCTGCCGGTTTCGGTGCTGCGGGAAATGAGGGAAGCCGCCGCGCTCTGGGAATCACGGTGTGCCGTGGTGCAGCAGGCGCAGGATGGGGCGGTTTCCGATCAGGCGATCCGCGATGCTCAGGAATCTTTCCAGAAAGAACAGTTCATCCGGATCGAACAGCACTTGGATGGCGGCCATGGCCGTTGTGTGCTGCGTGATCCTGCAATGCGGCGCATCGTGGCGGAAGCACTGGGCTACTTCGAGGGAACACGTTGCCGCATGGCCGCGTGGGCGATCATGCCCAACCACGTTCATGCGTTATGCTGCCCTTTGGAGATGTGACCGCAAAAAGTCCATGATTGTTATTGCGAATCCTAAAAACACGCATATAATTGGTGCTTAACTGATTAGCACAACCAATGCGCCATCTGCTCACCCCTTGGGACCTGCCACAAAGTCTGCTCTTCGACGATTT
>JBBQWG010000066.1:0-29587 GCA_038210825.1 Verrucomicrobiales bacterium
ATCGGCCCGGGACCAAATCGTGATGAGTCTCCGAAAAGAAGGAGCAAAATGTTGACCGGAGAGCCGGATGCGGGAAATCTGCACGTCCGGTTCGGAGGGAGGGGTGGCGCAAACCAATGCGCCATCCCTACCCCCTATCCATGGGTGCTTCCCTGGGTGGAATGCCGCTTGCGGGGGGGCGGCGGCTGCGGCATTTGAAGTCCGTGTCAGAACATATTATTGAAGCGCCGGTCGATTTCCCGGCAGAAATTCCGCAGGAAGTCGCCGTCACCTTTGCCGATCTGGGCTTGTCCGAGTCCGTTCTTGCCGGGGTCCAGAAGGCCGGTTACGAACGCCCCACAGGCATTCAGGCTCAGGCGATTCCGGTGATTCTAACCGGGCGCGATGTCATCGGGTCTTCCCAGACCGGCAGCGGAAAAACCGCCGCTTTTGCGCTCCCGATTCTTTCCATGCTGGGCGGTCCCGGCAAACTGCGGGTGCTGATTCTCGAGCCGGTGCGCGAGCTGGCAAGCCAGGTGGAAGAGCAATTTTTGAAATACGGGGGCGAAGCAGGGATCCGTTCGCTGCTGATCCACGGTGGGGTAGGCTACGGAAAGCAGCGGGAAGGGCTCGAATCCGGCGTGGATGTGCTGATTGCGACGCCAGGCCGTCTCCTTGACCTGATGCAGCAGCGGGCCATCAACCTGAAGGATCTGGAAGTTCTCGTCCTGGACGAAGTGGACCGCATGCTGGACATGGGTTTCATGCCGGACGTGCGCCGCATCGTCCAGCAGTGCCCGGAGAAACGCCAGACCCTGTTTTTCTCGGCCACCATCCCGCCGGAGATTGCTTCGTTGGCGGCCTTTGCCCTGAAAGATCCCTTTAAAGTGGAAGTCGGTCGTCCCCGGGGGGCGGCTACCACTGTCAGCCACTATTTTTACCCGGTGAACCGGATGCAACGGGAGGAACTTTTCCTCGCCCTGCTCAAGGAAACGGATTTCAAGAGTGTGATGGTGTTTACCAAAACCAAGGCGGATGCCGACATGCTGGCTGCCCGGGTGAAGACCCAGGGTGAATATAAAGTGGCCCTGATGCACGGGGACATCGCCCAGAAGGACCGGAGCAAGGCGCTCTCGGGATTCCGCTCCGGGGAATTTGACGTCATCATCGCCACGGATGTCGCTGCCCGGGGCTTGGACGTTACCGGCGTGACCCACGTGATCAACTACTCGGTGCCTGAAAGCCCCGAAGACTATGTCCACCGCATCGGCCGCACGGGCCGGGCCGAAAAGGAAGGAGATGCCTTCACCATCCTCTCGGCCGACGAACTCCCGGCCGCTCAAGCTGTGGAGCGCCTGATCGGCCAGACCGTGGAACGCCGCCGCCTCCCCGATTTTCCTTATCAATACACCACCATGCTGGACGACAGCAAGGGAGCCCAGAAAGCCTTGTCCGACAACCTGGGCCGGGGACGCCTCCGGGTGGGCAAACGCCGGCGGTAAAGCGCTCATGGCGGTGGCAGCCGCAGCCTCCGCCGGCGGAGATTCTTGACTTCGACGCTCCAAGGCCAATCCGGATTCAGAAGGCGCTCAGTTGGAAAGCGCTCAGTTGTAAGCCACCGTCGGCCTGCCGCCCCGGGCAGGTTTGGCTTTGGCTTTTTCTTCCTCAATCATGGCATTCCGGTGCACCCAGACACTCTGGATCAGGCCGAAGAGGAACAAATTCATCACCATGAAGGTGCCGCCATAGCTGATCAGGGGCAGGGGAATTCCGGTGATGGGAAGGATGACGATATTCATTCCGATGTGCTCGAAAATGTGCGCAAAAAGCAGAGCGATGATCCCCACGGCGACGAGGCGGCCCAACTGGTCGCGGCTGAAAAAGGCGATCATGAGTGACATCGTGAGAATAAAAATAAACCCGATGATCATGATGGAGGCTCCCCGGAAGCCGAAGGTTTCGGCCGCCGAGGAAAAAATGAAATCGGTGTGGGCCGTGTTGGGGGAAGTCAGGCGCAGTTGCAGCATGGACTTCTGGCCGGGAGGAAAGTCCTTGGCGTACAGGCCTTTGCCCGCCCAGCCGGAGGAGCCATTGGCGATGAGCAGGTTGGTTGCGTTCCATCCCGCCCCGCGGGTGTCCACGGGTTTGTTGGTCAGCAGGTCGATGGTCACCTGGATACGGTCTCGCTGATAGGGTTTCAGGGCGAAGAAATACACGGGCGGCATGATGATCAGCCCGATGAGGGTCACGGCGATGAGGCAACGGAATGGGATGTTGCCCACCAGCAGCATGGCGGCCACAATCGGGACCATGACCATAGCCGATCCGAGGTCGCCCTGCTTCACCACCAGCAGAAAAGGGCCTGCAAAAATGAGGCCGGCGACGACGAACCGCACCATGTAATGCCGCAGCCATGGGATGTATTTGTGAGCCTCACCGAGCACGACGGCGAGGAGCAGGATCATTGCGGTGATGGCAAATTGGGAGGCTTGGAAATTGACCCCCCCAATGGTCAGGGAAAGGGTCTGGCCATAGACTTTTTCCCCCTTGGCTCCCTGGAGGAACAGCAGAGCCAGCCCCGTGAAGTAAAGGGGCAGGGAGGCCCAACGGATCCACTTGTAGTCGATCAGACTGGTCGCAAAGAAGAAAACGGATCCGATTAAAATCCACCGGATCTGATCATTCCAGCGGTTGGAGAAACCTGGTTCCGGCCGGAAGTGGACCGCCGCATACACCGAATACACCCCAATTGTCACCATGATCACGATGGCGGCAAAAAGGATCCAGTGGAGACCAAGGAATTTGCGGAAGAGAGGAGTCACAGGGCCGGAAGGTGTCGTAGATTTCCTCAAATTCCGTGCCGCCGCAAGCGCGTGCTATCCCAAGGTCGGCACCGCCGCCAGCAGGTGCCTGGTGTATTCATGCTGCGGATCCCCGCACACCTGGTCCGCAGGTCCGCTTTCCACCAACTGTCCATGATGCAGCACCAGCATCTCGTCGCTGATGTGCTCCACCACGGCCAGATCGTGACCGATAAAAAGATATGTCAGTCCCAGTTCCTCCTGAAGATCCTGGAGCAGGTTGATGATCTGTGCCTGAATGCTGACATCGAGAGCACTGACAGATTCATCGCAAACAATAAAGCGGGGCTCGACCGCCAAGGCCCGGGCGATGCCGATCCGCTGACGCTGTCCGCCACTGAATTCGCGGGGCCGGCGGCCGAGGCAGTCCGGATTCAGGCCGACTTTCTGGAGCAGGCTGGCGGCCCGGTCCCGGCGGTCCGCCGTGTTGAGCCCGGGAAAATGGATCTCCATGGGTTCCATCAGGGTCTGGCCGATGGTGAGGCGGGGATTCAGCGATCCAAACGGATCCTGGAAAATCATTTGGATCTCCTTGCGCAGCGGCAGAAAGACCGCTTCATCCATGGGAACGATGTCCTGGCCGCAATAGAGAATCCGGCCGGCGGTCGCAGGCTGGAGCTTCACCAGAGCCCGGGCGATGGTGGTTTTCCCGGAACCACTCTCGCCGACCAAACCCACGGTTTTTCCTTCGGGCACCGTAAAGGAGACGTCCTCCACTGCCGTGACCCGCTTTTCCTCGCGGCGGAAAAGCCATCCCCGCATCACCGGAAACGAAATGGTTAAATTTTCAACGTGCAGCATTAGGGAGGAAAACGGGAGCGGAACTGGCCTTATGACGCACGATTTCCGCCATCCTGCCAGCGCGGAGGCCCATGAATTCCGGCCCTGCACCACCTTTTTGGTGTCCCTGCCGCCTGAAAAGCAGGTATCTTTATTCGTGGCAAAGCAGAATCCAATCCCCAAAGTTGGCCGTTACGTTCACACCTTCTCTTCATAGTTCCCCATGTTGCACTTTTCTCCCCGTTTCCAGCAGTTCCTCCGTTTGGCGGCCTTTGCCATGGTCCCGGCATCTGCGGTGCTGGCCGCTTTCCCCACCGTGGCCCTGAAACCGGTGGTATTAAAACAGATCCACTCGCCGACCACCATCACCCATGCCGGCGATGGCTCCGGACGGCTCTTTGTCTGCGACCAACCCGGGCGCATCTTTATTATCCAAAGCGGCATGCTTTTGCCGGTGCCGTTTCTGGATATCACCAGCCGCGCGGTGTCGCAGTCCACCGGTTACAGCGAGCGGGGCCTGCTCGGGCTTGCTTTCCATCCCGGTTATGCCGATCCCCACTCCCCGGGTTACCGCAAGTTCTACGTCAACTATAACAAGAACTACGCAGCAGGCTCCGATCCTGCACCGCCTGTCGCGGACCATACCCCTAACTGCACCACGGTGATCGCCGAGTTCTCGGTTTCCCCCACAGATCCCAACGTGGCCCTGCTGGCTTCGGAACGGCGTCTCCTGCTTTTTCCCCAGCCGCAGAGCAACCACAACGGCGGCCAACTCGAATTCGGTCCGGACGGATTTCTCTATATTGGAACGGGCGACGGGGGCAGCAGCAATGATAACAACGTGGGACATACCGGAGGAACCGGCAGCCGGCCTACCGCTGCCCTCGGCAATTCCCAGGACCGGACCAACTTCCATGGGAAAATCCTGCGCCTTGATCCACTGGACCCGGACGGGGCCGGGCCCCTCACTTACACCATCCCGCCTTCAAATCCTTTCTTCCATGAGGTGGCTCCGGGCCTGAAGAAGGAAATTTACGCCTATGGCCTGCGCAATCCGTGGAAGTTCTCCTTCGACTGGCGGCCCGGCGGCACCGGCCGTCTGTTCTGCGGCGATGTCGGCCAGGGGCGCATTGAGGAAATCAACCTCATCACCTCCGGCGGCAATTACGGTTGGCGCTACATCGAGGGAGCAGAACTGCCTGCCTTTTCTTCCGGTTCCCTCACCAATCCGATGCCCAATCCCGGCGGCCCCCTAACCGGACCCATCGCCATGTATGCCCATCCCGGCGTGGTCACGACCCCTCCTTTGCCCCAGTTGGGACTGTCGGTGACCGGTGGCTTTGTCTACCGCGGCGGTGCCATTCCGGCACTGCAGGGGAAATATGTTTTTGGAGACTACGGCTCCACCGCCGGGGCCACCAATGGCCGGATCATGGGATTGGAGGAAACCGCCCCTAACAGTGGAACCTTCACCCTGACCCAGGCCATCCCGCTGGCCGGCATGGCCAATCCCGTGGTGGGCCAACGTATCCTCAGCCTTGGCGAGGATGAAGCGGGGGAAATCTACCTTGGCCTTAAAACCAATGCCGGCGTGCTGGAATTGGCCGGAGGTCTCCCGGCCGGTGGCCTGTATAAAATCGTTCCCCCTGTCGCTGGGGCCCCGCCTCCCCCGACCCGCTTTGAATCATGGCTGGCCACCCATTATCCCGCCAATCACACCGGTCAATACGTGGACCCCGACAGCGATCCTGACGGAGACAGCATCCCCACCCAAATCGAATACGCCTACGGCTTCAATCCGAAGGCTTTTGACAGCGCGGCTTCTACTGGATTCTCCCTTGGCGTTGCCCCGTCAGCCGCCGGAGCGCAGGATCTCACCGTGACCTTCCGCCGGGACAGCCTCGCCACGGACCTTGCCTATCAACTCCAAACCAGCAGCGACCTCGCCACGTGGACCACCATCGCCCAAAGCGCCGCCGGGGCCCCCGCCACCGGGCAAAACGGCGGCACCGTTCTCTCCGATACCGTCCTCACCGCCCCCTTCCATCTGGTCACCGTGCGGCAGACCCTCCCCCCCGGCACCGGAAATGCCAAATTCGTCCGGCTCAAGGTGGACCGGTTCTAACACTTCCTCGCCCCGCCCGGCTGTTTGAAATGGCAGACGCCGAAGGCTTTGGACTGCGGTGGTCCTCCACCGCTTTCCACAGAGCAGCCGGGCAGGACAGACAGGAAATCCAACAATCCCGCAGGCGGTGCACGAATACCCTCTAACGGAGCGCGGACTTCCAGTCCGCCCCGGCGGCCAAGGCACTCGCGGTTTCCTTTTCCAGCCTTCCGGCGTGCTCCGGGAGACCATTTTTCCCAAGCTCAACCGATGCTCCGGGGGTTCTTCAATTTTGCGCACCACCCCGCGCTCAGTCCGCGTCTTTTTGTTGGAGTTCGCCGGAACGGTAAGCTTCGATGAGTTGGAGCAGCAGGGCGATCACCGCGTCCATGGCGCGGCCACGTTCGGTGTCGCCGACGCAGCGGGGTTGGTCATAGATCCGGACCGGGGTCATCACGGGGATGATGTCCAGACCCTCGCGCACCGCAGTGACCGGATCGGGAATGGCGTGGTGTTCGGCGAGGGTTTCGCCTTCCGGGCCAAGAATCAGGGTGTATCCCCGGTCGCCGTAAGCGACGGAAAAAGCTCCGTCGATGGTGATGGCATTGCCGCCGCGCTTCAGGGGACTTTCTCCTTGGTCAACCTTGACTGGCACATGCCCATTCACCAGCAGGCCGCCGTGGGGAACGCCCATGTCGCAAGCAATCCGGTCGCAGAAGTCCGCATCGTGAATCAGTTGGAACCAGGGGCCGGCGGTTTCCTTGTGGGTGGAGGGCTCTGCGATGAAATAACTCTCAAAGGTGGTCATGTGGGTTTTGCCAAAAAGCGGGGACAGCGGACCGGCCCAAAGGTAATAAAACCAATCCTTGTCGGCGGTGCTGGCCCTTTCCGAGCCGTCGCGGTAGGCCCTTTTGACAATTTTGGTGAACTGGCTGAAAATTTCCGGGCCACGCCGTTCTGCGTCATCGATCACGAGGGGAATATAACTCCCATCATGGTCCACGGGCAGGCAGGCATGGAAAATCACCGCCTGGTCCCTCACCAGCGCCATCTGCCCGTGGCTGGCCATCCACTGCATGTGTTCCCAGAGGCGCGGGCTGGAGGTGAAACTCTCCTCAAGGCGCTGGATGCATTCCTCTTCCTCCGGACTGAGCCGGTTAGGGTCGGCCGGATCGATGGTCGGGAAGTGGGTGTCGTGCAACGGCCAGGAAACGCCCCCGGACTGGAAAGTGTGGTGTTGATAGTCGATGTGCCGCAACACATTCCGGTGGTCCATGTTCCATTCCGGATGGCGTTCGATGGTCTGGCCTTCCAGCTTGAGCTGCAGGAGGGTGACCGCCTTGTGGGTGCGGGCGACAAGGTCGCCGTCGCGTTTCCCGCTGCGTTTGGAGCGGAAGTGGGGAGCCGGATCCCCGGCGTAGACCTGGCCGGCGAGCACCTCGAGGGTTTTGGTGAGGATGCCGTATCCTTCCTCCAGTTGGAACATGCGGAGATAGCGGACCGAGATCCGCAGCACGGTGGCGATCAGGGCCCGCTGGCCGAGGCAGGCACCCATCCAGGTGACATCATGGTTGCCCCAGACGAGGGAGACGCTGGGTTGTTGCCTCAGATAGTCGATCACCCGGTCGATCCGCGGTCCGCGGTCGCCTAGGTCACCGGCCACGATGAGTTCCTCCACGGTGAGGTTGCGGATGAAGCGCGAGGCGCTGTGGACGAGGTCGAAGTCCAGATCAAGAGCGGCGAGTTCCCGCAGTTGCACTTCGATGAAGCGGGGATCATGGCCGCCCGCCGGAGCGTTGAGCATGGCTTCGAAGAGTTCACGCTGCTCTCTGGGAGCGAGGGCGTTGACCTCCTTGCGGCGGCGGGAGCGGATCAGGGCGCGGATGACTTTAAACTGATGGTCGAGGGTGGTCCGGATCCACTGCCGGCGCTGTTCCGGCAGGGCGGTCAGGTGTTCCTTTTTCAGCCGGATCACTTCCGCCGGATAGTAGAGCACGTTGACAAAAGCCTGGAGTTCCGCCGCATCCAGGGTGCCGGAAAAAATCTGCTCCACCAGAGGACGGAGGCGCCCGCTGGCATTGTTGATAACGTGCCGCAGCTTCTGGTGCTCGCCATGGATGTCCGAGATGACATGGATCACCCCCTTGGGCAGTTCCTTGGCCGCACGGAGCGCCGCCACCTCGGAGGCCGCCGAAGCAATGGTGGGGTAGTGGTCGGCGAGGAAATAAAGGGCAGGATCGGCCATGGAAGCGCGGTGCGGCTACCTCAGGATACCGCAAACAGAAACAAACCAAAGGGGATTCAAGCCCTCCAACGTTGGCTTCATCAATGCCAGTTCCTCTGCCGGGCCATGGACTTCAAGACGGACGAGGTCCGCAATTTCCAACATCTGCCCCAGCAGCGGGCCCACCGTATCAAGATGCGCCAGAGCCGCCGCCGCCGTGGTGTAAGCCTCGCGGCAAAACAGCTCATCGTCGTGGGCGGTGAATTCGTAATAAAGGCAATCCTTGTCAGGCTGCGTCTTTTCCACAAAGGCGGGAAGCAGGGCATGGCAGGCCTCGCGCTGGCCGGCGTGGGCTTTGAAATAGGGATGGAGGCTGACTGACATAACAGTTAAGGAAATAGGGTTTTTTGACAGGAGCGCGGACTTGCAGTCCGCCCCGGCGGCCCTGTTGACTGGGTTGCCCCATGCCATGGTTCTGCGGATGCTCCGGGACGGACTGCCAGTCAGCGCTCCGGGAGCCGTCAGGATTCGGCCGGAGGCGGCGGTTTTGGTTTTGATTTGGGTTTCTGGGCCGGAAATCCGCCGCTGAAGGTGATGGTGCCACTGCCGCCCAACTGGATGGGAGGAGGCGGAGCCGGGGAAGGCTGACGCTGGCCCTGGGGCATCCGGAGCACCGGCTTTTGACCGTGGCCTGGGGGGAGCACATCCGGATCATCCTCACTGCCGCCGCCGCTGAGCTGCTGGGGCAGGCTGGCGAGCAATTCCTCGAAGGCACGCAGGTTGGTGGTGCTGCGGAAAAGGTTGTTCAGAACCTCGTTGCGGATATTGCCCATGAGGCTGCTGAACAGGGCGTAGGCTTCCGTTTTATATTCGATCAACGGATCTTTCTGGGCAAACTGCCGGAGGTGGACCCCATCCCGCAGGGCATCCATGTTATAAAGATGTTCCTGCCACAGACGGTCGATGGCGTTGAGAAGGACGTAGCGCTCCAGTCCCTTGAGGGCATCCGGGTATTCGGTGTTGGACTTGAGTTCGTAGGCGGCCTTGACCTGCTCCGTGATCCACTCGGTGTTACCCTCCTGTTTGCGGGACTCCAGCGCGGCGGCCTCGCGGGTGAGGCGCAGAGGGAACGTGAGATTAATCCACTGGAGAAGGCCATCGAGGTCCGGCGGGCCATCCAGCGTATGGTAGAATTCCGCGACTTTTTCAGGGATAGCTTCCTGAATGGTTTCGACGATGACCGCGTGCGGGTCTTCGCTGGAGAGGGCTTCGTTGCGGAAGGCGTAAATAACGTTGCGCTGTTTGTTGAGCACGTCATCGAATTCGAGGGTGCGTTTGCGGTAGGTATAGTTCCGCTGCTCGACGCGCTTTTGGGCGCTTTCGACTGAGCGGTTGAGCCATGGATGCTCCAGTTCCTGGCCATCTTCCAGACCCATCTTTTCCATCAGTTTGGTCATGCGCTCGGCAGCCCCGAAGTTGAGCATGAGCTGGTCTTCGAAGCTGAGGTAGAAGATGGATTCGCCGGGGTCACCCTGACGGGCACAACGGCCGCGCAACTGGCGGTCGATGCGGCGGGATTCGTGACGTTCTGTGGCCACCACAAGGAGACCACCCAATTCGGCCACCCCGGCCCCGAGTTTGATGTCGGTGCCGCGTCCCGCCATGTTGGTGGAAACGGTCACCGCGCCGCGCTGGCCGGCGAGGGAAATGATCTCGGCTTCGGTGCGGTGGAACTTGGCATTGAGCACCTGGTGCGGGATCTTTTCCCGCTTCATCATGCGCGCCAGGGTTTCGGAGGATTCCACCGAAGCCGTGCCTACGAGGATGGGCTGGCCGAGGGCGTGGCGCTCCTTGATGAAGGTAATGACGGCATTGTATTTCTCGCGCCGCGTCTTGTAAATCTTGTCGTTGCCGTCAGTGCGGGTCACCTTGCGGTTGGTCGGAACGACGAGCAGGTCCAATTTGTAAATGTCGTGGAATTCCGAAGCCTCGGTCTCGGCGGTGCCGGTCATGCCTGACAGCTTTTTATAGAGGCGGAAGTAATTTTGGATGGTGATGGTTGCCAGGGTCTGGGTTTCCTTGTCGATCTGCACCCCTTCCTTGGCTTCCACCGCCTGGTGCAGGCCATCGGACCAGCGGCGGCCGGGCATCTTGCGGCCGGTATGCTCGTCCACGATCATGACCTTGTTGTCCTCGACGACATACTGCACGTCCTTTTCATAGAGGCAGTAGGCCCGCAGGAGCTGGGAAATGTTATGCATGCGCTGGGCCTGCGAGTCCATCTTGGCCTGCACCGCTTCCTTGGCGGCGGCACGTTCCTCTGCGGTTGTTTCGGAACCGTCAATCTCGGCGAAGAGCGTGGCGAGGTCGGGCAGGACGAAGGCGTCTGGGTCGTTAGGGTCAAGAAAACGGCGGCCCATGTCAGTGAGGTCAGCTTCGTGCGACTTTTCGTCGATGCTGTAGTAGAGTTCCTCCTTGAGGGCGTAGAGGGTTTTCTTCTGGGGATCGGCGTAATGGCTGAGTTCCTCCTTTTCGAGGGTGCGGCGGTATTCCGGTTCCTCACTCATGCGCATGAGGGCGCGGTGGCGGGGCTGGCCGAGCTTGAGTTTGAAGAGACTGCGGCCGAGGCCCTCCCAGTCCTTTTTCTCGATTTGTTCCTTGGCTTCCCCCGCGATCTGGTTCAGCAGGGTGCCCTGTTGCCTAACCAGCTTTTCCACAAAGGGCTTGAATTTGTCGTATTGGTGGGTGTCCACCGTGACCGGGCCGGAAATGATGAGCGGGGTGCGCGCTTCATCGATCAGAACGGAGTCCACTTCATCAACGATGGCAAACCAGTGGCCGCGTTGGACCTGTTCATCGACCGATTGGGCGAGGCCGTTGTCGCGCAGGTAGTCAAAACCGAATTCCGCGTTGGTGCCGTAGGTCACATCGCAGGCATACTGGGCACGGCGTTCCTGGGGCGACTGGTCATGCTGGATCACGCCCACAGTTAGGCCGAGGTAGCGCAGCAGGTAGCCCATCCATTCAGAGTCACGGCGGGCGAGATAATCATTCACCGTGATCAGGTGAACCCCGCGGCCGGTGAGGCCATTCAAAAACAGGGGCAGGGTGGCGACAAGGGTCTTTCCTTCCCCGGTGGCCATTTCGGCGATCTTGCCATTATGCAGGGTCATGCCCCCGATCAACTGAACGTCAAAGTGCACCATTTCCCAGGTCAATTCGTGGTCGCACACCATCAATTTGGTGCCGAGGAGGCGGCGGGCGGCATTTTTCACCACCGCAAACGCTTCCGGCATGATTTGGGCGAGGTAAGCCTGGACGTCGGCAAACTTGTCGATTTTGGCCAAATCGGCCCGCCATGCCGCAATTTTTTCATGCAGCGCGGACTCGGGCTGCTGCTGCAGTTGTTCTTCCAACCGGTTGATCTGCTGCACGATGGGCCAGAGCTTTTTAAGCTCGCGTTGGTTCTTGGAACCGACGATTTTACGGAGAATCAATTGCAGCATGATGAAGGGCCCGGTAGGAGGGATGAAATTTGCGGACGGGAATAGTGGTGGCGCACCGGGGGATGACAACCGTAAATCGGCGCTTGCCGCGAGCCGCAAGGGCAGGAGATAATTTGCAAAAATATGCGTTCCACGGGGGCAGAAGGAGCGGAAGGAAGCGATGAAGACGGGACCTTATGTCTTTCATCTTGATTCTGGGAGGTCACGATGCTCAGGCCCTCCCGGCGCTGCAGAATGCCCTCGAAGGCGACATCATCACCAAAAATGAGATTACTGAGACGCAACCGGTGGAGATACCCCGCCGGGGTTTGATAGCCAAAGGGGCCAAAGCCGGATTGGCCGGGGAAGGTGAATTTCCAAAAACGAAGAGCATTCGCCGCGTGATAAGTTTCATGTTCCTGGCCCGATTTTCCAAAAGCACGGGGAGGAAGATCAGCCGGATTCAAAAAGCAGCCGCGACTTTTGGCAAACTTGCGGAGTCCTTGGAACTGGGCCGTGACGAGTTCTTCCCATTCTGTAACCGGATCCCGTGGCTGGTCCACATCTGCCATTCGGCTGCTTGGAGCAGGAGTTCTTCGTCGCGCGGCGCGAGCGGCATTTTCTGCTTCTGCAAAGTCCATATCCGCTGCGCATCTTCGAGACTGATCGGCTGGGGGACTTCCTTCTCGCTCATCAGGCATCTTCCACGGTTTCCGTCCGTTCGGCAACCTGCAAAACAGCGGATGGAAAATCCCTGACCCTCAAATCACCGCTTGGCGGCGGCGGGGGGCGATGGAATTTGCTTTGTCCTATGCGAATCCTCATCACCGGCGGGGCCGGCTTCATTGGCAGTCATTTGGCAGAATCGTTTCAAGGGGAAGCGGAGGTCAGGATATTGGATGACCTGAGCACCGGCGCGGCGGAAAATCTGACAGGACTGGCGGTGGATTTTATTAATGGCAGCATTTTGGACGCAGAGGGTCTCCAGCAAGCCATGGAGGGCGTGGATTATGTCTTTCATCTGGCGGCCATGGTCAGCGTGCCGCTTTCGGTGGAGCAGCCCATGGAATGTGAGGCCGTCAACGGATTGGGAATGGTCAGGGTGCTGGAGGCCGCAGCCCGGGCCGGGGTGAAGAAGGTGTTTTTTGCCAGTTCCGCCGCAGTCTATGGGGACAACCCCGCGGTGCCGAAGACAGAAACCATGCTGCCGGAACCCCGAAGCCCGTATGCGATCACCAAACTGCAGGGGGAACACTGGTGCCGGTTCTATCAGGAAACCGGACGTGTGCCCACGGCGGTGCTGCGGTTCTTTAACGTCTTCGGCCCCCGCCAGGATCCGCGCGCCGCCTATGCCGCCGCCGTGCCCATCTTTATCGAGAAGGCCCTGCGGGGTGAACCTTTGACGATCTATGGCGATGGCTCCCAAACGCGGGATTTTATTTATGTCAGGGACATCGTGGCCGCCATCCGGCACGTCACCCTGACGCCCGGACTGACCGGGGTGCGTAATGCCGGTTACGGAGGCACGATCACGGTGAAAGCCTTGGCCGAAATGATTGTGGCCATGGCGGGATCAGCTTCTGAAATCTGCTATCTCCCGGCACGGGCGGGCGACGTCAAGCACTCCCGGGCCGCTGTAGACGCGCTGGCTGCCACCGGATTCCGGTCGGAAGGCAGCCTCGAATCGGGTCTGGCAGCCACGCTAGAATATTTCCAGGCGCGTCGGAAGGCACAGGATGCGGGGACGAATTTGCCCTTGGATGTCAGAAACTGACCGTGCGTCCGTTTAGAGCATAACTATTTGTCATGCGATTCCATGTCCTTGGGGCTCTTGCCCTTGTCAGCTTCTATCCGCTCTCTCTTCCTGCAACCGAAACTCTGCCGTTGCCTGATGATGGAGGTTTTTCGGGGGTCGTGCAGCCTTTTCTCAAGGAGCACTGCGTCAAATGTCATGGCCCGGAGAAACAGAAGGGCAAACTGCGGCTGGATACCCTGCCGGCGGATTTCAAGGATCCCCTGGTGGCCGAAAAATGGAAGGAAGTGGTGACTTCGGTGAGCAACCACGAGATGCCTCCGGAAGAGGAAGCCCAGCCGGATCCGGCGCAATCCTCCCGGCTGGCGGCATGGCTGGAAGCGCAATTGGCGCACGCCGAGATTGCCCAGCGATCGACCCGGGTGGTGCTGCGCCGCCTGAACCGGGCAGAATATAACAACACGATCCGCGACCTCACCGGAGTGGATTTCCGCCCCGCCGACCAGTTTCCCGAAGACCCGCCTGCAGGAGGTTTTGACAACATCGGTCAGGCCCTGACCATGTCGCCGATGCAGTTGGAACTGTATTATGCTGCCGCCCGGCAGATTCTCGACCGCGCTCTGGTTGAAGGACCCCGGCCCGCCTCCCTCAAATGGCGGTTAGAACCCGAGGAGAATACCAAGGGAGCCGACCGCCACCGGGTCAAACATGACGGGAATAACATTTTGTTGAATAATGGCGAGAATGCCACCGAGGACGGGTTTACCGTGATCCATCATGATTCGTGGAACAAAGGGGTGGGCTTCCGGGATTTTGCGTTGCCGGTGCCCGGCGACTATGTGGTCCGCTTCCGGGCCGCAGGTCGGGTGCCGCCCCGGGAGCAGGTGGTCGCTTCAGCGGAGAAAATGCTCGCCAAGCGCCGGGACGCTGAAACCGCCAAAAATCCCAAAGGGAAAAAGTGGCACGATGAGGCCTATGAAAAGGGCATGGATCATTTTGCCAGTCATCCGGTCTATGACTATGGACCGCCCCGCCTGAAACTGACGCAGCACCTTGGGGGCACCCCCCGGGTCATCACCGAAATGGATGTCGATGCCGGGGAAAAATCTCCTGGAATTTATGAGATAAAGGCATGGTTCTCCACCGCCAAGGCGGGCATCGGGCTCAACTACGCCTATGATATTCCAAAGCTTCTGGAGAACTTCTCGATTCAGGACAAGGACGACTTTGCCCGGCCGGAACTGCTGATTGACTGGATTGAACTGGAAGGCCCGCTGTTTGACACATGGCCGCCGCCCAGCCACCAACTGATCCTTGGGAAGCCGGACGACGGAACGCCTGACGAAAGGGCTCGGGCCAGGGAAATCCTGACGCGTTTCATGACCCGGGCCTTCCGCCGGCCGGCGCAGCCGGAAGAAGTGTCAGGGCGCCTTGCCCTCTACGAAAAGGCCCGGCCGGAAAAACCCTCGTTTGTGGAAGCCATCAAGGTTCCGCTGGCAGCGATCCTTGCGTCGCCTCATTTTCTTTACCTCGTCGAGCCGGAATCCGCGCCGGACCAACCGCGTCCTCTGACTTCCTGGGAACTGGCGTCGCGGCTGTCCTATCTTCTCTGGTCATCCATGCCGGACGAGGTATTGTCCGGTCTCGCGGCCGCCGGCACCCTGACACAACCGGAGATCCTCCGGGCCCAGTTGGACCGCCTCCTCGCGGATCCGCGCAGTCAGGCCTTCGTGACCATCTTTGCCGGCCAATGGCTGGGCTTGCGGAAAGTGGGATCCAATCCGCCCTCGCAAACCCTCTATCCGGAATACGACCGGCACCTCGAACTTTCCATCGTGCGCGAAACCGAGGGATTCTTTGCCGAGGTTCTTCGCCACGACCTTGATGTCCGGAACCTGATCCAATCTGATTTTGTCACCATCAATGAACGGCTGGCGCGCTTTTACGGCATTCCGGGGGTGAAGGGTGACGCCATCCGCCGTGTGCCGGTGTCCCCGGACTTTCCCCGGGGCGGGTTGGTCACCCAGGCTTCCATCCACAGCATCACCTCCAATGGCACCCGAACCTCGCCCGTGGTGCGGGGCACCTGGGTTTTGAAGACTTTGCTGGGAAGCGATCCCGGCCTGCCGGTCGCCAACGTGGGCGAGATCCAGCCCAGTGTGCCGGGAATCGGCAAGGCCACGGTGCGGCAGCGGCTGGCCATCCACCGCGAAATTGCTTCCTGTGCCCGCTGCCATGACAAGATCGATCCGCTGGGCCTCGCCATGGAAAACTTTGATGCTGCCGGCCAGTGGCGGGACCGCGAAGGCCATGGTTACAACGGCCGCATCGAGAAGGATGACCCGCTCATTGATGCCTCGGCCCAAATGCCGGACGGCACCGCCTTCATCGGCGTGCGTGGTCTGCAGGAGCAACTCCTGAAGAAGGAGGATCTCTTCCTGACTTCCCTCGCCAGCCAACTCACCACCTATGCCCTCGGACGGGAACTGGGGTTTTCGGACCGCCCGGCGGTGCGTGAATTTGTCAGCAAAATGAAGCAGGAAGGGCGGACGTTGCGGAGCCTGCTGCGGGCCATCGTGCTTTCGGACACTTTCCGGGTAAGGTAGGAGGAAGGGGAAAGACCAAAGGCAAATGACAAATGACCAATGACCAATGACCAATGACAAATGACAAATGACAAATGACCAACGATTAAGAGCTAAAGGCCAACGACCAGATTGAAACGACGGGATATTGAGATCATGAGCGCAAATCAAGAAACCTGGGCTGATTCCGATGGGTTCTGGGGTAGGGGAGAAGAATCGTGTTTACTGCAGGAGCCAGGGACTGATCCAGTCTATGATTTGGAGGAGAGGACCGCTTTGTTTGGGGAAGCGATCATCCGCATTGCGAAGCAGATTCCTCAGGATGCGGTGAACCGCCGGTTGATTGATCAGTTGGTGGGGGCTGGGACCAGTGTCGGAGCCAATTTCTGCGAGGCGGATGATTCCTATTCGGGAAAAGAATACAGCCTCCGGATCGGCACCTGCCGCAAGGAGGCCCGGGAAACTAAATTCTTTCTGCGGATGCTGGCCACCGCAGAACCCGGCCTGAAGCCTGAAGCCCGCGTCCTTTGGCAGGAAGCTAAAGAACTTCATCTTATTTTCTGTGCTGTCTTCCGCAAGGTAGCCCCAGACCGTCACATGCGTCCCTTCCTCCCCCCGCGAGATCAAAATACCCGCTCCGCAACTCCGCCCCCTCCTTCCCCCTGAACTTGATCAAACCCAACCTCAAACCGGCTTTGGTCTTTCGTCTTTGGCCTTTGGTCTTTGGTCTTTAGCCTTTAGCCTTTAGCCTATAACCTTTCCCCACCCCATGAACCACAGCTTCCATACTCCGCTGTCCCGCCGCACCCTGTTGCGTGGTCTGGGCGTCTCGCTTTCGCTGCCGTTTTTGGAAGCCATGCTGCCGCGCACGGTGCATGCGGCACCCTCCACCTACGTGCCGCTGCTGAAATCAGGGACCGTGCCGGTGCCGCGGGCGATCTTTTGTTATGTCTCCAACGGGGTCAACATCCTCGACTGGGTCCCCGAATCGAAGGGCAGGGGTTACCAGCTTTCCCCCACCCTGGCGGCGCTCAAGGAACATCACAGCGACTTCAGTGTTCTCACCGGTCTGGGGCATCCCAAAAGCACCGGAGGACACAGCGGGGCCGATACCTGGCTGACGGGGGCCGACCTCCGGGCGGTGTCCGGCAAGGAATACACCAACTCTATTTCCATCGACCAGGTGATCGCGGAAAAGATCGGTCAGAAGACCCGCTTTCCCAGCATCGAAATCGGCGACCTCTCAGGCACCGGTTCCGCGCTCCACAGCCATACTCTTGCCTTTGACCGGAATGGCACGCCGCTGCCCGCCGAAAACAGCCCCCAACGGCTCTTCGAGCGGCTGTTTGTGCCGGACGATGCCGCCTCCCGCGAAGCCACCCTGAAACGTTATGCCGAAAAACGCAGCATTCTGGATGAGGTGCTGGCAGAAGCCAAAGCTTTGGACAAAAAGCTCGGACGGGCCGACCAGACCAAGCTGGCGGAATACCTCGCTTCGGTCAGGGAAACCGAACTCCGGGTGCAGCGGCAGGTGGAATGGGTGGATGTTCCTAAACCAGTCGTCGAGTCCAAAGGGCTTCAGTTGAACAGCAAAGCCGGCGATGCCCACGACCGTCCCATGTGGCTGGATGTGATGCTGGAAATCAGTTATCTGGCCTTTGTTACCGACGCCACCCGGGTGATCACGTTCCAGTGGGCCCGCGAAGCCGGGGGTTATGGTCCAGGCGGGGAAAACCACCACGAGTTGTCGCATCACGGGGGTGATCCTGACATGCTCAAGAAGCTGGCCCAGGTGGACCGGGCCTACCTCGAACGCCTCTGCCGGTTCCTGACTTTCCTGAAGTCCACCGATGAGGGCGGACGTCCCATGCTGGACCACACCATGGTCATGTATGGGTCCGGCATGAACAGTGGTGCCAAAGGGGAACACTCCCCGAAAAACCTGCCGCTGCTGGTGGCCGGTGGCCAGGCCTGCGGATTCCGGCACGGGCAACACCTGGCCCACGATCCTGACCAACATCCGCCCATGGCCAATGTGCTGGTGGCGCTGGCGCAGAACATGGGCGTGGAGGCGGCGAAGTTTTCCGACAGCACCGGCCGGTTTGCCGGCATGGGGTAGGTCTGTTTCTCTACAATCAGTTATGACCCGCCTCAGGCCCTCCACGGTTTTACTGGTCTGCCTTGCCTTGATGGCCCTGCTGTCATGGTGGTGGTTCTTCCATTACTACCGGTATCAGAAGAAGGGACGGATTTTGGTTATCCCGCAGTTGGAGTCAACCCTGCTGGGGCAGCAGGTGATGCCGCACATTGGTCCCGGCGGGCACGACTGGCGGCTCGGGATTCAAGTGAAGCGGATTGAACCTGCCGGCACTCCCGCTATGGCAATTATCCTTCCGGGGCCGGACGATCCCGGGAATCCTGCGGTTTCCGTGGACCGGTTGAAGCGGTGGATTCCCCTTTGGTTCATGGCCCGTCTGGAATCCGGAACTGAAACCACACTTTGGGAGACAGTAGGGATGGCCCGCGTTGGGACAGCAGCTCACCACGCTGAAATGGATCTTCTGCGGCCGGCTGACGGGCAGGCTATGATCGGTTTTCGTTGGCAGGGACGGATCTACCGGGCGGAGATGGGGAATACAGCTGCCTGTTTGGCGGAAATTGCGGGCCTGAGGACTGCTTCACCTTCGGAATTGGAATCCCAAACCCGGTGAAACGTGTTTTATGGCTTTGCGGCTCAGGTTTCAGGTTGACTAGCACCAACCTCCCGCAGGATACTCGGGGCCTGCGATGCGCCGCCTTTCCAAGGCATTTCAGACACGGTTTGCCGTGACGCGCGCGGGTAATTTGGCTTAAACTCTGATTATTGATGCCGCCATGCAACCCATCGTCCAGATCTCCCTCGACCTAACCCACATTGACGAGGCGCTCGAAACCGCCGCGCTGGCCTTGCGGGCAGGGGTCGACTGGCTGGAAGCGGGCACTCCCCTGCTCCTCGCGGAAGGCCTGCATGGCGTCAAGGCCCTGCGGCAGGCTTTTCCCGGAACGCCCATCGTGGCCGATCTGAAGACGATGGATGGGGGATATCTTGAAGCCGAAATGATGGCCAGGGCGGGAGCCACCCATGTGGTGGTGATGGCCCGGGCCCATCCGGAAACCATCAAGTGTGTCGTCAAAGCCGGGGCGGATTTCGGTTGCGGCGTGATGGGGGACAACATGGTCTGCCCTGACATGGTGGCCGGTGCCAAACTCCTCGAAGATCTCGGCTGCGGATATGTCATTCACCACATCGGCTATGACGAACGCCGGGGCATTGCCGCAGCCGGGCACCGCATGCCCAGCCCGCTCGACCAACTCCGCGAAGTGGTTCAGGCCGTCCGCATTCCCGTGCAAGCGGTGGGCGGGTTGAGTCTGGAGCAGGCGATCCAGTGCCCGCAATACGGCGCACCGCTGGTGGTGCTGGGGGCTCCCCTGACCATTGATGCCGATGCTTTCCGGACCGCAGACGGTGATTTGGAGTCCTCCCTGCGCCTGATCTGTCAGGCCATTCACGCCCAGGACGTTCCCGCTTTTTAATCCTTGTCCTGCCCATTCCATCACGGGTAGTCAGGCCGATGGCGGGGTCGCAGATCTTGACGGCATCCAGCAGGTCGGTGATGCGCTTGGCATTCAGGCGGACGAGTGAGCCCCCGTCAGTGGAAGTGCAGGAAGACCAAGCGGCCCAGCAGACGCCTCACAAATTCGCGTATGGGTTTATCGGCATCGTGTCCCGCAGTTCGTCGAGGCGTCCGGCAGCGGTCTGGACATTGGCTGGAGGGACATGGAGATGGCCATAGGTTATCGGGTGGAAAGAGTTTGCAGATCACTCCGAAGCAGGAGTTTGTCATCAGAGGTCACCAGGGTGAGACGATGAAGTCGGGCCGTGGCGGCAATGATGCGGTCGGCGGGATCGCCATGGAATTCATCCGACCATTGGTAGGACGCCAAGGCAATTTCCATGGTCAGGGGCAGAAGCTTCACCCGGCCGGGGGCATGGATTCCCGAACCCAGATTTCCAGCGGACGGGGAAGTTCGAGTTTTCCCTTATGGTGCTTTTGCGCCACCTCAAGGATTCTCATGGGAGACAGTCCGACCGTTGGCTGGCCATTGAGCAATTGGCGGACCGGGGCGGACAATTCGTGGGGACGGTGAAACCAGCGGAGCCATGAATTGGTATCAAGCAGATAAGTCATGAGCTACAGGCTAGGCGTTGTCCGCTCCGGGAAATTGTTCCCATTCCCCGGGTTCCCAGGCTTGGTCCTCAAGAGTGCAACCCGGGGCCAGTCTGAATCCGGAGCCTGTGCCCGCCCAGTCCGCCATCGTTCCGGTGGCCCCAGTTGGCTTCGTGGCCGGTGAAAGCCACGCAATGACCTGTCCATCGCGGGTCAGGGCGACCATGGTCTTCCCCTGTTCCACTACCTTCAACTCTTCCGCCGCATGGGCGCAGAAGTCCGGGATGTTGATGTGCTTGGTGCTCATGGGTGGAATGTTAAGCCAGGGGAGAAACGGGGTCAATGCCCGGAAAAAGGTTCCGGGAGGCATCGAAGCGTTCAATATCGGGGTTGTGTTCGAAGATGCCGGCGAATTTCTTAAGGAGGGTGATTTCCCCTGAGTTGGTAAAAAATTTCGTGGCCATGGGGATCCTGATTTGCGCCCGGGAAAAGAGTGAGTTGCCCGATCTTGTGCCTTTGGTTCATACCAGCTACAAGTGCATTTGTCTCCGCGGAATCAAAACGACCCATTTTGAACCTATTTTTTAAACACGTCGCTGCAGATTGACAGGATCTCATGAGCAGGACAGTTTTCGTCGCACCGCGAATGCATTCTTGGTGCGCAAGTCGCCTGAAATTACTCAACCATCCACCTTGGCAGCATCCCCTAAAATGAAATCCGCCGCCGTCGTCAACTTCGCCCCCGAAAAAGGTTCTGTCGAAATCCGTGAGATGGACCGCCCGGAAATCGGGCCGGCTGACGTGCTGCTGGAAGTGGCGAATGTGGGCGTCTGCGGGTCGGACCTGCACCAATGGACCGCGGATCACTCATGGCCCGTCAATTACCCGGTCGTGCTCGGACACGAGTTCGGGGGCCATATCGTGGAAGTGGGCAAGGAGGTGGAACATTGGCAGGAAGGCGACCGGGTGGTATCGGAAACTGCCGCCATCATCAGTCAGGACAATCCCCTGACAAGGCGGGGGCTCTACAATCTTGATCCCACCCGCAAGGGATTTGGCTATGGGGTCAACGGGGCCATGACCAAATACGTCAGGGTGCCCTCGCGCATCCTGCACCACGTTCCTGACCAACTGCCATTCGAACAGGCCTGCCTGACGGAACCCTGCTGCGTGGCCTACAATGCCGTGGTGAAAAATGCCCGGATCGAGCCCGGTGACCGTGTGGTGGTGCTGGGGCCGGGGACCATCGGGATTCTCTGCGCGGCCATGGCCAGACTCTGTGGCGCGGAAGTGGCCCTGGTGGGACTGCCGCAGGACGCCCACCGGCTCGAAATCGCAAAAAGCTATGGCTGCGAAGTTATTATCGGAGATGCCAAGCCATGGGCTCAGGAGCGTGATGGCATGGGCTGCGACGGGGTGATAGATGCCGCCGGGGCCAGCATCACCCTGAAAATCGCCCTCGATCTCGTCAGGCCTGCCGGATGGATCAGCAAGGTGGGCTGGGGGCCTCAACCGCTGGGATTCAATCTCGATCCCCTCGTGCAGAAAAACATCACCCTGCAGGGCAGCTTCAGCCACAATTGGCCGGTTTGGGAGCGGGTGCTTGCTCTGCTGGGCAGCGGTCAATTTGATGTCAGGCCAATCATTGGCGGAGTGTGGCCGGTGACGGAATGGCAAACCGCCTTCGAAAAAATGCACTGCGGGGAGGTGGTCAAAAGCGTGCTGAAACCTGTCTGATTATGCGACTGGAACACAAAGTCATCCTCGTCACCGGCAGTGCCACCGGCATCGGCAAAGCCATTGCCCGACGCTGTGTCCGCGAAGGGGCCCGGGTCATCATTCACGGTCTGGAACCCGAGTGGGCGGCTGCGGCCGCAAGGGAACTGGGTCCGGAACACGCGGCCGTTCACGTTGAAGATCTAACTAAGGATGGCTGCCCACAACGATTGGTGGACCTGGCGGTCTCCACTTTTGGCCGGCTGGATGCCGTGGTGAACAATGCGGCGCTGGTCCACACCGGCAACGTGCACACCACGGATCTTGCCTGGTTCCGCCGGATGCTCGAAGTCAATACCCTCGCTCCCTTTGCTCTGATCAAGGCGGCCCTTCCCGAACTGCGCAAGGCGCGCGGAAACGTGCTCAACATCGGAAGCGTCAATGCATGGTGCGGGGAACCCAACCTCCTGCCCTATTCCGTTTCCAAAGGGGCCCTGATGACCCTGACAAGAAATCTGGGCGATACCCTGATGCGGGAGGATGGTGTGCGGGTCAACCAGATCAATCCAGGCTGGGTCCTGACGGAAAACGAGGCCCAACGCAAACGCGACCACGGCCTGCAGGAGGATTGGTATGCCGGTCTTCCCAAGGTTTACGCTCCTTCCGGCCGCATCCTTCTGCCGGAGGAAATCGCCGCGGCCGCCATCTACTGGCTGTCGGATGAAGCCGGTCCGGTTAGCGGGCAGGTGGTCGATCTGGAACAGTATCCATTCATCGGACGCAATCCACCCAAGGACACCAGCACCATCCCCACATGAGTCGGGCCCTTCCCCTGATTGCGGCCATCGAAGCCGGTGGCACCAAATTCAACCTTGCCCTCGGCACTGGACCGGAGGACCTGCGGGCTACCACCCGCATCCCCACCACAACCCCTGGCGAGACCATGGCCGCCGTGGTCGACTGGCTTGAAAAGGCCGCTTTCCAGCACGGACCCTTTGCGGCCATCGGGGTGGGCAGCTTTGGTCCCCTCGAACTTGATCCTGCCAGCCCGGCCTACGGTTTCATCACTTCCACCCCCAAACTGGCATGGCAACAAACCGATCTCGCCGGCCCGCTGCGGGAGCGCTTCGGGGTCCCTATCGGGTTTGACACCGATGTGAATGCTGCAGCCCTTGGGGAAGCCCGATGGGGTGCCGGGCAAGGCGTTGATCCTCTTGTGTATCTTACCATCGGCACCGGAGTCGGTGGCGGGGCCATGATCCACGGACGGCCGCTGCATGGCCTGCTGCATCCAGAGATGGGCCACCTGCAGGTCCCGGCACCCCTCACTCCCGGCACCACCGACCCACTGTGCCAGTGTCCTTTCCATGACAGTTGTCTGGAAGGATTTGTCAGCGGCCCAGCCATCGCGGCACGCTGGGGCATCCCTGCGGAAAAGCTGCCCGCCGGCCATCCCGCCTGGCAGGATGCGGCGGAAACCCTCGCCCGGGGTCTGGTCAGCATCATCACTATTCTGTCGCCGCGCCGTATCATCCTCGGCGGAGGAGTCATGCATGGGCCCGGCATGCTGGAGGCCGTGCGGGCTGAGGTGCGCAATCAATTAAATGGTTATCTTCAGGTCCCGGCCCTGAAGGACGGTATCGGCCGCTACATCGTTGCCCCCGGGCTCGGCGACCGCGCCGGAGTGCTGGGGGCCATCGCCCTCGGGGAACAAGCCCTCCCCGTTCCATCCGTGTCATCCGCGTAAACCGCGGTTTTATTTTTCAGCAATTCCACCCGATGCCCAAGCTTGCCGCCTTCCCCAAAGCCTTCATGCAGGCCCTCTGCAAGGACGGAACGATGTCCGTTTCCGAATGGATCCGGCTGGCCGCCCCCCTCGATATTCAAGGGCTGGAATGGTATGCGGGGTTCCTCGAAATGGCGGATGAAACCAACTGGGCCCGCTTCCGCCGGGAAGTCGAAGCGACCGGCAAAGTCATCCCCATGATGTGCTGCTCGCCGGATTTCACGCATCCCGATGCGGATTTCCGCGCCCGCGAAATCGCCAAACAAAAGCGCTGGATCGACATGACCCACGCCCTTGGCGGTCAATACTGCCGCGTGCTCAGCGGCCAGCGCCGGCCAGGCCTGACCATTGATGCGGGCGTAAATTTCGCCGCCGATTCCATCACCGCCTGTCTGCCGCACGCCGCGAAGCTCGGCATCACCCTCATCCTCGAAAATCACTACAAGGACGACTTCTGGGAGTATCCCGAGTTCGCCCAGAAGATGGACATTTTCTGCCAACTCACCGATGCCATCCAGCATCCGAATTTCGGCGTGAACTACGATCCCAGCAATACCTACCTCGCCGGGGAAGATCCCATCGAGCTACTGAAGCGCGTCTCCCACCGCGTCGTCACCATGCATGCCAGCGACCGCTATCTGGCGGAAGGCACGTTGGAGGACCTGCGCCGTGAGGAGGGCGGAGCCACTGGTTATGCGAAGCGCCTCCGCCACGGCGAAATCGGTCAGGGGCTCAACGACTACGACGCCATTTTCACCGAGCTGAAGCGGGTCGGATTTGATGGCTGGATCAGCATTGAGGATGGCGTGGACGGCATGGATCAACTCGCCCGGAGTGTGGCTTTCCTGAAGCGGAAGATCGCGCAATACTGGTAGGCTTGTGGGTGGCCTGGGCGTGGCGGCATGCACGCGCCTTTGGTTCAGGGACGGGTGGGGACGAGGGCCCGGACCAAGGCATGCCAGTCCTGACTTTCCTCATAACCTGAGATCGTAATTGGCAGGGCGGGCAAATGAAGTTCCCGGATGCGCTGGCCCCGCTCCACGGTGGGAGCAGCGATCTCCTCGCGCGTCAGGCGCGGCAGTCCGGCCAGCTCGGCAGCGGTAATGTGGGACATGCCGGAATTTGGCCTGTTTCCGCCAAAAGCCGAGCCGCCCCTGCAAAATGAAGCAGACAACCTCGCGGAAAATGGGGTAAGGGGAAACCCACCAAAGTTCCCGCGACCGCTTTCTCCTGCCATCCTTATGCTGAAGCACTCCATGAATCCACCCTTCAAATGGCTCCTCCTCAGTCTGGCTGCTCTCCTCATGGCGGCAAACGCCGCCGCAGCCCCCGCCGGCAAACCGAATATCATCGTCATCATGGCCGATGATCTTGGATATGGCGACGTCTCGTGTTATGGGGCCACTGCCCTCCGCACCCCCGCGATTGATCAACTGGCGAGGGAGGGCCGGCGGTTCACCAGCGGTTACTGTTCCGCCTCCACCTGCACTCCGACCCGGTTTTCCCTGCTCACCGGCACCTACGCTTTCCGGCAGCAAGGCACCGGCATCGCCCCGCCTAACGGTCCTTCCATCATCAAACCCGGCACGGAGACGCTTCCTTCCATCCTCCGCCGTGCGGGTTATGCCACCGCCGTGATCGGCAAGTGGCACCTTGGGCTGGGCGATCCCGCCCCTAACTGGAATAGTGAACTCAAGCCAGGGCCGCTCGAGATCGGCTTCGACCACTGTTTTCTCCTCCCCACCACCAACGACCGGGTTCCTCAGGTTTATGTCGAGGACCACCGCGTCAAGAACCTTGACCCGGCCGATCCCATTTGGCTGGGCAACCGCAAGCCGTCGGAAGATCATCCCACCGGACAGTCGCATCGCAGCACTTTGAAGATGGATTGGTCCCATGGTCATAACCAGACGATCCACAATGGCATCAGCCGGATCGGATTCTACACCGGGGGCACCAAAGCGCGGTTCCGCGACGAGGACCTCGCCGATGAATGGGTGAAGCAGTCGAACCGGTGGATCGAAGCCAACAAAGAGCGTCCGTTTTTCCTCTATTTTGCCTCGCAGGACATCCACGTTCCGCGCATCGCCCATGAACGTTTTCAAGGCACCACTACCCTTGGTCCGCGCGGGGACTGCATTGCGCAGTTGGACTGGAGTGTGGGCGAACTGGTTAAAACCATCGACCGTCTCGGGCTTGCGGAAAACACGCTTTTTATCTTTTGTTCGGACAATGGCCCTGTGCTCGACGACGGCTACAAAGACGATGCGCTGGAAAAGCTAGGCCCGCATCAGCCCGCCGGTCCCTTCCGGGGGGGGAAATACAGTGTTTGGGAAGGTGGCACCCGCACCCCCTTTATCACGCGCTGGAAAGGCCGCATCCCCTCCGGTGTTTCGGATGAAGTGGTCTGCACGGTGGATTTTGCGGCCAGCCTGGCCGCCCTGACCGGTCAGGAGCCTGCGGCGGACGGTTGCCTCGACAGCATGGACGTTTTGGGGGCCCTGATGGGACTGCCCGATGCCACAGGCCGCGACCACCTGCTCCAGCAAAACAACGGCGGGGGCAATTTCGGTCTGCGCTCCGGTGATTGGAAACTGGTCCGCCTGACGCAACGCGGCAAATCCGAAGCCCGGGTCAGCAAGGAAGAGATTCCTCTCCCTACCGCCACCCATAGCCTCTACCGCCTGACCGATGATCCGGGCGAGCGCCACGACGTCGCGGCGGCCCATCCTGACGTATTGAAAACCCTCACGGAAAAACTCGACCGTATTATCGCGGATGGACGCACCCGCCCCGCGCGGAAACCCTGACATTTTCTGATCCATGAAAACGCTGCTCCGCTCCGCCTGCCTGCTGATCACCCTCGCTCTCTCCGCGCCTGCCGCAGAAAAGCTCAATGTCGTTTTCATCCTTGCCGATGATCTCGGCTGGGGGGAAACCGGCTGTTACGGCCAACAGAAAATCCCGACCCCCAACATCGACCGACTTGCTGCGGGGGGCATGCGTTTTACCCAGCACTACAGCGGGGCACCGGTCTGCGCGCCATCCCGCTGCGTGCTGATGACGGGCCGTCATTTGGGACATGCCGAAATCCGGGGCAACCAGCAGGCCAAAGTCCGCTTTCCCGAATTCACCGAAGGCCAGCACCCTATATCCGGCGGGTCTCCTACCATCGCAGGCGTCTTCCAAAAAGCCGGCTATGCCACCGCCGCCATGGGCAAGTGGGGTCTCGGTCCGGTGGGCAGCACGGGCGACCCCAACCGCAATGGATTTGATCTCTTCTTTGGGTATAACTGTCAGGCGGTGGCCCATAGTTTTTATCCAAACCACCTTTGGCGGAACGCGGAGAAAATCATCATCAATGCCAAGCCTGTCCCCGGCCACCGCAGGCAACCAGGGGGCGAGGTGAGGGCGGAAGACTGGACCGGTCAGACCTACGCCCCCAAACTGATGATCGATGAGGCGGAAAAGTTCATTGCTGCCCGCGCCGCCCATCCTTTCTTTCTGTATTTGCCATTCATCGAACCCCATGTCGCGATTCATCCTCCGCAGGAATCCGTCGACCGCTTTCCTGCCGAATGGGATACCGTCCCCTATCGTGGCGAACATGGTTATCTCCCGCATCCCCGTCCCCGCGCCGCTTACGCCGCCATGATCCATGATCTCGACGGCTACGTCGGCCGCGTCCTCACCGCGCTGGACCGCGCCGGAGTGGCCGGGCGCACCATGGTCATTTTCACCAGTGACAACGGCCCCACCCTGCCAGGAAAAACCGCCTCGCCCTTTCATATTGGCGGAGCCGATCCCAAGTTCTTCAACAGCACCGCCGGCCTGCGGGGTTACAAAGGCAGCGTGTATGAGGGAGGAATCCGCGTCCCGCTGATCGTCCGCCTGCCCGGCCGCATCCCTGCCGGGGCCGTCAATGAAACCCCCGGCTACTTCGCCGATTGGTTCCCCACCCTGTGCGATGCCGCAGGACTTCAAAAACCGGATGCCCTCGACGGTGAAAGTCTCTGGCCGGTGCTTGCCGGCTCCGGCAGCCTGACGTCGCCCCGCAAGCCCATGCTCTGGGTCTTTCCCGAATATCAGGGACAGGTGGCCCTGCGCATGGGAGACTTCAAACTTGTGCGGCAACGCCTCAAAACCAAAGCCCCCGGCCCATGGGAAGTCTACGATCTGGCGCAGGACCGGGCCGAAACCCACAACCTCGCCGATGCCCACCCCGGTCTGATCCGTCAAGCCGAAGACATCCTGCGCCGGGAAGTCATCGGCAATCCGATTTTTCCCCTGACCATTCCCGGGGTGAACTCCGGGGTCCACTGATGCCAGGGACGGAAAAACCTCTCAACTCAACTCAACTCAACTCAACTCAATACATTCACGATGCCGGCTTCCTGTCCTCACGATCCATTTAAATCCTTCCGGGCTGCGGCTGGGGTGCTCCCTGCCGATTTCCGGGGTGAACGCATTCCGATGCTGCTCCGCTTCGACGACGTGCGCCGCGCCGCGCGGGACTGGCAGACCTACAGTTCGGATGCTCCGTTCCGGGTGCCGATTCCGTCCGAAGAGGATGTCAGGCGGATGCGGCAGCTTCCGATCGAAACCGATCCGCCGGAACATACGGACTACCGGAAAATCATCGATCCGGTTTTCCGGCGACCAACGCAGCCGGAGTTCATCGCCCGGATCGAGGCTCTGGTGGCGGAATTGCTGTCCGCAGCCGCGGGCCAGGACTCCATTGAAATTGTCAGGGAATTCGCCCTGCCGTTGCAATCGCGGGCTCTGACTTATTTACTCAATGTGCCGGAGGCCGAAGCAGAAACGTGGATTGGCTGGGGGGTTCACGTTTTCAAAGACGGCGGGGACGGCACGGCCAAGGGCATGGTGTTGGAGGACTGGCTGCGGCGGAAGTTCGATGAAGTGGAAGCCCGGCCCGGGGACGACGCCTTCTCCGATCTGGGTCGCGCGGAATTCCAGGGGAGGCCCCTGACCCGGGAGGAGAAGATGGGATTTGCCAACCTCATTTTCGCCGGAGGCCGCGACACCGTCATCAATACCGTGGCTGTCGTGATCGCCTACCTGGCGGAACATCCGGAGGCCATGGCCTTTCTGCGGGAAGATCCAAAGCGGATTCTGACCGCCACCGAGGAATTCGTCAGGGTGGCCACGCCACTTACCCACATCGGACGCCAGTGTCCGGTGGAAACTCCGGTCGGTCCCGAAACCGTGGCTACAGGAAGCCGCATCTCGCTATGCTGGGCGTCGGCAAACTTCGATGAAACCGTCTTCGAAAACCCGGAGGAAATCCGGCTCGACCGCCGTCCCAATCCGCACATCGCCTTCGGCAGCGGCATCCACCTCTGCCCCGGCGCGGCCCACGCCCGGCTCATCGTCCGCAGCCTGCTGAATCAAATCTGCGCGCAGGTGGAGCGCCTCGAATTGCTTGAAGCAGTGCCTAACGTTGAAAAGGAAAACGCCTACCAAAGAAAAAATGCCTTCCAATCGCTCACCGTGCGCTTTCGCCTGAGGAACGGCGGCTGAAAACAGGCGAGTCCCACTCGAGTTCACGGTGCCCGAGCCACGAGCGGCGTAGGGTGTTCACGGCCGAGTCGATACGGTAGCGGCGATCGATTCGGCCGGTGGCGACGGGTATGACCGCAGGCTCATGTGAAAGGAACACGGCCATCCTGGCGGTGCCGGTTCGCGGTTTTGACCATCGAACCCAGGGCGGTGCCCTGACTTTTACACACATCTCGCACTGGGCTGGAAAGGCGTTGGATCTATTATTTAAGATATCTTAAATATTCTGATGAAAATCCAAACCACCACGCCGGAAACACTGCGGGAACCCTTGGCCTTGGAGATGCAGGGTGCCCGTTTCGGCGGTAAACGGATCGATCAGCGTTCGGTCGAAGTTCTCGAAAGCCTCGGTAGGAATCCTGCGGCTACCATCAACTCTGCGATGATCGGGCGGGCGGCGACCGCCGGCGCTTATCGCTTTTTTTCAAATACCATGGTGACTCCGGAACTCATCCTCTCAGGCCATCGCCAGCAATCCATCCTACTTGCGGCGGCATCCGCCTCCATCCGTCTCCACCCGTCTCCT
>JBBQWG010000067.1:0-29166 GCA_038210825.1 Verrucomicrobiales bacterium
GAGTCTCCGAAAAGAAGGAGCAAAATGTTGACCGGAGAGCCGGATGCGGGAAATCTGCACGTCCGGTTCGGAGGGAGGGGTGGCGCAAACCAATGCGCCATCCCTACCCCCTATCAAGGCCAGGCGTGCGGGGGCGTTGGAGGCGGCGGGTCCAACGCTTAGTCAGGTTAGGGACTTGTTGTCTTTCTGGAGGAGGTCGATCACGCGCAGGAGCCGCAGATCCGAGTCCGTTTTGAAAAGGAGGGTCCAATGCATGAGGACGACGAGGAATAATGATGCGCTAAGTTTCCGCTGCGCCAGTTCGGTGGCGAGGAGCACAAGGGTAACCAGAATGGTGATCCAGAGAAACATTTTCCTATCCCGGGTCAGTTTGATGATGGCGGCGGCACGGAACACGGGATCATGAATCTGCCGCGTGAGGTCTTCGTCACTTTTCTTGAACATAACAGGCTGGGCGGCTTGAAGGTGGGATGAACCTGACATGGCCAACACCGGAGGAGGGATGCTGTCCATGTTGTTGTGAGGGGGGACACAAAAAGCCGGACCTTTTGAGGGGTCCGGCTTTTGGGGGCTTAGGCTTCGTCTTCGACGACGTCGGGCCATTCGGTGTGGAAGGGTTTGCCTTCGGGTTTGTCGAGGCGCTCGTAGGTATGGGCACCGAAGAAGTCGCGCTGGGCTTGGAGGAGGTTGGCGGGGAGGCGGGCGGCGCGGTAGCTGTCGTAATAGCCGAGGGAGGCGCTGAAGGCGGGGACGGGAATGCCGTTGGTGACGGCGAGGGCGACGGTCTCGCGCCAGCTCTGCTGGAATTTGTTAAGGAGGTCCTTGAAGAAGGGATCGAGCATCAGATTGGTCAGGGCAGGGTTGCTGCGGTAGGCGTCGGTGATGCGGTTGAGGAATTTCGCGCGGATGATGCAGCCGCCCCGCCAGATCGCGGCGATTTTGCCGAGGTCGAGATTCCATTCCTTTTTCTCGCCCATGGTCTTGATGAGGTCGAGGCCCTGGGCGTAGGAGATGATTTTGGAGGCGAAAAGGGCGTCGTGGACCTTGTCCACGAGGGCTTGCTTTTCGAGAGAGATGTTGGCGACGGGACCGGTGAGATGTTCACTGGCGGCGAGGCGTTGTTTGCGCTGGCTGCTGAGGATGCGGGCTTCGACGGCGGCATTGATGGTGGAGATGACGACGGCGTTTTCGACCGCGTTCTGGAGGGTCCATTGGCCGGTGCCCTTCTGGCCGGCTTTGTCCACGATGAGTTCAACAATCGGCTGGCCGGTTTCCTCGTCGATCTGTTCGAAGATTTTGGAGGTGATCTGGATGAGATAGGACTCGAGGTCGCCGCTGTTCCAGTCAGTGAACACTTTGGCCATTTCGGCGGAGGTGAAGCCAGCGGCCTTGAAGATGTTATAGGCTTCACAGATGAGCTGCATATCGCCGTATTCGATGCCGTTATGGACCATCTTGACATAGTGGCCGGCCCCGCCGGGACCGATGTGGGTAACGCAGGGCTCGCCGTTCACTTTGGCGGAGATGCTTTCAAAAATAGGCTTCATCACCTCCCATGTGCTGAGCGGGCCGCCGGGCATGATGGAGGGGCCCTTCAATGCCCCTTCTTCTCCTCCGGAGACGCCGGCTCCGATGAAGCGCAAGCCGAGTTCCCCAAGGTCGGCATCGCGGCGTTCGGTGTCGCTGTAGAGGGAATTTCCGCCATCGATGATGATGTCGCCTTTGTTCAGGAGGGGGACAAGAGATTCGATCACGGCATCCACAGGCCCGCCGGCCTTGACCATGATCTGGATCTTGCGGGGGGTGGCAAGGGACTCGACAAATTCTTCGAGAGTCCTGCAGCCGACGAGTTTTTTCTCCGGATTGTCGGCGATAAATTGATCGGTGACAGAAGTCGTGCGGTTGTAGACGCTGACCTGGAAGCCGCGGCTTTCCACGTTAAGGACGAGATTCTGGCCCATGACGGCCAAGCCGATTAATCCGAAGTCACTTTTGCTCATTTTTTGATCGGGGTAGCTCTTGAAGGAAGGGAGAGGCGGGGGTTTGGGGAGGGGCAAGGTGTCCCTCTGCCCCGGGTTGGCAATGGAAAATGCACCGGTTTTGCGGCACGGAAGCCGCTGGCCGGTGCTGCGGCGCTTGAATTGGGCGTCAGGCTGCGCCTTGCTGGAATTCATGACAGAGCTACCCCACGACCCCCACGAACCCGCCATCGGCATCATCGGCGGCAGCGGCTTATATGATATGGAGGGCGTGGAAGACCGGGAAGAAGTGGCGGTGGAGACGCCCTTCGGCGCTCCGTCGGATGTGATCGTGGGGGGGCGGCTGGCGGGACGGAAGGTGTTTTTCCTGCCGCGGCATGGGCGGGGCCACCGGATTCTGCCTTCGGAACTGAATCATCAGGCCAATTTGTGGGCCCTGCGTTCGCTGGGGGTGCGGTGGGTGCTTTGTGTGACTGCAGTGGGCAGTCTGAAGGAGGAATATGCCCCGCGGGATATCGTGCTGCCGGATCAATTTTTCGACCGCACCAGCCGCCGGAATCATCATACTTTTTTCGGTCAGGGGATTGTGGCGCATGTGGGTTTCAGCGATCCGGTGAGCGACGGCCTGCGGAAGATTCTGCGTGAAGTTTGTCAGGAGCAGGGCCGCCGGGTGCATGACCGGGGCACTTATGTCAACATGGACGGGCCGGCGTTTTCCACCCGGGCGGAAAGTCTGGCAAACCGGCAACTCGGCTTCGATGTTATCGGCATGACCAACCTGCCGGAAGCCAAACTGGCGCGGGAGGCGGAAATGGCTCTCGCGACGCTGGCCATGATCACCGATTACGACTGTTGGAAAGTCGAAGAAGAGCCGGTCAATGCCCAGACTGTGATCGGGCATCTCCATGCCAACGCCGCAGCCGCCAAGGCAATTCTGGCTGCCGCGATTCCCCGAATTCCCCAGGTGCCGGACTGGCCGGAACACCAGGCCCTTGATATGGCGCTGGTCACCGAACGGTCGCTTTGGCCCATGGAAACAGTGGCCCGTCTCCGTCCCCTACTGGGGAGGTTTCTTTAAGAGAAATGGAAACTCTGTGACAAAATTGTCACATGGCTTCCGTGGAGGAAAACGTAGGACCACCCCACCGCTGCATGAACATGGATCCTACTACCCCCTCTGCGCCAGACCGTCCGGCTCCGGCTCATCGCGAGCACCGGCCGGTGCTGTTGGATGGGGGACCGTTCCGGAGCAAGGAAGTCAGTTGGCTGGCCTTCAATTCGCGGGTGCTGCAGGAAGCCGGAGATCCCTCGGTTCCTTTGCTCGAGCGCCTGAAATTCCTCGGAATTTACTCCTCCAACCTCGACGAGTTTTTCCGGGTGCGGATCGCCACCCTGCGCCGCCTCGTCCTCCTGGGCAAAGACTACCGCAAACTGCAGTTGCCCGATCCCAAAGCCACCCTCCGGGAAACCCGAAGTGTCATCAAACGCGACGCTGCCCTCTTCGACCGGATCTACGATGAAGTCTTCGAGGGCCTGGCCAAACAGGGCATCCGCCTGACCAATCATGAGGACGTGCCCAAAGCGCTCAAACCATGGCTGACGGAATACTTTTATACCAAGGTGCGCCCGAGGATCATGCCTATCGTGATCCGGAGTTACAGCCAACTGGGTGGCCTGCGCGACCAGCCGATGTATCTGGCGGTGGAGATGGGCCGGGTGGGGCGCAAAACCCGGCTGGCCCATGCCCTGATCGAGATTCCCACGGCTGAGGTGCCGCGCTTTGTCACGCTGCCGGAACACAAGGGCGAACGGCTCGTGATGTATCTGGACGACATCATCCGTTTTGGCCTGCCCAGCATTTTTACCGGACTGCCCTATGACAAATTTGAGGCGTATGCCATCAAGTTCACCCGCGATGCAGAGATGGGGTTTGATGATGATGTGACGGAGAGTCTTTATGACAAAATAGCGGAAGGCCTGCGCAGCCGGCAGACCGGGCAGGCGGTGCGCATGAACTACGATGCCCGCATTCCGGCCTCGTTCCTGAAATTGCTCACGGACAAACTGAAGCTTGACGAGGAAGACACCCTGATGCCGGGCTTCCGCTATCACAACCGGCGGGACCTTGTGAAGTTCCCCGGACCGGACCATCTTTGTTATCCGCGGCAGGCTCCGCTGCCCCATCCGCATCTCAGCGGAAAGCGTGAGTCCATCTTCCGGGTGCTGCAGGACCGGGATCTCCTGCTGCACCTGCCGTGGCACTCCTTTTCCAACTTCCTCGATTTCCTGCGCGAAGCCAGTCTGGACCCGCTGGTGCAGAGCATTTACCTGACACAATACCGGCTGGCGCGCCAGTCCTGCGTGGCCCGGGCCCTGATGAACGCCGCCCAGAACGGCAAGGATGTCACGGTGCTGATCGAGCCCCAGGCCCGCTTCGACGAAAAAAACAACATCGAATGGGCCAATCGCTATCAGGAGGCCGGAGTAAAGGTCATCCTGGGGGTGCCCGGTCTCAAGGTGCATGCCAAAATGTGTCTTGTGGTCCGCCACGAGAGCGTGGCCGACCGGTTTTACAGCGCCATCGGCACAGGAAATTTCAACGAGGAGACCAGCCAGTTTTACACGGACCATCTGCTGCTGACTTCCCACGCCGGCCTCGGCGCTGACATTTTGGAAGCCTTCCGTTTTTTCCAGGCGAACTGGCAGTTGCCCCGGCTCAGCCATCTCGTGGCAGCCCCCTTCAGCCTGCGCAATGGAGTGAAGTATTGGATTCAGAATGAGATCGACCATGCCAAACACGGCCGCGAGGCCAGCATCTTCATCAAACTCAACAACCTCGCCGATCCGGAAATCACCGGGCTCCTCTATGACGCCAGCCTGGCTGGAGTGAAGATCCGTCTGATCGTGCGCAGCATGTTCTCGGTGGTCACCGGTGATCCCATGAGCAAAAACATCCGTGCGATCGGCATTGTGGACCGGTATCTGGAACACAGCCGGGTCCTCGTCTTTCACAATGGCGGCAACCCGCGCTATTTCCTGAGTTCGGCGGACTTCCTGCCGCGGAATTTTGACAGCCGGTTTGAGATCGTTTGTCCAGTCTACGATCCCGGTCTCCAGGAAGAACTCCGCCAGTATTTGGAAATCCAATGGACGGACAATTCCAAAGCCCGCGTCCTTGACCGGAAGCTGGCCAACCAACTGGTCAAAAACGGGAGCCCGCCGGTCCGCGCCCAGGAAGCGGTGCGGGGGTGGCTGGCCCGCCCGCCCGGAAAAACGAAGCGGAGCAAGAGTTAGGACTTGACCCGGGTGATACCGGCTGTCTCAGGGGCAAACGCTCCGGGCCTTGTCAATCAACTGGAGGAACTCGCCGCGGTAGCCAAAGGGATCTGCTCCTTTGGCCCCACGGGCCAATTCGCGGATCTGGTCCCATGTCAGGGTAGCGGTGGTTTCCCCGCGGAGACGTTGGGCGAAAGCGGCTACCGCCGTGGCCCAGCGGGTTTCCTGACCGGCCTGGTCCAGCGGCACCACGGCATCCCGGACCGGAATTTCCAACAATTCGCTGGACTCTCCCGCCGGTTGTTTCCAGCGGAGTTTGACATTCATCAATTCGCCACTCAGGGCCGCTGCGGTGGGCTCTGGTCTGGGCTGGGCAACTGCGGGGACCTGTTGGTATTTCAGGCCGTCCACCACTGGTTGCAGTGCCGCATCCGGGGCCCCTGCGGGCACAATTTCATAGAGCGCGGTGACGTTGTGGCCGGCTCCGATTTCCCCCGCGTCCTTGGTGTCGTCGTTGAAATCTTCCTTGGCGAGAAGCCGGTTTTCGTATCCAAGCAGGCGCCATGATTTCACTGCAGCGGGATTGAACTCAATTTGGATTTTGACGTCCTTGGCGATGGTGACCAGAGTGCCGCTCATCTGTTCCACGAGGGTCTTGCGGGCTTCGCTTAGACTGTCGATGTAGGCATAGTTTCCATTCCCCTTGTTGGCGAGGAGTTCCATGGTGTCGTCCTTCAGGTTGCCCATGCCGTAGCCGAGCACACTGAGGAAGACACCGGTTTGGGCCTTGTCCTGAATCAGGGAGAGCAGGGCCTCATGGCTGGACATTCCCACGTTGAAATCGCCATCGGTGGCGAGGATCACCCGGTTCACGCCGTCTTTGATGAAGTGCTGCACGGCTTGCTGATAGGCGGACTCAAGGCCGCCGGACCCATTGGTGCTGCCGCCGCTGCTGAGCGCGTCAATCGCGGCCATGATGCGGTCTTTTTCCTGACCATTCGTGGAATTCAGGACCACGCTGCTGCTCCCGGCGTAGGTGACAAGGGAGACCCGGTCGTTTTCGGTGAGGCGTTCTGTAAGGAGGCGCAGGCTTTGCTGGACAAGGGGAAGTTTGTTGGCATCCGCCATGGAGCCGCTGACATCCACAAGGAACACCAGATTGCCATGCGGCCGCTGCGCCGCCGCCATCTCTTTGCCTTTCAGGGCAATGCGGGCCAGCCGGTGGGCCGGATTCCAAGGGGTGGCCGTAAGGTCCACCTTCACGGCAAACGGTTTGCCATCCTGGGGAGGAGTTTCCTCATAAGGAAAATAATTCACCAGTTCCTCCAGCCGCACCGCTTCTGCCGGCGGTCGCTGGCCCTGGTTGAGAAAACGCCTGACATTGGCATAACTGGCGGTGTCCACATCGATGGAGAAGGTGCTGAGCGGGTTTTGTGTGGTTTCCTGGAAGCGGTTAGGTGGGAGGGCCTGATAGGATTCGGATGCCGGAAGGTTCCCCCGCGCTGCGGCGTTCCCGTAATCCGCGATGCCTCTGCCAAAGGCGGCTTCATTTGGGGAGAAGGAGTGCAATTGCCGGCTTCGGAAGGGTAGGGGAGTTCCCGTAAACAGAGGTTTGGGCATCGCGGGGCGGATGGAGGCGGAAGTCACCTGCAAGGCCACAGGCCCGTTGACCGTCTGGATGGCGGGGGCACCAGGGACAGCGGGTTTGAGCCTGTCATCAGAGCTATGCAGATCCGGGAGGAGTTTTTCCTTGAGGATGGCAGGCGGCGCAGGTGCGGCGGCGAGCAACGTGGCCGGGTGGCCGGCCGGGCGGCCATACACTTCAGCTTCGATGTATTGATTGGTGTCATCAAGGTCGCGGCCTTTGCTGTAAAAGCGCACGTAACGGCCTTTGACTCCATTTACCGGCATGGGCCGCCCGTTGTTGGTTTCAATGTAGGATGGATCGTTTCCGATACCCAGTCCTGACGAATTGTCGTAGTCGTTATTGAATACGGTGGTGGCGGTCTGGAACAAGGGGTCGTCGGAAATCCGGACAATGACGTCGTTGAAGATGACGTTCTGTTTGTGGAAATGCCAGACCCAGAGCAGCCAGATTTCGTGCTGGCTTCCAAGATCAATTTGCACCCAGACCTGGCCGGGCATCAAGTCGGTGAAGTAGCCGTCGTCGCCCTGTTTGTCGCCATCGGTGATCAGGGAAAGATCACCGATGGGGGCGGAGTCATTGCTGGTGACCGGTTTTCCCAGCGAAACCAGCGTGGTTCCGGCGGGGACTTTGACTTCGAGGACCGGGGTGGTGCTGCGGTCGAGATTGGGAGGTGCTCCATCCTGCGGCAGCGGGGTTCCGACAAAAAGCGGTTTGGGCATCAACGGCTTGATGGTCACTGGTTCCGCAGCCGGCTGAAGGGGCGCTTCAGGGGGCATCCCATCGACAGTGTAGGAGGAGAGAGCAGGGGAACCGGATGGCCGCAGTTCGACCGGACGGTTTCCTTCCAACCAGTGGGGTTCAAAGGTCAGCACCAGGCAGGCTGCCGCGGCCGAAAGGCCCAGAGCGAGCAAGGGACGGTTGAAGGGGATGTGCCGTTTTTCCGACACTAATTCTGACGAGAGGGCGGCTACTACCGGAGCGCGGCGGGGCTCTGGAAGAACCAAGTCCGCTTCGTGGGGAGGCAGTTCAAGGCTGACAAATCTGCAGAAGTGCTGCATTTCCCTGGCATAAATCTCAAGATCAGGATCACTGGTCATTTCGCCTTCAAAGGCAGCAGCATCATCCGGGTTGAGCTGGCCCAGCGCCCACGCGGTGGCGCGGACGCGGACATCCCCGTTGGGAGGAAAATCGGTTTCGGTGTTCATGGGATTGGAAAAAGTCAGAGGTGATTGGAAAGGGCTTCGGTGGCGTGGAATTTGTGGCGCAGGGTGTCGAGGGCCTGATGAAGCAGGGTGCCGACGTTGGTCACGGACAGACCGGTGGCGGTGGCCATGTCCCGGTAGCTGAGGCCGCCGTGAAATTTGAGTTTGAGGAGTTCCTGCTGCCGGGCCGGCAGGGTGGCCATGAGGCGTATCAGTTGTGAGGAGGTGTCGCGGGTTTCTGCGGCATCGGCGGGTCCGGGTGAAGGATCGGCGGCATCGGGTAGCGTCAGGGTTTCCATGGGGACAAGGCGTTGGTTTTTGCGCTGGAGGCTGGTGAGACGGTTGCGGCAGACGGTGAAAAGCCAGGGAGCGAGACTTTCGACATCCCCGTCCGGCGCGGACCGGGCGAGGCTGAGAAAGGTATCCTGCACGGCATCGCGGGCAGTTTCGAGATCCCCGCAGACCGATTTGGCAAAGACCAGGAGCGGCCTCTCGAAACGGTCGAGCGCTGCCAGCAAACGGGGGCGTTCCAGAGCGGGAGAGGCGGACGGGAGTGGGTCAGTCACGGAGACAGCAGAGCAAAAGTGGCGGGAAAAGAGCAGGAAAAAACTCGGGGGATGAGAATGTCAGGAAGCATCACGCGCCTGCCCCGGGTTTCCTGGGATTATTTTTTTCCAACCGCCACCGTCGTCGCACCGCAGGGGTGGTGAAGAGACCTGCAAAGTCAGGCGGCGATCAGGCCGCGATCAGGCGGAGGCCATCGGCCAGGGCCCCTAGGCCGAGGGCCAGGAGGCCCAATCCGAAGAGCAGGTGCAACGGGCGGGCGGTTTTATGCCAGCCCCGGCGGATCAAGGGATGCTGCAAAGCCATGACAAACAAACTCCAGAAAAGCAGGGCCTGTCCCAGAATGATGCCAGCGGCGGCGGCCTTGCGGGGCCAGGAAGGGGAGGTGCCAAGCCATGCGAGGACCACGGTGGCGAGAAAGAGCACGGCCTTGGCATTGGTGAGATTGGTCAGGAAGCCCTGGAGAAAGGCGGCGCGGTCCGGCAAGGGAAGCCGCTGGTCCCCGGTGGCAGGATCCGGAGGCTCCGGCCGGGTCCGGATCAACTGCACCGCCATCCAGCATAACCATGTCCCGCCGGCCAGCAGCAGGGCTGGAAAGAGGACGCGGGATTCCCTAACCGCCAGAGCCACCCCGGTGAGGACGGCCGTAAGATGAACAGTCAGGCCTGCGGCGATGCCCAAAACCGTGAAGATCCCTGCCCGCATGGGATGGGCCAGGCCATTGCGGATCAGCAGCAGCATGTCCGGGCCCGGCGAAAACTGGGCGGCAAGCATCAACAAACTGAAGAAGGCGTAATCCACGCCGCGCCAGTCACCTGTGGACCGGGGCTGCGCAAGGGCATGGGCGAAGGGTGTGGAGTGCGGCGGCCCTCCGCCGCTTTCACCCCGGGCCGTCCTGACGTAAAATCCTGAATCACCGCCCTCACGCAAAATCCACCTGCTTCACAACCACGCCCACTACCGGCACTCTATCAGGATCCCTGACCAAAAGCGGCGGAGGCCCGCACGCACTACAGATTAGACGCCGGCCCCGGCCAGGAGCGGTTCCTCGTCGTCCATGAAATCGGGCTCCTCGTCGTCTCCGGGTTCCATTATTTTGGTGGCAGGGGTTCCGTTCATGGCAGCAATGCGTTGTTGGAAGGTGTCGAACTCGATCAGTTCAAAGCGGCCGTCATAGGTTTCCCCGATGGCGGTAAGGCTTTCCACCCAGTCCCCGGAATTCAGATAGTGAATGCCATCAAGCATCTTGTCAGCCGGGGTGTGGATGTGGCCGCAGATGATGCCGGTGCAGCCGCGGTCCCGGGCAAAGTTCTGCAGGGCAGCTTCGTAGCGTCCGACGGCATTGACCGCTCCCTTGACCTTGGCTTTGATGGCCCGGCTGATGGAAAAGTATTCCTTGCCGCGCACTTTCCGGGTCCAGTTATAGACCCGGTTGATGCCCAGCAGCATGGAATAACTGAAACTGCCCAGCAGGGCCAGCCAGCGGAAATTGGTGGTCACGGCATCAAATCCGTCGCCGTGCACACAGACATAATTTCCCCGTGGAGTCTCATGGATGTATTCATTGCAGAGATGCACCCGGTCAAACTGGAGGGGCAGGACCTTCCAGAGAAAGTCGTCATGGTTGCCCCGGAGGTAAATCACTTCGGTGCCATGTTTCTCCGCCTTCTTGAGGACCAGGCGGAAAAAGCGGGTATGCTCCACATTCCATTTTCCCCATTTTTTGAGATGCCAGCCATCAATGATATCACCATTCAGGATCAGCTTGTCGCAGTGGATGTGGCGGAGGAAGTGGTTCACCTGGCCGATTTTGCAGTCCGTAAAGCCGAGGTGGACATCGGAGATGATCACAGTGCGGTAGCGGAGTTTGTGGCGTTTCATGCAGAGAGAGGTTGAGGCAGGAAGGCGGTCCCCGGGTTGGCAGGGCCATCGATTCCGGCGGCTTTCATCAGCCAGGACTCGAAGACCCTGATAATCTGGGGCCATGACTGGGATTGAAGACAAAGGCGGGCGGCTTCCCCCATTGCCGGCCAGCGGCGGCGCTCCCGCAGGGCGCGCAGCACCTGGCGGAGGAAGGCGTCATCGCTCTCCTGGGTGGCCGCAAATCCGTTGATGCCCGGATCTACAAAACGGCGTGAGGCGGCGAGATGATAGCTGACCGTGGTGAGGCCCGAGGCCATGGCTTCCAGCAGCACGTTGCCGAAGGTTTCGGTGCGGCTGGGGAAAAGCATCAGGTCGGCCGAGGCATAAGCCTCGGCAAGGTCGACGCCAGTGAGGAATCCGGTCCAGACCGCCCCGGGGTATTTGGCGGCCCACAGGGTGCGTTGCGGGCCGTCGCCGGCGAGCACCAGCTTTGTGCCTGGCCAAGACGCCCGGGCGAGATCCCATGCCTGGAAGACCAGAGCGAGATTTTTTTCGGCGGCCACCCGTCCCACATGGAGCAGCACAGGGTCAGCAGGCCCGGCTCCCCACCGTTGCCGCAGTTCCCGGCTGCGCCGTCCTGGATGAAAGAGTTCCGTGTCCACTCCGCGCTCCATGATCTCCACGTTGCGGAATCCCTGGGAGGTCAGCAGGTGCCGGGTTTCTTCGGTGGGGACGAGGGTGGTGGCAGTGGCGTTATGCAGCTTCCGCAGCCAATGGCGCAGCAGGGGGCCCAGCAGACCGAGATGATAGCCTGACAGATATTGCGGGAAGTGGGTGTGATAGCCGCTGACCACCGGGATCTTCAGGTTGCGCGCGGCGCGCAGGGCCGAGTAGCCAAGCAGGCCCTCGGTGGCCAGATAAATTACGTCAGGACGTTCCCTTTTCCAGCGCCGGTGGAGAAAGACCGGGCGGGGCCAGCCGAGGCGGGCGAAGGCATAGCGGGGCACGGCAAAGCCCGGCACACAGACCTCCGTAAACCCGCCGCAGTGATCTTCCCCATTCAGGCCACTCACCCCCGGATGGATCACCGCCACCTGGTGGCCCCGGCCAATCATGCCCGCTGCCAGACGCTCAAGGGTCATGGCGACCCCGTTGACGTCGGGCGGGAAGGTGTCGGTGACAATAGCCAGCTTCATGAACGGTTTATTTCAGTGATCTAAATAAACTCTGTTATGGTCTTCTGCTCCAAGGATATGTTGTGCCTTTTCTGTCACAGGACGTTTCCCTGTGTTTAAGTTTTGACAGTCCTAACTTTTTGTCCGGTAAAGGGGGATTGCCGGACGCCTCCGCCCGGCCATGATTGCAGGCGCGGTGCTTCCGGGGCCGTCCCCGCATTGGGTCTTGCGCCGGGGCAGGCAGGGACTAAGCCTAGGGACACACGGAACGCTGTCCCCTGGGAGCAGATCCGTGTTCGAGTTCAAAACCACTACGACGTTGAAAACCTTTAAAGCACTGGGAGTCCGGGATGATCTGATCCAGGGGATGGAAGCCCTTGGAATCAAAACTCCCACCCCCATCCAGGCGGAGGCGATGCCTTTCCTGCTCACCGACGGGGCCGATTTTATTGCCCAGGCGCAGACCGGTACCGGAAAGACCGCAGCCTTCGGGGTTCCGGTGCTGATGGCTATTGATCCTTCCTTCAAGGGCATTCAGGCGCTGATCGTGGCTCCGACCCGGGAACTGGCCAAGCAGATTGGAAAACAGCTGTTCCGGTTCACGAAATTTTGTGCTGACAAAATCTTCGTCGAAGTGCTGACCGGCGGCGACCACTTCGACCGCCAATGCGCGGCGCTGCAGCGGCCGACCCACATTGTGGTGGCCACACCGGGACGCCTGCTGGATTTGTTGGACCGCCAGGCCCTTTCCCTCGCTTCCGTGAAAACGCTGGTGCTGGACGAGGCCGATGAAATGCTCACGCTGGGGTTCCGCAAGGAACTGGCGCAGATCTGCGAAATCACCCGCAGCCGCAAGGCCACGTGGCTGTTCTCGGCGACCATTCCGGAGGGTGTCAGGAAACTGATCACCGAATATATGTCGCCCCAGGCGCATACCGTCAAAATCGACCAGACCCATGTGGTGAACCGGGACATTGCCCACCGCTTCATCGTGGTGCGCGGCAAGGAAAAGACGGCCCGGGTGGCCTCGTTTCTGAATCAGCAGAGCGGTGACCGCGGCGTGATTTTCTGCCGGACCAGGGCTGGTGCCACTTCCCTGGCGGAAGAGCTTGGCGGGCTCGGGTTTCCGGTGGGCGTGCTCCAGGGTGACCTTCCCCAACTGGAGCGGGACAAGGTGCTGAGGTCCTTCAAAAAGGGACGTTTCCAGTTTCTGATTGCCACCGACGTGGCGGCGCGCGGGATTGATGTCGAGGGGCTGGCCTTTGTGATTCACTATCAACTACCGGACCAGATGGATTATTACACCCACCGCAGCGGCCGCACCGGCCGCGCCGGGCGCAAAGGAGTATCCATTGCCTTTATTGATCACAGCGAAAAACCGGACATCACCAAACTGGCCAAAGAGCTGGGACTGAACTTTGTGGAATTGCATTGACGGCACGGCTCCGGTTTTATTCCACAACGCTGCGGCGGTAGACCTTGGTTTGGTCTGTGGTGGAAAGTTGCGGGTGATTCCGCCTGTCCCGGCCCCGGACTTTTTGCTTCCCGCAAAGCGGGGGAAGGAAGTATGGTCCCAACGGACCGCAGACTGCCTGGACCAGGGTGGCGGGCCAGACCGTTGTAATTATCGTTCCATGACTCGAGCAGCCCTCACCCTCACATCCTTCGCCCTCTTCGTTGTTTCTTTCTCAACGGGGGGGAATGTGGCAGCGGGTTCCTTGCCGGAAAGTAGTGCTCCTGGCGTGGCCCCGGTCGTCGTGGAGATTTGTGAGGAGGGCCTGCAAAACATGGACGCCTGGCCGGCTCAGGCACCGGCCGCGATGGAGACCTTTCCGGTGCCGGCTTTCGGGCTGAATCAACTGCCTCACAAGTATGTGGATGATGGCCTGCGCGGAGACCGGCCCAGTCCCTCTCTGGTGCGGATGAGCGCCACCGTCTCCTTCCCGCCGGGGCGGCACCGCCTCTTGGTCCGGGCCCGCAGTGCGGCCCGCCTGACGGTGGACGGAAAGGCGGTGGTGGAAACCCCCTTTGCACCGAAGAATGGGGGCGACGGTTCCCAGGCCGATACCGAGCGGCTGGTGCGTCTCGACCTTGGGCCCGGGTTTCGCGTGGCTCCCGGTGGCGAATATGAACGGACTGGCGAGTTCGAAACCGCAGGTGGACTGCTCAAGGTGGGCTTTGAGGTTTTCGCAGGGGGACGGGAAGGCAAGGCACCTCGCCGCGTGGAGTTGGGCGAAACGGTGGTGGCCGTTTCATGGCAGGGCGATCCGGCATGGCATCTTCTGAATCCGGCCGCAAAACCGCTGCCTTACACCGACGCGGGTTGGGAGGCCTATCAATCCATGGTGGGCCGTCAGATGGACGTGCGCAATGCGGAAACACGGAGCCGGCGGCGCGAAGCCATGCAGGCGTATTGGAACCAGCGCCGCGCGGGGGCCGCCGCGTGGATGGCCGGCACACCGGAGGTTCCAGTGCCCGTGCTTCCTGACGGATTTTCCGCGGCTGCGCCAGTGGATGCTTTTATTGCGGCGCGCTTCATGACAGTCAAATCCCAGAACCGGCCGTCCCCCGGGGCGACGGTCGACTTTTTCCGCGACGTCCGTCCGGTGCTGGAATCGCGCTGTCTGGACTGTCACCGCGGCGACAAAGCCAAAGGAGGGCTGCAACTCGACAACCTCGAGGCAGCGCTGCGCGGAGGAGACAGCGGGGCGGGCTTCATCGCAGGCCAGCCTGACAAAAGTGAGCTGATCCGCCGCATCACCAGTCATGACGAAGACGAAGTGATGCCTCCCAAGGGCGGCCGCTTGAGCGGGACAGAAACCGCCACGCTGACCCGCTGGGTGCAGGAAGGTGCTGCATGGCCGGAACTGCCCATGGTGAGGTCCGCTTTTACTCCGCCTGCAGACGATCTGACCTTTCTGCGCCGGGTCTACCTGGATACCATCGGTCTGCCTCCCGCCACCGCAGAAGTCCGTGCTTTTCTGGCCGATCCGTCCCCTGACAAAAGGGTCCGGCTGATTGACCGCCTGCTCGCTGACCCCCGTTGGGCGGACCATTGGATGCCAATGTGGCAGGATTTGCTGGCGGAGAATCCCAACATCCTGAATCCTACCCTCAACAACACCGGCCCCTTCCGCTGGTGGCTGCACGAGGCGCTGCTGGATGATCTGCCGGTTGACCGGATGGTGACCCAACTGGTCCAGCAGCGGGGGAGCGAGCGCAGCGGTGGTCCAGCGGGGTTCCGCCCCGCCTCGCAGAACGACGCCCCCTTCGCCGCCAAGGGCACTATCATCAGCGCCGCCTTCCTTGGCCTTGAGATGAAGTGTGCCCGCTGTCATGATTCCCCCTCCGGTTCGGCCAAACAGGAACAGTTGTTCCAACTGGGCGCGCTGTTGGCCAACCAGCCCATCGATGTCCCCGCCACTAGCAGCGTGGATCCGGCCAAACTGACTGCCGGGGGCCGCAAGGCATTGATTGAAGTGACCTTGAATCCCGGATCCAAAGTGTCGCCGCAGTGGCCGTTCCCGGAGCTGGCCGATCCTGCCCTCGCGCCGGGACTGGCGATGGATCCTGACGATTCCCGGGACCGGCTCGCGGCCCTCCTCACCGCACCGCAGAACGAACGTTTTGCCCAGGTGGTCGCCAACCGGATCTGGCAGCGGCTGATGGGCCGGGGCCTGGTGCATCCCGTGGATGACTGGGAAAAAGGCCGGCCCACCCATCCGGAGCTGCTGCAGTGGCTGGGCCGGGAACTGGTGCGGAATGGCTATCAAACCAAACCGCTCGCCCGCCTGATTTTAACTTCCGCCGCATGGCAACGCGCCACCGACCCGGTCCTGCGCGAACCCGATCCGCTTTATGCGGCCCCGGAACTGCGGCGGCTTTCTGCCGAACAGGTGGTGGATTCGAGTTTTGCCGCGACCGGCAAGCCCATGAAGCTTGAACCGGTCTGCCTCGACCGGAATGGGCGCCGCAATCTCGCCAACAGCACCGACCTTGGAGTGCCGCGCCGGGCCTGGATGCTGGCCTCCCTGTCCAATGAACGCGACCGGCCCAGCCTGACGTTGCCGCGGCTTCAGGCCGTGACGGATGTGATGGAGGCTCTGGGCTGGCGGGGAGCCCGGCAGGATCCCCAGTCGATCCGCGACACGGCACCGAATGCCTTGCAGCCCGCTATCCTTGCCAATGGCACCATGAGCGGCTGGCTCACCCGGCTTAGTGAGGATCATGCGCTAACTGCCCTTGTGCAGCAGAACCAGCCGGTCGAGACGCTGGTGGAGAAACTTTACCTGCGCCTGCTGACCCGCTATCCCAATGCCGGAGAACGTGACCGGTATGTAGCCTGGCTGCGGGACGGCTATCATCAGCGGGTTCTTGCTGATCCGGCCCCGCTGACGGATCCTCCCCGGGCTCCCATGGTGGTCACCTGGACCAATCATCTTCAGCCTGAAGCCACCACTGTCAAACAGGCCGAGGCAGCGGCCGCGCGACGCGGAGACCCGCCTTCGCCCAAACTCGATCCTGCCTGGCGCCAGCGTTGCGAGGACGTGATCTGGGCGCTGCTCAACTCTCCTGAAATGCTATACCGGCCATGAAAAACCTCCACCACCGCCGCGGTTTCCTCAAACTGTCCCTCGCCTCCGCCGCGCTGCCAGGGTCCGCCCTTTTGGCCAATGCCCTGCCACCCCCCAAACTGGGAAAAGCAGAACACTGCATTTTCATCTGGCTCGGTGGAGGCATGGCCCAAGTGGACACCTTTGATCCGAAAAGGCTGGGGGATGCCAAATCCAAGCCCCCGCGCTCCGGCAGCTATTATCCTTCCATCGACACGGCGGTTCCAGGAGTCCGGGTCACGGAACACCTCACCCGGACCGCCCGGCTGATGGACCGGGTCACTGCCGTGCGCACCGTGCATCACCGGGTCATCGACGAGCATGCCTTTGCCACCAATTTGGTGCACACCGGCCGCATGATCAGCGGCAATGTGGTTTATCCATCCATCGGCAGCATTGTGGCCCACCAGCGTGGCCCGGCCAATCCGGACGTTCCCGCCTACCTCCTGATTGGTTATCCCAATGTCAGCCGCGGTCCCGGATTCCTTGGAGCCAAAAGCGGGTTTGTATATTTGTTGGATACTGAAAGCGGCCCGGCGGGTTTCACCCGGCCGGAAGACGTCGGAGCGGAACGCACCGCCCGCCGTCTCGCCTTGCTGGAGCCCCTGCAGGACCGATTCCCGGAAGGCTCCACCCCTGCGGATTACCGCGCGGCCCAGACGGAAGCCCTGCGTCTGGCAGGTCCGGACTTCATGCGCCACTTCAAACTGGCGGAGGAACCCGGCAGGCTGCGCCAGCGTTATGGCGGAGAATTCGGCCAGCGCTGCCTGCTTTCCCGCCGCCTCGTGCAGGCCGGCGTCCGCTTCATTGAGGTTTCCCACAATCTGAATTTCGTGAATGGCACCGGATGGGACACCCACAATGACGGCCAACTCCAACAACATGTCCTGATCCGCGAACTGGACACCGCCCTCTCTGCCCTGATCGAAGATCTCGAAAACCATCGCCTCCTCGACAAAACACTCATTGTGGTCGGCACGGAGTTCGGCCGACCCGCCTCGTTTGATGGCGGGGGCGGCCGCGGCCACCAGGGCACGGCCTTCAGCCTCGTCCTTGCCGGAGGGGGGCTGAATCACTGCGGAGCGTGGGGCGTCACGGATGACGAAGGCAAAATCCCGGTGGAGCATCCGGTTAGCCTGCCGGACTTCCACGCCACCATCCACGCCACCCTCGGCATCCATCCCCACGCCGATCTTCTCGACGGCTCCCGCCCTGTTCCGATCACTGACGGCGGCACCCCGATTGCCCGCTTGTTCAGTTAAAGGTCCATTGGCGGGGAAGGGGCAGGATGGAGGGCCAAGCTGGAACCGATTCAGGTGAAGCCTTGGGGAGATGGACGGCAGGCGGGGCCGGGAGGGCAGTCAGGATTGCTGGACTCCGGGAGGAATGCTGCCTCCTTCGTTCTCGAATCGTGAGATATGGTCAGGCTTTGCGGCCATTTCAGGCTCCGGCGCGGTGCGGTGGGGCCAAAGTTCGAGGAGGACCATCGTGACGGTGGTGACCACTGGTCCAAGGATCAGGCCGGCAGGTCCAAACAGCAGCAGGCCGCCCACGATGGCGATGAAGGAAGGCACGGTGTGGAGCCTGAGGCGGTTTCCGACGAGGATCGGACGGAGCAGGTTGTCGATGGTGCCGATAACGAGCATGCCCCATGCTGCCAGGATAATGGCTTTGCCCCAATGTCCCTCGAAGGCAAGGAAAGCAGCGGCCGGAATCCAGATCACAAAAGCACCCAGCACGGGAACTACAGCGAGGAGGGCCATGACGACGCCCCAGAGCAGGGGAGCAGGAATCCCGAGCGCCCAGAACATCAGACCGCCGAGGAGTCCCTGAATGGCCGCCACCGCCAAAGTGCCATAGGCTGTCGCGTAAATAGTGTCCCCCACCCGGGCATACAGACGGTTCATTTCCGCTTCTGTCAGGGGGGAGGCCGACTTGAAGGTCTGCAAGGCGGCGTGCCGGTCACGCAGGAAGAAGAACAGCAGATAGAAGACCAGACAGAAGGCGATGATCTGGCCCATGGATTGTCTGACCAGATTGCCCGCCGCCGGACTAAGCCATGCGGCAAAGGATTTCATGGAACCTGGCAAGTCGATTTCGGCTTCCACTTTGGCCAGGAGTGGCGCAAGCTGCGTCTGGGCCTCCAAGGCCTGGCGCCACTCGCCAGTGTCGAGACGGCTGCTGATGAAATTGGCCCCGATGGCTGTCTGGATGAGCAGTTGCCGGGCCACGAAGGTGGCAGGCAGAATTACAATCAGCCCGATCATGATGACCGACAAGGCAGCGGCCAGGCCCGGTCGGCGTAGCCTCCTTTCCAGCCATCGCTGCAAGGGGGTGAAAAGCACGGCGAGAGCCACCGCCCACGTCAGGGGAGGCAGAAAAGGCTGGGCAAGGCGATAACAAAGATACACCCCGGCGGCGGTAGCGCTGAGCAGCACGATGGTCCGGATGTGGCTCCGGGTTTCCCAGTCACGTTCAGGAGGATGGGACATGCGCCAAGCCTGATGGATCCGGTGGTGACATCAAGATCAATCTTTGCTTGCACGAGGCTTCTTCCGCCCAAACCACCGCTGCTCAGACGCCGAGGATGGCCATGGCGGCGCGTCGATAGGCTCCTTCCCCCGAAAGACCGGCCACCACCTCGCCGAGGTCGCGCTGGAGTTGCTTGCGTGCTGTAGTATCGCGATGCAGGCGGTTGAGTTCGGCGGCAATCCGCTCCGGCGTGCAGTGGGTCTGGATGAGTTCACGCACGACTTCCCGTTTGGCAAGCAGGTTGACCATGCCGAGCCAGGGCACGCGGATCACGGCTTTGCCGAAGAGCCATGTCCCCCACGCGACCTTGTAGACGAGGCAGTAGGGCAAGCCGTGGATGGCGGCTTCAAGGGTGGCAGTGCCGCTGGCCACGGCCCCGCAGCAGACGCGTTGCATCAAAGTGTGCACGGTGCCGGTCTCTATCACCAGCCTTGGCAGGGGATGAATATCAAGATGCACCTGCATCAGGGCCGCCAGTTTTGGAGAGGCGGCGGAGACGGCAAAATGCAGCGTGGGATCTGCAGCCTGCATGCGGCGGGCTGCTTCCAGCATGATGGGGAAAAGTTTGCTGATTTCGCGCCGGCGGCTGCCTGGAAAAAGGCCGATGAGATCCGGTTCGCGGGCAAGGCCGAGGGCCCGGGACTGATGATATTCCACGAGGGGGTGTCCCCCAAAGACAGTGCGCAGGCCCACGCCTTCATAAAGGTCCTTCTCAAAGGGAAAGATGCAGATCATGAGGTCCAGCCAGGCGGCCATTTTGGGAATGCGGCTGCGGTGCCACGCCCAAACCTGCGGACTGATGTAATAAATGATTTTGCCAGGAAAGGAGGCCTTCCGCAGGGCTTCGGCCATACGCAGGTTGAAGCCAGGGTAGTCAATCAGGACCACGGCATCCGGCTGAAGTGTCAGGATCCGCTTCAGGGTGCTGTCAAATTGTTCCTTGAACCAGCCGTATTTCTTGAGGACTTCCACCAGGCCCACCACGCCCGCTTCCTCCACCCAGTCGGTGACGTCGGGGGACAGGCCATGCATCTCTGCGCCGCCGAGACCATGCAGGAGGATGCCGGTATTTAAAGCCCGGAGTTCCTCCATCAGGCCAGCGCCGTGGCGGTCACCGCTGCGTTCACCGGCGAGGAGGAAGAGGGTGTTCATTGGGGGAGAAAGTGCTGGGAGCGCCGTCCGTTCCGGCGGCTCCGCGGCATTGCGTTAACAGAAAGACTTCCGCGTCGACTTTTGAAATGAGAAATGTCAGGACGGAAGCAGGGATTCCAATTGCGCCGGGAATCCGGCAGGCATGGCGGAGCCGTGGTCCCTGGCGTTTCCGGCTTCGATGAGAGCGGTGATCCGCATGGCGAGGTCTAGGGCAGCGGCGGCTTCATGACCGCCGACCCGCGGCCGGTGGCCGTGGCGGGCGCATTCGGCAAAGGCGGCCAGCTCCAGCTTGAGGGGTTCGTCCTTTTCCACGGTAACATCCTCACAAACAATAGCCATGCCTTCGCGGCGGTAGATTTTGCCCTCCTGCGCCTGATAGTCGAGGGAGAGATAGGCATCACTCTGGAAGACGCGGAGTTTGCGCAGGCGCTCCGGGCTGATGCGGCTGGCAGTAAGGTTGGCCACGCAGCCGTTTTCGAAGCGGAGTCGGGCATTGGCGATATCCTCGCGCCTTGTCAGGACGGGCACGCCCACGGCGTCGATGCTCTCCACCGGACTGCGCACCAGATTGAGCACAATCTCGATATCGTGGATCATGAGATCCAGCACCACGCCGATGTCGATGCTGCGGTTGGGAAAAGGGGACAGGCGGTGGGCTTCGATGAAGCGCGGACTGGTGAGACGTGCCTCCAGCAGACTCATCACCGGATTGAAGCGTTCGATGTGGCCGACTTGCAGGACGAGGGATTTTGACTTGGCCAGCGCCGCCAATTCGAGGGCTTGCTCCGTATTGTCGGTGATGGGTTTTTCAATCAGGACGTGTTTGCCGGCTTCCAACAGAGTCTTGCCGGTTTGGTAGTGGTGGACGGTGGGCGTGGCGATGGTCACGGCGTCGGTCCATGAAGCGAGTTCGGCGAGGGAAGCGGCAGCGCGGGTGCCGTGCGCGGCGGCGAGTTCTGCGGCGTGCGCCGCATCCACATCATAAATGCCGGCAAGTTTCACCCCGGGCAGATTGGCGAGGACCCGGGCATGGTTTTTTCCAATCGCTCCCACCCCGGCCACGCCCACGCATATCACTTTCAAGTCGCTCATCCACGCTTTTGGCATGGTTTGGAGCAGGCGTCAAACCCGCGTCGTCCCCGGCAGGTGTTGCACCTCGCTCTTTTCCGCCAAAACAGGATCGTGATGGAAGCGTGCATGCCTCTTCGTCGGGCCGGCTGGGCTGGGATGGGATGGGAAGGGACGCCTGACTACTTTTTGGTTTTCAGCGGTTGGGACCGCTCGGGGAACATGGCCCGGCACAGGCTGCAGGTGGTGCCGTTGCAACCGCGGGCAGAGCAGTGTTCCCGGCCATAAAAAATCATGCGGAGATGCAGAGTATTCCATTGGTCGCGGGGGAACAGCCTTTTGAGATCCGCCTCGGTTTGCTGCACCGACTTGCCATTCGTCAATTTCCAACGCTGGGCGAGGCGGTGGATATGGGTGTCGACCGGGAACGCCGGCACCCCAAAGGCTTGGGCCATGACCACAGAGGCCGTTTTGTGCCCCACTCCGGGCAAGGCTTCCAAGGCCGAAAAATCCTGCGGGACCCGTCCTCCATGCTGCTCGACAAGGATCCGGGAGAGTCCGGAAATGGCCATGGATTTCTGCGGCGACAGCCCACAGGAGCGGATCAGGTCCCGGATTTCATCCACGGGCACCGCCATCATGGCCTGAGGCGTGGAAGCCCGTGCAAACAGGGCCGGGGTAATCAAATTGACCCGGGCGTCCGTGCATTGGGCCGAGAGCAGCACGGCAATCAGCAGCGTGTAGGGGTCGCGGTGATTGAGGGGAACCGGTGTTTCCGGGTATAAATCCGCCAGCACCTCCTGAATGTGTGCGGCCCGTTCAAGCCTCGTCATAAATCAAGGAACTGGGACCTCCTCAAAGGGGATCCGACCACCTGCGGATGCTGCCCGTCGCGGCAGCCGGCCTGCTTACAGGGAAGCGGTAGGATTCAGGCGGTTTTTCCGCTGGATGCTTTGCACCATTTCCCGGACATGCGAATGTTTCGTGCGGTCCTTCAGAATGTGGTAACTTTGCGCGTAGGAACCCCACTTCAGGACCTTGATGTTCACGTTGCGGGCACCCCATTGTTTGATGCCCGCCAGGTTGGGTTTGTAAAGGTCGATGGTCTTGGTGCCGACGAGGGCACTGCCATAGTCGTCAATCCGGTAAGTCCAGGGAAGGCCTTCGATTTGGAATACTGTGCCAAGGGGAAAAACGGACCAGTCGGCGGCAGCGCTGCGGAAATTGCCGTATTTCAGATTGCCGCCTTCAGCGCTGGCCAGACCATATTTCAGGCTGTCGGCCTCCAGGTGGCTGTAGGCGGTGGTACGAACGTGATAATATTTGGCGTTGTCGACGTGAACCGTTTTGCCGTGTTTGTAGACCTTGGCGTCCGCCAGATTGGCTGTGGAGGAACAGCTGCATAAACCAGCAAGAAGGAGCGCTGTGAAAGCGGTCAGAAGGGAGCGGCAAACCATAAGAGGAAGGGAGTTCGGTTAATGACTGAAGATTTTTTCAGGCGGCAAGGGACACAGAGCACTCCATTAGAATCAGTCTGTGCAGTTGCCAGTGAGCAACTGCCGCGCCGGGTTTAACCCGTTTTTTTAGGTTTGATCAAGAGAAGAGTAACTTAATTGTCGCTGAATTTCCATAAAAAAGATTCATTTTTTGCATTTTTTGTTTGTTTTGGGATTGGGTATAAAACTCAGGGAACCCGATTTTGGAGCAGGAACGGTCCTTCACGGGGAGCCGGGAGCCGGAGGAGGATTCGGTTTTTGTGGGGTGTTGCCCGGGGGGCCCCCTGCCTCAGGAATGGGTTGGGGTGGCGATTCTTCCAACAAGGCTGCCAGCGGTTGAATCATCCAAAAATCCGCGCCTTGTTGTTGGGCGAGGTGGAGGTCTTTTGAACCGTTTGCCCGGTCTCCGAGCAGGGCCCGAATGACCCCCCGGTCGCAGACCAGGGAAAGATCCGGCAAATCCGGACGCAAGCGGCTTTCAATTTCCTCCAAGGCGGTATGAAGGTCCGCGCCGGCTCCTGCGGCGTCCCCCGAACGCTGCCGGAGCCGGGCCCGGCGGATCAACCACGAGGCCTGATAGCGGGTATTGCCGATTTCCTCCTCAATTAAAGGCAAGACCTCGGCCCCCCGGCCGGCATCAATCATGGCTTCGATCCATTTGGTTTTGACGACAAAACTCCGCAATTGGGTGGTGGTGGCGTGGAGATCATTGACGCGTTCCTCCCACCGCCCGAGGCGTCGCTGGGCTTCGCTCCGCAGCAGCACCAGATCCAGTTGCAACGCTTCCGCTGCGGCAAGGCCGGCCTTGGCTTCGGCGAGGGCGGCGGCATTTTTATTCTGGGAAAGCAGCAGTTCCGCCAGCACGCTGAAGCATCCCGGCCGGTGGAAGGCCTGCTCCGGCGGGGCGGCGGCCATGGCTTGCCGCAACCGGTCCATGGCGGCGTCCACCTGCCCTTCCGCCGCGTCAAGGCGGGCCAATTCGCGGGACGCGGGAAGAAATCCCGGATTCAATTCCAAGGTTTTGGCCCAATCCGCCCGTGCCTCCCCCAGTTGACGGTTCTCCCGGTAATTCCACGCCCGCTGAAAATACAATTCCGGCAACCCGGGAGACAGGGCAATCTGGGCCGACAACTCAGCGATGGTCACTTCATGCCCTGGATTGCCCCGCACCCCTCCCGCCCCGGCCACGACCAAGGTCAGGGTCAGGGTCAGGGTCAGAAAAAGCCGCAGCCGGTTTCCCCTCATGGACGATACAAAGCAGGCCTGCCGACTAAAGCCAAGGGGCAAGGGGCAAGCCGTTGCAGTTTTCCCTTTCCGGCCCGATGCCCGGGGGCATAATCCTGCGGCTCGAGGAATAATTCCACCTGGCCGCGCCTCCTCTCCTTCACATCCCGATCCCCTACCGCCCCTCCATGGAAAACGTCATCATCATCGGCAGCGGCTGCGCCGGCCTCACCGCTGCCCTTTACACCGCCCGTGCCGACCTCAGCCCGCTCGTCATCACCGGTATCATGCCCGGCGGACTGCTCACCACCACCACCACCGTGGAAAACTATCCGGGGTTTGTCGAAGGCATCGACGGTTTCCAACTCATGATGAACATGCAGAAGCAGGCCGAACGTTTCGGAGCCCGCCTGCGCACCCTCAGCAAGGTAGAGTCGGTGGACCTCAGCCAGCGGCCCTTTGCCGTCACCGTGGACGGCGAAAAACTCTTCACCAAAACCCTCATCATCGCCACCGGAGCCGGCCACCGACACCTTGGCATCGAAAGCGAACACCTCCTCGAAAACAAGGGCGTCACCTACTGTGCCACCTGTGACGGCGCTCTGCCGATGTTCCGCAACAAACCGCTGGTGGTGGTGGGCGGCGGCGATTCTGCCTGTGAAGAAGCGATGTATCTCACCCGCTTTGCCAGCGTGGTTTATCTGGTCCACCGCCGCGGCGAACTCCGCGCTTCCAAAATCATGGCCGACCGTGTCCTCGCCCATCCCAAAATCCAACCGGTCTGGCACACCGAAGTCACCGAAATCCTCGACGTCACCAAAGACGAAGTCACCGGCGTGCGCCTGAAAAATAACCAAACCGGCGAAGAATCCGTCCTCGACTGCTCCGGCGTCTTTATTGCCATCGGTCTGGTCCCCAGCACCCAGTTGTTCAAGGACGTCATCACCACCGATGACTCCGGTTATTTTGTCCTCACCGAAGGCAGCAAGACCAATATCCCGGGAGTCTTCATCGCCGGCGACTGCGCCGACAAAGTCTACCGCCAGGCCATCACCGCCGCCGGCATGGGCTGCATGGCCGCCATCGACGCCGAACGTTTCCTCCAGGAGGAGGGGCACAGCGGGTGAGGGGGTCAGGTTTTCATCGAAACAGCCAATCAGTTATCGCGATGCTGGTGTTGGATTTCGCCGTTCTCCAGATAGATCAATTTCGCGGACTTCCCTAGCAACGTCATGAGAGGGGCAGACCCGTCGCCTTTGTAGGTTTCCTCATCCCAGCGATGGGGGTAGATGAAAAGCTTCCTTCGGCTGCCGAAGGTGACCACTACTTTGCCGTAGCCGAAAATTCCTTGCTGCTCCGAATGGTCCCTGCTTCCCTGTGCAAAACTGGTTATTTGCGAGATGCTCGAAATAGTGTCGCCGATGAGGATGGATAGTTTCTGCTCGAGTTCTACATCGTTGCTGTCGATCAATGGTTGCTGCTCGAAAACCAAATGCCAAACGCAGTAATCAAGCGTTAGCCAAAGATTGTGGTCCATCGCGGAACCTCCGGTTAATTCGCCTGCAGAATTCAGGGTGAATTCCGGATTATTGAAATGGAATTCCACCATACTGGAATGCCTGCTCTTCACCGAAGCGATGCATTTTCCTGAAAAGCCATCAATGATTGGATTCATGCGGTGCCAGTCTTTCTTGTTGGGGATTACGGGTCAACGGGATTGTCGTTCAAGTTCAGCCCGATCCTCTCCTCCAATTTCGCACTGCCTGTGGTTTGGCTGGCGTCTGTGCCGGCGTCACAGGTAAAAAGTAACTTTATGCGCCGTAAATCGGCGCTACTGTAATTCATGTCCGTCTCTCGTCAGAATCTGTTTCCGGGGATGAATCTCTTTCTGCAGCGGCATTGGCCGGATGTGCATCTGAAGTTGATCAACGATATTTCAAATGCCTTATCGTGTGAACTGCCGGAAGACCTGCTCAGGCACGTGGATACAATACAGATAGTAATGGTCTGGTTTGTCCTAAACAAAAGCCTTGAAGAATCGTGAAATTTAAGGTCTATCATTTAGTTTTATCATTGGTGAAGGTTGGTCTGATCGCATTTTTTCAAGCCGCTTTAGTGTGGGGCCTGATGTATGTGTTAGCGCCGCAATTCTTTACCATTCCAAGGATGCATAATTTTGCTTATATGTTTGGTGCCACAACAATGCTGGGCCTGCTGAGCTACCTGTTTAGGAACAATAAACCGTAACTTCCCATGAAAATGGCTGCGACCTCAAGCAAAACAAAGTTGGTGTCACTCAACATTTCGACGTATGACTACGGGGTGAACGCCCTCAGCCAGCGTCACCTCGTGGAAATCTCCGGCACCGCTTTCGGCACCACCGCCGTCCCGCAGTGGGGGCTTCGACGCGCTCGGACAGGTGGTCAGCGCCGATCAACCCACTGCTGCCTAGGACTTGCGGCAGCACTGTCGGTCCACTATAATAATTCCAGGCAGCTGTAATAATGAACAAAGAGCAAATACGGAGATGGTGTTACAGATCACTCCTTGATGGGAGTAAGTCTGTAGGTTTTAGATCGGGAGTGTTGTTGGGCGCGATAGGACTATGTGCCCTGCTTGAGTTTGCTGCAGGTGGGATTCCTGATGTTGTTGTTGTAATGACTAGCCTTTCTTTGTATATGTTGATAATATCATTGAGAGACAAATTTGCGGTTGATTACCTTCGCTTCAATCGGAAAAATACTCCCGGCCATTTTTATGAGAACGGAGAGGCTGTTACAGCTAGGGAATTGCAACCAGGGGTAACGCCGGGTGCTGCCGATCATTTCAAGATGTGACCCGCAAAAAGTCCATGATTGATATTTCGGATCCTGAAATCACGTATATTGTCGGCGATCACTCAAAGTGCACCACCTGATCATCACTTTCAGGGCTTCAAAGTGCACCACTTTCGGATGCAACACCGCTCCGTCCACGGCACTGACAGTGTGCTTGGATCGGGGAGCATGTCCAACATCCTCAAAGTGTCCCAACAATAAGCCATTCAAGCCCTCATAGCCAAAGGCTGGTCCATCCGCCGTATCGCCCGCACCTTGGGCGTCAACCGCCGCACGGTGCAGCGCTACGCCAAGGCTGCGGGCAACTTCCTGCGGGCAACTTCCCATGAAAATAGTGGGCGTTGAAATTAGCGGGGGGTGCCCTGAAGATTTCTGACACAGCTTTTGATACCATGGTATCTCTCCATGTGGGTTTAAATTCCCATGAAAACAGTGAGTGAAATCAACGGCGTCCAGCTTTGAGTTCATGAAGTGCGGAAGAATCCTATCAGGATGGTTGCATTCAAGTTCCCATGGAAATAGAAATAGTGCATTGCTGCCCGCAAAAAGAGCCAGAACCTGCGCCTTCCGTCCGCTCGCCGAGCATGCAAAAAACCGCCTCCCGCACCCGGTCCGCCGTTGGCCGGAGGAGGGTTTTCGGGACTTGAGTCGGGATGCCCCTCGCCTTTCCACTGATGATTCGCATGCCCCACCAAACTCGCCCGGTCTGCCTAGGAAAGGCAGGATTTATCCTGACTGCAGGCAAAAACCGGGAACCCTCCGCCCAGAGCTAACTGGCGGCAGTACCTCAACCCGCAGGATCCAATGGCTTCAGACTCTCGATCATACCCATGAACAACTGCTCGCGGCGGGCAAAATCCTTATCGTCCGGCGCCAGCAGCGTGAGCGCGAGGCCAGCTTTCGGAGTTATGGAAACCATCACCTCGTAGCCACGGCGTTTGTCCCCGGTCTCCCGGTCGATACCGGAGATGGCTTGGCGGATTACCTTCCATTTCCCAATCGTCAGCGTCTCCTTTTTACCGGCCTTGAAATTCTTCAGCGTGCCCTCGTTGGCTTCCAGATTCTCCTTGAAATCCTCCTCTTCGGTCCCCTCGCGGGTTTCCGCCTTGGTGCAGTGCAATACGGTGATGTGGCCGGTGACCTTCGGGCCGGGCTCCACGTAGCTGAAAATGGCAAGGGTATCGTCCAGCTTCTTCGTGAAATTCTGATACCAGCCGACTGGTGCTACATACTGATAGGCCGGCTCGGTTTCCGCCCGCAGGCAATTGGATTCCGAGATTTTGAAGAGCTTGCCCCAGTTGTCGTCTTTGACGTCTTTATGGCCTTTGAAATCCTTCAACAGTTGCGCCAGGCCGGCTTGCTTTTCTTCCTCCGTCTTTTCATCAGTCATCCGGATCACTTTCACCCGGGGTACCCGCGTTTCTTTTCCCCCGGAAACATACACCACCTCCTCCTTGTCCAATTTCACGGAGTCGCAGGTTATCTCTGTGCCGTCAGTGAGAGTCAGAGTATCGCCTCGTGCTAAGGCCAGAAAACCCGACAGGAAGAGAATGCAACATCTGGTGGTCATGCGGGGCTCCTAATAGAACTGATTCGGGGGCGCAAGTTGGAAAATTTAAACTGAAAGGAATTTGCTTTTCACGGGTGGCGTCATTGGCGGGACGGGTGCATTCAAGTTCTCATGATGCATGCAAGTTCAAGTTCCCACGAATAGCGGAAGAAATGCCTTGGAATCGGTGGAAATTTGGGATCAAGGACCACCATCCCGTTTGCCATGGAGTATCTCTCCCGTCATTTTGCTTATGCCTGACCAACGCTAATTTTTGTTCAAAGATTTCCAGGCGGGATGTTTTCATGTGGTGTCGCGCCTGCTCGAGAGACGGTTTTTATAGGATGAGGAGGGGCGGGAGATTTTTCTGAAGATGGTGCGCGCTTATGTGGATTTGCTGGGAGTCGAGGTGCTGACTTTTTGCATCATGAGCAACCATTTTCATCTGCTGGTGCGGGTGCCGCACCGGACTGAGGGATTTGATGTGCCGTTGGAGGTGGTGGTGGCCCGGTTGGAGCGGGCCCTCGGGGAGGAGGCGATGGCATTGGTGCAGTCGCAATTGAAGTTTTGGCAGGAAGCAACTTCCCATGAAAATAGCGGGAGAATTATCTGAGAATTATCTTAATTATCTTGATTCGCCCGGAATTTTGACTAAGTCTCCTCAGCGCTGCCGTGGCATTAATCTTCCTCTCCCACCCCTTTTCTTATGCCTGCCTCCCGTCATTTTTTATTCGATGATTCCCAAGCTGGTTGCTTCCATGTGGTTTCGCGCCTGATCGAGAGGAAGCAACTTCCCATGAAAATAGCGGAAGCAACTTCCCATGAAAATAGCGGGAGAATTATCTGAGAAATATCTTAATTATCTTGATTCGCCCGGAATTTTGACTAAGTCTCCTCAGCGCTGCCGTGGCATTAATCTTCCTCTCCCACCCCTTTTCTTATGCCTGCCTCCCGTCATTTTTTATTCGATGATTCCCAAGCTGGTTGC
>JBBQWG010000068.1:0-27621 GCA_038210825.1 Verrucomicrobiales bacterium
CCACCCGTTCCCATCCCGAACACGGAAGTGAAACGCCGCAGCGCCAATGGTAGTCGGACGACAGGTCCCGCGAGAGTAGGTCGTTGCCAGATTAACAGCCCGCATTCAGCAATGAATGCGGGCTGTCCCTTTTCCGGAACGCAACAGGTATAAATGGCAGGCCCCGCGAGATTTATGATTTGGCACCTGCGCGGGAAAGTTCCATCCTGATTCATGATTGCGATGCCAATTCCAAGTCTGGTTATTTTTGCGCTGTTTTTGACTGCCCCTTTGGTCTCACAGGCTCAATCCTCTGAATCTACGGGTGAGAAACCCTGGATTCCCCTGTTTGACGGCAAGACCCTGCAGGGTTGGACCATTAAAATCGCCAAACATTCTCTGGGGGAGAATGCCTTCAACACGTTCCGGATTGAAGACGGCATTCTCAAGGTGGATTATTCCGATTACCCGGAGTTCGCCCAGCGATTTGGGCACTTGTTTACCAATATTGCCTACTCCCGGTATGTCCTTCGAATGGAATACCGGTTCACCGGCAAAATGATGGCCGATGCCCCGCATTATGTAAACCTCAACAGCGGCGTCATGATTCACGCGCAGTCACCACAGAGTATGCGGTTCGACCAGGGGTTTCCGGCCAGCCTCGAAATGCAGTTCCTTGCCGATGAAGGCAAAGGGCCCAGGCCCACTGGCAACCTTTGTACCCCGGGCACCCATGTCGAAATCGGTGGCAAGCTGGTCACGAAGCACATTGTGCAGTCCTCGTCCCCGACGCTGCCGGCGGACCAGTGGGTGAAGGCAGAGGTGGAGGTTCACGGCCACGAGTTGATCATTCACCGGATCAATGGGGCAGAAGTGCTGCGCTATCAGGCTCCCCAACTCGATCCCAACAATGACAATGCGCCTGCCACTGACCTGCTGCGGGCTGGCAGCCCCTTGAAGCTGAGCTACGGCCATATCGCCCTGCAGGCCGAAGGACAACCTATCTGGTTCCGCAATATCGAATTGAAGCCTCTGGAGGCACCCTGACATTTATTTTCCGGGACCGCGTCCTCCCAAAAAACGGGTACCGCTTCCGGGATACTCCTGCGAAGCCAGCCGGCTGTTTGATCTCATTTTCCTGTAGGCGGAGGCGGAGGATGACGTATGAATCCGCTCCAACCCACGCAACTTTCGTATGGCTCAACTTTTCTACGCCGGACCCAACCGCCAACCCCTCCCCGCCGCCGATGACGTCCTTGAATCCATGCTCAGCATCGGCAGCCTGACGCCGGACTCCCTGGTCTGGCAGGAAGGGATGACCGAGTGGAAACCGCTCAAAGTGGTTCGTCCGGATCTGGTTAGATCGTCTCCACCGGCCCTGCCCATGGGCATGCCCCCCATGGCACCTGCCACCGTCGCGGTCCGGGCCCATGAGATCGATTACAGGATCATGGGAGACGACATGCAGATTGTGGAAGTGGAATTGGATCCGGGCGAAACGGTCGTCGCTGAAGCCGGGGCGATGAACTACATGGATGCGGCCATCCAATTTGAGACCAAAATGGGGGATGGCTCCAATCCCAATGCGGGGTTCATGGACAAGCTGAAAAGTGTGGGCAAGCGGGTGCTGACCGGGGAGAGTCTCTTCATGACCCATTTCACCAACCGGGGAACCCAGAAACACACGGTCGCTTTTGCCGCTCCCTATCCCGGAAAAATTATTCCGGTCGATCTGTCCCAGTTCAATGGGGAACTGTTTTGCCAGAAGGACGCTTTCCTGTGTGCGGCCTTTGGCACCAAGGTGGGGATTGCCTTTGCCCAGAAACTGGGCGTCGGATTTTTCGGCGGGGAGGGTTTTATCCTCCAAAGGCTCAATGGTGACGGCAAAGCCTTCATTCATGCGGGGGGCACCATTGTGAAACGCGAATTGAAGGGGGAAACCCTCTTGGTCGACACCGGCTGTCTGGTGGCCTTTACCCAGGGCATCCAGTATGACATACAAAGGGCGGGCAACATGAAGAGCATGGTCTTTGGCGGGGAAGGGATGTTCCTTGCCACTCTGCGCGGGCATGGGATCATTTGGCTGCAGAGCCTTCCCTTCAGCCGCCTTGCGGACAAGGTGCTGGCCAATGCCCGGGGCACGGCCAGCAATGATTCCGGATCGGTGCTAGGTGGCCTGGGCAACCTCTTCAGTGACCGATAACGCCTTATTTGAACATTTTCGCCCCGAAGGCGGTCCATTTCCCAATCCAGTTCTCCTGTTTTCCCCCTTTTTTGATCATGTCATCCCTTGCCGCCCGAATGAACGAAATCCTCCTTCGCGCTGTGGAGGCCGGAGGAGCTGAGGATCTGGCGGCCGTGGAAAAAATAATAACCGAGGCCCATCAGGCCCAGAGGCCGGTGGTGGAAGACCTGTTGGACGCGCGCCTGGCCACGGAAGAAGATTTTCTCTCGGCCCTCAGCCAATCCCTCCACCTGCCGTGGGAGCCGGAACTCAAGCCCCGCAATTCCCGGAGGCTGAAAGATGTATGCTCTTCCCAGATCGCGCTCCGTTACCGGCTGCTGCCGCTCTGGTTCGGGGATCCGGCTACCCAGGAGACCGATGAAGAAGGTGAGTTGACGGAACAGGCCAAGGCTGCAATTGAAGCCGCCGGCGAGGATGGACCCAAGGTGCTGGCGCTCTGCACCTACGATCCCTTCAACTACCACGCGAGGCAGGCCGTCAGTCAGGCCATTCCCTGGCCGATTCAGTGGCACATGGCCAGCCGCACCCGCCTGCTGCACGGGATTCAGAAACTCTACGGGGTGGGGGCAGATACTTTTGACGCCATTCTCAAGGCCCGTGATCCCAATGACACGGCGGCGATGGACCTCAATGAGGAAACCAACGTCCTCGACGAGGATGATGCCGAAGCCAGCGTGGTGAAATTTGTGAACGCCATCATCCGTCAGGCGCTCCAGCAGCGGGCCACGGATATCCATGTGGAGCCGATGGAAAGCAGCCTGCGGATCCGCTACCGGATCGATGGTCTGCTGGTTGATGTGCCGGTGCCGGAGAATATCAAGGCGCTGCAGAGCATGGTGATTGCCCGCCTCAAAATCATGTCCCGTCTCGACATTGCCGAACGCCGCCTGCCGCAGGATGGCCGTATCGGTCTGGAACTGGACGGGAAACAGATCGACGTCCGTGTGGCTACCGTGCCCACCGTGCTGGGAGAAAGCGTTTCGCTCCGGTTGTTGAACCAGCAGAAGTTCAACCTCGACAAGCTGGGCATGATCCCGGACGTGCGGCATGTCATCGACAATCTGCTCAAGCTTCCTAACGGCGTGGTGCTGATCACCGGACCCACGGGTTCCGGCAAGTCCACCTCGCTTTATACCTTCCTCAGCGAGATCAACACCATCGACAGCCGCATCATCACGGTGGAGGACCCGGTCGAAAACAAGATCGAGGGCGTGGTGCAGATCGCGGTCAAACCCGAAATCAATCTAACCTTTGCCAGTGCCCTGCGCAGCATTCTCCGGGCGGATCCTGACATTGTGATGATCGGGGAAATGCGCGACCTTGAGACGGTGGAAATTGCGATCCGGGCCGCCCTGACCGGTCACCTGGTGTTTTCCACCCTGCATACCAATGATGCCATTTCCGGAATCACCCGTCTGGTGGACATGGGGGTGGAGCCGTTCCTTGTGGCGGCCTCAGTCCGGGCCTTCCTTGCCCAGCGTCTGGTGCGCCGCCTTTGCCAGAAGTGCAAACAACCCAGCCACCTCACCGCGGCCCAATTGCGCTCCGCGGGATTTTCCGCTGCCCGTGAGGACCGCACCGTGTTCATGCCGCGCCACAAGGGCTGCGATTCCTGCAACCACACCGGGTTCTACGGACGGATTGCGATTTACGAAGTGGTGGTGGTTTCAAAGGCGATTGAAGATCTCATTGTGCGGCGGGCGGCCGAGGCCACCATCAAGGACCTTGCCATCAGGGAAGGATTTATCCCCATGCGTGATTACGGATTCCACAAAGTGCTGGAAGGCGAAACCACGGTGGAGGAGGTCATCAGTGTGACCGCCACCGACATGACCCTTGGTGCTCCTGACTGATTTAAACCATGGCTGTTTTTACCTATAGCGCTTTGAACAAAGGCGGCGTCCTGACCAATGGGGACATCACCGCCACCGACCGTGCAGATGCCTTCCGGCGTCTCGACCGCAACGGGCTTCAACCGGTTTCCCTCAAGCCCAAGGATGAAGGGTCATCCCCAGGGCCCTCTCCTGCGGCCAAATCGGCCAAAACGGCGGTGGAGAAAGCCGAAAAGGCGCCGGCAGCCATGGCGGCCGCGAAGCCGGCCAAGGCGGAAGTGGTGAAAACATCGGGGGGCAAGGCGGGGGAATCCGATAAAGCCAAAGCCGCCGGCATCCCCACCGGACCGGTGAAACTGAAGCGGTCGGATGTGATTCTCTTCACCGAGGAACTCAGTGACCTCCTCGCGGCGGGCCTGCAGTTGGAGCCCGCGCTCCGCATCATGGAGAGCCGTGATGAATTGTCAGGGGTAAAGGATGTCACCACCATTCTCCGGGCGAAAATCCGCGATGGAGGCAGTTTCTCGCAGTCGCTGAAATCAGCCAGCCCGAATTTCGGGGAACTCTACTGCAATCTTGCAGCCGCCGGCGAAATTTCCGGAGCCCTGCCGAAAATCCTGCGCCGCCAGTCCGAATATCTGCTGTCGGTGCAGGCCCTGACCAACAAGGTCACGGTCGCGATGATCTATCCGGTCTGTCTGATGATCGCCGGTTTTGCGGTCAGTATCCTGTTTGTGTCCTATCTGATTCCGCAATTGACCCAGCTCCTGAAGAGCATGGGACGTGAGTTGCCGGTGGCTGCCAAAATGGTGATGGGGGTAGGAGATTTTGCCATGAGCTACTGGTGGGCCATTGCCCTCGTAATCGGGCTGGGAATTTACGCCTTCCAGCGTATCACCGCTTCCCCAACCTACCGGGAACCATGGGACCGCATCAAATTGGGCCTGCCTTTCTTCGGACCTCTGATCAGTCAGCGATTTTTTGTGCAGTTTCTCGAGACCCTTTCCAATCTGGTGGGCAATGGACTGCCCCTGCTGCGGGCTCTGGAACTGACCCGGGATGCCACGGTGAACCGGCATCTGCGCGGGCTCATTACCAAAGTGATCGCCATGGTCGGCGAAGGCGGTTCCCTCTCCCGCTCCCTGCGCAAAGTGGGCTTTTTTCCTTCGCTGCTTACGGATATGATTACGGTCGGCGAGCAAACCGGGGATCTGGAACACTCGCTCGAACGCACCGCGATGCGTTATGAAAAGGAACTCCAGAAAACCATCGACCGCGGCACCGCCATGGTCACGCCACTGATTATCTTTGTCATGGCCATCATCGTGGGCACCATGGCTTATCTGATGGTCTCGGTGATCCTGCAGTCAGTGACCAGCATCAAACGATGATCAAATAACTGGCCGTTCCTGAAGGCCACCTACCAACCGCCCTCAAGGATAATCGGCGGCGGCACAAAGCGTCCGCCGCTCCGGCGGCGCAGGCGTTCGGATTCCGTATAAGAAGCGACCACCCCATTCAAAAAATCCACGCTGCGGCGGCCGGTCTCGACTTTCTGGGGAATGAAGGCGTAGAAAGGACGGCCAAATTGGTCGTATTGCACTACCTGGGTGGAGACAGTGCGGTAGGTCACGTAATCGAGAGAATCCCGCCGTCCCTGGGCATCGACGCGGCTGTTCCGTTCGGATGGCGGGCCAAGGGCCGCCTCCACTTCTGCGGGCGTCATGCCGATAGCAATTTCCTTTTTGGCAATCAGAGCATCGACCGTCTTGCGGCGTTCACTGGCCGCCCGCAACTGGGCGACAAATTTCTCATCCAGGGGAGTGGCGGCAGTCCGTGCGATCCAGCCGACCACATTGTCGTGCAGCGCCCGGCCGCGAACGCGCAGGGCGGTGTTGCTGACGGCTACGACGGTGACGCTGCGTCCAAGGGGAATCACCCCAAGGCGGCGTTCGCCGCGGAGATTGGAAAAAACCGGAGCTTCCGTGATGGTGGTGAGGCGGATTTCCCGGTCGGTGGCGTCTTCCAGATAGAGGGCCCCTTTTTCGCGCGAGAGGGCGCTCGGTTTGCGGAATAATTGGGCAGACACCTGAGCGGCCAGGCAGAGGAACAGACCAAGCCCGCTGGTCAGGCAGATGAGGGAGCGCCGCGTTTGCATATTTGGATTGTAGAGCCTTCCATGGGCTGAGGGAAGTTGATTTCCGGAGAAAGTGTCAGGCATAACCTCAAGCAGGCACCGGGGATTACCCGGATGACAGAGCGGTCAGGGCAGGCATTCAAGCCGCACCATTTCCGGTTCTTTGTCAGGATGCGGGAAAGATTTTTCCGCCGGCGTAAGCCTGATGACAATCCACAATGAAAAAAGTGGCGGAATTCCCTAAGATGGGTTAATCTTCCGGGGTGATTTTGCCGGTTGTCCAATGGCACAGATTCCGCTAAACCATTTTTAACAATGAAGGAATTGATCAACCAGGGCGGCCCCCTCATTTTCCTCCTCCTCGGGTGCAGCCTCCTGGCGGTCGGGATTTTTCTCGAGCGCTTTTTCCATCTTCACCGCTCCACCATCGTGGTGCAGGATCTTTTGCAGGGCCTGGGGAATCTCATCAGCCGCAAAAACTACGCAGAGGCACTTCATGTTTGCGCGGGCACGCCGGGGCCGGTGGCCCGGGTGATGAAGGCTGTGCTGACCCGCCATGAGGCGGAACGGGTGGAGTTAAAGGAGATCGCCCAGGAAGCCGGACAACTGGAGGTGCCCCGGCTGGAGCGTTCCCTGCCGGTGCTGCTTGCCATTGCCTACATCGCCCCGCTCATCGGTCTGTTGGGAACGGTGCTGGGGCTGGTGGAAACTTTTCTCCCCGTGGCCCAGAATGGCTATGCGACCAATACGGAATTGGCCCGGGGCATCTACCGCAGTCTCGTGGCCAGCGCGGCCGGGATCGCGGTGGCCATCCCATCCTATGTGCTGTATGCTTACCTCGCGCAAAATGTAAAGACCCTGATGCATGACATGGAGCGTGCGGGAATTGAGATTGTGAACCTGCTGCAGCAAAGCCGCCAGACCACCGATATTGTTGAATTCAAGGAAGGAGCCCGCAGTCTCGAAGAAAAACGGCGCAAGGCAGGCGGTGGGCCGACCGTGGTGAAGTAGTGTCAATCTGCGGCCAGCCTGCCTCTTTTACCTGTGTTCCCTGTCCGGGGCTTGTTTTCTCCATGAAACTTCACAGCACGCTCACCCTTCGCCCGGATTTTCTGTATCTGGCCCCGCTCCTGAATATTGTCCTGCTGCTCCTGATTTTTTTCCTGCTCAACTCCAATTTGGTCGTGCGCAGTGGCATCCGGGTGGATTTGCCGGTTTCGCAGTCCAGCCTGAAGCCCGTGGAGCGGGCCCACATCATCACGATCACGGCTGGAGAATCCCCCTCCGTCTGGCTGAACGAAAAAACCGTCTACACGGGCGACTTGCAGGCTGCTCTGGAAGCGCTCAAATCAGAGACCCTGCATGTCGTGGTAAATGCGGATCAGGCTGTTCCTCATGGCATGGTGCAACGGGTGCAGAACGCGGTGTTGGCCGCCGGCTGTGAACTCGCCATGGGTACCCAGATCGGACCTTGATAGACCAAAGGCCGGCTTTTCCAAGGCCACCAGGACTGACCTCTCTTGCCAAATGCTGCAGAGGCGGCAGGATGGATACATGAACCAGGTGAAAGACACAGCCCGTGCCACCGTCCGGTTGGGCTATGATGGACGCGTCCACAAGACGTTCCGCGGCCCGTTGGCCGAAGATCGCTTCGCCAATGAAGTCCGGGTCCTCCAGTATCTGGAGCAACGTGGCTGTCCCTTCGTTCCGCGCCTGTTGGAGCACCATCCCGCCACCCTCGTGATGGTCACTACCAACTGTGGCGGGAGAGTGGAACGCATGGACGAAGGCCGGATGGCCGAATTGTTTGCGGAACTGGAAACTTATGGCGTGCGCCATGACGATCCTTATCTGCGCAATGTGACCTATAGCCGGCAACTCGGCCGCTTCTGCCTGATCGACTTTGAATTTGCCACGATTCTGGAAGAGGGGGCTCCGCCACCGCCGCCTCCGCCTCCACCGCCGCCAGAGGTGGCAGCCCGGGTGCCGCCCGGGGAGGCATCCCCGGATGCCCGCCGGGAAAATTTCGCCATGCCAAGCCAGGCACCCTCCGGAAATCCGATAACGGATCACCGCTAACTCCTTCCTTCCTTCTTTTTTCCTTTGTGGCTTCCGACCTTGAATCCCTCTCCGGAGAGTCTTCCCCGCCGCCTGCGGTTACGGAGGTCCGTTGGTCCGGTCTGACCCACCCTGGCAAGGTCCGTCCCAACAATGAGGATGCCTTTCTTGCTTTGGCTTTTGATGCCGCCGAGGTGAGGTTTCTGGGCAAGGTCGGTTCAGCCTCCCTGGCGGAGTCCGACTTTGTCTTTGCCGTCAGTGATGGCATGGGCGGTGCCAAGAGCGGGGAATTCGCCAGCCGCATTGCCGTGGACAAAATCACCCGCCTGCTGCCCCGCAGCTTCCGGGCCCGCGCCCAGGGCCGCCCGCCCGACTTTCAGGACGTGCTGCCGGAACTCTTTACGGCTATCCACAAGGATCTCACTGGGCTGGCGGGCAGTTATGCCGAATGTGCCGGCATGGGGGCCACCCTGACCTTGGCATGGTTTGCCCCGGGATGGCTTTATTTTGCCCATATTGGCGACAGCAGGCTTTATTACCTCCCGTCCGGAAGCCCTATCAAACAGCTTAGTCACGATGATTCCCACGTGGGGTGGCTGCGCCGCACCGGCAAGATCTCCGAGCGGGAAGCCCGTAACCATCCCCGGAAGAACGTCCTCAACAAGGCCCTTGGAGCCGGGCACCAGTTTGTCGACCCCCAGATTGGAGCCGTCTCCTGTCAGCCTGGCGACCGCTTCCTCCTCGTCACGGACGGCGTCACGGATGGCTTGTGGGACTATCACCTCGAGGAAATCCTGCGCACGCCGGATACGGTGATTACACCAGCCCAGCAGTTCCTCAATGAAGCGCTCAGCCGCTCCGGAAAGGACAACACCACGGCAGTGGTGGTGGAAATGATCTGCGGGAATGCGTGAGGGAAATAATTCTGCGGATCAGTTCGGCCACGCCCGGAACTGACGGATCCGGTAAAACTGGCGGGGTTGGGCCAGCGTCCAGGTGGGCTCGGTCCAGGTTTCCTCATAGCCGGATGCCGCCCCTGCGGCTCTGATGGCCCACGCTCCGGTGGCAGGTTGGCCGGTGGATTCGAGGCGGAACCACGTTGCCTCCGGTTGGGTCCACGTCAACCTAACCGGGCCTCCGGACGCAGCCGGCGGGCGAAGGGTTAAGGCCGGAGCGGCCGGCACAGGCCCCTGATAGCGCGCCCGCAGAATATAACCGGAATCATTGGTGGCAATCAGGAGGTCCCCATTCACGGCAACACTCACGGACCGTACTTCACTGAGCACGCTTCTGCCGGCGGAGGGCAGGGTGACAGGGAGTTCCGCAGTCACGTCTACATTCCTGTCATTCCCCTGGACCACAACGCTGATCATCCCACTGCGGTCCACATACCAGACATCCCCCCCTTTGTGGGTCGCCAGGAAATAACCTCCGGCCGGATGGAAGGCGATCCCGCGCACCCCACTGAGGCCCACTTCGGTGGCGGGTGAGCCACTGGCACCGGGGCCATTATCAGTGGTGCCACCCACTCCGGCCACCACCTGCGGCACGAAGGTGGACGGGGTGGCAGAGGGAGCAATCCGGAACACCTTGGAAAAGGTGGGGTCGGTGCTGGTGGCTCCGCGGTCTGTCAGATAAATGAAACCGTCCTCTGCGACGTCAATATTGCCCAGTTCCGAAAATCCGGACGCCATCTCCGTCCCCGGGTTCCGGCCGAAAGCCGGGATCCAGCGTTTAAGTGAGGTGTGCGTGCAGTAATAAATCAGCGACCCGTCCCGCTTCACCCACAACCCCCGGGACAGGCCGGTGTTTTCCTCGATGACGGTGGTCATCTGCCCCAGGGCATCCACCCGGCGGATTCTCCGATTGCCAGTATCGAGGATATAAAACGACCCGTCCGGCATCGGATAGGCATGCTGGGGACCATTTAATTGAGTGGTGACCGCCAGACCGTCGCCGTTGAAGCCGGCCGTGTTGGTGCCGGCTACCGTGCGGATCGTGCCATCGCGTTCTATCAAACGGATGGCGTGCGCGTTTTTGTCAGCCACCAGCACGCCGCCGTCGAGGGTGCCCATGGCCGAATGGGGCTCGCTCAATTCCACCTCCGTCGCGGGATTTCCTTCAAAGCTGTCCAACCACTCATTGCTATTGTCCAGGACACTTCCACTGGTTCCCGCAATCCATTCCAAAGGTCCATATTGATCCAATACCCCTTCGGTTTCTATTGAGGCCCTGGAAATGTTGCCGGCCAGCAGCAGGGAGAGGATGATCCCTGCACGCTGCCTCATGTGCATTAAAGTCAGTGGTAAGGGAGACATCTGAACCATGTAACAGATTCGTCACTTAAGGAAAGATGAAATCCTCCCGGTGGAAAGCGGTTTCGGCCCTTTCTCCTTCTCATGGCTCAAACCATCCGGCACAGGCGGCGGCGCAGCAAATCCAAAGCCACCTGGGAAGCGAGTTGTTTGAAAGTTTCCCGCTCCACCTTGAACAAAAACCGTTCCACCAGCGGTTCTTCGATGCCCTTGGTGGCAAGGCCGACAAACACTGTGCCCACGGGCTTTTCTGCACTGCCACCCCCCGGCCCCGCGATTCCGGTTACGGCGAGGGCGTGGTCTGTTCCGGCAGCATGCAGGCAACCATGAGCCATCGCGGCGCAGACTTCGGGACTGACCGCCCCCCGCACCGCAATGAGGTCGGCCGGCACGCCCAACAAACCGGTTTTGGCTTCGTTGGCATAGGTGACCAGGCCACGGGGGAAAACCGCCGAGGCACCCGGTACATTGGTCAGGCGGTGCGCAATCAATCCGCCGGTGCAGCTTTCCGCCGTCGCCACCGTCAGCCCCATTTTGGCCAGCAATCCGACCACGGCATGCTCCAATGGATAATCTTCTGCCGTGAAATAGTGCGCCGGGAAGGCCGCGCAAATCATGGATTCGGCTGCAGCCAGCTGGGCCGGAGTGCCGAGCACCCTGACAATCACCTCGCCCGCCCTCGCACAGTAGCCCAGCTCCACTTCCCCGAGGGACAGGATGGAATCCTCCACCGCCGCCGCCACTTGACTTTCCCCCATATTGGCGAGGCGGAAATTTTTCATGCCCCGGATCACAGTCCGGCCCTCACAGATTTTGGCGAGCAGGGGCACCACCGTCTCCCTTACCATGGGATGCAGTTCCCGCGGCGGGCCGGGCAGCAGGACCAGATGAGGGGAAAGCGCACCCTCCGCTGCTGCCACCGGAGTCGGGGGCAGATACAATCCCGGGGCGGTGCCCCAGGCATTCATCAGCACCGTGGCCCCGGCTGGCACCATCGCCTGACGCCTCGTGGCATCATTCATCTCCCGCCTGCGCTGCCACAGGAGCGCCTTGATCGCGTCCTCCACGGCCGCATTGAGTTCCAGCGGAAGCCCCAACAATGCCGAAATCAGCTCCCTTGTGATGTCATCGCTGGTAGGACCCAGTCCGCCCGTTACGATCACGATATCCGCCCTTCCCACCGTCTCGAGCACGGCCGCTCCGATGATGGCTCCGTCCGGAATGGTCAGTTGCCGGCCGATCCGCAGCCCAAGCGGCAGCAGCGTCTCCCCGAGAAAGGCGAGGTGGGTATTCACGGTATTGCCCAACAGCAGTTCAGTGCCGGTATTGATCACTTCAAGACGCATCCGGCAGCTATCGATGGTCATGCCGGATGGTCAAGCCGGGGACTGCGGCCGCACCGTCCGCGTTCCCGCCACAGCAGCCACAAGGCCATGCCCAGCAGGGTGGCATTCATCAGAAGATGCTGGGAGTAGGTCATTTCAAAATCCGTCTGTCCGAAACACCCGCAGGAAATGTCCAGCCCGCGCCGCCATGACCACGCAATGGCCGCCATAAAAACAGCCAGGCTGCCCGCCAGAACAGACAGCGATCCCGCGTAAAGCTGCTTGGTCAGCACCCCCAGGGCGCACAGAATTTCCAGCCATGGCAATCCGAGGGAAATCAGGCCCGCGTAGGGATCCGGGACCAAATGAAAGCTGCGGATGTCGAACAAAAACTGGATAGGATCCCGCGCCTTCTCATAGCCTGCCTTCAGGAACGCTCCCGCCAGCACGAGGCGGAAGGTCCATTCGAGGATGCGGGTGGCTTTCATGGGGGGAGGGAGGAATAAAGCAATCAATGACAGGAGCCCCGCCCGGCAGCCAGCGCAAGCTCAAGCCGGCAGCGCGCGCAGAGGGAAAATGCCGACATCCACGCCGGGGGAAAAGTGTTGTGCTGCCGGGGGCCCTTCCAGAGCAAAGAGCCCGTTCCACTGCACCGGTGCTGTCGACGACGCCTCCACTTCGGCAGTCTGCAGCGGATAGGGTTCATGCCAGACTTCCCCCGAATAGAGCTGCCGATTCCGGGGGTTCCATGAAAACAAACGATAACGTTCCGCCAGAAAACATTCCAGACTGCCGGCGGCTGCCTGAAAGATATCCCCGGTGCCACGGTATCGCCATCTTCCGGGAGCATGGCCTTCCGGAGGCCGCCGCTGGCAGTGATAGTCCACCAGGCCGTCACCAGTGCGCAGGGCCCGCATCGCCGCATGTTGATAGGAAAGATGAAAGCCGCGGCGGGCAATTTCCACCGCCGGCCAACGGTTGCAGTCCAAAGAATAAAACCATACCCCCGGCCGGCCCGCCGCATCCTTCACATAAGTCCTGACATTCAGCTCCAGAAACGAGGACAACCATGGCAGGGCGGGCAGCCCGGTTGGCCTGATCCGGCTCATGAAAAAGGGCACGATGCCTACCCAGGCTTTTCCTCCGAAGGTATCCACCACCAGTCCGGGGGGCAGAGTATCCTGCACGGTTTCCGGGGGCACCGTCCAATGCAGGAACAACAGATCCGACCACCGCTGCCACATCACCACCGGACCTGCCGGCCGGGGATGGTGAGGGTGGGACGCAGGCAGGCAGCTCATAAACATGAATGGATACGCCATGGATGGCGCGCCGGCTTCAATTCCAGGCCTCGCTCTTCCGTGCTTGCCACTTCAATTTGGGCCTCGGCCTGAGGAAGCCTCGGCCTCAACTCTTCCGGCCCATGCCCAAGGTGCTCCGGCAATAGGCCAGACTCCGTTCCAATTCCGCCTGCTGATAGAGCGGTTCGGCCTTCTTGCGGTCCTCGCCTTCTGCGGGTTTCCAGGCGGGAATCGCCTTGCCGGATTTGGCGAGGTTGAGGAACCGGGCAAATTCCCCGGCCCGGACCCGTTGATAGGGCTCCCAAAATTCCGGTTTTCTCCAGGAATAGGGCTTGGCAAATCCGGAGATGATTTCCAGAATGAAGGGAGCTTGCGGGCAGAGTTCCGTAAACCGCTGCGCATAGGCCTTGAGGTCCATATTTCCCTCTCCCATGGCGGTCCACTGAACCTGCACCCCCTGATCATCCTCCCAGATCATGCTGTCCCGCATCCCGCTGCATACAACATAAGGGGCCAGCACCTCCAGATTGAGCAGCGGATCCTCCAGAGTCCACGTGGCATTGCCTGAGTCGATGGTCACCCCCACAAAATCCTTGCCACAGGCCTCCACCAGTTCCTTCAATTCCCACGCCTGCATGTCGCCGGCGTGGTTTTCGATGGCAATTTTCACCCCGGCATCCACCGCCCGGGATTTCGCCGCCTGACAAACCTTGACCGTGTCCTGCTGCCGCGCCGGGATCCCGCCCGGGGATTTCCGGTCCTCGCCAAATCCCTGGTAACAGCGCAGCACGGGGGAGCCGACTGCCTGGGCCACGCGGATCGACAGAGCGAGGTGTTCATCGGCATTGCCCCATTTGTTGGAAAACCGGTGCGCGCTCGGACAAATGCCCCCCGTGCCGGCATACAGGGTAATCCCCAGATCCCGGGCCTTTTTGCCGAGATCCTTCAAATAGGCATCATGGTGGTTGTCATACACGTCCAAATCGGAAAGCAGCAGGCAGTCCACCTTTTGGGTGGATGCGTAATCGAGGAGCTGCCCGGCTTTCCAGCCATGGGCGCGGATCGAAAAATTGTCAAATCCCAGCGCCAGTTTTGCCGCTGGGGCGGGAGTCTGGGCCACCACCGGCCGGGCCAGCAGGGCAGGGGTGACGGCGGCGGCGGAGTGGAGCAGGGAGCGGCGGGTGATCATGGGATGCGGAATGCTTTGGTAACGGCCCTTTCCACCGAATCTTGCGGTTATTCCATGGATGCCAACCCGGAAAACGGCCCCGCCCCGGTGTTGGCGAAGCGCCGGAAGCGGCGGATTGGAAATCATATCACAAAAAGGCCGCCCGACTTGACTTGGCGGGATTGACTCACACTTTAGGAGTCATGAGAAGCCGATGCTCTTTCCTAATGCTGGCGCTGGCCCTGCCGCAGGTTGCGCCCGCCGCTTCCCAACGCGTCGTCACGCTTGGCGATTCATTGACGTTTGCCTACGAGGCCGCATTCGGCTTTAAACAAACCATAACCCTATTCGGCACGTTCGGGGACGGCATGCCCGCCACGGTCCGGAACTGGATCGAAATCCTGTCCAGCGCTTCCTATCGCCGCGACAGCTTCGACCTGGGCGAGCGCGAGAGCATCACCGTCAGTCCGCCTTTCGGTTCCGCCTTCCAGCTCTATTTCCGCCAGAAACGGAACTGGGCCATCCCGGGCCTCAAGGTGGATGGCCTGCGCCGCTTCGTCCAGGGCGAGGCCACTCTGCTGGAACTCGTTTCTGAAAGCGGGGACTTCGCCACCATCGGCACCCTCCTTTCATTTTCTGATTTCGATCCGCAGACGGACTTCACCCTCTCCGATTTCGAAAACCAAATCCGCAATGAAGGGGACCGGGTAGTCGTCTTCATTGGCGGCAATGACGTGCGCGGCATTTACACTACGGTTTACAGCGGGGGGGACGCCGGCACCTTCAACGCCGATTTTGTGGCGGACCTCAACGCCGTGCTAAACCGCATCCAAACCCTCAAGCCAGGCATCCCCATCGTCCTGACGAACGTTCCGCACGTCGGCATCACGCCGGACATCCGGGAACTGCATCCCTATGATCTGGTAAAAACCGGTCGCGTCACGGCGTTGCTTCAGTCGCTTAACGACCAACTCAAAGCGGTCGCCACGGCCCGCAACATCGGCTACGCCGATATCTTCACCCCCACCCTCCGGCTGCTGAATCCGGACAATCCTCTGGTCCTCGACGGCATTACTTTCACCAACGGCAGCACTGCCACCGGCGATGCCGGTCTCGTCTGGCTCAATGGCCCGATTAGTGCGAATTTCCACCCGAATACCAATGCCCAAACGGTAATCGCCAATACCGTCGTCCGGGCTTTCAACGATCAATACACCGCCGGCATCGCGCCCCTCAGCACCACGGAAACCTTGTCAGGCTTGCTGGGCAAGACCGCGGCAGAAATTGATATGCCCATTTCCTCATGGCTCAGCGCCTACCGCCTGACCGGTTCCGCCACCGACGACAGCGATGGCGACGGCCTTCCCAATGCTGTTGAATTCGCGTCAGGCCTGGATCCCACCCTCAACGATGCCACGCGGATCCGGACAACTCTAACATCTGGAAATTTGGAACTCGCCTTTCCCCGACGCCTCCCCACATCGCCGAATTTCACCCTCCAGGCCCAGTCCGCCACCACTCCCGCCGGCCAGTGGTCAACCGTCACCCCGGTCCCGGGCACCGATGGCCTGCTCCGCGCCTCCCTTCCCGTCGGCCCTGCCCCCGGCTTCCTCCGCCTGAGGGCCACGGCGCCGTGACCCCGGCAGTGCAGGCGGGCCCACCGCGAAGCAAAGGGTCCGCAGGAAAATGGATGATTGCCGGACCGGACTGTTTTCGTATAGGCCTGAAGGTGGCTGCCTGCCCCGGGAACAATCTGCCCGGAAGACGGCGCTGCACAATCTCCTATGAAACTACATCCTCTCTTTTTGCCGGCCACGGTGCTGGCCGGGGCCTTTACCCTCGCATTTGCCCAGGAAAAAAAGGAAACCAACTGGACTGTCGCTCCGGATAAAACAGCAAAGATCGACAGTGCATTGCCTGCCAAGGCCCCTGCTCCGGTGGGCAAGAAGCATGAAATGCTGGTCTTCACCCGCACCGCCGGGTTCCGTCATGGCTCCATTCCGGTGGGTGTGGAAACCATGAAACGGCTGGGCGACAAGACCGGGCTTTTCACGGTGACCCACACCGAAGATCCGGCGGCGTTTGAGGCGGACAGTCTGAAGAAATTTGATGTCATCTGCATGCTGAATACCACCAACGAGGTTTTCTTCACCGGGGACAAGGAGGTGGAGGAACGGCTCAAAGCCAACCTGCTCGACTTCGTGAGCAGCGGCAAAGGGATCGTGGGCATTCATGCTGCCACGGACACCTACAAGGGCTGGAAGGAATACACCGACATGATGGGCGGGGCCTTTGTAAAACACCCATGGAATGCCGGCGATACGGTGCGGGTGAAGAACCTTGACCCCAAACATCCGGTCAATGCGTCCTTCAAAGGCGAGGGCCTGACGATCAAGGATGAGATCTACAAGTTCACCAAAAACACCGCACAGCCGGGGGACCGCCGCATGCTGCTGGCCCTCGATCCCGACGGCACCGACATGAGCAAGGACAAGGAAGATGTCAGGGACTTTTATCCGGTGGCATGGGTGGACACCTGGGGCAAGGGCCGCGTGTTTTACTGTTCCCTGGGCCACAATGACGAAATTTACTGGAACCCGGTAGTAGTGGAACACTATCTGGCCGGCATCCAGTTTGCCCTCGGGGAACTCGCCGCCGACGCCACCCCGCAGACTGTGATCAGCCTGTCTCACGACCGCGGATTGCGCTAGGAAACCGGGAAGCTCTTGCAGACCGGGCGGAGCGGTGCCAGCGGACGGAATGTCGTCCCTGGTCCGCTCCGCTTTTTTTGTGATTTGCCTGTTCCTTCCGGCGCTCAGTTTTTCCGGCTGTGCCGGGGCGCGCCTGTCGTCCGGCGGTTTGCCCGCGCCTTCGCAAGTCACCCGGTCGGAGGTGCTTGCCACCGCTGTGCGGTATGCGACCCATCCCTGGACGGGCACTGCAGCCAATGTCCGGCACGGTCCCGACGGGGCCGGCATCCGGGTGGATACCCCGGATTTTTCCTATCAAAAACCCGGGGCGATTCCGGGATATTGGATTCCCGGGGAACTGAACCGGGGACTGCCCTACCAATGGGGCGGATTCAGCACTCCGGAGGAGTTCGACCGGGGCATCGCGGCCGGCTTTGCGGCTGGAGATGTGTATACGGAACAGAAGCGGAGTTTGCTCTATGAAGGGGTCAGTGCGGAGGCGGTGGGCATTGACTGCAGCGGATTTGTCTCCCGCTGCTGGGGGCTGCCCCGCGCCTTTTCCACGCGGGAACTGGCCAAACTATGTGATGAACTTCCCTCATGGGACGATCTGAAACCAGGCGATGTCCTGAATTTGTATAATGCCCATGTGGTGTTGTTCAACGGCTGGATGGGACCGGACCGCACCCACCTCGCGGGCTATGAAACCGGGGGGCCTCCCGATTGGAAGGTCGTGCGCCATGTGATAGGGGTTGGATTCCTCAAAAAGAAAGGCTATCGCCCGCTGCGCTACCGGGGCATCCGGGAGGGGTGATAAGGCGGGTTACTTCACATTCAACTCCAGGCTTCTGACATTGAACAGGGGCTGGCCGGCTTCCATGCGGGCAGGTTCCAGCCAGAGCCGCCAGGTGCCGGGCCGGGGAATCTGGAAATTGCCGGCATCGACGGTGGTGAAAGATTCGTTGGAGTCGGTGGGTTTGACAGCCGTTTCGCTGGTGCTGTTGCCGAGGCGGACGTAAAAGGTGCGGTCGTGGCGCACCCCGGAACTTTGCAGGACCTTGACCCGGACGGAAGTGGGAGCGGTGACGCTGACATCCCATGCCACGCGGCTGGCGGGATCCTTCCAATTGGTCAGGTAGCGGGAAGTGGAAGTGTAATACAGGTCTTTTTCGGCAGCCATGATCACGGCTTTGGAGGCATCGAGGGGGACATTGCCTTGAGTTAGGGGCGTCACTTGGCTCTGGAGGGCCGTGATGGCGGCTGCCGCCTTCTGGGCTGGGGCGGCCCATTCCGGATCTGCGGCCAGTTCCTTGGCCAATGCGGCCGCTTCAGGGGCCGCCGTGCCGGCCAGCGCGCTGCAGAAGGCCTCGCGGTTTTTCACGGAAGTAATGAGGGGTTTTATTTCTTTAAGCGATTCGGTGAGTTCTGCCCCATTGCGTGAGGTGATGCGGGGCAGGATCAGGCACAGACCGCCGAGCAAAGCATCACGGTCTGCAGGAGAACCATTGGCCGCATCCACCAGAGCGGTGACCACCCTCGCGTCAGCGGAAACCCATTGGCTGAGCGCGGCGAGGGCATCGCGCCGCCGGTCTCCGGGAATGGCAAACTCCGCCGCGAGGACGCGGTTGGCCTCCCCATCACGGGTCTGCCCGAGGAGGCGCAGGAGATCCGGACGCAGGGCACTGTCTGCTTCGTCGAAGGTATCGGTCAGAATGCGGACCCGGGCTTTGGAGTCGCGTTCCCCGGCGAGAAGCAACTGCACCGTATGCAGAAGGGCCTCCCGGGCGGGAGCCTCCTTGATTTTGGGGAGAATCTTGAACAGGGCTGGGATGTCCGACGCGGCACCGGTTTTGGCGAGGGTTTCGAGGGCGGTAATCCTGACGGGACCGGATTCCTCCTCCGCAATCCGTTTCAGCTGGTTCGCGCCGCTGGCGGAGGGGTGGATGCCGAGAAGAGCCATCAGGCGCAGTCTGGCGGCACCAGTGGCGTAACTCAATTCCGCAGCAATGGCTTCGGCCACCGGCGTGCCTTTGAGGCGTTTCAGCACTTCGGTGGCGCGGTCCGCATCACTGCCTTCGGTGCGCAGGGTTCCCAGCAGCAGATTCAGCGTGGCCGCATCTGTGTTAGGGGCGGGGGCGTTCAGCACTGCTTCAAGGGCAGCGCGCGGATCGGCGGTGGGGGCGGGCGGCCGGTTGAACCACCACGCCGCCCCGCCGCCGGCGGCCGCGAGCAACAACAGGGTGAACCAAAGACCAGTCCGGCTTTTGCGGGCCACTTTTTTGGGCGAGGGCCGGCTGCTGCGGGATGCCGCCGCCGTGCCTTGCAGGCTCTGGCTGGCGGAGCCGCTAACGCGCTGGGTAGCCTTGCCAGGGAGGGGCTGGGTGGTCCCGCCAGGCCCGGTGCCGCGGCCCACGATTTTCACTCCTGTCAGGCTGGCCGCAGGTCCCGTGGGTGTCGGGTTTTTAATACCGGATTTTTGGGCCAGGAAAAAATCGAGGGCGGACCGTGCATCCGGAGGACGGTCGTCCATGTCCCGGCTGATCAGCCACATCACCCAGTCGGCCAGCCAGACGGGAAGGTCCGGCCGCGCTTCCACCAGATGCCGGACCTGGTGCTGCAGGTGACTCACCATGACCTCCGGCCCGGTCTGACCATCGAAGGGATATTTGGTGGTGAGGATTTGATAGAAGATGCAGCCGAGCGAATACATGTCCGTCCGGGCATCCAGCGGCAGCCGTTCAAACTGCTCCGGGGCCATGAAAAAGATGCTGCCCATGATCCCGGCTTCCTGATCCTCCGTCTGGCGGCTGGCGGTGCGGGAAAACTTGGCGAGGCCGAAGTCCAGGATCTTGATCTGGAACTTCCCGCTGGCCAGCCAGATTACCATCAAATTCCCCGGCTTGAGGTCCCGGTGCACCAAGCCGAGCGCTTGCGCAGCAATCATGCCTTCAAGCGACTGGACCACGACTTCCTTGAAATCATCCACGGTCAAAGCCCCGCGTTCAATCACCTGATCAAGGGTTTCGCCTTTGAGCAGTTCCATCACCACGAAGGGGCCCTGCTCATCCTGGCCGACGTCGTAGATGGTGACAATATGCGGATGCTGCAGGGAAGAGAGGGTGCGGGCCTCGCGGATCAGATCCTGATGCAACCCGTCCGCGCTGCCGGACTCCGGGGGCTTGACGCGCTTCAGCGCGACATCCCGGTCCAGTTGGGTGTCGGTCGCAAGGTAAACTTCACCGAGGCCGCCGGTTCCGATTTTTCCTTTTACGGCATAACGGGGACTCATGGGGGAGGAAAGGGATGATAAATGGGGAGGATGGGGGGATAGGGGTTTTCCCCTTGGTTATTAGGGGAGAAGCGGGGCCACGGCAAACAGATTCGTGGAGGGTTTTCAGGGGAGGGGGCATGGGGCCCGCCGGGCGGCTCCTTCCCGGATGCTGGGCTGGCCTGCCCACAGTGGGGGGGGGCTGAACCCTGATAGCCATCGGAATCGCAACGGTTTAACCCCACTGGGTCCGAAGTTTTCCTGACGCTGGCTAACTGGCCTGCGGGGGAAAACTGCGTTCCCGGGGAACCCTCCGCGCTTGCAGGTCCGAAGCCGGTAGCGCAAGGAAATAGATGGAACAGGAAGACATGCCGCTGATGCGGCGCCTGCGGCAGGAGATTCTTTTGGCCCGCGAGCGGGTCCAGCGGTTTGGCCAGGCCACCCCGCTGGAACGCCTCGTCCTGCCCGGGCCCGGTCCGGAGATCTGGGTGAAGCGGGAAGATGCCTGTCCTATCAAGGCTTACAAGTGGCGTGGGGCCGCCAACCGGATGGCTGTCCTGACAGAAACCGAAAGGGCCCGGGGAGTGGTCACCGCGTCGGCTGGAAATCATGCCCAGGGGGTCGCTCTGGCAGCCCGGCAACTGGGGATCAAGGCGCGGATTTTCATGCCCCGGTCCTCCCCTGGGGTGAAGCAGCGTGCGGTGCTGCATCACGGCGGGCACATGGTGGAGATTGTCCTTGCGGGTGACAGTTATGATGAAGCAGTGGTCGCGGCGCGTCAGGATGAAGAGTCGCGCGGGGCGGTTTACATCCATGCCTACGATGATCTCCAGGTCATGGCGGGGCAGGGCACGTTGGCGGATGAAGTGGTCCTGAGCGGTGAAGGTCCGTTTGATGCGGCCTTTCTGCAGATAGGGGGAGGGGGCATGGCCGCCGGAGTTTCCTGCTGGTTGCGCACTTACTGGCCAGGCATCGCCTTGATCGGCGTGGAGGGAGAAGGTCAGGCCAGCATGAAAGCCGCCCTGGAGACTGGCCAGCCGGTGGCCCTGGAGGAAGTGGATCTCTTTTGTGACGGCACCGCGGTGCGCCAGGCCGGGCAGTTGCCGTTTGAGATTCTCCGGGAAACCCTGACCCGGATCCTGACGGTTAGCAACGCGGAGGTGAGCCAGGCGATGCGGGTGCTGTGGGAAGGCCTGCGGGCGGTGTCCGAGCCTTCCGGAGCCATGGGACTTGCGGCCGTTCTGCAGGAGCGGGAACGCTGGCACGGGAAAAAAGTGCTGGTGATTCTCTGCGGGGCCAATATCGATTTCCAGCAACTCGGGGTGATCGCGCAAGGCACCGGGGCGGGAGCCGCAGCGGCACGCACCGTGCGCATCCGTATTCCGGAACGCAAAGGGGCCATGCTGTCCCTGCTGGATGGCTGTTTTGCCGGGCTCAATATTGCCGATTTCCAATACGGCAAAACTCACCCTGACGAAGCCTGGCCGGTCTTCACCGTGACCGGCGAAACTCCGGCCACCGGGGAAGCGCTGGCGGGGCTTGCGGACCGGCTGGATACCGCCGGGCTGGACTGGCAGGAACTGAAGGGGGCGGTGGATGTGCAGTTCCGGGCCATTCCCCTGCGGGGGGATCTGCTCGCCTGGCCTTTGTTTCTCCGGCTCGATTTCTATGAGCGCCCCGGTGCGCTGCACGACTTCCTCGACACCGTGATCCGGGGACGGGCCAGTTTTTGTTATTTCAACTACCGGCAGTCCGGGGAACGCATTGGCCGGGCGCTGATCGGGCTCGACTTCGACAGCGCAGAGGGGCGGGAAACCTTCTGTCACTCCCTGCCGGGTCGCGGCCCGGGTTACCGGCAATGCCGCGTGGTGGACGAAGAGGTGACCCGCCGCCTGCTCGGTTCCTGAGCGGCTTTCATTCGCGGTTTTCATTCGCCCGCTTTCCCCTTCGGTGCCCCTATGAGAATCCGTTCCGCCGTTTTTGACACCAGTGCCCCTGACATTTCGGCTTGTCCGGCTCCGGGCCTGCCGGAGTTTCCTTTTATCGGCCGGTCCAACGTGGGCAAGTCCTCGCTGCTCAATCTCCTGACCGGCCGCAAGGGATTGGCCAAGGTCTCCGCCCGGCCAGGGCATACCCAATTGATCAACTTTTTCACGATCAATGACCAATGGCGGCTGGTGGATCTGCCCGGGTATGGGTATGCGAGGGTGTCGAAGTCGGCCCAGGAAAAGTTTGCGGATATCATTACCGGCTTCCTGCTCAAACGGCCGGTCATCAGCCGCGTGTTCGTCCTGATCGACTCCCGCCACGAGCCGCACCGGATTGATCTGGAATTTGTCAGTTGGCTGGCCGGCTGCGGGGTTCCGTATGTGTTGGTCTTCACGAAAACGGACAAACTCAAGCCGTCAGCCGTGCAGCGGAATATCGCCGCCTTCGGCAAAGCGCTTCAGGAGGAATGGCACACGGAAATGCCGGATGTGTTCACTTGTTCCTCCCTGAGCGGGGCGGGACGGGGGGAACTGCTGGCGTTTATCGGCAGCCTGATTTAAAATCATCTGCCCTTTGAGCAGGGCTTTTTTGGAACAACACGCGACATCCACAGGCAGGCATCTACCACCCAAAAAGCCAATCCGATTTCCAACATATTGTATGGCGGGCTAGGACGTGAGTTCAATAAGAATTATTATTGTGTAATCCGATTCCCCCGGAGAATTGCCCTCCGGAGGCGAATTTTTCCATTCCGGCACCCCCCATCCACCCGATGAATCCCCTGGAACCCTCATGGAACCCCGCAAGACTCGCCTTCACGATCCCCGACCGGCCGCATCGGCTTCACGCGCCGCTTCGCCGGATCGTAAACCTCGTCCGCTCGACAGATGTCAGCAATCTTCCACCTCCGCCAGGCTGTATGGAGGGCCTTCCTGTCCTCGGCCAATTGCCACAATGCACGGTTCAGGCGGTAATGCAACATTGGGGCAGTAATCCAACATTGGTGCCGTTCCGGTCGTGGGGAACCGCCGAAGCCATGGGATCAAGCGGCCTACCAGTCCTTCCATCGACCGAGCACTTGCAAAATCTTCCCCAGTGACGTCGTTAACTGTCACTACATGCGCTGTCTGAACCGAACAATACTGCTCCTGGGGTTTTGTGTGCTTTGCTCATGCTCGACTCCACAAATTCTGGAACGGTCGCCCTCTGCTACCTGCCCTTCGCCGGATGGGCTTCTTTACGTGACAATCCGCTACACCACCAAACCAGCTACAGTCGCAATTGTGGAACGTGAGACCGGGAAAGTCATCGGTGTTGCTGACAGTTCATCCCAGCTAAACTCCGAAGGTGAGCGGGTTCCCGGAAAAGTTCGCATCACCTATTCAAGGGACCTTTCGACGATTGTCGTTCACGAGTATACTGGTGACGGATCACCCAACCCGCGCTACATCCTTTTTCAACGCCCTGCTGGTAGTAGCACTGCCTACAGTGCCTCCTATTTCGCTCCGCCTACAGTCGACCGCGACGCACCCTTCCCGTTCAGTTTCATAAGCCCAGATATTCAACGGGTCACCAGCTCCACCATCACCCTCAAATATCACGAAATAGGAAAGACACGAGTAATGCGCATTTCGGATCTTCTCAGGACTAACATCCCTACAGGCTCCCAGATTTGGGTTCCACTATACATGGGGGGACCCCAGTGGTATCGTAGTTCGGCACTGGGAGGCAACTCTCCAGCCTCCCTTTAGAAACGAATCCGCTCAATCTCCTCCAGCGTGATATCGTCAGCCGTGCGGTCGTAAAGCTGTAGTCCTCGGGGATTCATGAGCTGCGATGTAAATACTCCTCTGGGTGTCACAGAAAAGGGAAAAAATTGCACGTTAAGGGTTTGAACCGGGTCTGAGCGGGCGTAATTTTCCGGCTTTGGCCTTGGAGAGCGCGGGCCAAAGGTAGCCTGCTATTGGTTGCCACAATTGGCTATGGGGAGTATCCCATACCAGCAAGGATTTTTGTGGCACTATTCTCATCAGGAGTTCCCGTAAATAATTTCATAATCTCATTCATTGATTCCTTCGTGGGCATCTTCTTCACATCCTTTGCCAGAAGACGCAGGCGGGCGAGCCGAACAGCCGGATAGGGTTCAAACGCGATATACTGCTCTGCTGGAATCAGATTTTCGTTGTTGTCACCGGTCACTTCAAAATGCACCACCTGTGGTCACTTCAAAGTGCACCACCTCGGATGATGGGTCTTTGGGGGATGGAGGGTGATTTGGCAAGGAGAGAGTGGGCTGTTGGGGAGGTTTTTTGAGTTGGTAGGTGCCAAGGGCGGCGAAATGGGTTGGCGTGGGGTGAGGAATCGTGGATCGTGGGGCACTGCCCGCAGGATACGGCTCTGCCGGAGGGCAACCGGAGCGGCGGGCGGTGCCAAAGGGGCCTTGCCTCATGCCGTGGGGCGGTGAATTCCGCTCCACGGCACCTGTTGGCCCGATGACTGCCCATTGGCCCAATGCGGTAAACTCCGGGGGTTTGGGGGCTGGCCCCCAAAAGGTGCCGGGTGGCACAAATTGGCTTGGCTTGGGGGATCATCTCACGCACGGGGTGCCTCCGGGGTGCGCCGTTTTCCGGTGCCGGTGCCGGAGATTGACCCGCTATCGGCCTTTTCGGCGAGGCCTTGGGCGAGGCGGTGGCTGCGGCCGTGGATGGCGATGACTTCGGCGCGGTGGAGGAGGCGGTCGAGGATAGCTCCGGCGGCGGGGACGTCGCCGAGGAGTTTGCCCCATTCGTCCACCGGGCGGTTGGAGGTCATGATGGTGGAGCGGACTTCGTGGCGGCGCAGGATGATTTCGAGCAGGAGTTCGCCGCTGCGCGCGGGCAGGGTTTTGAGGCCCATGTCGTCAATGATGAGGAGGTCGGGTTTGAGATAGCGGGCGAGGAGACGGGTCTCCGCAGGTCCTCCTTCGCTGGCGGCCAGATCGCGCACGAGGTCGAAGATGGAGCGGTAGTAGACGCTGTGGCGGTGGCGGATGGCTTCGCGCCCGAGGGCTTGGGCGAGGTGGCTTTTGCCGACGCCGGGAGGGCCCACGAGCAGGACGTCCCGGGCTTCGGTGATGAAGTGGCAGGTGGCGAGTTGATGGACGCGGTCGCGGGGGATGCCGGGATTGAAGCTGAAGTCGAAGCCGTCGAGGGTGCGTGATTCGCGGAAGTCGGCGCTTTTGAAGCGCCGGGCGGAGGTGCGGTTTTCGCGCACGGCGAGTTCGTCCTGGAAGAGGAGTTCGAGGAACTCGTCGTGCCCGAGGCGGTGGGAGGCGGCTTCGAGAAGGCGGGTTTCGAGTGCTTCGGCGAGGCCGCCGAGACGGAGTTGACGGGCGTGGGTTTTGAGGATGGCGATTTGACTCATGATGCTTTTTTGGCGGTGATGTGGTGTTCTGTTATGGGGGCGGCTGGTGGTGCTGTTATAAGTTCGTTTGGCAGGTCGTTTGGCAGGTCGTTTGTTGGTCCGGTTGGCGGTTCCGTTGCCGTTAGGACTTCATGATGGGGAAAGCCGCCGCCGGGAGCCTGATGGTGGATGAACTCGGTGTAGTCGGTAAGCGGTCGGATGATGGGATCGGTTTCGCGCAGTTCCATTTGCAGCTGCACGGGGGCCTGGGCACCGGCTTCCAACAGATGTTTGACGGCCCGGAAGGAGGGCGGGCCGGAACCCGCGGCCATGGCCTTCAGGCAGGCGGCATTGATGTCGCTGGCGCGGTGTTTTTGGTGTAACTGGCAGAGGCCCATAATGCTGCGCAAGGCCTCGGCCCCCCGGGTATCGAGCGCCCGATGCGCCCAGCGGCCGGCCCCTTCGCCAAGGGCGGCGGCCCGCGATTGCCAGTAGGCGGCACTTTCCGTGATGGTGCCGTGCAGTCCGCGCACGCCCAGCGTGCGGCTGAATTTGCCAGGATCCAGCCGGGGGTGGGAGGCGATCTGCTCCATCCTGTCATTGAAGAGGCGCACCATCCGTCCGTCGTGGCGCACCCACACCTGCCGCCCGATGAACTCCGGCGGGGCTTCGTAATACGCCTTGGCCACTTCCACAAAGCTGTCGCGCTGCACCCGGCGGCGGCCCTCCTGATAACATTCGTAAAGCAACGCCGGCAGCGGTCCGAGGGCCTTGCGTTCCTCGTTGAATACGGCAGCCACCTGCCGCCGCGTGGTGCCGTGCACGCGCTTGTCAGCCACCTGCTCCTCCCAGTGCTGCAGATGGGCGTTTTGGGCGGCCAGGGAGACGAACTGCCGCCCCTTGAGCGCGTTGTTTTTGGCATAGGCCACGCCGCGTTCCACCTTGCCTTTGTGTTGGGGCGTGTAGGCGCGGCAGGGCATCGGCGTCATGCCGTAGTGGCGGCAGAAATCGGCGAGTTGGGGGTTCATCGCCGGGTCATACCAATCCGCTTTGATGACTGCCGCCTTGAGGTTGTCAAAATTGAGCAGGCGCGGCACCCCGCCGAAATAACGCACCGCATTTTCGATCACGCGCAGGAACGTTGCCGTATCCTGACGCAGCACCACCTCGCTGTAGCCCTTGCGCGAGTGGCTCAAAACCGCCCGGAACAACCACGTCCGCCGGGTCTTGCCGCCCGGCTCCACCACCGGCGCGCCCAGCCCGAAGTCCACCTGCAACTCCTCCCCCGGCGCGCACTCAAGGCGCCAGACGCGCCCGGGTTCGCTGGCCTTGAGCCGGGCCACGTAGCGCCGCACCGATGGATAGGACCCGCCGAATCCATGCCCGGCCACGAGATCCTGATAGATGCGCTGGGCGCTCAATCCGATTTCCAGCATCGGCAAAATGACCTCCGCGAACGCGCCGCACACACTGCGCGGGCCGGTGGTCACTTGAGGCGGGGTGGTGCACTTTGGGTCGTCCGGGGGCGGGGGCGCAGCTGCGAAGCCGGTGGTCACTTCAGTGGTGCACTTTGAATCCGGCGTATCCGGCGCAGTCTCAGGGCCGGTGGTCACTTCGGTGGTGCATTTTGGGTCCGGTGGAGCCTCCGGCCCGGTGGTCACTTCAGTGGTGCACTTTGGCACCGCCGCGTCGGCATAGCGATGCACCGTGCGGCGATTGAGGCTCAGGGTGCGGGCAATCTGGCGGACCGACCAGCCTTTGGCGGCCAGCCCTTGAATGAGTTGTTGATGGGACACTTCGAGGATGTTGGACATACCCCCCGATCCAAGCACATGGGCCGTGCCGGAAAGGAAGCGGTTCTACCTCCAAAAGTGGTGCACTTTGAACCCGATTAAGTGACCATCAGGTGGTGCACTTTGAGTGACCGCCGACA
>JBBQWG010000069.1:0-27407 GCA_038210825.1 Verrucomicrobiales bacterium
GGCCACGGATGGCACGGAAAAAACGGATTACACAAATAGAAATCACTGGATCTTCCTCTCCACTCCAATTTCCCAACCGGCCCCTTTTCCATAACATCCGTGCCTATCCGATAAATCCGTGCCATCCGTGGCCCGTCAGCATTTCGGCCCGCCACCAACACCTTCCCCACCCCATGGCCTACACCGTCGAACGCCCCAAGCTCACCCTGGCCGAGCGCATGTATTTTCCTTCCATCTTCACCGGATTGAAAATCACTCTCGGCCACCTGATCCGCTTCGTGCGCGGCAAGGGCAAGGTGACCATGTCCTATCCGGAGGAAAAGTGGGACGCCTCCCTGCCCGCCCACTACCGGGGAGCCCCGACCCTCGTCACGGACGAACACGAACGCGAACGCTGCGTCGCCTGCCAACTCTGTGAATTCATCTGCCCGCCGCGTGCCATCACCATTATTCCGGAGGAAATTCCGGCGGAGGATAAATTCGCCAAGGTGGAGAAACGGCCCAAGGCTTTTGAGATTGATATGATCCGCTGCATCTACTGCGGCATGTGTGAGGAAGTCTGCCCGGAACAGGCCATTTTCCTGCGCAAGGATTACGCCATCACCGGCACCACCCGCGCGGAAATGGTCCACGACAAAGAGCGCCTCTACGAACTCGGCGGTGTCCGCGAGGGCCTCGTCAATAAATGGAACCCGCTCAAATAGGATAGGAAGTTTTCAGTTTTCAGTGTTTCAGTTTTCAGCCTCCGAATTGAAACCGCACCGCCCCTCCAGCCTTCTGAAAACTGAAAACTGAATAACTGAAAACTTTCCCCACCATGCCCACTTTCCTCTTTTACCTTTTCTCCGCCATCATGCTGGGCTTCGGCATTCTGGTGGTGGTGCTGCGAAATCCGGTCTCCAGCGCCCTCTCGCTGGCCATGTCCTTTCTCGGACTGGCCGCGCTGTTTGTCTCGCTCGGGGCATTTTTTATCGGCATCGTGCAGGTGCTGGTTTATGCCGGAGCGGTGATGGTGCTGTTCCTGTTCATCATCATGCTGCTCGACATCAAAGAGGAGCAGCGCCGCAAGTTCAATCTGCCCGCGGTTGTCGGAGGCAGCCTCCTGGTCATCGCTTTCACTCTGCAGTTGGCTACTGTCCTCAGTGATTTTCCCGCAGGAAAACGCAATATGAACTCTGTGCCCCTCGACCTCCCGGCCGCCATCGCGGCCCGGGAAGCCGCCGGCATCCACACCCCGACCATCGACCGCGAACTGGCGGAAGGAAAACTCCCGGACGTCAAACTCATCGGCGAAACCCTCTTCACCAAATACAATTTCCACCTCCAAATCGTCGGAGTCCTGCTGCTGGTGGCCACCGTCGGCGTCATCGTGATCAGCCGACGCGAGGACAAAACCGCCGCCTTGCCCACAGAACCTCTGCCGGCCACCCTGCCACCGCCATGAAAGCGCACGGGCCACGGATGGCACGGATTAAACGGGTAACACCAATTATAAAATAAGCGATTTTCCTCTTTATCCGGACATTTCAGTCTCCACCGCCCCCTTTCTCCGACTAATCCGTGCCCATCCGTTGAATCCGTGCCATCCGTGGCCCGCCCGAGAACTCCTGCACCCTCCATGATCACTCTGAACGATTACCTTCTTGTCAGCGGCCTGCTGTTTGCCATTGGGCTCGCAGGCGTAGTCCTGCGCCGGAATATCATCGTGATCTTCATGTGCCTCGAGATGATGCTGAGCGCCGCCAGCCTCAGCCTCGTGGCTTTCAGCCGCTTCAGCCCTGCCAACGGCCTTCCTGACTACAATGGCCAGATGATGGTCTTCCTCATCATCACCGTCGCCGCCGCCGAAGTCGCGGTTGGACTGGCCATCATCATCGCCCTCTTCCGGGCCCGCCGCACCGTCCACGTGGACGATATCGACGCCATGAAACATTAGCTTAGAGAGTTTTCAGTATTTCAGTTTTCAGTTTTCAGAAAAGTGCTGCCGGGTCTTTCACTCCGCTAACTTCCTGGGCACTGAAAACTGGAAACTGAAAACTGAAAACTTTTCCCCATGTCCCACGCCGCCATTATCCTCTTTCTCCCGCTGCTCATCGCGGTGGCCATCCTGTTGGGTCTGAAACGCAGCGCTACCCTCAGCGCGCTGCTTTCGACGGCAGGGGTCGCCGTCACTTTCGCCCTCAGTCTCGCACTGCTCTTCAAGGGCGAGGCCTCCAACGGGACGGAAGTGGTCGGTTCCTGGATCAGGATCAGCGACACCTTCAGTCTGGATATTACCCTGAAGCTCGATGCGCTGAGCAAGGGGATGATGATCGTGGTCACCACCATCGGACTCCTTGTTCATATCTTCTCCCTTGGTTACATGAAGGATGACGATGGCAAAGCCCGCTACTTCGCTGGCTTGTCGCTCTTCCTCTTCTCCATGACGGGCATTGTCTTCGCAGACAATTTCCCCATGATGTTTATCTTCTGGGAACTGGTCGGCGTCAGCTCCTATATTCTGATTGGCCACTGGTATACCAAAAACAGCGCCGCCGAAGCTGCCAAAAAGGCTTTCCTGACGAACCGCATCGGGGACTTCGGTTTTATGATTGGGATCCTCCTGCTCTGGGCCGCCACCAAATCCCTCAGTTTTGATGGAGTGAAAGCCGGCATCGACGCCGGTCTTTTGTCGGGAAGCCTGCTGACTGCCGCCACCCTCTGCATTTTCTGCGGCACCATCGGAAAGAGCGCCCAGTTCCCCCTGCATGTCTGGCTGCCGGACGCCATGGAAGGCCCAACGCCCGTCTCCGCCCTGATTCATGCCGCCACCATGGTGGCCGCCGGGGTGTATCTGATGGTCAAAGTATCCTTCCTCATCGCCGCTTCCGTAACCGCCGGCGTGGTCGTCGCCTGGATTGGCGGCCTCACCGCCCTTATGGCCGCCTTGATGGCCACCCAGCAAAATGACATCAAGCGGATCCTCGCCTATTCCACGTTGTCCCAGCTTGGCTATATGGTCATGGCCGTCGGGCTGGGAGCCGCCCAGGCCTCCATGTTTCATCTTTTCACCCATGCCTTCTTCAAGGCGCTCCTCTTCCTCGGCTCCGGCGCGATCATCTATGCCTGCCACCACGAGCAGGACATCTGGAAAATGGGCGGCCTGAAGTCCAAAATGCCGATCACCTTCCTGACGTTTGCCATTGGCACCGCTGCCCTCATGGCGGTTCCTTTTGTAACCTCCGGATTTTATTCCAAGGAGGCTATTTTGGAGGCCGCCCTGCACCAGAATAAACTCCTCTTCCTGATTGGAGCCGGCACCGCTTTCCTGACCGCCTTCTACATGACCCGCCTGGTAGTGGTGGCATTCCTTGGCAAAGCCCGGGCCCATGGAGCCGACCATGCCCACGAAGTGCCGCTCCTCATGCTGCTTCCTTTGGTGGTGCTGGCCGTGCCCTCGCTCATTGCCGGCTTCCATTTCTTCGGCGGCACAGTCCTGGGCGAATACATGCCCGTGCATGAAGGCAGCATGATCGGTCTCACCTTCTTTGTTTCCCTCGCCGCCCTGGCAGGCGGGGTTTTCCTCGGCTGGAAAACCTACGCCGGCAAGGATAGCGATCCCCTCGCCGGGAAACCACCCGCCAAACTCTTCGCCAACAAATTTTATTTTGATGAAATCTACACCAAGGGTATCAAGGTCCTGCAGGACGGAGTTGCCCAGGTTCTCCAACTCATCGATGGCATTCTGATTGATGGACTGGGGGTGAGGGGTTCCTCCGGTCTCGCTGCCGGCACCGGCAACCTGCTCCGCCGCCTGCAGGTGGGCAATATCCAGGGATATGCATTCCTGTTTGGACTTGGGGTGCTGCTGCTGGTATCCTTTGCCCTGATGTAACCGCGCCGGGGTGGCCGGTCTTCCTGCCATGAACGACCGCGAACTCAACCGCCTGCTGCGCAAGGCACCGGTCCCCCCTCGTCCCTCAGGCGGGAACACAGAATTTGCAGACACTATCCTGACCAAACTCCCGCGGGTGCGCTTTGTGATTCCGGGCAGCCTCCCCAGCCGGCGGATTCTGGTAGTGGCTGGATTTCTGGGCCTGACTACCGCAGCCGCCATCAGCCTGTATCGCCATCCCCGGCCGGCGGTGGACCTGCCGCCCCCTCCCCCCATGACCTTGTTCCAAGCTGTCGAACCGGGACCCGTGGCCCCCTCCCCATGACCCCGCGCAGCAATATCATATTGTGGCTCATCGCCACCGTTGCCGTGGCCGCCCTGACGGCCCTTGCAGTCAATCACCGGGTTTCGCCACAAAAACCCGGATCTGCTGCATCCATGCCGGCTTCTGCCGGGTTATCCCTGCATGAATGGATGCATCAACATCTTGAAATCAGCCCCGCCCAGCATGCCCTCCTGGATCCCTTGGAAACGGCCTATGAAAAAGAGCGCCTCCAACTGCGTCAGGAAATCCGCCAGTTGGGCAGCGAACTCGCCCGTGCAGTCCGCGATTTTGCCCCTCCCGAATCCATTCTGTCCACCCAGGAAAAACTGAACGCCTCGCAGGGCCGGCTCCAGCAAGCCACCCTCCGGCACTTTCTCGAAATGAAACAACACCTCACCCCTGCGCAGGCTGAAAAGCTGGCCGCCTGGACCCATGACAGCCTGCTCCTCCAACCGGCCCCTTGAGGCGCTCCTGCTGAATGCGGCAACGCTGGCTGCCGGGGATCCCCATGGGAATCTGGCCATCCCGGATACCCAGGAAAGCCGCTGGGTCCGGCGTGCCCAGGACGGGGATACGGCGGCCTTCCGCAGCCTCGTGGAAGCCCACCAACAGGTAATTCACCGGCTCTGTCTGCGGTGGCTGCGCTGTGAGGACGACGCCCGCGAGGCCTGTCAGGACACCTTTCTCAAAGCCTGGCAGGCCCTGCCGGCATGGCAGCCCGGAGGCAAACTGGCCACCTGGCTCTATCAGATAGCCCTGAACCAGTGCCGCGACCGAGCCAAATCCAAGGCCAGCCGCCAGCGCCGGGCCACCATCCCCCTCGCCGGTATGGCCGAGGCCCCGTCCTGTCCGCACCTCGCTCCGGATCAGGCCGCATCCCGGCAGGGAGATCTGGAAAAGCTGCAACTGGGCCTTTCCCTGCTGCCGGATGCCGCCCGGGCCCCGTTGATTCTCTGCGCCCTCGAAGGTTTGTCCGGCAAGGAGGCTGCCGCCATTCTCAAGTGTTCCCCCCGCGCCCTCGAAGGCCGTCTCTACCGGGCAAGGCAACAATTGCTGGAATGGTGGAACCGGACTCCCTGACAGAGGCCGCCTAACCCAACATCGGCGGCGGCAACGTCTGCGCCCCTGCCGAAAGGGTGATCAGTTGGGATACGGTGACAAAACGCAGCCCCCGTCCCGCGAGGACCGGCAGGGTGGCCGGCATCGCATTGATGGTGGAGGCATGGATATCATGGGCCAGCATGATGGACCCTGACCGGGCTCCCGCCTTGAGCCGGCTGGAAACAAGGGCCGCATTGCGGTCCCGCCAGTCGTTAGGATCCACACTCCACATGATGGTGGGATAACCAAACTCCCGGGCAATCCACTGTTTTTGCGCGGCCGTGATGGCCCCGTAGGGCGGGCGGTAATTCAGCGGGGCCACGCCACATGCATTGACGATGGCATCATGGGTCCGGCGAAGTTCCGTGCGCACCGCGCCGGAAGACAGTTTCGACAACGCGGGATGGCTCCAGCTGTGATTGGCAATTTCATGGCCGCTGGCCACGATGCGGCGGGCAATCCCGGGATGGCTGGCCACATTTTTGCCGATCACATAAAAGGTGGCCTTGATCTGCCAGCGGTCCAGCATGTCGAGCAACCGCGGGGTATGGCTGGCATGCGGTCCGTCATCAAAGGTCATGGCAAGGTAGGGCCCCTGGACCATAGCCGAGGAAAAACTCACCGGAATGCCCGGCGGCAGCCGGCGGGGCACCGCGCCAGGACGGAAGATCTGACCGGTCACCGGCGGGGGTGGCAGCACCGGGCGGGCCGGAGCGGGCTTGGGGGTTTGGCAGGCAGGCAGGAGGCAAGGGACAGTGATCGTCAGAAAATGGCGTCGGTTCATAGGGGTTCAACAAAATAGGTCAGGACACAGCAGCTCGGCCATGCCGTCACCCGGTCTATCGCGCAATTCCCCTGCGGTTCAAGGGCGCGGCCCCGCCGTTTCGCGGCACGGCAGAACCCTGACCCGGTTTCGGCAGGTCCTGCCCCATTCCCGCGTTTCCCTGCGGAAAGCGGCTTGCAAATCCTGCTTGGGAACGGACTCTGCTGATGGTCCGCGCCATTTCATTCTTCCCCGTCCCCACCGTAATGAAGCCCCCCTTCCGTGGTGCCGTTTGGCGCGGCATTCCCCTTCTTTGCCTGTTGATATTCCCGCTTCCGGCCCATGCCGGGCTGCCCGGATGGCGTCTCAATGTCAATCCTGACCACATTGCAAACAGTGATACCCTGGCATGGTCGCTCCTCGGAGTCCTCGGCCTGACCCTCGGCATGGTGGGAGCCTGCGGCTGGGGCATCTACCGACAGTTCCGCCGGATCACTCCGGAACAAAAACTGCTGGCGGAACTCAAGGAACACCTGCGGCGTTCCCCGGCCACCTTCACCCCCGAACCGATGGCTCCCTCATGGGAAAAACCGGCCGACTGGTGGAAAAATCCGCCCATCGACTAGCTTTTCTGACGAACGGCCCGGGCGGCCCGTCCCCGGCAGGAAAATAGCAGTTTGCGCCCTGTCCGGGCGGGCGGTCTGTGCTATGCTCGCCGCGCATGAAACAGTCCATCATCGGCGTCCCCCGCGAAATCAAAGCCCAGGAACACCGCGTGGCCCTCACGCCATCTGCCACCTGGCAATTGGTCAAAAACGGACACACGGTGCTGGTCGAGCGCGATGCCGGCCTTGGTTCGGGATTTCTCACCACTGAATACGGACAGGCCGGCTGCCGTATTGTGGATCAGGCCGCCACCGTCTTCGCGGAAGCCGAACTGATCGTCAAGGTCAAGGAACCCCAGCCGGCCGAAGTGGCCATGCTCCGGTCCGGACAAACGCTTTTCACCTATCTCCACCTTGCCGCCTCCCGGGAACTAACCACTTCGCTGACGGCCACCGGGTGCACCGCCATCGCCTATGAAACCGTGGAACTGAACCACCGGCTGCCGCTGCTTGAACCCATGAGTGAAATTGCCGGCTCCATGTCGGTTTTTGTCGGAGCCTATCATCTGGCCCGGCACCAGGGCGGACGCGGGGTCCTGCTGGGCGGGGTGCCCGGCGTGCTGCCTGGCAAAGTGGTCGTTCTCGGCGGCGGGACCGCCGGCATCAACGCCGCCCGGATGGCCACGGGCCTGGGGGCCGACGTCACCATCCTCGAAGTAGACATGGAAAGGATGCGTTATCTCGACATCACCATGCACACAGCCCACACCCTGTATTCCAGCGAAGCCAGTCTTTCCACCCTGCTGCCCCAAACGGATCTGATTATCGGGGCGGTTCTGGTTCCCGGTGCCAAGGCCCCCAAACTGATTACCCGGGAAATGCTCCGCCTCATGCCGTCAGGCAGTGTGCTGGTGGACATCGCGGTAGACCAGGGAGGATGCGCTGAAACCACCCGTCCCACCACCCACGACAACCCTACCTATGTCGAGGAAGGGGTGATTCACTACTGCGTGGCCAACATGCCGGGGGCCTACAGCCGCACTGCCACCCAGGCCCTGACCAATGTCACCCACCGGTATGTCCATCTGATTGCCGAGCGCGGTCTCGCTGAAGCCTGCCAACTCCGGCCGGAACTCGTGGGTGGCGTCAATTGCCACGACGGCCACCTGACCTGCCAGCCGGTGGCGGAGGCCCACGGTTTGCCATGGCAAACCCTGGCCAGTCTGACCGCCCACCCCTGATTCCGCTCCGGACGGCTTCGGAAACCATCCATCCCATGGCTCCATAATTTCAGCTAGTCAAATTCAGGGCGTGAAAGCAGGATGAAAGACCCCGCACCCTGAAGCCGTTCCGCAATCGATCCTCCCTTTTTCTCCTGATGGTTATGATGCGACTGAGTTTTCTGATGGCCTGCTTTCTCGCGGCCGGGGGACCGGCTGGAGCATCGCCCGCCCTGGAATTTTTTGAGGACAAAGTCCGGCCCCTCCTCATCGGGCATTGTTATGAGTGCCACAGCGCGGAGCACAAAATCAAGGGAGGTCTCCGCCTTGATCACCAGGCGGGATGGGAAACGGGAGGCGACTCCGGACCGGCATTGAAACCCGGCGATCCGGCTGGGAGTCTTCTCCTGCGTGCGGTTTCCTATGAGGACCGGGACCTCAAGATGCCTCCCCGGAAAAAACTTTCGGCAGCCCAAACCACCATCCTGCAGGAATGGATAGCCTCCGGCGCTTTTGATCCCAGATCGGAGGTCCCCGGCGATGCCGCCAACGGGCCCACCAACGGCAAGACCCTGCCGGCTGGGGCCCTGTGGTCCTTCCAGCCGCTGGCGGCTCCACCCCAGCCCTCCGTCAAGCAGGTGACATGGCCCCGGGATCCTATTGATCACCACATTCTCGCCGTGCTGGAAGAGGCGGAACTGGCCCCCATCCAGGATGCGCCCCCGGAGGTCCTCGTGCGGCGGTTGTTTTTTGATCTGACGGGCCTGCCCCCGGGTGCCGGGGATCTCACGGCGTTAGGCCCGGAATCCTATGACACCCTTGTGGACCGCTTGATCGGCAGTGAGGCTTTTGCGGAACGATGGGGCCAGCACTGGCTCGATATCACCCGGTTTGCCGAAAGTTCCGGAGGAGGCCGCACCCTGCCCTTCAAGGACGCATGGCGTTTCCGGGATTACGTGATCAAGTCCATCCACCATGGCGTGCCGGTGGATCAAATGATCCGGGAACATCTTGCCGGAGACCTGCTGGACGCGCCATCCGGCGCTGACCGGGCGCGGCAATTGAGCGCCACCGCATTCCTGGCCCTCGGCCCTACCAACTATGAGGAACAGGATAAAGGCGTGCTGCGGATGGATATTATCGACGAGCAGCTGGAGACCATTGGCCGCTCCTTCATGGGCATGACCATCGGCTGTGCCCGCTGCCATGACCACAAGTTCGATCCAGTCACCACCCGCGACTATTATGCCCTCGCCGGCATCTTCCGGAGCACCCGCACCCTGCGGGATTACACCAGCAACGTGGCCCACTGGATCGACCGTCCGCTCCCTTCGGATCCGGCCCTGGAAAAAGCCCTGCACCAAAAGGAACAGCAGCTTGCCAGCCTCCAGACGGAACTCAAACAGACGACTGCCCTGATTAAGAAGCGGTCAGCACAAACAGGACCCGGGCCGGCCGGCCAGCCCGTCCAAGCCAAGGATCTGCCTGGAATTGTGGTGGATGATTCCGCCGCCACCCTGGTGGGGCCATGGAAACCTTCCACCTACTTTCCAGGCCATGTGGGCAAAGGCTATGTGCATGATGAGGGGGCTGCCAAAGGAACCTGCACCGCGACGTTTCTCCCGCAGATCCCGGAAACTGGCCGCTACGAAGTGCGCCTTTCCTATGCCCCATCCCCTAACCGCGCCAAAAAGGTTCCCGTGCATCTGCTTCACGCCGATGGCGAGGAGGATCTAACCTTTGACCAGTCCATCACCCCGCCCCTTGAAGGCCGCTTCGTTTCCCTCGGAACCTTCCGCTTCGAAAAAGACGGGGCCGGCTTTATTCTGATTTCCAATGAAGGGACTGCCGGCATTGTGACTGTAGATGCGGTGCAATTGCTCCCGGAGAATGCTGCCCTCGCTGCAGCGCCTCCGCATCCGGAAAACCCCTCCGCCGAAGCGCCGTTGCAGGACCGGCAAAAACAGCTTCAGGCGGAGATCAAAAAACTGCAAACTACTCCACCCTTCCAGCCGGAGACCATGGGGGTGGAAGAAGATGCCGCACCAGCGGATTGTGCAGTCCACATCCGCGGCAATATCCGGAATCTTGGCCCCGCAGTGCCACGGGGTTTCATCAGCTCGCTGGCCATTCCCGGAATCCCGGCAATTCCTCCTGACCAAAGCGGACGCCTCCAACTCGCCCAGTGGATCACCCACCCCCAGAACCCGCTCACGGCGCGGGTCATGGTGAACCGCGTCTGGATGCACCTCTTCGGAGAAGGCCTTGTGCGGTCGGTGGACAATTTTGGGGTTACCGGTGAGCCACCCACCCATCCCCTGCTGCTGGATCTTCTTGCCCATGATTTTATCAAAGACGGATGGAGCCTCAAAAAGCTCGTGCGCCGGATCGTGCGCACCCGGACATGGCAACTCGCCAGCCTTCCCGCTCCGGAGGCTTCATGGAGCACCCGGTTGGCCACTGATCCTGACAACCGTCTGCTGTGGCGCGCCAACCGCCGCCGTCTTGATGCCCACGCGCTGCGCGATGCCATCCTCACGGTTAGCGGCCGCATGGACACCACGTTTCTGGGCCCCAACGTGAAGGCCGGCTCGATCGACGCCAACTCCACCGAGGCCCAGACCCTCGAATACTCCTACGTCTTCGCCGACCTGCGCCGCAGCCTGTATGCTCCTGCCTTCCGCAACCGGCGCCTCGAAATCTTTGAACACTTTGATTTCGCGGACATCAACGGGCCCATCGGGCAACGCACCCGTGGCACCATCGTTCCCCAAGCCTTGTATTTCCTGAACCATCCCTTCATCATCGAACAAAGCCGGGCCGCCGCGACCCGCCTGGCCCGCCTCCATCCTGAATCCGCAGAACCCCACCGCCGGATCGATTGGCTCTGGCGCTCCCTGCTGGGACGCCCGCCCACCCCCGCCGAACACCGCCAAGCCCTCGAGTTCCTCAGTGCCCCGTTGCCGCCCTCCCCCTCCCCCTCCGCCTCCGAGGAGGACCGCTGGTCCCAGCTGATCCAAACCCTTTTTGCCACCGCCGACTTCCGTTTTCTGGATTAATCCCTGGCTGATTTTCCACCTGGCCTCCTGCTCCCATGTTCAACCGCCGCCATCTTCTTAAATCCACCGCCTGCGGTTTTGGCTCCCTTGCGCTCGCGGCGATGAGCCAACTGCAGGCGTCAGGGCCGCCGCTGGCGGGCCGCCCCGGGCATTATCCGGCCCGGGCCAAACGGGTCATCTTCCTCTTCATGGCAGGAGGAGTCAGTCAGGTGGATTCTTTTGATTACAAACCCCGTCTGGCCAAAGAGAACGGCAACAAGCGCTCCTTCGACGATGCCCGGACCGTGGCCAAAACCGGCAAAGGTGCCGAGCAGCGGGTGATGCAGTCGCTCTGGGAGTTCCGTCAGCGCGGTCAAAGCGGCCTTTGGGCTTCCGACCTTTTCCCCCATCTGGCGGAACGGATGGATGAACTGTGTGTCGTCAAAGGAATGCACACCGAAGGCGTCGCCCACGGCCCCGCCACCCTCTTCCTCCATACCGGCACCACTAACTTCATCCGCCCCAGCATGGGTTCATGGATCAGCTATGGGCTGGGCACCGGGAATGACAATCTGCCTTCCTTCGTCTCCATCAGCCCCAGCCTTGGCAACGGCGGCCCGCGCAACTACGGCACCGCCTTTCTCCCGCCGGTGTTTCAAGGCACTCCCCTCGGCCGGACCGGGCTGGCGGCTTCGGAAGCGACCATCAAGAACCTCTCCAATCCTCTGCTCTCCAACGAATCCAGAAACCGCCAGTTCGCCCTGCTTCAGGGACTGCATCAGGATCAACTGCAGCGCGTCGCCTCCAGTGGACATCAGGAAGCGGTGGAGGCCGTCATCCAGTCGTATGAACTCGCCTGGCGCCTGCAAAACAACGCTCCCGATGTGCTTGACCTCGCCGGCGAAAGCGCGGCGACGCAGCAGCTCTACGGCATTGGAGACAAGCCGACTGACAATTTCGGCCGCCAGTGCCTGATGGCCCGGCGTCTCGCGGAATCCGGAGTCCGTTATATCCAGGTCAACTACACGGACAACAGCAACAACCCGGCATGGGACCAGCACGGCAATATGCCCAAACACAAGGATCACGCCATGGCGGTGGACAAACCAGTGGCCGGCCTGCTGCAGGACCTCAAACAGCGCGGCCTGCTCGAGGATACCCTCGTTTGGTTCGGCAGCGAATTCGGCCGCACTCCCTACGCCCAGGACAATGGCACCGGCCGCGACCACAACCCGCTGGGCTTTACCCAATGGCTCGCCGGAGCCGGGGTCAAACCCGGATTCAGTTATGGGGAAACCGATGAATTTGGACACCTCGCCATCGCCGGCAAGATCCACATGCACGACATGCATGCCACCATCCTGCACCTCCTCGGCCTCGACCACGAACGCCTCACCTTCCGCCACGCCGGCCGTGATTTCCGCCTCACGGACGTGCACGGGAATGTCGTGAAGGAGATCCTCGCCTAGCATTCATCCCCCCTCCTCCTGCTGTGCCCAGGAAAGCATGCCTCCGCCACCGGCACCGCCATCCAGCATTGTTTTCGACCACGTAGTGGTCAAGGATGGTAGCCGTGGGCTTCAGCCCACGGAAATCGGTCAGGTATTCTGCGTGTCACATAGTGACACCGTAATCCGCAGCGCCACGGCCTATCATGTGGTTGACCTGCAGTATTTAGGTTGTCACTACGTGACAGAAGGCCTGCTCCGCGTATCGTGGGCTGAAGCGTCCATGACCACTAATTGGCCACAAACCGGTGCAGGAAGATTTGTTTCAACGCATCCCAAAAGCCTGCCCTTCCCTCCCCGGTCCGCTGCCCACCAATGAATGACACCAACCGCAGGAAGCCTATCACTCCCGGGGTATCCTCTGCAATTCAGTCAGCACTGCTGCGGTCCGTTGCGTGGCCCCGGCATGGCACTCAAGGGCCGCGCGGCCGCGTTGCGCCATCGCCAAGGCACTTTTCCGGCCTGACAGAACTTCCCGCAGCGCTCCCGCAAGGCCTGACAAGTCCTCCACCTGCCGGATGCCCCGGGCTTGCTGCAGGAGTTTCATCAGGGCCTCAAAATTCTCCATGTGCGGACCGGTCAGCACGGGCACCCCGGCAGCAATGGCCTCTGCGGGATTCTGTCCTCCTTTCGCGAGGAAACTCTTGCCGATGATGACCACTTCCGCCAAAGCCTGCCAATCGCGCAGCTCTCCGGTGGAGTCCACGATCAAAACGTCAGGCACCGACTCGACCGGCAGAGCAGAGCGGAGCGCAGCCGACAGGCCCACGGTCTCCACCGCGGTCAACACTTCCGCGCGGCGCTCCGCATGACGCGGGGCCATCAGAAGCCTGACCTCCGGAAATTCCCCGCCGATTTCCCGCCAGATTTCCGCGATGGCCTGTTCCTCTCCCGCATGGCTGCTGGCCACCAGGACCACCCGTGGCAGCGATCCCCCAAAAGCCTGGCTCAACAATTCCCGGAAGTCCGCCACCCGTGCCGGAGACGAGGCCGCCTGGCCCAACTGGTCGAACTTAATGCTGCCGGTCACCTGAACGACGCCGGCCCTGGCCCCAATGGCTGTCCAGCGGGCCACATCCCCGGGTTCCTGCACGAGAATTTTGTCGAGCATGCCGAACACCGGTCCCACCAGCCAGCGGAACCTCCGGTAGCGCCGTTCCGACCGCGGGGACAACCGGGCATTGACCAGCACCACGGGCACCCTGGCCCGTTGCATCACCCTCACCAGATTGGGCCACACTTCGGCCTCCACCAGGATAAACTGCCCCGGCCGGATCCGCGCGAACACCGGTCCGACCACCAGCGCGAGGTCCACGGGAGAGTATATCACTGTCAGCTCCGGCGGGGCTTTATCACAGGCCACGGCATAACCGGTGGAAGTGGTCACCGAGAGAACCACTGGAATGTCAGGCTCCTGTTTGAGGAGTTCCCGGATCAGCTTCCGGGCCACATTTACTTCTCCCACACTAACGGCATGCATCCAACGGCACCGGCCGGAAACGGCTTCCAGCCGGGCCGCCGTGTCCCGGTCGAAAAAACCGAAGCGTTGCCAGAACTTCGACCCATATCCGCCACGCCGCCGCATTTTCAGCACACTGACGGGCAGCAGCACTAACAGGGCGAAGGGCAAAAGCAGGTTATAGATCAGCAGAACCAGGAGCAGGGGCATCAGCAACAACAGGATGGAGGAAAAACAGGCGGACCACGACATCGCCATAACGGCGTTCCACGGCACAGGACCACGGGGATCCGGGGGGCGGAGGTTGGGCCGATTTGGCGAAGGATTCCAGCACAAAAAGCCCGTCCGGTGCCAGCAGGCGGGGCAGATCTTCGGAGGCCAAAAGGATCGCATCCCAATCGCGGTCGCCCTTTTGCTTCAAAAAAGGAGGATCAGCGAAAATCAGATCGAAGGTGCCACTTTTGGCCTTAAGCCACGATTCCACCGGCGCAGTGGCTACCGTCCCACCGCTGAGAGAGGCTTTCCTGAGGTTGGCGCTGATCACGGGTCCGGCCGCGCGGTCCGACTCCACAAACACGCAGGACGCGGCTCCACGGCTCAGGCACTCCAGCCCATAGGATCCGCTGCCCGCAAACAAATCGAGCACGGCGGCCCCTTTTGGCCGTTCACCCAGCATGGAGAACACCGCCTCACGCACCCGGTCTGCGGTGGGCCGCAGCAGGGTCTTGGGCACTTGAATCGGGATGCCTCCCGCCATTCCACTGATAATGCGCATCTTTTCACCAAACCCGCCGCATCCCGCTTGGAAAGCAGGGATTTCCGGATCCATGCCGGGCCTTCGGCCTTGGATGCCCTCTTGTTTCCCGCACCAGACTATCCTTGCTGTCCTTGATGCTTCCGCATGCCACCTTACCCCGCCCATGACCATTCCAGAACTTACCGACCAAATCCGCGCCTTCCGTGATGCCCGTGACTGGCAGCAGTTCCACAGCCCCAAGGACCTTGCCGTCGCTATCGTGGCGGAAGCAGGGGAACTGCTGCAGCCATTTGTCTGGAAATCCCCGGACGAATCCCGCGAAATCGCGGCCCGCAAACGGGAGGAGATTGCCGACGAAGTGGCGGATGTGGCGATCCTGCTGTTTGAATTCGCTGACCAGCTCGGCCTTGACCTGGCCCACGAGATGCAGGCCAAACTGGCACGCAATGAACTTCGCTATCCAGCCGACAAAGCCCGGGGCTCCAATTTGAAATATAACGAACTTTAAAAAATCATGCAGACTTGGCAGGTTTTTTCCGGGCGTCAGGCGATGTCTCTGACCCCGTTCCTGTCCCTCCTGCCTTCCGCTAACGTGAATTGACGGCCCCACCCTGCTCTATTCCTATCTGCCGCGCGATGCCCTCCCCTGACTCTACCGATCCTCCCCGGCCGCCCCGCCGGAAGCGCTATGCCGGCAAAAACCCGCGCCGCTTCGAAGATAAATACAAGGAGCACCGGCAGGATCCGGCTACCATGGCCAAAGTGGTTGCCTCCGGCAAGACCCCGGCGGGCACCCACCTCCCGATCCTGCTCCCTGAGATCATGGAAGTCCTCGCGCCGCGTCCGGGCGACATCGCCGCAGACCTGACCCTCGGTTACGGCGGGCATGCCACGGCTCTGCTCACTGCCATCCAGCCCCACGGCCGCCTCATTGCCCTGGACGTCGACCCCATGGAGCTGCCCCGGGCCGAAACCCGCTTGCGGGCTCTGGGTTTTCCGGAAGAAACCCTAACCGTCCATCGCAGCAACTTCGCCGGCCTGCCCAAGGTGCTAGCCGCTCTCGGCCTCACGGGGGTCGATGTGCTTCTCGCCGACCTCGGGGTCTCGTCCATGCAGCTCGACAACCCGGAGCGCGGCTTCAGCTTCAAGTCCGGCGGCCCGCTCGACATGCGCCTGAATCCCGGGCGCGGCCAGCCCGCCAGCGCCCTTCTTGCCAGCCTGACGCCACAGAAACTCGCCGCCCTGCTCCACGAAAACGCGGACGAGCCCCGCGCCTTCCTCCTCGCCGATGCCCTTGCCGGAAAATCCTTTTCCACCACCCGCAGCCTAACTGATGCCCTGCGTGCCCTGACGCCGGATCCGGAAGAAGCCGAAGCCACTTTCCGCCGCGTCTTCCAAGCCCTGCGCATTGCCGTAAACGAGGAATTCACCGCCCTCGACACCCTCCTGCGCCACCTTCCCCAGTGCCTGAATCCCGGCGGCCGCGCCGCCATCCTGACTTTCCACTCCGGCGAAGACCGACGCGTCAAAAAAGCCTTCGCCGCCGGTGTCGCCGATGAGACATGGTCCAGCATCGCCGATAACGTGATCCGTCCTTCCCCGGCCGAACAACACGCCAACCCCCGCAGCACCTCCGCCAAACTCCGCTGGGCCGTGCGGGCCTATTGAAGTTGAATCCGGCGCGCCCCAACTTCACCAATGCAGGACAGGAAAAGCGATTTAGCATCCCTTCGCCCTGAATGAAAATTTTAACTCAAACGCTTCAGAAATTGTCGGATTTGATCCGGCAAAACCGCTTTGAGGAACTGAAGACCGAAGGCTTGGAAATCAAACCAGTGCCCTCCAGCGGCGGCGATTGGCTGGAACGCCACAAGAGCATCAATGCCTTCCTGAACACCCGTGGCGGAATCCTGATTCTGGGGATCAAGGAGGAAGGCACCGGCCCCAACCGCCGGTATATTTTTCAGGGCTGGAAGGAGCACGCGGAACCCAACCTGAAGGAAATACCTACCCTGTTCACCGACCGCAAAGGCATCTTCCAGAATCTGGCTGATTGCTTCCCCCCGATGCAACTTCTCCCCTTCATGGATGGGAAAGTCGCCGTCGTTTACGTCGATGAACTGGCCGCCGACCGGCGTTTCGTTTTTCTCAAAGGGAACGCCTACAAACGCATCCTGACCGGCGACCATAAAATAAGTCCGGCGGATATTGATGCCCAGGAGGCCTTCAAGGAAGAGGCCATTCATGCCCGCGAACTGCAACCCGTGACCGGCATGACGGGTGACGACCTGGATTTGGCGAAATTGCACCAATTCATCTACCACCTCAACCAACCCATTGAAGTTGAAACCCTCAAATCCGATCTCGCCTCAGCCCTGCCCTTTTTGCATCGCCGCTCCTTTCTGAATGACGGCAAGGTCACCGTCCTCGGTGCGCTCGTCTGCGGCAAACACCCCGGCGACCGGCTAGGGTTCCGCAGCCATGTCCACGGGTATGTGGACGTGCCACACCAGATCGCACAGGATAAACAGGATTATGTGGATAACGTCATTCCTCTGATGGAATCCAGCCTCGGCTATCTCCTGCGGAATATCCAAGTCGGCATCAGTCCGGAGCAGGGCGGCACCAGCCAACCGGAATATCCTGAAACCCTGCTGCGGGAGACCGTCAACAACGCCCTCGCCCACCGCGACTACTCCATCAATAAACAGATCACCATCTCGATCAAACCCGGCAATCACATTGCCATCAAAAACCCGGGGACCTTCCGGCAGCATCTCATCATCGAAGCGGCGGATGACGCCATTCCCCTGCGCCGCCTGCTCCCGGAAGCCAAACCGCGCAATCCCAAGCTGGCCGATGTCCTGCGCGTTTACCGGAAATGGGAAGGCAAAGGCATCGGAATGGCCACTCTCGTCAACCTGTGCCTCGAAAACCGGATCGACCTGCCATACTACCGGATGTTTACGGAGGAAGTTGGTCTCTTTGTCTGCGCCGGCAAAATCCTTGACGACAAAATGAAGCGCCTCCTCCAATCCTACGACCGATACATTGAGGAGCGACTCCAAGGAAATCCCCTGACTGAAAAACAACAGCGCGTGCTGGCCTATCTCATTAAATCGGAATGGGCAAACGAAAATGTCAACTACACCATTCTACTGACGCCGGACAACAATCACTACACGGCACTGGGGGCTCTGGAAAAGGCAGGCCTGATCCAAAAGCACCCCCTCAGCACCCCCATTTACCCCATATATGTAGCCGACCGGCAATTGATGAAGAAGAGCCACCTGCCCGAGTTGCGCCAGTGGTTCGGCCCTGGATTCGACACGTTGGACATCCTGTCCAAGCAGGCAATGGAAGTGGTATATCGGTTTAATCACTACTCAAAATCGCCACACGTCAGTGCCAAGCAGGTCAGTTTTTCGCTGTGGTATAACCAGGACGGCTCCTCCCTCAACATCAAGCAGTTCGACACCTTCTACCGGAGAGTGCGCAACGTTTTCAACCGCTTGGAATCCGGTGGCTTCGTGTTCAAACCCCCAGGATCCAAGGGATACCAGCTTGCCGCGGACTTTCTGAACCGGAATCTGATTTGAGGATTGCCCCCGAAAACCAGGAAATTGTCTAACGCAAGATCGGGCTCCCCGCATGGGCCGGACTACGGGTGCCCGACAGCCAGTAAGAGCCCATGGCGTCTTCACAAAATTGCTGATTCCTTTCTTGTCCCTGCCAAAAAAAGAATTGCCTGAATCTGTTGGTTTTGACATAACGAATCAAAGCGATGCGCACTTAGTTGAATGCCATGCCGACTTCCTCCTCCAAAGCAAAATCGGTCATCCTGCATGGGTTTCTACCTGCGGCGGCCGGCCTGTGGTGTGCGCATCTGCTTCCAGAGCGAAGCCCTGCACCCTCCCCTGCGGGTGAACGCGTAACATTAATCCATCAAGCCAACCCATCCAAGCAGATTCAATTCGCCTCCCACACAGAGGCACCTGTTCAGCAGTCGGGGGGGAAGTCCGGAAAAACCAAGGAATGGCTGCAATTACTGGGCGACAACTACCGGGTGGAGGACCTGCGGATTGAGGTGGAAAAACTGCCTCCCGGCCCTGACCGAAACTTCGGAATATGGCGACTCATGGAGGAGTGGCTCCCCTTGGACAGGTCCGCCGCCATGGAATGGATGAGCCATTTAGCTGATCCCTCCGAAAAGGATGCCGCAGTCAGGGGGCTGCTGGAGAGCTGGTCCAAGGAAGATACCCACGCCGCTTCCGCCTACGTGGCAGCGTTACCTGAAGGTCCCCTAAAGCGCTCTGCGGGCAACGTGCTCAGCCATAGCCTTTCCCTGCGGGATCCGGCCTCCGCATTGAGTTGGTCTCTGGCTTCCCGAGGGCCGGGTGAAAATCTGATGGATGATGTCCGCCACAAAGTTTCTGGATTGGCGGGTGAAGAATATGAAACCACGGCCCGGCTCGTTGCGGAATCGGCTCTTTCCGAAGCAGAAAAACAACAGCTGATAGAAATCGCCCGCGATGCATGGAATCTACAGCGGGTCATCAAGGGTAAGTGGGACGAGATTATTCCAGCGGAAGGAGTCACACCATGAAGGTCAGCTCCGTCTGTTTTGGTGTCGGCAGCTTCATGTTGGCGTTCAGTTCCATGATTTGTTGGAAAACAGTGAATCCAACTGCTGTTGTGGCCGCCTCCGAAGGCTCAGTCGCTCACGGCATTTCATCGACAACACCTCCCTCTGGCGGTCAATTCCCAACTATAGACCGTGCGTCGTCCGATGCTGCCCTTCCTTATTCCACGCAGGAAGATGCCCGACTGATGAAACGGTGCCGAAATCTGACCGCTACCGATCCGGAAGCTGCCTTCCGCTCCGGCATGGCTTGCTGGAAATTTGCTGGGAAATCGCTGGCAGCAGCAGCGGAAGCCTTGGTCAAAAAGGACCCCGCTGCCGCCCGCCGGCTTTTGGCGGAATGCCCCGATCTTCGCTCGAAAAGCATTCTCGAAGGCGAACTGATGGCGGATGAAGTGCGCCGTCACCCGGAGGAAAAACTCCGCTGGGCCGAGGCTAATCTTGAAGGCAATGTCAGGGTCAAAGCGATGAATGCCGGCATCGCTGCCCTTGCCGCCAAAAACGCTGCCGCAGCGTTGGAAATTTTGTCCGAATGGCCTCCCACCATCATGAAGTTGGGAGGACAGTTCACAGCGCTGGGGGCACGGATGAAGGAAGACGCGAACGCCGCCCTGACGTGGGCCTCCGAAAACACCTATCCTTCTCAAAGGGACTTCACGGGTATTCAGGCCTGCCTAAACTTCATCAAGCAAAATCCCAAGGAAGGCTTGGCAATCCTCCCCAGCCTCCCCATGGAATACCGGGAGTATATGGGATTCGCAGTGGTGTGGCAGGCGAAATCGGACTCTCCACAGACGATGATGGACGCCCTGCGCGCTCTTCCGGAAGAGGTTCAACTCCCCGTGATCCGCCATTGGGCGGCGGAACTCAGGAATGAGCCTACCTCCGAGAATTGGCTACTCGCTGCCCTGTCTGACCCCGCAGAACGGGCTACCGCCATCGAGGTCATGGCGCTGAAGCAACTAGTTACTTTTGACAGCAATTCCAAACAGCCCGAAGTCCTCGACTGGCTCGGCCAATTCCAAACTCCGGAAGACAAACAAGCCGCCGCCCGGGTCGTGCCCTATCTCACCAACCTGACGGAAACCCAACGGCAGGACATTTTAAGCCGGTTGAAGTAATCGCACCCCGATCGGGCAAAAGTTCCACTGCTGCTCCCAAATCACCATCGCCTCAGCATGGGCCAAGGGGTTCAGCCGCTCATTGAAGGACAGAAATTGACTGGCCCGGCAAAGCTTGGCTACCGCCAAATGCAGGATGTCCAATGAGAGGTATACTTCCGGCCGGGGTGTGCCGGGGTCCAATTGCACGGCTTCCCGGAACAGCACCGCCAAGTTCAATGGGGGCCAGCAGAAGATGCTCGACTTCGGACTCTGTTGAATTTCCCTTTCCCACGAGACCGGGTTCGGCGACCGCCACGCCAAGCGTGACCGCACCTGCCATTCCGAGGTGGAATGGGATCCCGGAGGGATCAAAGCCATGAGCCGGTGGTTGAGCGTCAGCGACACCACCGGATCAGGATCACGGCAAATCCGCATCCCGGCAGGGATGCCAGATCCACGATGGGAATCCTGGTGCGGAGACGGAGATACTGGCATCCCTGCCGGGATGCTGGGCATTCGGCCGGCGTGGTCCGGGGATGTCGCTTCGCTCAATCCCCGGCTCATGGCTTTGATCCCTCCGGGATCAAAATCCCGGCACATCAGGTAAGTGGTTACCTGCGCGGAGGCTGCGGTGAATGCCCGGCAAACTGATGTTCCTATCACCACCGACGCCCCCACGGTTCCTGCCTCCTCGCGAAACGGGGAAGCTGGAGCGTCCTACGGCACCGGCAAAGTCAGGTTGCGGAAGCATTGCCGCAGGTTGCCGCGATTCCCGCCTTCCGCCGGCTTTGGGCAGGATACATTAGGATGCTTCCCTCCAGAAAAGTCAGGGCGTGCTCATCAGGTGATGCTCAAGGAAGCGAAAAATGAGGTCGTTCGACTCTTCCGTTGGATCGTGCCCGGGCCGGTTGGACATGCCCACCCGGTTTTCCAAGCCCAGCAAATGGTAAACATCGATGGAATGATTCAGGGCCACCCACCGTGCCGGTGGATCCTCCGAGCCGCCGGAAACGAAAAACGGCCGGGGTGCCATGAGCGCCTGAAACTCCGGCAAATCCATCCCCTGCTCCACCATCACTTTGTAGGCACCCGTGCGGGGATTCCCCGCCGTCGGCAATCCCGGCTGGCGGGTCACCCCGGCTTCCCTGCCCAGATACCATGGCTCCCAGTAGTTCACGTTAGGGCGCGTTTCGTCAAAAGCGATGCCGGGGTCCGACCACACCGCGCAGGCAAATTTTTCGTTCAGGCACGCGGAGAACATCGCCCACTTGCCGCCGTAGGAATGTCCCATCACCCCAATGCGCTTCGCATCCACCTGCGGCAGGTTCGCCAGCGCATTGGCACAGTTGGCCGAAACATAGGCATGATAGGACAGCGGTTGGCACCTCGCCCCCGCCACATCCGGCTGAAACGCACTGCCGCCGGGTGACCCGATGGAGAGGGTCACAAAACCACGCTTCGTCAATTGCCGGGCGAAATCGCGCCTTGGTTTGCCTGCCAGCCCCACACTGGTCTCCGCGTCATAGAAGGGCACCAGCACCGCCGGAAACTTCCCCTCCCCGGGTGGCACCAGCAAATAACCATCGTGGAACTGAGTGGCGGCATACTGCACCTTGACTTTATGTTGGATAAAATCCTCACGCTTTGTCGTGCTCATGATTTCCAACGTTGGATGCGTCAGCACCTCCGGCCACGGCCCCATCACCTCGTGCCATTTTGCCAGCAATTCGGCCCGGCGCTTCGGCCAGTCCGCTGCTGTCTTTACTTCCGTGCCATCGTAGAATTTCAGCGGTGACCGGTAATCACCCCGCTGGCCCGCAAATTCAGCCGGGGGCCGGAACCATGGCTGCAAATCGGCCGGCAAGTGCGATGCTCCGAGGCCGGCGGGACGCACGGCGCTCCCAGCAGTATAGTCCGCCGCCGGAAGCACAGGCGGCAGACAGAGGTTCAGCAACGCAGCGAACAGGCAGAAAGGGCGGGCGATATTGGAACGCATGTTTCAGGAGGATCCGCCGATTGAATGCCAGAACCGACCGGATTGACAAGCATGACTCCTACCTATCTTACCCCCTCATGACCTGGAGGGCTGCGGGGAGCGGGAATGTCATTTTGAGCAGTATTGATGGAGGTGAAACTTGCCAAATATCCGAAAGGCAACCCGCTCCAGCCGTCCGCAATGGCCTGAGAAAGGCGGTCAGTGCAGTTGCGGCGGGCCGGGGACAACGCTGGCTTTGTGGGCGTTCACGGCTTCGGTAATGCGTGCGAGCACATCGGGGTGCTTGGCGGCAAGGTTGCGTTTCTCCGACGCATCACGTCCGAGATGGAAGAGGAGGGGCGGGTCGTGCGGCTCGGCTTTTGGCTGGCCGTACCCGTTCTGGGTCTGGAAGTGTGCCTTCCACTCGCCCAGGCGGCAGGCGAAGAGCTGGTCGCCGCGGTAGTAGAAAAACGGACGCGCCGTCAGCGGCTTCGAGCTGAAGAGCAGAGGCGCGAGGTCCGTGCCATCGAGCGTGACGCCCTGGGGCAACGGCGCTCCGGCGAGCGCGAGCGCGGTGGGCAGCAGGTCCATGGTGTGTGCGAGTTCGCTCGTGACGCCTGGCTTCACGCGGCCCGGCATCCAGGCGATGCCCGGCACACGCATCCCGCCTTCCCATGTGCTGCCCTTGCCCTCGCGCAGCAGTCCGGCGCTGCCGCCCTGGTCGCCCATGATGAGCCACGGACCGTTGTCGCTGGTGAAAAAGACAAGCGTATTTTCCGCGATGCCGTGCTGCTTCAGCGCAGCGAGCACTTCGCCCACGCTCCAGTCAATCTCCTCCACGGAGTCGCCGTAGATGCCCGCGCGGCTTTTGCCTTTGAAGGCGGGCGAGGCAAACATCGGCACATGCGGAAAAGTATGTGCGAAGTAGAGGAAGAACGGCCCGCCTTTTTTCTCCGCGATAAATTGCACCGCCTCTTCGGTGTAACGCTTGGTTAGGGTCGTCTGGTCGGCGGGCTGTTCGACGACCTTGCCGTCGCGCAGCAGGGGCACGTTCCAGCCATCGTGTGGCGGCGTTGGCGAACCGCTGCCGCCTTTGCCCTTCAGAATCTCCGCGCGGCCGTCCATGTCGTTTGAGTAGGGCAGGCCGAAGCTGCGCTCAAAGCCCTGATCAAGCGGACGCGAGCCTTCATGAATGCCGAGGTGCCACTTGCCGATATGTGCGGTCGCGTAGCCCGCACCTTTCAGCGCCTCGGCGATGGTAATTTCCGATGGTGGCAGACCGCCCCTGGAGTTGGGAAAAAGCACACGGCGGTTCCCGCACATGCCGCTGCGAATTGGATAGCGCCCCGTGAGCAACGCCGCACGGCTGGGCGTGCAGACCTCGGCGGCGGAATAGAAGTCCGTGAACCGCAGACCCTCCGCCGCCATGCGGTCGAGATGCGGCGTGCGGATGACCGGCGAGCCATAACAGCCAAGGTCGCCGTAGCCGAGGTCATCGCAGAAAATGATGACGATGTTTGGTTTCGCGTCGGCGAGGGCTTGACCGCAGGCGAGCGCGATGCAGGCGACGAGTGCCAGGATGGATTTCATGATTTGATGGGGTGTCTCTTTAAGTCGGTCGGGCCCGACCCACCCGATGTTGACTCCGAATCGCGACGAACTCAATTCTCCCTTTTCCGCCGGGTGAATGGGGAGTGGAAAGGAAGGATGCGGCGGCAGAAGTGTAAAAAAAGCTTTCCGGCGAAAAAATTTTGTGTGACAAAAACGATGCACACCTTGCCGGTCGCCTTATGAAAATGCATCCCCATCTCATTGTCACGGCTCTGTTCATCTGCAGCGGGAGTTCACTTTCCGCACAAGGTGGCCCTCCAGCGGTTCCGCAGGGAGTCATTACCGCAAAGGAGTTCTTAAATATCGGTGGAACCGCGGTCGCCGCGCTGACTGCCAGTGCGCAGTTCCCCGGCAACCCGGATGTTGTCGCCTTCCCCGCTTACTTCGAGTGGCCACAGGCCAATCCGCCGGATATATTTACGACGCCGCCGACGGCCTTGAAGGACAACTACGGCACCCAGATCACGGGCTATTTCTATCCGCCCACCACGGGCGAATACACTTTTTATATCGCCTCCGACGACAACTCCGTGCTTTATCTGAGCACTGACGCCACTGCAGCCAACAAAAAGCTGATCGCCCAGGAGACGATCTGGAGCAATCCGCGGCAATATTTTGTCAGTGGCGGAAACAGCAACCTGGCCGCCAAGGACTCTTCGCAGTTTGTCGGGACTCAATGGCCGACCCTGAATCAGTTTGGGGGAGCAGCCATCACCTTGACGGCGGGTCAGCCCTACTACATCGAAGCCTTGGCCAAGGAGGGAACCGGCGGGGACAATCTCTCGGTCAGCATCGATGGATTGGGCCCCATTCCTGGCGAGCACCTTTCCTCGGACCGGGCGAATGGGCCCACGGATTTTGTCCAGCACCCGCAGAATCGCACGGTGCCGGAGCGCGGGTCAATCACATTCCGGGTGGTGCCCAACGGCACTCCGCCTTTCTCCTATCAATGGCGCAGGGGAGGGGCGGACATCCCCGGCGCGACTGACGCGGCATATACCATTCCCTCGGCCTCGATGTCCGATAACGGGGCGAAGTTTTCGGTATTTCTTAACGGGCCGGGGGGCAGTGCTGCGAGCAACGAAGCGACACTGACGGTCACTCCCGACACCACGGCGCCGCAGGTGCTAAGCGCCAAGGGAAGTCCTAACCTGACGGAAGTGCTGCTCAGTTTTTCCGAGGTCATCACCAGTGCATCGGCCTCTGCCATTTCCAACTATACGATCAGCAGCGCAGGTGGAAGTCTTAACGTGACTGATGCCACGCCGTCGCCGGATGGAAGGTCCGTGGTGCTTACCACCGCCCTTCAGACGGTGGGAACAAAATACACCATCTCCGTCAGTGGCATTCAGGACAGCGCCGCCACCCCCAACACGATTGCCGCCGGCAGCACGGCGGTCTTTCTCCCCAAAGGAAAGCTCACCGAGCTAAACGGCATGATTGTCTTTGAAGCGGAAAGCTTTGACCGCAATCTGGATGGCCTCTGGGTGCCTGACTCGACCCGCGGCACTCCATCAGGCGGCGTGTCCATGGTAGTGCCTAATGGAGCGGGTGGCAGTGAATCCGCGACCAGGCTGGAATACGACGTTGAGTTCTCCCAGGCGGGGACTTACTACGTCTGGTATCTGGCCAGCGGCGAAAGCGGAACTGACGATTCCATTTGGTTCCATCTCAACGGTGCCCGTCCTGTCGAACGCGCGGGTGGAAACCAAGCCAGCATGACGGGATTCGCGACGCAGGCCAATTTCGTCTGGAGAAGCGATGCCCAGGATCCACCGGATCCGTTCACCGTGGAAATTCCCAGCGCGGGAGCGCATGTCGTCGGCCTTGCGCGGCGGGAAGACGGCTCCTTCATTGACAAAGTCATCCTGACCACTGACGCCTCGTTCGTCCCTACCGGTTTCGGTCCGGCCGAAACCCGGAACGGATTGTCAGCGCCACCGGTGGTATCGCTCACCGCGCCCACCAATGGGCAGACTTTCTCCTCGGGAGCAGACATCACGCTCAGCGCCACTGCCACCGGTGATCTCGGACTGAATGTTTCGCGCGTGGAATTTTCCGCCAACGGAAACGTGGTGGGAGTGGCCACGGCAAGTCCATTCACGGTCACATGGAATGACGTGCCCGCAGGCATTTACTCCATCCGCGCGGTGGCCACTGATGAAATCGGCACCTCAACCACGTCGGCCCCCGTTGCCATTGAGGTGGCCGACTCTACTGCGGCTCCGACCGTCGCCTTTGTCAGTTTCCACCCCGCGGAGGAAACGCCTTCTGCCGCCGCATTGACCGCTGGCTTCACCACCGCGCCGGACGCGGGCTACACGGAATTGCTGAAGGCGAACGGCTATCAAGTCACCCGCGTCCGCACCACCGGCACTCCCGATACAGCATTTCTGGGAGCTTTTGACCTCGTGATCATCAGCCGCTCCGTGATAAGCGGAGACTATCAGGACCCTCCTGAGACGGCGGCTTGGAATGGCATCACCGCACCAATGCTGATTCTCAATGGCTATATCATCCGGAACAATCGTCTCGGCTTCACCTTCGGCAACACGATTCCCGACACCCTCGGACCGGTGCAGCTTGAGGTGCGCGAGCCATCCCACCCGATCTTCGCGGGAATCGCCCTGGATGCGGCAAACCTCACCGTCAATCCGTATGCAGAGATCAAGACCTTCAACGGCACCGTCCAGCGCGGCATTTCGGTCAATACCGATGCTCCTGCGGGGGACGGATTGATTCTGGCCACGATAGGCACCGCAGGAGATCCGACCTCCGGAGGTGCTGTCATCTCTGAGTGGAAAGCTGGCGCGGTGCTCGCCAATGCAGCCGGCAACACCTTGGGCGGCCCACGCCTGATCTTTCTCACCGGCAGCCGGGAACATAACGGCCTCACTGCGGAAGGGTCGGGAATTTTTGATCTCACGCCGGATGGCAGCCGCTTGTTCCTGAATGCGGTCGACTACCTGACAAGCGCTACTCCTACGCCGACCGGACCGACAATCTCCATCAGTCAAACGGCAGGCGGTATCCAGATCATCTTCACAGGGACGCTCCAGACCAGCATCGATATGAGTTCCTGGCAGGATCTTACAACAGCTACCAGTCCCCACCCAGTCACCGTTAGCCCCGGACGGAGATTCTTCCGCGCCAAACGATAACAGGCTGCCGGTCTGCCATGGGTGATCTGCCGTGCTAAAATAGCGGAAGACGGGCGCTCCGTTGCTGGCGGGCTGGTCACGCTCATGGGCTTTGCGGATGCTCCGGAGCCGGCGGGACGCCGGCGCTCGTGCGCCATCGAGCCGCACCACCCCGCCGGGTGGGAGACCCGGCATTACGAACCCATGAAAACCGTAAATAACTCAAACGAAACTGCGTCACCGCGAGGTGGGGTGGGGAGCATCGTGAGGAGAACTCAATCGACCG
>JBBQWG010000070.1:0-26929 GCA_038210825.1 Verrucomicrobiales bacterium
TTCCACCATTTCAGGGCATTGACGACGGTGTCTTGGAAGAAGCTTTCGGCGAGTCCGTGCTTGTCCTGATACTGCGCAAGCCGCTGGTCAGGAGCAAATGATCCCTGACCTGCTCGCACTGGCGGAATGCCTAAGAACTCCCCGATGTGTATGGCGGGATAGTATCCGGTGCCGGAGCGTCCGTCGTCGATCTGCTCGAGCAGTTGGTAGCAGTGCCTGACGTATTTCTTTCGGTTGGCATCTGTTAAATTCCTGACGTGTGCTCTGGGCGTGATGAAACGGAAAGCCTCAGCCTGTCGGTGAGGAGTTTCCTCCGCAGAGGAAAGTTCCATGGCTAGCGCCAAGTATTTGTTCGGGTCGCCATACTGGAAGAGGATCGTGATAAGGTCACGGCGAAAGTGATTGGGTTGTTTGGGGTCCGCGGCCAAACGGTCCAAGCGTCTGAGAATGCCATCGACGGAAGGGTGGGGGGGATCGAAAAAGGCTCGTCTTAGCTCATTCAAGGCAATATGGCGTCCTGCGCCGATAGCGGAATCCTCTAGGAGGTCCAGCATCAGGGGAATGTGCACGCTTCGAGTTATGGCGGTTTCGATGTGGTGGTTCCAGAGCTGCTTCAGGGTTGAACCAATACGGTCACGTTCACGCAGTTGACCCTCGGACCACGGTTGCATCGTCTGAGAGCCGATACCGCTAAGAACGGGATGTTTGCCGATAAGCGTTGCGAGCTTTGGAGCGATCGCGCCGAACTGGGCTGACGTAAGCCGGCCGTAAGCTTGTCCCCGGCTCTCGGCAGCAACGGTGGTATCCACGATCACATCCAAGTCATCGGCGCGAACGCCTTGAAGGGCAAGGACAACGGCTAAAATGATCGATGCGCGCATGCTTCGCTGTTGTGATTATTTCGGAAGCCGTGCTGCCGGTGGTGCAAGCTCGTAGGATTGTTTATTTTCTGCCCACCACCTTCGCCATGCGGCTCTTTGAAATCGGTCCGATGAGTTCAACCACTCCTCGTAAGCTTTTCTGTCCCCGTGGTCTGGGGCCTTAGCTGGTGAAGGTGCTCCGGGGACGACGCTTGGGTTTTCCCGCTGAATGTTGAAAAGCACTACTTCAGCTGCCTCGGCAATCGTATAAGTGTTGGTGTTGTTATTGTCGGGTTCACGGACATAGCGATCATCGTCCAGTAAGCCAGCCACCACACGGACCGCATCGCGGGTGCTACGCGCGCGGAGATCATTAAGTACAGCTATAAACTCGCCGTAAATCTTTGACCGAAACTCGTCGGGTACATCGATCATGGTGAGCCGTCCATTATGTCGCGTGTCCTTCTGAATGGACCGAGTTCCGAGGATTTCGCGCAGCCGGATTTCACCTATTTGTTCAGAGGATGGTTCCCCCCCTGCGGTGACACTAAACAACAAAAGTAGTCCGATCGTGCATCGTTTCATAGATTTGAGCAGTGTTATGCCAGACTTCTAAGCGCTGGCAACCCTACCAGCGAGTGCGAGCGTCGAAACGGCGGTTGATGTTGGAATTACGGAAAAACTCGGACGAAACAGCGGGCTGGTAGGGGTTTCCCAGCCGCGCCCTTTGGTTGGTGTCGATGTCATGGCTGTGAAACGAGCTGGGTAAATCTGCGTCGCTCATCCGGGAGATAATGTAAAAGCCTGTCTTTCACAAGTTCCGAATCCGCAGCTGCCCTCTCAAATCGCAGCTTGAGCAAGTCGTAAGTCATCGAATCCAGAAACAGCCTGTTGACCTCGCAGTGGTTCCAAAGCCGCCAAACATCGAATCCATATCCTTCGCCCCTGTCGCCCCAGTCGAAATCAATCGAGATGGCAGGAAACCTCATCTCGACGCCGTATCCGTGCGGCCGAATCATCACGCTGATGCTCTGGCCAAGCTCTCCAAGCCCCAAGCCGTAGCATCTGGTCGCCCAATCGAGGTTCGATTCTGGTGGTGGGATGCCAAGTCGGTCTCGAAGCGTGGAGACGGCTAAATCCTGTGCAGAGCGAAAGGCTAGGATCACATCTGAAAGCACGGGATGCATCAAGTTGGGCGAACTAGGGATTCAGGACAGCTGTAAGTGGTCCGCGCTGTCTCCGACGAAAGTGTAGGGGGAATACGGCATTGGGGCAAAATGGGTAGAATGGGCTGTCGGTTTTTGCTCATCGGTGCGGCAAAACCTGCAGTTTTGCAAGATATCCCTCACGGGGGAGCGAAAATCGGGGTGCAGGATATCCCCGGAAGTTGAGCGTCATTGAGCGTGTGCGGGGCGCTTCCTGAAGGCCAATCCCCCGCGGAGCTGCGCCAAAATTTTAGGCCGGCTTCCTATCGCGTGGTGCCACCTATCAATCCGGCCACAGGCACAGCCCCCCACCCCTCCCCCCGCCTTACCCCTCCGGTTTCCTCACAGGGACCATGCGAACGGGGAATCAACCTGCCTTTGCGCCCCACTTGTTCTTAGTTTTATCCATGTTCCCCACTGCACCCCCTGCCTATTCTTTCATTACCAACCCTTTGAGGATTCCCGTAATCGAGCTACCAATTTCGAACCAGCCCGCTGCATGGATGCCACCACTCTGACTCCCCTGGTCTGCGGACTGCTGATGGCAGCGGGATTCGCGGGGGGATTCATTGATGCCATCGCGGGTGGCGGGGGGCTGATTACGGTGCCTGCCCTGCTGGCGGCAGGCCTGCCCCCGCAGGTCGCCCTCGGCACTAACAAGCTGCAGTCGGCCTGCGGCACTGCTCTCGCGGTGCGACGGTATGCCGGGGCAGGCCTGCTGACTGCGCCGGGCATCAGCACGGCAGCGGCCGCGGCCTTGCTGTCGGGAGCGGCGGGCGCGTTTGTGGTGGGGCAGACCAGCCCGGAGATCCTGCGTCTGATCATTCCCTGGCTGCTGGCTGCCGTGGCCCTTTATACCGCGTTGAACCGCCGTTTTGGTCTGAAGCCCGGGAAGGCACGGATGCCGCCGCTGGCTTTTGCGCTAACCGCCGGACTGGTGCTGGGATTCTATGATGGATTTTTTGGCCCCGGCACCGGCTCGTTCTGGATGGTGGCGTTGGTCGGACTCCGGGGACTGGATCTCCGCCATGCCACGGGTTTTACCAAAGCCGTCAATCTGGCGAGCAACCTCGGGGCGCTGGCCTGGTTCCTTGCGGCGGGGTCGGTGCATTTGACCGCAGCCGGTTTCATGATTGCCGGCCAGTTGGCCGGAGCCCGGCTGGGATCCGGATGGGTGATCCGCGATGGCCTGAACATTATCCGGCCGGTCTTTCTGGCGGTGGTCCTCGCCCTGACGCTGAAATTGATGCTCGACGTCTGGACGGCACCCTGACCCCGGCGGCCCCTCACTCGGCCATGGCCGGCTCTGATTTTTTCCGGTGCGGCGCGGCACTCCTTCCGCTAAGGATGCATGCGGTGAATATACCGTTCCTCCGCTGCGTCTGCCTTCCGGTATTCAATCCCGCCTGATCATGCCCCTCCGCCGCCCTTTATTCTCCTGGTCATTGCTGGTCAGTCTGCTGCTTTTCCCCGGTGCCCTCCTCGCGGCACCCCCTCCCAACGACGACTTTGCCAGCGCTACCCCGCTGGGCAATCCGGCCACCCTATCCGTGACGGGCACCACCGTCGAGGCTACCTACGAAGCCGGTGAGGTCATCTACACCTACTCAGACCGCTCGGTCTGGTATCAATGGACCGCTCCCGCCTCCGGCTGGAAACGCTTGACCGTCACCTCGACCCAAAATGCCGCGAATAATCTCCCATGGGTCACGGTATGGGAGGGCTCCAGCCTGCTATCCCTGACAACCAACACCGCAGGGCGGCCTGGCAGCAACCCTGCCCGATTCAATGCCGTGGCGGGGACGGTCTATTATTTTCATGTGACTGAAAATGGTGACCCGGGCGGTTTCAATCTTGCCCTCGCCAATACCACCGCTCCGGCACCTCCGGCCAACGACAACTTCAGCGCGGCCCCCGTCCTCGCCCCCAGCCTGCCCCGCACCGCTACCGGCACTTTCCTTGATGCCTCGGTCGAGCTGCAGGAACCGAATGCCTTTGTCCCTGCCGGGCGGGCCACTGCCTGGTACCGCTGGACGCCCGCTGCGGGCACAACATGGGTCAATCTGTATCTGGACACTGGCGCGGCCTCTGCCGGGCTGCGCCTTTATACCGGCAGCAGCCTTGCCTCCCTGACAGAAGTCCAGCCCCGCTTTCTCGACACCTTCAGCCCGCAGGCCTTTTACCTGGTCACTCCCGGCACGGCCTATGCGATCCAGGTCTATCAGGATTCCGCCGCCGAGCGGTCCTTCACTTTCGGGATCGAGGGCATCACCGCGCCGCTCGCCCCGGCCAATGACCAGTTTGCCAGCCGCCTCAATCTGGGCAATGCCGCCACCGTCAGCCGGCCTGCGGAAGACAGCTTCGATGCCACCGCAGAGAACGGGGAGCCGAGGCCGCTTCCTGACCTGACGGCCACGGTGTGGTATTCATGGACGGCACCAACCACGGGCACCTTCAGCTTCACCACTCTCGGCGGGGACCTCCATGATACCTTCCTTGGCCTCTATACCGGCACCACCCTCGCCAATCTGGTCCTGATCGCTTTTGATGACGACATTGATGTGGAAGCCGGCAATTATGACAGCAGCCTCGTGGTCCCTGTCACCGCCGGCACCACCTATCACATTCAAGTGGGCAGTGCCTATGCCGGAGCCGATACCTTCAGTCTGAATATTGCGCCATCGGATCCGGACCTGCTCCCCTTCCGGATCACCAGTTTCACCGCTTCCGCTGCCACTGTGGACCTGAGCACCGGCAGCGCCACGGTCACGTTTGATGTGGCCCTGTCAGATGCTCCCGGAAGCGAAAATGATCTCTCGCTCCGGCTGGAAGCGCCGGAGAGTCTTCCCGCATGGGGAGGTTATGGACCACGGCGGCTGCTGGAGGACAATTCCCCTCCGGTCCTGTTGTCAGGCCTGACTTACCGTTTTACCCGGACCCTGCCGGCGGGCCTTCCGCCCGGTTCCTATCCCATCCTTGTGGACATCGCGGGACAAACCACCGGGTTCGCCAATGATTTCCCCGCCTATGGCGGAAAGGACGGCGCCGCCCTGCCCGGAATGCTGCGCGCCCTTGCAGTGGTCAATCCCGGAGCCGTCACTCCCGGTCCGGTCCTGACGGGGTTTACCATCACGCCGTCGTCCGCCGACACCACCGGCACCGGGGCCACCGTAATCCTCACCGCCCAGGCCAGCGGCGTGCCCCTGACCCAACCTGTCCGGATTATCCTGACAGATCCTCTGGGACAACCGGCAAGCTTCAGTCCCGGCGTCCTGACACATAATGGCACTGCCTGGACGGCGGTGGTGACCCTGCCCCAAGGAACGCCCCCCGGGGTCTTCCGCCCTACCCTGACCCTGACCAATGGAGTGACGGGAGTGGATTATGGATATGCCAATCCGGCTGCGGCGGCGCTGCCCGCCGGCAGTTCCACCAGCCTCACCGTCACCAATGCCCGTCCGGACTGGCTGCCCCCGCAACTGAGGGAATTCACCCTGGATTTCGCCACGGTCAATCTATTTGCCGGCGATGTCGTGCTGAGCGGCACCTGCCGCATCACGGACGCCAGCCAGGTGAACCGGCTGGAAATCGGGATTGATGACGGAGCCGGGACCTTTTTTCCGGAATTTGTCAGCGAATTGATCTCCGGCACCGCCCAGGACGGCATCTACCGCTGGCAGCTCCTTGTCAGTCACCAGTCTGCGCCGGGCACTTGGAGCATGGTGGTTTCCGCAGACGACGGGGTGGGAAACCTGCTCGATTTCAGCCCGGTTTTTGGCTCGTGGCCGGCCGCCCTGCCTAACAACACCATCACCCTGCTCAATGGCGGCCAGGAAACGGCGGAAGTGCTCTGGATGGCCCAGCAGGACTTTTCCGCCCTCGGCGGAGCGGTCCGACAACTGGCCACGGGAATCAATGCTGATCCCGATGGCGACGGCTGGACCAACCTGCTGGAATTCCACTTTGGCACCAACCCGGCAGATGCCAAAAATGTGCCGGGCCAGGCCAATCTGCCCGTGGTCTCCGCCGCAGGCAATGTGCTGCGGCTCGATTTCGGCCAGTCCTCTGCCAATCTTGCCCTTGGCGTATCCGGCTCGCGGCTCACGGGCGCTTATTCGCCGGATCTCACGGTTTGGACGGAACGGCCGTTAGCCGCCACCACCCCCGGCTTCTTCCGGGTGGAAAGTCCGCCCTTGTCCACGGGCAAGGGCTACCTCCGCCTTCAGGCTTCCCCGCGTCCCTGAACCTGAAACCAGTGCCTCGCCTCCTCAAGGAACCCGGCATGCTGGCCATGATGATATTGGCAACTGCGGAATCCGGCTTCCCGTCCTCCCTGCACGTTCAAGGGCATGTCATCAAGGTAGGCCACGTGCTCCGGCGCAAATGGCAGGGTGTCCAGCGCGGCCCGGTAGAACGCCGGTTCCGGTTTCATGGCCCCGATCCGCCAGGAATAGAATCCACCGTCAAATTGATTAAACTCGGGGTATTCCCGGAAAATCCAGGTCTCATGCCAGAAGCTGATATTGGAAAAAAGATATACCGGCACCCGGCCAAAAAGGCTCCGGGCGAACTCCCACATCGGTTCGTTAGGGGTGAAGATGTCGCAGAACATGCCCCGGAACTCCTCCTCCGTGCCGGCAAAGCCGATCCCTTCCCGGGCCCCGGCGCTGAATTCCTCTGAAGTGATGTGACCGCTTTCATGACGGTGCTGCCATGCATCCAATTCCGCCCGGATCCGGACGGCCGGCAGCGGGCTGCGTGCCGCCATGGCCGCGGCGGCCCGGTTAAAGTCGAAATTCAGCAGCACATTGCCGATGTCAAACAGAACGGCCTGGGCCGGATGCCATAGAGGAGACGGGTTGGACATGGAATTGGAAATGAAAATGGGAATGTGAATGGGAAAAGCTGGCCAGCCGGGAAACAGCATGCGCCATGACGTCGTCAGGAAGGTGTCAGGCGCAATTGTTCCAGGATATCCCGGGCAATCCGCAGGGCTCCGTCAGGACGGCGATGGTGGCGCATGGCGATGCTCATGGCTTCCAGCCGGCCATCTGCCATCAGCGCGGCCAGCAGGGCACCCGTTTCCGAGGGCTCAGGCGAACGGCAACCGCAGCCAAGTCGTTCCAGCAACTCCGCATTTCCCTCCTCCTGCCCGGGAATGATGTAGTTCACCACCACCGGCACTCCGGCGGCAAAACACTCATGCACGGTGGCCCCGCCGGCCTTGCTGATCACCACATCGTGCTCCATCAGCAGCCGGGGCACTTCCCGGGTCCAGCCAAGGAGCCGGACCTCCCGCCGGGGAAAAGCTTCTAACAATCCGTTGACTACCGGCGTCAACCGGGATTCATGCCGTCCCATCACCACGGTCAGACTGACCCCTTGCGGCAGTTGCTCCAGCAGGCCTCCCAGGGTTTTCCTAACATGCGATGTGGCCGTGGTGGCAAAATACATGACCCTCCATCCGGCCGTTCTCCCTTCCGGGTCCCGCCGCGGCGCCGCAGCAAAACCGGGTGCGACCGGAAACCCGGAAACTTCCACCGGGACCGGATGGCGCTGCCCGGCGAGGACCACCACGCGGCTCAGGGGATCCGTCACATACAACCGGTCCACTTTTCCCTGCAGCCAGATCGGGTGGATGGTGATGGAGTCTGTGATAGCCATGAAGACAGGAACCGCCGGCGGCTGCTGCTCCAGAAAATACGGATAGACCGGATAGGTCAGGACAATCAGGGACGGCTGGTGTTGCTTCAGACGGCGCTGCAAGGCCGGCCCCACCCCGACAAAACGGTCCCACCACAAGGAATGGAAGTTGCCGTGCCGGCTGGCCTTGAACAGGCACTGCCAGCAGAATGGCAGATAGGTGATCAACTGCCGGTAAATCCATTTGTAAAACGCCCCGGTCACTGGCGCCGCATCCTCGAACAAATCCACCACCACCGTTACGATCCGCCCCCCCGACTCCTGATCCAAGGCCTCCGCCAGACTGCGCGCCGCCGAATTATGCCCGTCGCCAAAGCCTGCCGTAAGGATCAGAACAGTCGAAGTTTCCGGCATGGCGGCAAAAATCAATCAAAGCGGAACTTGCAAGGAATTTAATATGTCCTAAGTATTACCATAAACCTTTTCCCATGCGCCCCCCGCATCTCTTGCCCCTCCTGAAAAGCCTCCTCCAGCACCTGCGGGATCCTCGAATCCAAGTATGGCTGATGGTGGGATCGGCGCTGCTGCTGTTGGGCATAGGTCATGTTCGCGCATGGAGTGGTGCCAGCGAGGGGAAAAATCAAGCTCATAGGCCGGCCTCGCGACTTTTGGTGGCGGGAGCAAGGCTGGACTGGACGGAATCTTTTGGTCCAGCCCAAGAGGAAACGCGCCGCCCCACCCTGGCGTTGCATGCTCCGGCTCCGCCCGCAGCCATGGCAAAGACGTCACCGGCCCCGGCACAGGCTCCGATGCTGGAAATCCGTTCAGCGATGCAGGAGGCGGCCGCCAAGCCATGGAATTTCCTCGGGCGGCCCCTTCGCCAGCAATTGGCCGTCGCGGCCCGGACCCCGCAACCGCTCCATGTTCGGCTGGTTTGGAGCGGAGACCCCCGCGGCAACGCCGCGCTGGTGGCCGGACCATGGAATAGCACTTCCCGCTCCGGTCAATCCGCGCACTTTGTGATCGGCAATGGTTCCCGTTCCGGTGATGGAGAAATCACGGCTTTGTCCGCAAAATTTCCGCCGTCCGGGGATGTGATCGAAATAACCCTGATTGGGAAGGATGGGCATCACCCCACCGATGCCCAAAAGGCTGCCCTCGGTGAATTGCTGCACCATGTGGAGGCCCTGACCGGCCATCTCCTGCTGCCCGGGGGATCGGACGGTCCATCCGAACTTTCCCTCTGATTCTGGCGGCCATCCTTCCAGCCAGCTTTTGGATTTCTCCCTGGCAGTCCTGCCCGATTCGGATATTACGTCCCCCCTTATGACACCCCCCGCCCGGTTTAATGGTCTCTCTCTTTCCCTTTGCACTGCCGTATTCATCTCGGCTGCTCCCTTGCTGACCGCTGGGAGCCTTGAAAAAATTCCGGCAACCACCGAGGATCTTGCCCGGGAACTGGGCATCGAGCTGGATAAATTTGAAGCGAAGTTCGACACCCCCGTCTACGCCACGCTGCGTCTGACCTGGAAACAGCCGGGCTCCCCTGAAGCCCGGGCCTTGGAGCATAGTTCCCCGGACCCCGCCCAGGAATACCAGATCCAATATGTGAAAAAGGACTTCGGCCAGATGCAACTGCGCACGGGCGGGAACAACGCCAAACAGGTCAAGGACGTGATCGAAATGAATGTGAAATTCGGCAATACCGGTTTCTTTTACAGGGACATGAATCCCTTCGCCAACCTGAAAGCGGGAGAAACTCTTCAAACCTGGACGAAACAACAAAGCCGGGAACCCCTGCCACTGGATACTGCCATCCCGCTCCACATTACCGCCGGACCAGCCGACCCGGCAAAACCCACCAAAAACCTCAACGAAGAATACCGGACGGCCCCGGCTTTTATTGCCCTGACGGTGACCTTTTCCCGGCAAGCCCCGGCTCCTGCAGCTCAGGCTCCCGCTCCATCTGCCCCCGCAGGCGCAAAGTCCCAGTAGAGTGGCATGTCCCTGCCCACCCCTGCCGCTGTGGAATTCATCCCGGCGGATTATTTCGCTGAACTGCCTCCCGGGGCTTTGTTTCCGGATGCCTCCCGCCCGCTGGAATTGGATGTGGGCTGTGGCGACGGCACCTTCCTGCTGCAGATGGCGTCGCACCATCCAGAACGGGACTTCCTTGGCATTGAGCGCCTCAGCGGCCGCATCCGTAAAATCTGCCGCCGCGCTGTCAGGGAAGGCCTGACCAATGTCCGCGTCATCCATCTGGAAAGCGCCTACACCCTGGCATGGCTCCTCCCTGCGGGTTGTGCCTCGCGCATTCACCTGCTCTTCCCGGATCCATGGCCCAAAAAACGGCACGCCTTCCACCGCTTTGTGGCTCCGGAAAACCTCGCGGGAATCCACCGCGCCCTCGCTCCAGCCGGACAGTTCCTCTTCAAGACCGATCACGAAGATTACTACACGGAAGCCACTGAAATTGTGGATGCTTCCCCCTTGTTCACCCGTCTGCCCTGGCAAGGACCGGATGAATTCTATCCCGTCACCGACTTTGAACAACAATGGATCGACGCCGGCAAAAAAATCCAGGGTGCCCGATGGCAGCGCCGGGATCCGGCCATCCGGTAACCCAGCGGAGTTCTCAGAACTGCAGGACACTCACTCCCACCGCTCCATCGGCCGCCCGCACTTTGTGGAGAGGATCGGTGGGATCGGCGGAAAGTGGTCTGTTTTGCTCAGCCCGCACCCGTTCTGACGGGGACAACCCGGAATCCGTCAGGGAAGGACGGACATCCGAAGGACTGGTTACCGTTTCACATTGGCAAAGCATTCCGGGAACGGAAATCAGCAGAAGGAGTTTTTTCATGATTCTGGAACTAGGCCAACAAATTCCCCCCCGGCAAGCGCCCAGCTCACTCCGGGCACTTTTTCCGTTTCGCACCTCATCCTGATCCTGCGATGATGCGTTGATTCCATGAAACCGACCTCACCTCCACGCCGCCCTGACTCCATGAGCCCCGCCCCCGCTGCCCCGCCGCTTCCCGATGCCGCCTCCCGCATCTTTCCCCCATTTTGCCTCGAGCGCCTCCTCCGCACCGTTTTCACTCCAACCGAGGGCCGCAAAGTGTGCATTCTGATTGATCTTCCTGACATTTCCCTGATGAAGGAATTTGCTTTTCTGCAGGACCCCGCATTTGCTATTCAAAGCCGTGCCGAGGAACATTTCTATCAGGGCCTGCACCGCGATGGCGTCATGGCCAGCCTCGGCATGACCGGCGGGGAGATGTTTGCCTATGAAATGACCTACGGCAGCAACCTTGACCTCACGGACGTTTGCTGCGACAAGGATGGCCACCGCCTCAGCCTCGAAACCGATATCTATCCCGACTACGATATCATCCTCTGTATCTCGACCTACAGTGCCACGGCCCCGCTCACCGCGATGGCCAAAAAGTATAACTTCCGCGGTGCCACGCTTCACGGCGTGAACGAGGTTATTCTCAATTCCGGACTGGCCGTCGATTACGAGGAAGTGAGCCGGGATGCCGAGAAACTCCGCCTCGCCATGACCAACGCCGACGAAGTGGAAATCGATTTCCAGCTGGAGACCGGCGAAATTCTGACCGCCAAACTGGAACTGGGCGGGCAGGAGGCCCAGAAGTCCCACGGTCTTTGCCGCGGCACCCAGCCTGACATTGCCAATCTTCCCGCCGGCGAAGTCTATTTTGTCCCCACCGGTGCCGAGGGGATCTTCCCCATGAAATACGAAGACGGCACCCTTGGCCGTCTTACCGTCACCGGAGGACGGATCACCAGATCAGACCTGATTGAGGGCAATCCTGACACCATCGCCGCCCACAATGCCAAACTGGAAAATGACCCCATGACCGGCGTCCTGGGGGAACTCGGCTTTGGCACCCAGGTCCTTCCGATCAGTTATGCCGACATCCAGGACGAGAAGGTTCTCGGCACCTGCCACCTCGCCACCGGCCGCGACGACCATCTCGGCGGCCACATCACCCCGGATCTCTTCAAGCAGCACAAAAATGCCACTCACGACGACATCCTTTTCGCCCCTCACAAAACGCCCAATTTCAACATTCTCCAGGTCCGCATGAAGCGTGGTGAACAGAACGAAATCCTGATCGAGAACTTCCGCCCGGCGGAATATCTCCTGAATGCTTTGGCGGCCGATTAGCTGCGGCCCCAAAACCCGGAAACGGGGGCGGGATGAGGCGCGCGGCTTCATCCCGCTTTATTTTTCAACTCCATGGCCAACCTCTACGAAACCCAGCGGCTCGTCGATGAATACCTCCTGTTCCACTATGGTCAGGATCATGAAATCCTGCCATGGGATTCCGGACCGGTCAGCGCGCTCCGCTTCCCCGTCCGCACGGTGGAGCAACTGATTCCCCCCGCCATCCAGCCTGCCCGCGCCCGCGCCCTCGACCTCGGTTGCGCCACCGGCCGCTCCGCCTTCGAGTTGTCCAAAATTTGTCAGGAAGTTCTGGGGATCGACTATTCCCACGCCTTCATCAAGGCCGCCCGGACTATCCAATCCGAGGGCCGGCTCGACTATCAAATCATTCGGGAAGGCCACCACACCGAACCCCTGACGGCCTTTCTCCCCGACGGGGTTCATCCGGAGCGCATCACCTTCCAGCAGGGAGATGCCATGGCTTTGCCCGTGACACTGGGCACCTTTGATCTCGTGCACGCGGCCAATCTGGTCTGCCGCCTCACCGAACCCCTGCGCTTTCTTTCCCGACTCCCCTCGCTGCTCAATCCGGGCGGCCACCTGCTGCTCACCACTCCCTGCACCTGGCTCGCAGATTTCACCCCGCCCGACCGCTGGCCCACCGGCACCACCTTCGAATGGCTCAAGGAAATCCTGTCGCCTGACTTCACCATGGTGCAGCAAAAAGACCTTCCATTCCTGATCCGGGAACACGCCCGCAAATTCCAATGGAGTGTGGCCCTCGGCACCGTCTGGCGGAGGAACCTGCAGTCGAAAACCTAGCACCTCTGCGGCAGGCCACCCGGGTGCGGCGGCTTTGTTTTTTACCATTCGCTACCTGGGCAGCGGGTTTCGGTCCCCGACCACCTTGTTCTTTCGAGGACACCACCCAACGAAAAAGTTGCCTTTGGACCGCTGCTCACGGGTGGCCTGCGGCACACCCATGCCACTTCTTACGCAAGGCCACTGTCCATCCATTTCTCCCAGGCAGCTGGATCGTTCACATTGACAAACAGCCCGGACCATTCATCCGGAGCCTCCAGCACCTGCATCAGCCCGGCGGCTTCTCCTTCTGCTATCCAACCGCGCAGGTCCAGTTCCCCAGCCTCCAGCCGGCGTCTCCCGGCGGCTGCCATGGCCTTCGGATACACCCCCGCCAGCGGTTCCAAAATTCCTTTGTTGCGGAACACCGCACCGGTTGGAGTCCCGCCTTCAGGCGGTGCCGAAGCCTTGGCCCCAATGCCCGACAGTTGCAGCCGCCTGAAGGCGGGACTCCAACCCATGGGATCAATCCCCGCCGCTGCCACCAGCGCGGCCAGTCCCTCACAGGTCATGCCCGGCAAATCCACCGCCATCACCAACAGGTAGTCCGCCTCCATCCCATCCAGACAACTGACAATCCCTCCCAGAGGCCCGGCCCCCGGCCAACGATCATACACCAGCCGCACCCCGCTCTGTGTCAGGTAATCCTGATCCTCACGGCAGGATATCATCACTTCCTTTGCCCCCGTCTGCCGCAGCAGCTCTAACCGTTCCTGCCATAATTCCCGGCCATCATTTCCGGTCAGGCGCGCCTTGTCACGGCCCATCCGCATGGACTTGCCCCCGGCCATCAAAGCCACCGCCAGCGTTTTCCTCTGCGTCATGCGGCCACCTTGCCCGCCGCGCCAAACATGGCAATCGATGAGTCACCCCGGGAGTTCAGGCACCGGGCCGACCAGGAAGAAACACAACAGCGCAGGGGGGGAGCGGAATGCCATTAAGGTATCCTACCATTCAGGAATTCCCATGACGAGTGAAAGATAGTTAAGATCCTGGCCAGGATTTCCAGCCAGCCAGGCCACAGGGAGAGAACCTAACCTTGTAAAGCCAGGCCACAGCCAACAAAAAGAGCGTGCCCCGCGGGGGGCACGCTCTTTCCGAAAAGCCAATTCACCAGATGAATGCGGGGCAGGACAGGTCAGGTCAGGTCAGGCGTAGCCGAGGGGTTTGGAGGGGTCGAACTTGCCAGGGCGGGCCACCGGGTAGAGGCCGTCCTGGTCAGGACTGAAGCGGGTGGGGGTGTTGAAGTCCAGTTTCTCGGGCAGTTCACTGTTGTCCCAGGCGAGAGCTTCATCCCACTTCACCATCTTGCCGGAGTAGGTGGCGTAGCGGCCGAGGAGGGCGGTAAAGGTGCTCTGGGTTCCGTAGAAGCCGTTGTTGAGCGTCTTGTTCCCGCGGATGGCCTTGTAGAGTTCGTCGTGCTCGTTTTGATAGGGATTGCCGTCGTCGTCACCTCTCCGGTAGCGCCAGATGGTCTTGCCGCTGCGGTCCTTGATATGGGTGCCGCCATCGCTGAAGTAGAGGGTGCCTTTTGAGCCGAGGATGGTTTCGCTGACCTGGTTCCAGCAGTTGGGCTGGTGGCGGCACTGGCTGTTCATGATGACGCCGTTGGGGTAGGCGAACTCGACATAGTGGTGGTCGAAGATCTGGCCGGTTTTGCGGTCGTTGCGGAGTTCGCGGCCGCCCATGCCCTGGGCAGCCACGGGATGCTGGTCATCCATGAACCAATTGATGACGTCGATGTTATGGATGTGCTGCTCGAGGATGTGGTCGCCCCCGACCCAGGTGAAGTGATACCAGTTTTTGACCTGGTAATACATCTCGGTCCATTCCGGTTTGCGGTCCACCAGCCAGATGCCGGGGTTGTTCCAGTAACACTGGGCGGAAATAACATCGCCGATCAGGCCCTCCTTCACCTGCTCCTTGGCGGCGAGGTAGTTTTTCTGATAGCGGCGCTGCAGACCGACCACGACTTTGAGGTTTTTTTCCTCGGCTTTTTTGGCGTATTCAAAAGACAGACGGCAGCCGGGGGAATCGGTGGCGACGGGTTTTTCCATGAAGACGTGTTTGCCCGCCTCCACCGCAGCCTTGAACATCATGGGACGGAAGCCGGGAGGGGTGGTCAGGAGCACCACGTCGGCGTGCTGAATGGCTTCCTGGTAGGCTTCAAGGCCGACAAACTTGCGGTTGTCAGGAACGTCGATTTTGGACCCGTGTTTGGCTTGGAGGGTGGAGTGGGTGGGCTCCAACCGGTCGGAAAAGGCATCGGCCATGGCTACGAGGCGGGTGCCGTTGCTTTGGATGGCCTGGTCTGCCGCGCCGGCTCCCCGGCCCCCGCAGCCGATCAGGGCGAGCTTGAGTTCGTCACTGCCGGCGACCTGGGCACAGGCCTGGATGGGAAGGTTGACCGCAGCGGCGGCAACGGCGGCTCCACCGATAAACTTGCGGCGGTTCGTGGTGGTTTCGCTGACGGTGGTAGGGTCGTTGGGCTGCATGGAGGTGTGTTTGGGTTGCTGGCGTGGGGAGCGGATCATTTCCGGAAAGGAAGGAGAGCTTGCCGAATGGCGCGGCAAAGCTCAATCTTAAAACAGGAGGATGGGCGGAGATGAAGCTCCGGAGCCCGGATTATTTGTTTTTCGGGTCGAGATTGGCCGCCATTTCTTCATCGGTCGGCGTGCGGGAAGCTATGCCGTCTGCGGGAATATCGGCCTTGGCGATCCAGGCAATGGCATTCAGCACAGTGCGGCGGAACTGGTCGTTTTTCCAATTACGGTGGAAGTGGCCGCCCGTGAAGCCGAAGCCTCGGCTGCCGTTCGCATTTTCCGAAACCCAGCAGACGTGTTGCGGCTCCCCTTTTTCCACGGCTTCGCGGACGGCTGGATTGCCGCTATGCGGACCATCGGGGCGGTTCAGAGTTTCCTTGGGCGGCACCGCAGTGAGCAAGGGGGTCACTCCCTGCATATTGTCGCGGAACCGCATATGGTAATACCATTCGTCACGGATCGTGAATGCTCCCAGACCTGCCGCCGCAGGGTGGCCGGGGAAGGATTTGAACTCGGCATCCCAGTGCGGATTAACTGACCAGTTCGTCTCAAAATACCCGCCAATCCACTTGAGAAAGTGCTCGCCACCCGGGCCTTGGGGGATTTCCACGGCATAGTGGATACAGCCAATGCCCACCCCACGCTGATGGGCGGCGTCGACATCTGCCAGACGCGGATTCACCATGTGGCCCCCGCCGCCGTCGCTATACATGACGATGGCATCGGCATTGGAGAAGGCCGAAGGATCCTGGGGCCATCCGTTGGCATAGACGGTGGCCACAATCTTGCCTCCGCTGCTTTCGTTGAGGGTATTGGCCAGGAGCAGGGATCCGGCGCGGTGCTCATGGTCCCCGGGGGAATGGCTGGGCTTGCCGGCGACAAACACCACCTTTTTGCCATCGGTCAGGGGAAGCCGCTTCAACTTGAGATTGCGGAACTGGACCTTCATGGGTGGGCCGGCATGCAGTTGCAGCGCCAGCAGCCCGCCGCGGCGGCGCATCTCGTGATCCTCATCCGTCACTTCGGCCGTGAGGTGACCATTGATGTAATTCTGCAGGGTGAACCCCTTGGCCACGATCCGGTATTCATTCCATTGCCCTTTTTTCACCACGTTCCGCAAAGCCTCCTCCTCCCCGGTTTTTCCCGTGACGGACGGTTTGTGATCGGCACCGATCTTCGTCCTCTGGCCGCGGTCTGCAAGGATGCCGCGGTAATTTTCGCCATACATGATGCCGCTGTATCGGTCCCCGGCTTCAAAGTCCGCCTGGTAGCCACCGATCCCCCATGGCCGGTCGGGAAGGCGGAAACTGCGCACTTGAATGCCCGAATTGCCGCTTTCGATCCTGTATTCGGCGGTGAGTTCAAAGTCGTCCACTTCTCCCATGGTCCAGATGAGGAAGGTGTTGGTATCCGGGCTGGCTTCGGCCGTGGTTTGTCCGGTGATGCAGCCGTCCTCCACTTTCCAGAATTTGGGATCGCCCTCCCATCCTTCAAGGGAAGTTCCATTGAACAAGGCAAGAGGCTCCGTGGCACGGACCGGGAGGGATAGCACCGCCAGCAGCAGCAGGCCGGAGCAGAAGGGGAAAGCGTGGAACATAGAATAAAAATGGGGCGGGGCGTCAGCCGTTGGAATACGGGGAAATGAGCCCGCTCTATCAGGGGAAAAGGACTCCGTGGCGAGGGGAAATCCCTGCACAAAAATGCCGCCCTGGTCCGCTGATGACGATAAACCGGTGCGGGATCCCTCAGACTCCGCCACCACCCCAACCTCTCCCTTGTTCCTTACATGAAATTCCTAGCCAGTTTCCTCCTGCCTGCCCTGTTGATGGTCCCCGCCGTTCCGGCATCCGCCCAGGAAGCGGTTGGCCCGTTCCGCAGTGCCCTGACAGTAGACCGGACGCCGATGGACCGGAATGCCCCGATGCCCAAGAGTTATGCCAATATGCTGGACAAGGTGCAGCCTTCGGTGGTGACAATCATGACCGGCGTGGATCAGACCCGGCAGCAACGGCGCACCATGAGTCAGGATGAGGCTGCCCTGCGGTTTTTTTTCGGCATGCCCGCCCTCCCGGAGCCCAGCCGTCCTGACAACGAAGACCGCTGGCAGCAATTGGGCCTTGGCACCGGTGTCATCGTGACCGGAGACGGCTACATCCTGACCAACCGTCACGTCGTTATCCCGCCGGAGATCCAGGTTCCCCTGGGTCTTTTGAAAATCCGGGTCCAGGTCCCGGGACAGGAGAAATTTATGGAGGCAAGGCTCATTGACTACTCCAACGAATCCGATGTCGCGGTGCTGAAGGTGGACGGCAAAGACCTTCCCAAGGCTACCCTTGCCGACAGCAACGAGGTCAAGGTGGGTGATATCGCTTTTGCCCTCGGGGCTCCTTTTGGGATCGATAAAACGGTCACCATGGGCATCATCAGCGCCCGGCGGAACGATGAAGTGCTGGACGGAATGGAAAAACAGGAACTGCTCCAGACCGACGCCTCCATCAATCCCGGCAATTCCGGCGGCCCCCTCGTGGATGCCGATGGACGGGTGATTGGGATTAATACCGCGATCTACACCCGAAACGGCGGCAATATGGGCATTGGCTTTGCCATTCCGATCAACAATGCCGTGGCGGCAGCCGATGCGCTCTCCCGGCCGCGCGGTTTCCTGGGAGTCAGTCTGGCCACGATCACCCGGCGCGTGGCGGTCTATCTGGGCCTCAAGGGCGGGGCCATGATTGCCCGCGTGCAGGAAAATACCCCGGCCTCCCGGGCCGGACTGATGGACCAGGATGTGATCTTCCAGATCGACGGCAAGGACGTGCTGTCCGAAGACGAACTGCTCCGGGAAATCGCCCAGCGGCCACCGGGAAAAACCATTACGCTCCAGCTGGTCCGCGATGAAAAGAAAAAGGAAGTGCGGCTGATTCTGGGTGAACGCCCTAACAAGTTTTTGGAAGGGAGTGCCATCAGTCCGGGAGCCGGGCCGGCAGCGGGGCCCACGGTGGCGGGCATGAAATTGTCCCCCGTGCCGGACGCGGACCGCGCCGCGTTGCGCCTGAACCAGGGCGGTCTGGTGATTACCGGTATTGAGCCTAATACTCCGGCGGCCAACGGTGGTCTTCAGGAAGGCGACGTCATTGTCCGGATCAATGGCCGCCAGCCCGCCACACCGGAAGACGCAGCGGCAGCGCTGGCCGATTCCAAGAATGGTTCCTCCATGCTGCACATCCGCCGGGGGAATACGACCAAGTTGTTCGTGGTCGGGCAGTAATTCCCTCCGGAGAAAACCGTTAGGAGGAAATTTCACGGGCGGATCGGATGACCGGGCGGCAGTCAGAGCAAATGCCGCGCTCCGGCTGAGGGCCGCATCCTCCCGTTGTTTCCATCCGCGAACCCGGCCATCTTCCATGGTGCCCCTCCTGCTCCAAGCCTCCTCCGAACGCCTCCCCGGTCTCCCCCTGGCCGGCAAAAACATACGTCACAGCCGGAAGGGATTCCCGCCTTCACCCACGGAGCGGCTACCTGGGGCGGCGGGCCAATCTGCCCCGTCCCATTCCCCATCCCCGACCCAGCCTGCGGGGCGGCCCCGGGTCCTCGTGGTGCATGCTGATCCCGCTCTGCTGCGGCTGATCCGGGAGTCGCTTGAAGCTTTTCTGCTCTGTGAAGTCCGCACCACCAGCTCCGGTCTCGCGGCCTTCGACCGCCTGCTGGAGGACCCCTACCGGTTAGTGCTGATCGATCTCCACCTGCCTGACCTGGGGGGAGAACTGCTTTACGATCTGATCAGCCGGGCCTATCCAAAGGTCCATCCCGGGTCCCTGACTGCGCCTCCGGTGCTGTGGCTGGGTCTTCCGGAGGACCACCGCCGCCATGATGCCCTCACCCGTGAAGCGCGGACCAAGGCCCTGCTCACCACGCCGCTCAATATCCAGCGCCTTCTTGATACCGCTGCCATGCTGCTGCCGGCCAAAACTGCCCCATGATCCCCGCTAACGCCACCCCTCCCCTGTTTCCGGAGCCCTTGACGGGCCGGGTGCGGACCAAAATATGCGGCCTGACTTCCCTGCAGGCCGCCCGGCAGTGCGCCGGGGCCGGTGCCGATGCCATCGGGATCAATTTTTATCCCCGCTCCAAGCGCTATCATCCGTTCGACCAGGCTGCCCAGTGGCTCGCAGACACTCCCTCCGGCTTGGCCCGGGTGGGGGTTTTCGTCAATCTCCCGGCCGATGAATTGGAAGTGATCGCCGGCAGTGGTCTCCTCGATGTGCTGCAATTCCATGGAGATGAATCCCGCGAAACCCTCGAAGCCGCCCGCCGCTTCGGCCTGCCCGTCATCAAAGCCCTGCCCCTGCTGCCGGAGACCACGACCGAATCCCTCGCCGGTTGGCCCGCCGATGCCCTGCTCCTGGATGCCCATGCGCCGGGCAGCTACGGCGGCACCGGTCATACCATCGACTGGAATCACGCCGCACGGGTTATCGCGGCCCTTGCGCCCCTTCCGGTTATCCTCAGCGGAGGTCTCCATCCCGGCAATATCGCCGAAGCCGTCCGGTTGACCCGTCCTGCCGGCGTGGATGTGGCCAGTGGCGTCGAATCATCGCCCGGCCAAAAAGACCCTGACAAGGTCATCCACTTCATCCATCAGGCCCGCCTCCCCTGACGTCCCCCCTCCTTCCATCGCCCATCCTCTATCCGCCATCATCCATTTTCAATCCCTTATCCCCCTCCCCGTCCCCGGTTCCGGCACTTGATAAATCCCCGTGCCTTCCTTCAAAACCGTGCCATTCTTTCTACCCGCCTCCTTCAGCCCTGCCGCCTAACTCATGACCTCCGCCGAATTCTCCCAGCTCCTGCCCGTCCTCGTCCCCACCGCCGCCGTCTTTGCCCTGATGGGCTGGTGGTTCCGCGGCAAAAGGAAAACCGCCCCCGCCGCCAACGTGGCTCCTCCCAAGTCCGCCACGGCCCCATCCAACAGCGAGCGCCAACGGCTCCGCGACCTGGAAAGCAAACTCCGCACAGCCGAATCCGCCTTGGCCACTGCCCAGGGCGAGCTGGCGGCTCTGCACAAATCCAGTGTCGCCCGCAGCGGACACGAAGCCCTCCAGGCCGAACTCGACGCCGCCCGCACCAGCATTGCCGCGCTTGAGGGCCAGCTCAAAAAATCCCGCGACGTCCAGGCCACGCTCCAGGCGCAGACGAACGACGCCGGCAAAAAGACCCAGGCCCGGGCCATCGGCCTGGAAAATGAACTGTCCAGCGCCCGCAACGAAATCCTGCGCCTCAAAGCCCTTGCTGATCCTAACACCGATGGCATGAAACGCCTCGAAACCGAGATCGAAACGGTGCGCACCCGCCTCCGCGCCGTGGAAGCCCAGCTTGCAGAACGCAATGCGGAGCTGAATGCCCAAAAAGCCCGGGCTCTCGCCACCACCACCCGCGCTCCCCGGACCATCGCCGCCCAAAACACCGCTCCCGGAGCCGCCCTCAACCTCCTCGGCGTGGAACCCGCCTCTTTGGCGCTCCCTACCCCTCCCGAACCCGCCGAGGAAAACCCCGTCGCTGCCCGCATGGCCGAACTCACCGGCGAGGAGCCCGACAATGCCCTCGCCACCGCCGGCTCCATTCTCGGCAAACGCATTGCCTCCAACGACCTCACCGTCATCGAAGGCATCACCCCTGCCATTGCCAATCTGCTTGCCGCCGCCGGATTCAACACATGGGAAGCCATCGCCGAAGCCTCGCCCGAACAGCTCCACGCGCTCCTCGTGGAAGCCGGTCCCGTCAATGCCGCCAACAGCCCGGCCACCTGGCCCGAGCAAGCCCGTCTGGCCGCCACCGCCAACTGGTTCCAACTGAAATCCCTTCAGGAAAAACTCCTCTCCGGCCGCCCCGAAACGGCTTACGTCTAGAAGGTTTCAGGTTTCAGGTTTCAGGGTTCAGAGTGAAGAGTGAAGAGTGAAGAGTGAAGAGTGAAGAGTGAAGAGTGAAGAGTGAAGAGTTCAGCAGATTCCCTAACTTCTACGCCCATCCTTTCCCCCTGAGCGCGGCTGGGAGCGCCGGCGTCCCGCCGGCGGCGTTGCCTTTGCAGCGGCCCTGTTTTTAAGGATATCCATGGTGGCCGGGGCCGCCGGGACGGACGGGGCTCCCAGCGCGCCGCCGACCATTTCCATGCCCGCGACACCAAATGCAGATCCCAAATCTCCTCCACGCGGCGTTGAATGGTTCTCCTTTCATAAGATGCCCCGCCACATAACTGATTGCCGTGTCCACCGCCCTCTGCCTTCTCCCCTCTGCCTTCTCCCCTCTGCCCTCTGCCCTCCGCCTTCCGACCTCCGACCTCTGACCTCCGACCTCTGACCTCTGCCTACTGACCTCTGACTACTGACCTCTGACTACTGACCTCTGACTACTGACCTCTGACTACTGACCTCTGACTACTGACCTCTGCCTACTGACCTCTGACCGCTGACTTCCGACCTCCGACCGCTGACTTCCGACCTCCGACCGCTGACCTCTGACCTCTGACCTCTGACCTCTGACCTCTGACTTCCGACCTCCGACCTCTGACTTCCGACCTCTGACCTCCGACCTCTGACTTCCGACCGCTGACTTCCGACCGCTGACCGCCGACCTCTGACCTCTGACCTCCGACCTCTGACCTCTGACTAATAACACCTACTCCCGCCCCTCATGACCACGCTAGTGGTCAAGGATGGTAGCCGTGGGCTTCAGCCCACGGTATCCCCGCCAAAGCCCCCGTGTCGCATAGCGACACCGTAATCCCCACCTCAAATTTCCTCCACGCCCCGGATTGCAGAATTCATGTATCAAAAGAAGGTCCCTTGCCACCTAACTAATTACCATGTCCACCGACCTCTGACCTCTGACCTCTGACCTCTGACCTCTGACTTCTGACCGCTATCCTCCATCCTCCATCCTCCATCCTCCATCCCCAACCTTCCCCCTCCCTTCCCCTCCATCCCCTCACCTGCCCCACCCCGCATGCCCCTTCTCGAAGTCACCGGCCTCAACATTGCCTTCCGCTCCCCGCGCGGCGTGGTCACGCCGGCTGTCGAAGACCTCTCGTTGCATCTTGACCGCGGCGAGGCGCTAGCGGTGGTCGGTGAGAGCGGCAGCGGAAAAAGCGTCACCGCCCTCGCCTTTGCCCGGCTGCTGCCGGAGCCTCCCGCCATCATCACCGGATCCATCCGGCTGGACGGCACGGAGATTCTGACATTGCCGCCGGAGGCCCTCCGCAAGATCCGGGGCCGGCGCATCGCCTATATCTTTCAGGAGCCGTCCAGCGCCTTGAATCCCGTGTTCAGCATCCGCAGCCAATTGGAGGAAGTCCTCGCCACCCACCGCCCTGAAGTGACCGACCGGGAATCCGAGTGCCTGCACTGGCTGACGGAAGTGGGCATCACCGATCCCGCCCGCCGCCTTGACGACTATCCCCACCAGCTCAGTGGTGGCATGCAGCAACGTGTCATGATCGCCATGGCGCTCGCCGGCCGGCCGGACCTTCTTATCGCGGATGAACCCACCACCGCGCTGGATGTCACCATCCAAAAACAGGTGATCGAGTTGCTGGTCAGCCTGAAAAAAAAGCACGGCATGACCGTCCTGATCATCACCCACAACTTTGGCATCATCCGCGGGCTCGCCGACCGCGTCGCGGTGATGTTCCGCGGCCGCATGGTGGAAAGCGGACCTGTCGATGACGTTCTCAACGCCCCCCGGCACCCTTACACCCGGGCTCTCATCGATTGCATTCCCCGCCTCGGGCAAAAACGCCGCCGCCTCGCCACCATCCCGGCTGGTTGATTCCCGGCAACACAACAAGTGGACCGCATGCCCCCGGGCAGTGGGCATTGGGCCATTGGAGGATTGACCATCAGGGTGTCGCCCATGACGGTTCCCATGGCAGGTTGAGAGTCGGTTTTGTAACCTCAAATTACTTGGGCCTGGCCACGTGCGGGGCAAGGTTCAATCATGTCCAAGCCTATGTTGATCGCCCTGGGTGAGTTCAATCCGGACACCCTCCTGCTGCCCGCGCTTTGCTTCCTGCTGACGGGATTTGTGTTATGCGCATCCCTGCGCATTGGGGATTCCATCAAGGCAAGGCAGCGCAGAAAAGCCAGGATCGTCGGAGTTCATGGACCGATGATCGAGTAAGAGGGCAAGTCAGGCCCCCCGGGGAAAAAGGTCTTCCCATGTTTCCGCGTCGAAGCCGGTGGTGCCGCGGCCGTCCGGCAGGAGGAGAAAGGGACGTTTGACCAGATTGCCGTGGGCATGGAGCAGAGCGAGGGCTTCGGTTTCGGTGAGGGAAGGCAGCCGCTCCTTCAAGCCCATCGCCTTGTAATCCCGACCACTGGTATTGAAGAGGCGGCGCAGATTCCCCGTGAGTTGGAGCATCTGCCGGAGTTCGGCCACGGTGGGTGGCTGTTCGCGGATGGGGAGGGCATGGAAGGAAACGCCTCGGGATTCGAGGAATCGCACCGCCTTCCGGCAGGTGTCGCAACGGTCGTAAAGAAAAATCCTGACAAGGGGAGCGGAGGGCATGGACAGGAGGATTCACCGGCAGAGGCGTGGGTCAAGTCCGGGCATGATGGCCAAATGCCCGGGCAAAACCTGGGTGCAGCCCAGTGGCCGGGGGCGGGACTCATGGCAGGCGGAGGGGGAAGCGGGTGGAATTTTCCTGATTTGGCTATTGGCACCGGCATTCCGCCGCCTTAGGCAAACGCGGGCGGAATTTCCCTCTGCCTTGCTTTACCCCTCATGCTTCCCTGGATCAGTGAATTAAACGACGCCCTGCCGGGCCGGGTGCATACCGATGCCGCCACCCTGGCCGGTCATGCGGCCGACAAGTGGTTTGCCTCCTGCGAACCGGAGGCGGTAGTGCTGGCGGCCTCCACGGCGGAAGTCTCGGCGGCGATGAAAATTGCCCATGCCCACCGGGTGCCGGTAACGACCCGGGGGGGAGGCGTAGGATATGTGGGCGGATGCGTGCCGGTGCAGGGCGGCCTGGTGATGGCGCTGGCCGGCATGGACAAGGTGCTGGAAATTTCCCCTGAAGACGGCGTGGCTGTGGTGCAGCCAGGGGTGATCACCGGGCACCTCCAGGAAGCCGTTAGAAAGCTGGGGTGGTATTACCCTCCCGACCCGGCGAGCCTGAAGGAATGCACCCTCGGCGGCAATGTAGCCACCAACGCCGGCGGCCCGCGCTGCCTGAAATATGGCGTGACCAGGCCGTATGTCCTCGGCCTGGAAGTAGTGCTGGCCAATGGAGACATTCTGCGCACCGGCGGCCGCTGCCACAAAAACCGTCAGGGGTTTGACCTCACAGGACTGTTTGTGGGCAGTGAAGGCATGCTGGGTATCCTGACAGAAATCACCCTGCGGCTGATCCCGCATCCCCCCACCCGGGCCCTCCTCGGTGCCACCTTCCGCACGTTTCCGGAAGCAGCCATGGCCGTGCAGAGAATCCTCGGCAGCGGCCACCTGCCTTCGGCCATGGAAATCACGGACAAGTTTACCCTGCAGGCGGCACGGGACTACCTCGGCGAAGACCGGACGCCACATGGCGACGCCCACCTGTTTGTGGAAACCGACGGTCATGCCGAGGCAGTGTCCGCCGAAGCCAAGAAACTGACCGCGCTGCTGCGCGGGGCGGGGGCCATTGCGATCAAGACCGCGACCACGGAACAGGAGGTGGAATCGTTGTGGGCCCTGCGGCGGGAGTTCTCCTACAGCCTGCGGGCGACCGGCCTGATCAAGCTGAATGAAGATGTGGTGGTGCCCCGGAGCAGGCTGGTGGAGTTGGTGCAGTTTGGGGAGACCCTGCAGGCGGAAAGCGGTTTTCCCATCGCCTGCTTCGGCCATGCCGGGGATGGTAATATCCATGTCAACATCATGGTGCCCGACATGGAGGACCCTGACCAGCGGAGGCGGTCGGAAGCAGCCCTCGACAAACTGTTCCGCTTTGTGCTTGGCATCGGTGGCGTCATCAGCGGCGAGCACGGCATCGGCATCGCCAAAAAACGCTGGTTTCCGGAAGCCATCAATGCCACCGGCCGTGCGGCCCATCAGGCCCTGAAGGCGGCCTATGATCCTTTGGGCATTCTGAATCCGGGCAAATTCCTCGATTGAGTCAGGGGGCGAAGGTCACTTCCACGCGGTAGAACATCCGGCCCGGCACCGTGGCCGGAAGCACAACCGAGGCGGCAAGGGTATCCGGCGTGATCACCGGTGCTATCCCACTGTCAGTCCAGGTGGCCGCATCCATGGAGGGAGACTGCTGGATGCGGTAGGAATAACCGGCCGAGGCCTGCCAGGTCAATTGCACCGCCGTTCCCGTCCAGGCAGCGGCCAGATCAATGACCGCTTCCGTTAGGGAAATCGAGGGGCGGAGATCCATCCAGACCATGTGGTGGTCGCTGGGGTCGCTGTCACTGACCACGGCCCGCAAGGGATCAGCGGGGCCAGGCCAGAACACCGCGCCGTTGAATACGGAGAAACCGGCGCGCGATGGCAGGACATAATCCACGCGGAGTCCTCCGGAAAACGCGGCGGTATCGTGGAGTTTATTGCCCGTCTGCCCGGCCCCGCCCGGAAAGGACAAGCCGCCCCCGGAGGCCCCTGGCGGGGAGGTGGCGCCAACCATTCCGCTGGTGGGAATAAAGGTGGCATTGATCAGCGGATGCTGCGTCAGTTGGCGCGCCGCACCGGTCAGGGTGTCTCCATCATTGGGATCGGCATTCTGATCGCCTTTGACCACAAACCGGGCCCCGGCGGGCAAGCCGCCCGTCCTTCCGGAATCATCATAAATGTAAGCGGACCTTGCCGGGTCAATGTAGTCGGCCCAAAAGCGGATTTCGTCGAAGTTGCGTTTGCCGTTTTTGTTTTCGATGCCGTCGAAGGTCGGAGGCGTGGGATGGGAAGCAAGGACATGCACGATGATGCCGCCGCCAAGGTCGACCGGCACATCCCAATGGCTTTTTGAGGACAAGCGGAGCACCTCGCGCTCCGCTTCGGAATGATAGGTGGTGAGCGGCGGATTGCCCGTGGGCAGCATCAGTTGGGATCCCGGCATGTCTTTCCATTTGAAAAGCTGGAAGCGGCGGATTTTGTCAGGAACGAGGGGGAATTTGGAATAAATCACCATGCCATACTGGCCTGGAAAAGTGCCGAAGCCGAAGCTGTCGTTGCCGTAGGCCTCCGAGCCCGGAGTGGTGACGGCGGTGCCGTTATTGTCCAGATCCAGCCCGGTGCTGATGCCGGTATTTGAGGGAGCCGTGTAACGCCAGGGATACTGCAGGGCGCTCAGGCCAGTCTTCTGGGGTACCGCGAGAAAATTGTCATGAAACAGCCGCATGGCGTCGCCGGCCGCATCATAGTCAAATTCGTTCAGCAGCAGCACATCCGGGCTGATGCGCTGCAGGGCTTCGGCCACCTGCCGGATATTGCCATGATTGGACGAGGTGTCCTCCGGAGTGCTGAGTTCGCTGACCAGAGCCCCCGGAGCCGTGCGGAAGAAGGAAACATTGTAAGTGGCGAAGCGGACCGTCGCGGGCGGGGCGGCGGCGGCAGCAGCGGCCGTCAGCCCCAGCAGAGCTGCGCGGATCAGGG
>JBBQWG010000071.1:0-25851 GCA_038210825.1 Verrucomicrobiales bacterium
CGAGGGTGGCCTTGCTGGGAGTGGCGGTGAGGCCGATGAGGAAGGCGTCGAAGTATTCGATGACCTGCCGCCACAGATTGTAGATGGAGCGGTGGCATTCATCAACGATGACGAAGTCGAAGGACTCGATGGGGATCTTCGGGTTGTAGCGCACTTCCAGCGGGTCCTTGCCCGCCGTGGCTCCCGCGGCTTCGTAGCCGGAGTGTTCGTCGGCCTCGTCGTCGAAGGCGGCGTTTCCGGAGAGTTGGGAGTAGAGGCGCTGGATAGTGGAGACGGTGACCTTGCAGACGGGATCGATGCCGCCGGAGCCGAGCATCTGGACGTTGTAGAGGTCGGTGAACTTGCGGCCGTCGTCGGGGGTGGTTAACTGCTGGAATTCGTTGACGGTCTGGCGGCCGAGGTTGCCGCGGTCGACGAGGAAGAGGATGCGCCTGGCACCGGCGTGCTTGATGAGGCGGTAGGCCTGGGTGACGGCGGTGAAGGTCTTGCCGGAGCCGGTGGCCATCTGGATGAGGGCGCGCGGGCGGTTGGCGGCGAGGGATTTTTCAAGGCTGGTGACGGCGTCGATCTGGCACTCGCGCAAACGTGACGTTTGATCCGGTTACCTTGCGGGCCCTGCAAGCGGGTGGGCTGTGGGTAGGGCCTTGAGGCGGCCGCGGAGGGTAGCCCGAGCCGGGCTGGCGTTTCCCTGCTGGACGAGTTCGAGCAGGTGCTCGGGAGTGTGGAAGGCGAAGACTAGGCGCGAGCGGGAGTCGGGGTCGCGCTGGTCGCGGAAGTTGGTCTCGATGCCGGTGGACTCGTAGGTGAAGGGCAAGGGATCGGCCCAGCGCTGGGGGATCCATTTCATCGCGGCGGTGTAGCGGGCGGATTGCTCGGCTACGGCGGAAAGGGTGGTGCCTTCTTTCTTGGCTTCGACAATGCCGAGGGCCCGGCCGTCCACGAAGAGGATGTAGTCGGCGGGGCCGCCCATGGATTTCATCTCGCGGACGGCAACGCCACGCGAAGCGGAGAGGTTGAGGTCCTTCTTGTCCTGAATGAGCCACCCGGCCGCCATGAGGTGGCGGTCGATGTTTTCACGGGCGGAGGCTTCGGGGTGATGCACTTTTGATATTGGGTGTTCTTTTCTTGGAAGTCGGGGGCTCGGTGATCCGATGCGGATCTTTGCGGGTTGGGATAAAGCTCAGTGCATGATCTGCCTTGAAGCTTCTGGGCTTTCGATACTACAATCTCTGCCTCAATCTCCTTGAAAAAATCAGTTAAATGGTTGGGAGAGCTGGTTATCACTGGTTAGAAGACATAACAAAACACTGGTCCTTTACCGCTGTCAATAAATTACCGCTGTTTGGTCCTCGTTGGAGTGTGAGGTAGGAGCGGGACAAACCCCAGTATCGGGATTTCCCCTAAATGCTCCGGAACATGGGAGCCTTTCCGCATGGCTCCCGGACTGTGATCGGTCACTTGGTCCGGGATCAAATGGGCCAGGGGTGCCTGGACAGCTAGGGTTGGAAGCGGCTCTCCATTCCATGGAGCCATGAATCCATTCCGGGGTCGCCGCCCTCACAAAAACCGGCGTGCCAGGTGGCCTGTAAAATATCTTAGGTTATATTCTGTTCATTATCAATGAGTTGCTTGAACCCAAATTCCACCTGGCACGGCCGTTGCAATTACCCCTCCCAGAAGCAGGAACCGGCCCGAAGCCAATCCGGCTCCCGACAACAAACCAAATCAAACCAACCACCAACCAAAAAAACATCATGAGCACTCCCACCAACTACGAAGTCACCGCCGCCGTTCCTGCCACTGACGAACTGGACGACACCCAACTTGAAGCCATCGCCGGTGGTTTCCTCGACGCCACCCTCGGATCGTCCGTCCTCGGCGACGGGATGCTTTGCATCGGCGGCGGGTTGATCAACTCCAAGATGGAATTGAACCTGTAATCCTCCCATCCCGCCCTATCAAAACAACAAAACCAAAACAAACCAACCACCAACCACATCAAAACCATGAGCGCACCAACCAACCACGACGTTATCGTTTCCGTTCCTGCCACTGACGAACTGGACGACACCCAACTTGAAGCCATCGCCGGTGGTTTCCTTGACGCCACCCTCGGATCGTCCGTCCTCGGCGACGGGATGCTCTGCATCGGCGGCGGGCTGATCAACTCCAAGATGGAATTGAATCTGTGATCCACTTCCCCGTTCCCGCAATCACGCCATAAACTGCATTTCAGGGAACTTAAAGCACGCCCCACCGGCCTAACCGGTGGGGCGTTGGCGTTTGGGGCGGGTCACGCTCACCGGCGGGGGGAAGGGAGGGAGAATCGGAGATGGAGGATGGGGGGATTTGAAGTGTTAACTTCGAACGACCAACGTTGAACTTCGAACGTCGAGTTGGGAGGATGAATGCGTGGAATTTGGAAGATGGGATGGTGATGATTGATGGGGATGGAGGGATTTGCAGTGTTAACGTTGAACGTTGAACGTTGAACGTTGAACTTCGAATCTGGAGGGGGATATGGAATGTTTGATGTTGGTAGTTCGACGTTGAAAGTTCGACGTTGGACGTTCAAAGTTGAGTGGTCGGAGTTGAGGCAAGGCCGGGTCTTTGGATGGGCGAGGTCGGGGGGGCATCGTCAACTTTGATTTCTAAGGTTGGCGGGGGGCTTCCACGAGGCCTTCGGCGGTTTCCTGTTTGAGGCGGAGCTGGCCGCAGGCGGCGTCGATGTCGTGGCCTTTTTCGCGGCGGATGGTGGCGGGGACGCCGTGGGCGGTGAGGGTGGCGCAGAAGGCATCCTGTTGTTCCTCGGAGGGGCGGACCCACGGCAGGCCTTCCACGGTGTTGTAGGGAATCAGATTGATCTTGGCTTCGAGGGACTTGGTGCGGCGGGCGAGGGCTTTGGCCTGGTCGAGGCTGTCGTTGACCCCGGCAATGAGGATGTATTCCATGGTGATTTTCTGTTTGCGGCGCTGTTTGAAGTAGCGCAGGGCTTCGAAGAGTTCCTCCAGGGGGTATTTGTTATTGACGGGCATGATGGCGCTGCGGACTTCGTCGGTGGCACCATGCAGGGAGATGGCGAGGCGGACCGGGATGTCGAAATCGGCCAGTTTTTTGATCTGGGGGGCGAGGCCGCTGGTGGAGACGGTGATGTGGCGGGCCCCGATGTTGAGGCCCCAATGGCCCTGGAGGATGCGGAGGGCGCGGGTGAGATTGGTGAAGTTGGCAAGGGGTTCGCCCATGCCCATGAAGACAATGTTATCGATGCGTTCCCCGGCTTCGCGTTCTGCGGTCATGACCTGTTCCACGATTTCATCGGCGCGGAGATTGCGGGTGAATCCGGCGAGGCCGCTGGCGCAGAATTTACAGTCGTAGGCGCAGCCGACCTGGCTGGAGACGCACAGGGTGAGGCGGTCGCTTTGTTCCCCCATGAAGCCTTTGTTGGCGGGAATCAGGACGCTTTCGATGTATCGCCCGTCGTGGAGACGGAAGAGGAACTTGCGGGTGGTGTCCCGGGCCCCTTGGATTTTGGCCACGGTCAGGCTGTGGAAGGGATGACTGGCGGCGAGGGAATCGCGGAGCGGGGCCGGGAGGTTGGTCATTTCCGCATAACTGGAGACGCGTTTTTGAAAGACCCATTCCTGAATTTGTTTGGCCCGGTAGGGTTTGTGGCCGGCATCTGTCAGGGCCGCAGTGAGTTCCTCCGGCAGCAGTCCGGTCAGGGCCGTGCTGGTGGCGGGAAGGGGCGCGGGGGGTGGGGAAAGCGTGGGCGGGGATTCCGTCATGATGGTGGCACCGTAGCCTGAAAATGCGCCGGATGAAGCGGAAATGCAGGGCGCGGGAGAGGGGCAGCAAAAAAATCACTACAACTGTAATTGCGCTTTCACTACAAATGTGGTGGAATTGGATTTATGGCTGCACCGGACATTCCGGAATCCGAATGGATCATCATGGAAGCGCTGTGGGAACAGGCCCCGCGGACGGCGTCGGAGGTGGCGGAGGCGGTGCGGGACACAACGGGATGGGCGGATAATACGGTGCGGACGCTGCTGACACGTTTGTCAGGAAAGGGCGCGGTGGAGGCACGGCGGGGATTGTCCGGCGTCCGGGTATTTTTGCCGGCGGTGCGGCGGGAGGAGTGTGTGAAGGCGGAGAGCCGATCATTTCTGGCCAGGGTTTTCCGGGGCTCGGCGAAGCCCCTCCTGGCTCACTTCGCGGAAAATGCGCGTCTTTCACCGGATGAGGTCCAAGAGCTGAAGCGGCTGCTGGACCAATCCCTCACTCAAACCAAACCACCAGGCAAACCACCGGCAAAACCATGAACGATTCTCCTGTTTTCGGCTTCCTCTCCTGGCTCCTGACGGCCAGCCTGCACGCCACGCTGGCGGCGCTGGTGATTGTGGTGATTCAAAGGGCTCTGCCGCAGCGTTTTCCAGCGTGGTGGCGGTTTGCTTTGTGGCTGCCGTTTGTGCTGATTCTGCTGCTGCCCGCGCTGCCGCAGAACCCTGTTAGGGCGGGGCCGTTCTGGAGGGTTGCTCCGGCGGAAACGCCGGGAATTGATTTCGGAGGTGTTGTGGCGGGTGAAGGGTCAAGCGGCGATCCGATCAAAGCCGGACTGCCCGTGGCGGGCGGGACTGGCAGCCTGGCTGGAATGAACCTGCACCAGGTGGCAGGGTGGATGTGGCTGGGTGGATTTGCCGGGGTGACCGGGATGGGTCTGGTGGCTTACCTTCGTCAGCTGCGATGGATCCGGCAGAGTGCGGAAGCGGTGCCCTTGGAACTGTTGGAGGAAGTGGGGAAGGCGTGCAAATTGACGGGATTGCAGCGGGTGCCTGAGGTGGTTTGTTCGCCGGCGGTGAGGAGTCCGGCGGTGACGGGCCCGTGGCGGCCGGTGCTGTTATTGCCGGTGGGTTTTTGGGAGCAGACGCCGGTGCGGGAAGCGGGTTTGATTCTCCAGCATGAGATGCTGCATCTGAAGCACCGCGATACGGCGTGGGATGTGTTATTCTGGATGCTGAATGCCGCGCACTGGTTCAATCCTGTCATCTGGTTTGCCTTTGTCAGGCTGCGGGCGGACCGTGAAGCGGCGCGGGATGCGGGGGTGCTTGCGGAGGCGGGTGTGGAGGACCGGGCGGCTTATGGAGCGGCCTTGCTGCGGCTGCAATTGCCGCCAAGGACGGCGTTGTTTCAGGCGGGTTTTGCCGGATTGATGAATGGCGGAGCGGGCATGAAACGACGCCTGGCCGGGCTGGCGCATCACCGTAGGATTCCGCGCGGCTGGCATGCGGCGGGCGTGGGGCTGGTGATATTGATTCAACTGACGGCCGGCGTTTCGGCGCAGACCAAACCGCCTGCGGTTTCACCCCCTGTGGCGGCTGCGGAGACGGCGATCGTGACCAAAGCGAAAAGTCTGAAGATCGAACGAATGATGTTTGAAGGAGCGTCCATTCAGGAGGTAATGGATTATGTGAGGATGAAGAGCATCGAGGTGGATAAGGCGGAGCAGAACCGGGATAAAAAAGGAGTGGATCTGATTCTGCACCAGTCACCAAAATCCCGGGCACCTTGGGTGACGCTGGATTTGAAGAACACGACCGTTTTTGCCGTGCTGGAAGAAGCCGCCCGTCAGGTCGGATTTAAAGTCGGGCCCAACGCGGAAGGGACGGCGTTGGTGGTGGGAGCGCCGGAGGCAATTGCCGTGCCACCCCCAGCGGGGCAGCCTGCGGCAGAGACCGCCGTCAGCCGGTTGGCGTCCTCATTGATATTGGGCCGGGTGCAATTCCGGGATGCCACGGTGAAGCAGGTCGCGGCATACATGGAAAGGCAATCCCAACGGCTGGATCCTGCCGGGCAGGGGGTCAAAATCCAAGTGGACCCGGCAGTAGGCGAGGGAAAACGGGTCACCCTTGAACTCCGCGATATCAGCCTGGTGAATCTGGCAAAATCCGTCGCGGATATGGCGGGTGTGGCGCTGGTGGATGACGGAACGGCCCTCGTTTTTAGGCCCGCTCCGACCAGGAAATGAGCCGGCGTGGAAGGGCGGCAGGAGCCGGAAATCAGGATCAGGACATTTCTGGAAAAATAACCGGGGGCTCTGCGCTGTTGTTTCCGTATTGTTTACATGAATCTCCGACTCCTGCCGAATCCTATGTCCTATCCTCTTTTCACTGTTTCCCGGGTTTTATTGCCTGCTCTGGTTCTCTCGCTGGGAGGGGCCGCTTTGCCGGTTCAGGCGGAAAGTTTGAAGGAACGCCAAGTCCGGGTCTTGGAAACCGTCACACGGGTGGGCCCGGCGGTGGTTGCCATCACCGGCTCCACCCGCGAAGGCATGATGGGTTCCGGCAGCGGCGTCATCGTGAGCAAGGATGGGCTGGTGTTGACGGCAGGGCATGTGCTGGCGGCGACCGGGGCCGAGTTGCTGATCACTTTGCCGGGCGGAAGGGAAGTCAAAGGCAAGTCGCTTGGCCGCAACATGAACCGGGATGCGGCCTTGGCCCAAATCACCGAACCGGGGGAGTATCCCTATGTAGAAATGGCTCCCGGGGACAGCGCAGAGGCCGGGGAATGGGTATTGGCCCTGGGGCATCCGGGTGGGTATGATCCGCAGCGCGGGGCTCCGCTGAGAGTGGGTCGCCTGTGGGAGGCGGACACCAAAACTTATTTCAGGAGTGACTGCACCGTATCCGGCGGCGACAGTGGCGGGCCGTTGTTTGATTTGGAAGGCAGGGTGCTCGGGATTCATTCCAGCATCAGCCAGAATCTGGCGGAGAACCGGCATGTGCCCATCGGGGTGTTTGCCCAAGACATGGAGCGGATGAAACAGGGCGAGGTCTGGGGCCGCTTGTCCACCTTGATGCCGGGAATGCGGGAGCCCAAAGAGTCCGGTGACGCCGACCAGCCAAGGAGCCGCTCACGGGATCCCAAAGACTGGCTCCCGCGCAAGGAACCGGCCCCGGCTCCGGCTCCGACCAAGGGAAGCGTGTATCTTGGCGTGCAATTGGACCCCGGGCCGGATGGCACGGGTGCCTTGGTGGTGGAAGTGGCTGATGGCTCACCTGCCGCGCGGGCCGGCCTTGAACTGGAAGATGTGATCCTCAAAATCGGCGATGAAACGATCAAGGAAACGGCGGATGTGGTCACCAAGGTCCGGTCAGTCAAACCGGGCGACAAACTGAAATTCTCCATCCGCAGGGCGGGCGTGGAAAAGGAACTCGAGGTCACCCTCGGCACACTCGACTAATCCCACCGGAACCCCCTTAACTTTATCCTCTTGCAGCACCACCCCATGAATACCCGGATTTTTGCCCCTATCGCCCTTGCGGCGCTCACCGCCGGCACCGGCCTGTTGGCCTTTTCGCGCCAGGCGGAAGCCCAGCAGGAACGCCCCGGTCAAGTCCAGCAGTTCCGTTTCGAATTTCGTAATGACGGCACCGGACCCCGCCTTTGGAAGAACGCGGAGGAATTGAGAAATCCCTTCCGTCCGGCGGAAAGCGTGCAGGACAATCCCATGGCGGAATTGCTCAAGCGCCTCATGGAAGAAAGTCATGGGGGCGGAGAAGGCCAGGGGATGAGGGGATTGGAGGACCTTTTCAAACAGTTCGAAGAGGGGCAGGAGGACGCCCCCCGGGACCGTCAGGGAGCCCCTTCCAATCCGCAGCGGCTGATGGAGGAGATGATGCGCCGCATGGGCGGTCGCGGCGGCAGTCCGGACCGCCTTGGGTTCGGCCCAGGGGCCCGGGAGGAAATTCCGCGCACCAGCAAACACCACCTCAGTTCACTTGCCGAATGGCGGCCCTTGTTGGAGAAAGCCCGCCAGTCCACCGTGCGGGTCTTGAAAAACAACCGCCAAGTCGCCCTTGCGACGGTGGTGAGCGCGGATGGTTACGCCCTGACAAAAGCCAGCGAGGTGGAGGAAGGTGACATTGAAGTCGAGTTCGGGGATGGCCGCATTGTCAGCGCCAAAGTGGTGGACCAGATGAAAGCCTACGATCTGGCCCTGATCAAGTTGGAGGCCACGGGCCTCGTGGCGGCCCGGTTTGCCGATACGGACACTCCAGTCGGCACCCTGATTGCGGCGGTCAGCCCTGGCGAGGATCCCACCCGGGTGGGCATCATCAGTGTGGCGGCCCGCAGCCTTGATGAACGCAGCAAAGGCTTTTTGGGCATTTCCATGGACCGGGAAAACAGCCCGCCCAAGGGAGTCAAGATCGGGGAAATCATTCCCGGCGGGGCCGCCGAGCGGGCCGGCATGAAAGACGGGGACGTGATTCTCTCAGTCAATGGAGAGGAAATCGGCAACATGCGCCAATTGCAGAAGCTGGTGTCCGGTCTCAAGCCCGATCAAAAGGTGAAGGTGGACCTGCTGCGCAACGGCGAGGCCAGGGAGCTGGAACTTTCGCTCGGAAGCCGGGCGGAGATTGCCCAGCAGAACGGGGGCTGGGAACAACGCCGCTTTGATCAAACTGCGCAGATGGGATCCAGCCTGAGCCGGAATGCTTCGGGATATCCCAATGCCGTGCAGAGTGATCTGGCGCTGCAGGCCGAGGATGCCGGCGGCCCGGTGATCGACGTCAATGGGGCCCTCGTCGGTTTGAACATTGCCCGGGCGGAGCGGGTCAGCACTTTCCTGATTCCGGGGCGGATTATGAATGCCCTTCTCACCGATGTGCAGTCCGGCAAGTTTGCTCTCAGCAAGGATGCTGATACGCTGACCAGCGAATTGCGGGAAATCAATTCCACCATTCAGAAGGCCCAGGAAGCCATGAAAAAAGCCGAAGAGGAGCGGGATGCCGCCCTCAAGGCTCTTGAGAAACTGCAGAAGAAATAACCCTTGGGAGCAATCCCGATGGACAGCGCGCGGCTTCCCGCCTTGGGTGGGAAACCGCGCGTTATTTATTGGTCATGTCCCAGTCATCCACTCTTTTTGCTCTCGCCAAACAATATATCCCCGGCGGGGTCAACAGCCCTGTCCGCGCCTTCCGCAATGTGGATGGCGAGCCCTTTTTTGTAAAACGGGCCAAGGGCGCGCGGATCCTTGATGCCGATGACCGATGGCTGCTGGATTATGTCGGCACCTGGGGCCCCGCGATTCTCGGTCATGCGCCGGACGTGTTAATTCAAACCGTGCAGGAAGTGGCCAAGGACGGCTTGAGTTTTGGCATTCCCAACCCATGGGAAGTGGAGATGGCCCGCACCATCGTGGAGTGGGTGCCCAGTGTGGAAAAAGTGCGGATGTGCAACAGCGGGACCGAAGCCACGATGAGTTGCCTCAGACTGGCCCGCGGGTATACCGGCCGGGACCGGATCATCAAATTTGCCGGCTGCTACCACGGTCACGGGGACAGTTTGCTGGTGAATGCGGGCAGCGGAGCGTTGACCCACGGACGGCCGGACAGCGCCGGGGTGCCGGCGGCTCTGGCAGCTTTGACCACCGTGCTTCCCTACAACGACTTCGACGCCTTGGAGAGGGCCTTTAAAGAAATCGGATCGGAAGTGGCGGCCGTCATCGTCGAAGCCGTGCCTGCCAATGCCGGTCTGTTCCTGCCCAAGCCCGGCTACCTCGAACTGCTGCGCCGGCTCACCTCGAAATATGGGGCCCTGCTCATTTTTGATGAAGTCATGACCGGTTTCCGGGTCGCCCGGGGAGGATACCAGGAGATGATTGGCCTCGTGCCCGATCTGACGGCCATGGGCAAAGTCATTGGCGGCGGCCTTCCGGTCGGCGCTTTTGGAGGTCGGGCGGAAATCATGGATCAACTGGCCCCCGACGGGCCAGTCTACCAGGCCGGCACGCTCTCGGGCAACCCCCTTGCGATGGCCGTCGGTTTGGCCCAGCTGCGCGAACTGGACCGTTTGCAGGCCTGGGCCACCCTTGAGGCAACCGGAGCGGCTTTTGAGGCCGGGATCAGGGGCGTTCTCTCTGAGATCGGCATCCCGTTGACGTTCAACCGCATCGGCAGCATGTTCTGCCTGTTCTTCACCGAAGCGCCGGTCCACCATTTGGACGATGCCAAACGCAGCAACACCGCTGCCTTCCGCCGTTTCTTCCACAAGGCCTTGGAAGGGGGCATTTATTTTGCGCCAAGTCCCTTTGAAGCTGGTTTTCTTTCCCTCGCCCATACGCCGGATGATCTGGCGGTCACCCTCGAGGCGGTGCGTCCGGCACTGAAAATGGCCTTGGAGGGTTGGTCTTGAAGCGCTTGAGCCGTTTACCCACCCCTGCGCTTCAAGATGGCAAATTACTTTCTTTTTTGTCTGGACGACCGTAGAATTCGGCGTTAAGTGTTATTTATTGGCGCATTGGTCTATTCCTTTTCCCACCACAATCACCTCAAACATCCTATGAAGTTCCCCTACCTGACTCTCGGACTCGCTGGTCTTGCCGCGATGGTTTCCTTCTCCACGGCCTCCGCCGCTGAGCCCTGCAGCCCTCTCGAAGCCGCTGTCACCAAGGCGGTAAGTGCCGCTCCTGAGTCAGTGCTCAAGGTGGTGGCTGAACAAGTGGCCGCTTCTCCCCAGTGCGCCTGCGAAATCGTCAAGGCGGCCATTGCGGCTTCCAAGGCAGACAACGCCACCATCGTGGCCATCGTCGAAGCCACTGCGGCCGCTGCTCCAGATCAACTTCCCGTTGTTTTGGCCTGCGCTGCCAGCGCTGCTCCCCAAGCCGCAGCAGCCCTTGCTGACAAGTTCGGCGCGGAAACCGAAGGTTCCGGCAAAGGCGTCGTGGGTAAAGGCTCAGTCGGCAAAGAGCAAGTTCAAACGACCGTGGTTGAAGATGAGTATTCCGATGATTTCGGGTTTGTCCGTCCGGGTGTCGGCGGCATCTACCTCACCATTCCCAATGGCGCTTCCGCTGGAACCGGTGGCTTCACCGAAGAAGAAATTCGCCGTCTCCTCCGGACCGGTGACTACCGTCTGGTTGATGGCGAATTGGTTCGCGTGATCCGCACTACGGTCACCAAGCCCGGTCGTCCGGTCTTTGTTCCAGTGCCGGATCCAGGTGTCACCCCCACCACTCCTACCGGAGTTTAATTCAAGGAAGGCCTCGAGCCTGCTCCAATTTCGAACCCGCTTCCGCAAGGAAGCGGGTTTTCTTTTGATAATTCTCTTGGCCGCATTCCCCCCTGCCTGCCTGCCGATCTTTCTTTTTCTCCCATTTATGGCCTCATCTCACCTCGAAGATCTCTTGACCACCTTGCGTTTCCGCAGCATTTCCACGGATTCCAAATTTGCCGGCGAAGTGCGGGCCAATGCCGAATGGCTGGCGGCCCGGTTGAAACAGGATGGCCTTGAGGTCCAAATCCACCCGACAGCCCGGCACCCCGTGGTGGTCGCCAAAAATACCCATCGGGCCGGTCGGCCCACGGTGATGATTTACGGGCATTACGACGTTCAGCCCGTTGATCCGGTGGAGCAGTGGCAATCTGATCCTTTTGAGCCCCGCATCGAAAACGGCCGGATTTTTGCGCGCGGCGCCACCGATAACAAGGGGCAACACATGGCCCACCTCTGCGGTCTCAGCGAAACCCTGCGCCGGCACGGGGAGTTGCCGGTCAATTTGATCTTCCTTCTCGAAGGGGAAGAAGAAATCGGAAGCCCTAATCTGGAGCCGTTCCTCCACCAGCACCGCTCAGATCTGGCTTGCGACATTATCGCCATTTCCGATACGGGGATGGTCGCGGCGGGGGTGCCCACCTTCACCTATGGACTCCGCGGCATTGCCTGTGTGGAAGTGGTGGTGCATGGCCCTTCCATCGACCTGCACTCCGGCATCTTTGGCGGCAGTGTGGCCAATCCTAACACCATCCTGTCCCGTCTGGTGGCCTCCGTGCACGATGCGGAGGGCCGTATCGCCATCGACGGGCTGTATGCAGCGGTGCGTCCGGTGCAGGCGTGGGAACGGGAGGCGTGGGCGAAATTGCCTGGCGGGGCCGCCGAAACCCTCGCGCTGACGGGCGTGCCGGAACTGTTTGGCGAGCCGGGGTATACGGACCATGAACGCCGCTGGGCCCGTCCCACCGCCGAGGTAAATGGAATCGGGGGAGGGTATCAGGGGGAAGGATCCAAAACCGTGATTCCGCGCAGTGCGTTTGCGAAGTTTTCCTTCCGGCTCGTGCCTGACCAGGACCCCTCGGACATTCTGCGCCTCGTGGAAGCGCACTTTGCCCGGCACTGTCCCCCCACCGTCCGACTGGAAATCAAGGCCGGTCACAGCGGAGCTCCTTATGCCATGGATCCTGATTCGAAATTTGGCCGGGCGGCCCGCCGGGCTCTGGAGACGACTTTCGGCAAACCAACCGCACTGATCCGCGAAGGCGGCAGTATCCCCATTGTGCAGTCTTTCCGCAGCATCCTCGGAGCAGAAACCCTCCTGCTGGGATTGGCCCTGCCGGATTGTCAGGCGCATGCGCCCAACGAGAACTTTCCGGTGGAGAATTTTGAAGCCGGCATCCGGTTGAATCAGCACCTGCTGGAGGCTCTGGCCTCCGCCTGACTTGGAGCCAAGCCTATGTCCGGGGATGCCTGACGGAGGCCACCGCTTACGGTATGCCGGGGGCCCATGGCGGCCGGCCGGCGGTGTCTTGTCAATGCAAAGCCGCTTCGATGGGGGGCCGGACGTGCCGTAAACCCGGCCGCTGCGACCGGCGAAAAGTAAAACCGGCCACTGCCGGTGCTAACTAACGCTGCAGGAAGCCCACGATGATCCAACCCCAGACCAAAGCTGCCAGCAGACAAATGCCGGTCAGCCAATATTTCCAGGGCAGGTGATGGGGTTTGATTTGCGCAGCCTTGCCGAACTCCCGCTTTTTCCAGTCCTCGTAGTCGAATTCATCCGGATGTTCCGGCAGGTCGACTCCGTCCGGCCATGCCTCATCCTCTGCGTCCTGAGGGAGGGAGAGGCACTTCCGGCAGCCGGAAGATCCCACCCGCACCTCATCACCGCAGGTGGGACAGGCATACCAGTCCGCCTCACGGGGGGAATTCAGATACCGGCTCATGTCGATTTGCTGGAACATATCACGCAGGTTTGGGCGCTGTCCAGTGCATCGAAGCCGGGACTTTACTTTCCCGCTGGCCCCCGTTTAGTCAGGCCGTCCCCGTCGGAGTCCCCTTCCTCTCAACTAACCCGCTGCCCCATGTTCCTATCCGCTACTTTCCGGCCCTTGGTCCTCGTCTGTCTGGCCGCCTGGGCCGGTCCCCCCGTCCTGACGGCTCAGGACGATCCCTCCGAGGAAAAGACCAGCTCCCTTGGCAAACAATACGAAAGCATCGTGAATGTGGAGTGCTCTGCCCTGCGCGTGGACTACCGCACCCCGTGGAATGCCGCCACTCCCTCCGGAGGCACCGGCACCGCGTTCCTGATCGCCCCGAATCTCTTCATGACCAATGCCCATGTCGTCAGTGACGCCAGCCGAATTGTGATCAAAAAAGTGGGCGATTCCACCCCGCACCGGGCCCGCGTCAAATTTGTGGCGCACGACTGTGATCTGGCCCTGCTCGAACTGGAAGAGCCCTCCCCCAGTTTCGCCAAGGTCGTCCCGCTGACCATCAGCACGGAGATTCCCAAACTCGACACGACGGTGAGGGTGGTCGGTTTCCCCATCGGCGGTGAACGTATTTCCGTGACCCGCGGAGTGGTTAGCCGCGTCGACTATCAGCCATACAGCCACAGCGGGGTGGACCAGCATCTTGCCATCCAGATTGATGCCGCGATCAATCCTGGCAACTCCGGCGGCCCGGTTCTGCAGGGGAACAAGGTGGTGGGGGTCGCCTTTCAGGGATACAGCGGCGATGTCGCCCAGAATACCGGCTACATGATTCCGGTGCCGGTGATCCGGCGTTTTCTCAAGGATGTGGAGGACGGCAGCTACGACCGCTACGGCGAACTGGCCATCCAGCACTATCCAATTCTTAATCCAGCCCAGCGCAAGGCCCTCAACCTGCCGGGGGAAGACACCGGGGTCCTCATCACTGCGGTGGACAGCACCGGCACCTGCGGGGGCATCCTCAAGGTAGGGGATGTGCTGCTCGCTCTCGACGGCTACCCGGTAGACAACAATGGCTCCATCAATATTGATGGGGAACTCACGGAAATGGCCGAGGTGGTGGAACGCAAATTTGTGGGCGACAAGCTCAAGCTGAAAGTCTGGCGGGATGGCAAGGAACAGGAATTTGAGGTGGTTCTGAAGAACTTTCCCGCCTATCTGATGCAGGCCAATCAATACGACAAGCAGCCGGAATACCTGATGCACGCCGGCCTTGTTTTCCAGCCCCTCGACAATGAACTGATGGGTGCCTTCAGCCTGAACAACCTGCGCACCCGCTACTATTTCAACTACTACACGCAGGATGAAATATACAAGGACCTGCCCGAAGTGGTGGTGCTCACCAGTGTCTTGCCGGATGCCATCAATACCTGGATCCGCGACTACACCGGACAGGTGGTCGAGGAAATCAATGGAGTCAAAATCAAGTCCCTCAAGGACGCCGCAGACGCCCTTGCCAGGGAACCGGAAGGCACCCACCTCACGATCCGGCTTGCGGGAGAGGGGCGGCCCATCGTCCTCGAAAAACAACTCATCGCGCCGGCCCATGAACGCATCAGCCGGAAATACGGGGTGGGCTCCGACCGCTATATCGCCCCCTGATCACCGGCTCCAACTTTTTTCCTGACATGAAAATCCGCCTGCTATTCGCCGCTCTGCTGTTAGCGCTCGCCCGGCCCGCCGTGGCTACGGCTGCCCCCTCCCCGGAGACTTCCATCCTGCGCGTCAATATCACCAGCCAGGGTTACAACTTTGCCCTGCCGTGGCAGAAACAGCGCCCCAGCACGCGACGCGGCCTCGGAGCCCTCCTTGAAGGCAACCGGATTCTGGTCACCGCCGAACTGGCCCAGGATGCCAACTACATCGAACTCGAACAGGCAGCCTCCGGCAAACGCATCACCGCCCGGGTCGAGGCCGTGGATTATGAAATCAACCTCGCCACCATTGTGCCCGATGAGGCCCCGGGCGACTTTTTCAAAGGCATGGAACCCCTTGCGCTGGATACCACGCTCAAACCGAGGGCGACCCTCGAAGTTTGGCAGTTTGAGAACAATGGCACGCCCGTCAGCAGCAGTGTGGATTTTAACCGGGTGGACCTCGGCCCCTACTTTCTCGAGGACCAGTTTTTCCTGATCTTCCAGGCCAACGGAGCGGTGCAATACCGCAGCGGCACCTTCACCCTGCCCGTGATCCATCAAGGCAAGCTCGCCGGCATGCTGCTCCGCTACAATTCCCGCGACCAGGTATCTGACATCCTTCCAGCCAGTATTGTGGACCGCTTTCTCAAAGATGCCGCCACTCCGCCCTACGAAGGTGTCCCCAGTTTTGGGGTGCGCATGGCTCCCACCCTCGATCCCCAGCTCCGGAGTTATCTCAAACTGGACGCACCGAACGGCGGCATTCTGATCACCGATGTCACCCCCGGATTCTCGGCGGCAGAAGCCGGAGTCAAACAGGGCGATGTCATCGTGGAAATGAACGGTTACAAACTGGACGCCCGGGGATCCTATCAAGACCCGGAATACGGCCTGCTGGGCAGCGGCCACCTCGCCCGGGGCAAGGCGGCAGCAGGAGAAGTCATGAAGCTGAAAATCATCCGCGATGGCCAGCCCCTCGATCTGGATGTCCCTCTGCTGCGTAAAAAACCGCAGGACTACCTCGTCGATCCCTATGTCTACGACCGCCAGCCCCGCTATTACATCCTGGGCGGGGTGCTCTTCCAGGAACTCACCCTGCCATTTCTCCAGCTCGCCGGCAAGGAATGGCGGGACCGCGCGGCCTTCCGCCTCGTTTATGCCCAGGCAAATCAGGACGAATTCCTCAAAGCCGGCCGCAAAAAACTGGTCTTCATCAGCGGCGTCCTCCCCGCTCCCTGCACCATTGGTTATGAACGCATGTCCGGCCTGATCGTCAACCAGGTGAACGGCAAGGACATCACCGACCTTGATTCCCTTGTCGAAGCCGTCAAATCCCCCGCCAACGGCATCCACCGCATCGACGTCCAGGACGGCCCCCGCACCATCTACCTCGACGACGCCCAGGCCAAACAGGACAACGCCGAATTCCTCCCCGCCCGCTACCGCATCACCGCAATGGAGAATCTGAAGTAAGGTCCGTCTATCTTCCTGTCCGGTTTTTCTTCGGCAGAAGAATGAGTTTACCCGGCTCGATCTGAAGGTTGGCCCCGGATTGCTCTGCGAGCAGGCTGACGGCCTGCAGCAGAGACAGGTTTTTCTCCACGAGATTCACCCGTATGGCGGAGGGTTCTGGCATCCGGCTGCAGTCCAGCTTTACTCCGTTTTCAGCAGGCACATCCCCCGTGCGTTGCAGAAAATTGATAACTTCTTCAAGGCTGGCATCAGGGAAATCAATCCTGTCCTTGGTCACCGAGGTGAGGAACAGAACCGTTGACGGCAGCGAGGACGCCGGACCGTTTCCGACAGGAACGAAAGCCTTGGCTGTATCGCTAATTCCGGTCAGCATCAGCACCAAAAAAGCGGTAAACTCGATCCTGTCCATGAAAGCAGGATAGCGCGTGCCCTGCGGCCCGCCAAGGAAAAATGCTATCGCAGGAAAGCAATTCCAAAACAGCATCACCGACGCCGGATCACGGAAACCTGCCAGCGGCCTTCCTCCGCATGACCGGCGGGAACGTCGATTTTTTCCGGCAGGCTGATTTGCAAGTTCGCGCCTTCGTGGGGGCAGGGCATTTCCCATGAATACCATCTGGGCTCCCTGTCCAACTCCTTACGGGAGGTTGCGGCTTCCGTCAGGATTTCCGTAGTTATCCTATCCGTAAATGGAGCGATATCATGGCGGAAGCGAAGACCCTCTGATTGCTTCAGGGAGGTTCCCGCAGTCTGAAAATGGAGGTCGAAGGGAGTGAGTTGTTTGGTGTTTGACCACTTGACCCGGTTGGGAAAGCTCAGTTCCGCCATCGCGCTGATTTCCGACGATGGGGCTTCAGGATTGGGAAGCAAACACAACGCCAAAAGGTGGGCGGTGCCGGATTCCAGTTCAGTCCCGAGGTAATCCATCGCATCCGCGGGGGTTTGGATCAGATAGGACAGGGCGCCGGCCGCTTCCTCCGAAACCGAAATTCTTTCGCTCTGAATTTCTATATAAGAAGATGAGGTTTGGGGGGAAGTTTTGCCGGATTCACCGTCCACTTTCAACATACTGATTTCCATCAAGCGGCCCCTTGAGGTTGGCGCGCCAAAATAATCCGGCAGCACGATGGCTCCCAAACAATAAACCCCGCCAGGAGAAACCTCCAGAGTGGTGGACACCGTGGAGGTGTAGAAGTTAGGTTGAAAAATCCGGGGGATCCTTTCTCCCCCTGATTCTGGCCAGGCTTTCATCGTCGGCTCCCGGACGTGTTCCATTACCATTGTGAGGGGGATCCGGTATGGATCGTGCGACTCCAAGACCGTCGCCTGAAAGGAGTGGCCGAGATTCTTGTATTCGAACGATTTCGGATGCAGTTCGTCGTTGAATTCGGTTGGATAGGCGAATTCCCGGATGGCCTCGCACTTCGAGGCGGCGAGGGAAGCATCTCCACCGGTGGAGAGGGTGGAAAAAGGATCTGGTTCAGAAGGCGATTGGGCTGAGGGATCCCCGCCCGGGCCCGCAAGGAAGGGGTCAGCAGGGGACCACGGGCGGGTCTGCCTCTTGGCGGGATCTACCTGCAGCATCGCCTGGTGCGTCAGTTGCGCCGTGCCTTGGGCCATGGCCTTGAGGAGGCTTTCAAGAAGAGGGCGGTCACCTCCATTCTTGCGCGAACTCAGAAGCTGCCGTCCCTGGACGGGGTTGAGTTGAAAGGTAAGGGCATGAAGGCGCATTAGTGGGGATAAAACGGCCGGTTGCCGGGGTCGATCCTTCATCGCCGGAATGGCCCGGCCGAAGGAAAAGTAGTAAGCGGGTGGTTCTTTGCCGGGGGCACCGGGAATTTGCAGGACCGATAACAAATGATGGCGGCGATCGGTGGACCAAAATGGGGTGATGGAACGTTTGGTATCCCACTGCATCGAATCTATCCCTCCGTCGGCTGGACGATGGGGCAGGCTGACCGGCCAGCGGGTCAGTTCGTCTCCCCTCACGCTTTCGATTTCAAAGGTGCCGGTTATAAGCCCGGGCATGCCGTCTGGCCTGGGATTTTGATGGGCCACCAGTTGAGCGGTCAGGCTCTGACCACAGTATTTATAATCAAATTCTGAGGGGCATAACTCTTCCGGGCGACGCATCCGGACCCAGTCAACGGGAAAAGGCTGTTCTTTGAGGGATTTGGCCTTGGCAGGTTGGCCTGAAAGCGCCTTGAGATGGTAGGAGGCCGCCAATCCGGCCGAGCCTACCTGCACCATTCCGGCGAGATGGGTGAAGATCGCTTGATCGTCCATGGTTGGCTGCTGGAGGAGGGAGAGCACCAGCCCGTGACCCGTCACCTTGAAGGTGGTGGCCTGCACGTCAATGATGGCCGGAGATTCCTCTGCGGCTGCCCATCCGGCGTGGGAGCATAACAGGAGCAGTCCGGCAATAAGGAGGCATTTCATGCGGGTCAGGGAGGAGTCAGGGTGACAAAGAGGAGCAGCGTGCGGGCTTCGGGCTGGCCATCGGGCAAAACCGAAGCGTCCAGATGCTGAGCCATCAGCAGTTGAGGCTGTTCAGGATTCAGGTTTCCGGACTGCCCAGTGGCAGAGCAAGTGTGGAAGTCCTCCACTTTGATGGAACGCTCAGGATCCCCACCCGAATCTTCCAGCGACACCGGCCACGCATGGAATTCTGGATCCGAATGGGAATGTTCGAGTTGCCATTTCAATTGGAGCAGACCGGAGGGCTGCTTTTCCACCGTAGCTTTCAGAGTAGTGCCGAGGGTGCGGTCCTCTTTGTCGAGCGGGCTGGCGCGGTCGGTAACGGGATCCCACTGCCATTGAGGATGATAGGAATAAGGACGCACTTTTGCATAGCTCACCTGTCGGCCGGCCGGGCCGGAAAGATCAAATTCGATCAGACTTCCGCCGGCACGGGCCAGTTTGACGGCGTCGGCGAAAAGGGCCTCGTCATCTTCACCCGGTTGATAGTTGAGGAGGCGGAGACTCAGGTGTTTGGCCGGGAGATCCACTACCGTGAAATTCAGGAGGATGTCTCCTGGAGAAGCGGGAGTTCCCGCTTTGGTGCTGCTATGGGGTATCGTGAACCCAGGAGGGGAGGATCGCGGCGAAAGCCATCCGGCACGGGCTGCAGTCCATAGGCCGCCCGTGATAACCAAAACGGCTGCGGCTGCGGGCCAGAACCGCCGTAGGAGGGAGCATGAAACTGCAGTTATAGGGCCACCGGAGGGGGCTTGACGCCATGCAGCCCCAGGAAGGGTGGCGGCGAAGGAGGAGGGGACGGCGGCAGTGGCGTGGTCGGTGAGGAATTGGGAGAGAAGCGCGGCGGTGAGGAGGACGCCCCGGCGGCGGAGCAGGGTGCGGAGTTTTTCCAAAGCGCGGGCGATGCGTTTTCTGGCGGCTTCTTCGGTAGAGCCCAGCGCGGTGCCGATGCTGCGGTGGTCCTGTTGTTGCCAGAAGCGGAGGACGAGGGCTTCGCGGTCCGGGCGGGAAAGCTGGTTCAGGGCAGCATCCACGAGCGGGGCGGCGTCCAGCCAGATTGGGTCATCCTCCGAAGTCATGGCAATGTCGAGTTGGAGTTGGGCCGCGGTGTGCTCCCGGGTGCGGCGGCGGACTTCGGTGCGCACCAGCTTGCGGGCAGTGAAGCAGGTGTGCCGGTGCAGCCAGCCTGCGGCGATGCTGTCAGGAGGCAGGCCCGGAGCTTTTTGGGCGAAATCCGCAAAAACCATCTGAGTGACATCTTCGGCCAGGGCCGTGTCACCATTGACAAGCCGGCGGGCGGTGGACCACACCAAGGGTAGGTGGCGCTCCACCAGCCGGCGGAAGGCGACCTCGTCCGGCTTGGATTGATAGCGGTGGAGCAATTCCGCATCGCTGGCTGGGGGGGAATTGGAATCGGAGGAGAACATTGAGAGGTGGGTCACTTCATAGAACCCGCCGGCGGCGGAACCGGACAGAAAAAATTCCAATATCCCCCGGGGAAGGAAAAGTCCTTGTCATGAAAATTTCCTTGGTTTTGAGCGTGACGAGCCCGTGTGCAGGGCCATGTTGGAGCGGCAAATGGTTGTTTAGTCCAAATTCAAATGCGTTTGATTACATTTTTGTTGATACTGTGTTCAGCCGCCGTTGCGGATGCGGCTGGCCCGCCGGCCCCGGTCTATCCCATGGTGCCGATGTTTCACCGGTGGGACTATGAGAAGTCACTGGAGCGGGTGGCCAAGGCAGCGGAGACGGGGGCGAAGCGGGTGAGTTTCACGGTGCTGCTTCTCGCGGAACTGGAGCCGGGTTTCAAAGTGAAGCATTATGGGGCGGTGTGGCCACGGGCCAAAGCGGATGGGGCGGTGGAGTATGTTTTTCAGCCAATGACCCCGGCGATGCGTCAGGAGATCGGAGCGGCCCTGCGCACCGCCTTTGCGGAAGCCGTCAAGCGGCGGCTGGAAATCAATGTGCTTCCGCAGATCGATGCGTCGGGCGAAATCACCGAGTGGCGGAATTTTTTTGATTTTGATCCCACCGTGAAGCTCGGTGATTTCAGTTATGAAACCGCCATGCTGGAAACGGTGGTGGAGGCGCTGGAAGCGGCGGTGCCGGAGGGGCATCCGGTGGAAATGAGTTTGGAGGGGGAAATGGGCTGTTCGCTGTTCAGTTATCCGGAGGCATGGCTCGGCACCATGGAACGGTTGCGGGCCCGGGGCAAATTGAACAAACTCCGCATCGGCATCAGCGCCAACTATGAAGGGGTGACAGGAAAAGTGAAGCCGGATGCCTCCCGGCAGGCCGCGATGCGGAAACTGATCGCGGCCAGCGATTTTGTCGGATTGTCCTGTTACGCCAAAGTGTCGGTTCCGCCGGTGGTGGCGGACTTTACAGCCTGTGTGGACCGGTTTTGCGAGGAATTCGCGGCAGCCGGCTGCCCGATTCCGCCAGACAAACTCTTGCGCTGGACGGAGCTGGGCCATGGCGGCGGAGGATTTGATGCAGATTGGAAACTGAAAGTGCCGGCTCCGTTGCTGGAGCGGATGGGCAACGCGGCCTTTTTCGGCACGGATAAACCGGAAGAAAATCCCTGGCAGGATCCGGAGCGGTTGGTGTTCCGGCGGGACTTCTACAAGGCCGCCCTCGCCTTCCTCAGCACGCAACCGGCCCGGTGGCGTGTGGAGAATGCCTACCTCTGGAGTTACGGCTCGTGGGACGTGCATGGCATCCATGGCACGGCCTTTGGCGATCCGCAGACCGCGGAAGCCATCCGGAAGCATAACGAAAGCATTTCATCGATACGTTAGGTGTTTTGCGGCAAGACCGGCAAGGGAGCCTCTTTTGCCAGCCATGCCAGGGCCTCCGCCCCCGAAGTCAGGGCACCTTCCAGTTGTTGGTCCTGCACGAGGGTGAGCAGGCGGCCGATTTCGGGTCCGCGGGGGTAACCGGCGGCCATGAGGTCGTGACCGGTGAGAAGCGGCGGGGGGATGACCGGTTCGTTGGCGAACTCCAGTTGTTTTGCCTGGAGGAATTGGTAGTTGTCGAGCATGCCGTGGCAGCCAAGGCAATCGACGCGGTGCAGGGCCATCTGGTCGTCAAAAGTCGGGTGGGCCATCCAGCGCTTCAGACGGGAAGCCCGCATCTCCTGCACATGCATGAACTTCATGTGATGGGCCACGGCCTCTACAGTGGCATCAATGATCTCGTTGGAGAATTTCAGGCGGCGCAGGATGTCGGCAGTCATCCGGGCTCCAAGGTCGTCGTGGCCATTGAAGCGGATGCGGCCGGTTTCATCAAGGCTGCGCGTCGCGGGTTTGGCGATATCGTGCAGCAGCACGCTCAGCACCAACGGGGCGCTAACGGCATCCGGGAGCAGACTGAGCATGAGCCGGGTGTGCACCCAGACATCGCCTTCCGGGTGGAATTGCGGCGGCTGGTCGCAGCCCTTCAGCGCTTCCATCTCCGGCAGGATGTGGGTCAGAAGTCCGCTTTCATCCAGCAGGTCGAGTCCCTGAACCCGGTTAGGGTGCAGCATGATTTTCATGAATTCATCCCGGATGCGTTCGATGCTGATTTTGGCCAGACTCGGCGCTTCGGCTTTCACGGCAGCCCAGGTGGAGGGCTCCAGTTCCCAGCCCAGGGTGGTGGTAAACCGCACCGCGCGCATCAGCCGCAAATGATCCTCCCGGAAGCGCGCGGCCGGATCTCCGATGGCCCGGAGGACTTTGGCCTTGAGGTCTTTGATTCCTCCGACGAAATCAATCACCCCGCCGGTGGCGGGATTCTGGAAGAGTCCATTGACCGTGAAGTCGCGGCGTTGGGCGTCTTCCTCCGGGGTGGAATAGGTCACCTCCTCGGGACGGCGGCCATCTTTATAGCTGCCATCCGTGCGGAAGGTGGCCACTTCCACATGATCAGGACCGGCCCGCACCACCACCACGCCAAAATGGGCTCCCACCGCCTGACTTCTCGGAAAAAGCGCCACCACCTGGTCAGGCCGGGCGTCAGTGGCGATATCAAAGTCATGCGGTTCCACGCCCAGCAGGGTATCCCGCACGCATCCTCCGGCGAAGTAGGCTTTGAAACCCGCTCCCCGCAGCTTCGCCGCCACGTCGGCGGCCCGTTGTCGGCTTTCATTCATGAAAAATACAACGTCGGATGCAGGCGGGCTGCAAGGTGTTGTTGCGTGCAGGCGATCCGGGGCCGAAATCGTACCTGCTGCGGTGCTTGCGGCTGCTGTGTTGTTGCGGGGCGGGTGGGATGGTCATAGAGGAGATGAAATATGCCCGGAAAAATTCCCCCTGATTCCTGTGATGGCCTGGTGCGGCTGCAGCGTGTGGTGCATGATCTGCGGTCACCGGGCGGGTGTCCGTGGGATATGGAACAAAACCATCTGAGTCTGATGCCCAATCTGATTGAGGAAGCTTACGAAACGGTGGAGGCCGCGCAGTCAGGGGACATGGACCATTTTTGCGAAGAACTGGGAGATCTGTTATTGCAGGTGGTGCTGCATGGCGAGATAGCCAGTGAGACCGGGGACTTTGATTTGGATAAAATCGCCCACGGCATTGCCGCAAAACTGATCCGGCGTCACCCCCATGTGTATGGGGATAGCGGGGTGGCCGATACCGCCGGCGTGCTAAAGCAGTGGGACGAGATCAAACGCCAGGAAAAAGGAAATGTGCCTCAAACCTTTTTGGCCGGGATCTCCAAAGCACTGCCCGGTCTGAGCCGGGCGGCCAAGCTGCAAAAAAAGGCGGCCAAGGCAGGATTTGACTGGCCGGATCTGGGCGGGGTGCTGGAAAAGTTGCGGGAGGAATGCGGTGAACTCGAAGACGCGGTGGCCGGCGGAGATGCGGCACATGCGGCTGAGGAACTCGGTGACGTGCTTTTTTCGGCGGTGAACGCGGCGCGGAAGATGGGGCTGGATCCTGAAGTGTTGATGACGGCGGCCAATGCCAAATTCGAATCGCGATTCACCCTGATGGAAAAAGCGCTGGCGGCGGAGGGCGTGACGCTGGAAGCGGCATCGCTGGACGCGATGGAAGCGGCTTGGCAGGCGGCCAAGCAAAGTCCAAAGGCTAAAAACCAAAGCCCAAACCCCGCAGCATAAGGGAGCACCAAAATCACCTCGAGCATGAAGCAGAACAGAAAACCAGCCGCCTGCCAAAAAGATGGACTTCGGTCTTTCGTCTTTCGTCTTTCGTCTTTCGTCTTTGGCCTTTGATCTTTAGTCTTTCGACTTTGCCTTTCTCTACCTCGTGTTAGAATCCGAACCTTCCCCCGCTGTCCCGCGCATCAGCATTCCGCAATACGCCATGGCGCTGGCCCAGGTGGCCAGCCTGCGGTCAGAGGATCCATTCCGGAAAGTCGGGGCGGTGGCGATCGACCATGCCAACCGGGTCATCGGCACGGCCTATAATGGCCTTGCCCCCGGATTCAATGCCGATGCCGGGTTCTGGGTGGACCGGGAGGCGCGGCAAAAATTCATGCTGCACGCGGAAGTCAATCTCTGCAGCCTATTTACGCGGGGGTCGGTAAAACTGGTGGCGGTAACCACCAAACCCTGCACCAGCTGCATGCAGATGCTCTGCGCTTATGGCATCAAGGAAATCTATTACCGGGACAACTATGCCGGCAGTGAGGCAGATGCTATTGCCGCGATGTATGGAGTCAAGCTGGAGATCCTGACGGATTATCCCCATCTGCACTGAAAAGGGGCCGATTCCGCCGGGAAATCAGCCAGGGTATTTCCCAGGGGCAATTTCGGGATTCAGGAGACTTGTCAGCAGGGCTGGAATCTGAAAGGAGTAAGGTTGCGGGCCCATTTCCCGCTGCCATCCTCCCATGAAATCCACCTGTTGTATTTGTTGTGCCCTCCTGTTTTCCGGCGTGGCGCTTTCGCCCGCCCAGTTGATTCCCCGCAAGCCGGCCGCCGATCCTTCTGCTGCCCCGGCCGCCCCCTTCACCCCGGAAGAGCGGGCCAAACTCAAGGAACAGGTCGAGCAACTGGAAAAGGACCTCATCCGGAAACGAGGCGGCATGCATGCTTCCCAGATCGCCAAGTTGAAGGAGTCCATGTCCAGCAACGACAAGGCCTTCAGCTTCTGGCTGGAATGCAAAAAGGAGCTGGATTTTGATATGAAGGGCAAGACGGCCACGGAATTCGCGGAGTGGAAACGGGACCAGATCAAACGCTCCAGCACCAATGATGCCTTCACCGCAGGCCTGCGCCTCCAGTTGAATTTCCTGATGCTGGCGGTGCTGGATTCCCATGCCGAAACCCCGGCCCAGGTAGCCGAAGTCTCAGCGGGCGCGGTGGCCTATGTGGAATCACTTGCCACTTTCTGCGAAAAGGAGGAAAACCTCGCCAAGGGCATCATCAGCAGCATCATGGACAGTGGCGTTGATCCCAATGCCCCGGTCACCGCGGAGAATCTGCAGGATACTCTCACTAAAGTGCGGGAGGCGGGTTCTGCGCTGGGCAGTGATGTGCTGAACAGCATTTTTGCCCGTTACCTCAAACTCGATGGAAGCGTGAAACCCCGGAGCGGTGCCCCTACCAATCCTGGCAATATCGATGAAATCTACGACCGTTTGATTTTGGCTCCCCTCGTGAAAAAGAAGGATGCGGCTGCACTGGCCAGCGCATGGGCGCGCCGGATCGAGCAGACCGCCCGGGTAGCCAAGGCCACCAAGGTCAAGGAAATCGAAGAGGAATATGAATTGGTGAAAGTTCCGGCAATGAAATTTTCCATGTATCGCGACCAATGGGCCGCCGGCCAGCAGAAGCAGGCCGCCCAGGCGATGATGGCTCTGATCAACGCCAACCCGACCCACCAGGACAGCAATGACTGGATGGAGGCCCTGAAGCAGCTCGCTGCCCAGGAGGAAAGTTAGGGCAGGGGCGGAAACCGTGCCCCAGCCGCCCTGCCGCGCCGACATCCTGTCAGGACGCCAGGGCGGCCCGCATCACGCAGTCAAAATGCTCCAGACTGTAGGGTTTGGGCAGGAAGCCGGCGAAACCGAGCGAGCGGAAGCGTTCCACATCGCCTTCGGCATGCTGTCCGCTGGTGGCCACGATGAGGGCTTCCGGGTCCATGCGCCGGATGGCCTGGAAGACTTCCATGCCGTTGAGGCCGCTCCGCAAATTGAGGTCGAGCAGAACCGTGCTGAAGGGGCGGGACGCGTGCAGGCGGTCCTTGTAGGATTGCAGTGCCTCG
>JBBQWG010000072.1:0-25077 GCA_038210825.1 Verrucomicrobiales bacterium
CCCACGGCTGGGCCGCCGCCCGGAAAGCCCCTGCGGAATCCCCCCAGGCCTAACCCAACGCAATTCCCGTCAAGTCAAGATCCACGGGGCGGCGTTTGACGGATACCCTTTTCTTTGTGTGCTGGGACGATGAAGGAATTCATGTTGTCGGGACGGATGGCTGCGGTCGGTCATGCGTCAGCAGACAGGGGGGATTACTTTTGGGCGCCGTCGTGGGGGTTCTGGATGTCCTTGCTGATGCGGGCACTGAGGTAGCCCAGCAGACCAAGGACGACGAGGGTCAGGAGGACGCTGAGCAGGGCCAAACCGAGGCGGCCGAGGCCCACCGCCACTCCGGTGGCGGCAGTCATGTAGATGCCGGCGGCGGTGGTCAATCCCTCAATCTCCCGCTCATCACCGCGTTTGAGGATCGCACCCGCGCCGATAAAACCGATGCCGGTCGCGATCCCCTGGACCACGCGCGAGAGCCCATCCATCGTCATTTCTGCCGCCGCACAGCTGATCACAAAAAGGGCACTGCCCATGGCGACGAGCATGTGGGTGCGCAGGCCGGCAGCCTTGCCGGCGCGTTCGCGTTCGAACCCGATGATTGCCCCCAGAAGCATCGCGGCGACGAGGCGGATGACGTATCGGATGAACTGGTCCCAATTGGGCAGACCGCCAGTGAGTTCTTCGAGCAAAATGTCCATGGCCTTGGAGTTGATCAGGCCGACGCCGATCCAGAGCATTCTGTATCCGGCCCGGTTGGGTTACGGGGCAGCATCACCGTAAAGACCGTATCCAGGCCCTTCTGGCGCATTTCCACGGTGCCCCCATGGGCGCGGGTAATCTCCCGCACGATAAACAACCCCAGGCCCAATCCGTGGCGGTTGAGGCGGTTGTCCGTTGCGGCACCCCGCTGGAGCGGTTCAAAAATTGTTTCGTTAGAGGCGGGGGAAACATCCATGCCGGTGTTGCGGACTTCCATGCGCACAGTGGCGTTATTTCCGTCAACCGACAGGCTTATGGGATGGCCGGGCGCTCCATGGAATATCGCATTCGAGAGGAGGTTCCGGACCACCTGCTGCAGGCGCTTTGCGTCCCAGTGGCCGAAAAGATTGCCCTCCATCGAGAGTTCGATCTGCCTGTCAGGATGAACCGCGCGATGCTGCTTCAATTCACTGGAACAGACTTCCCCCAGATCCGTGGGACCCGTTTCCAGGGTAATCCCCAACCCGAGGCTGCGACGGCTGAAATCGACCATGTCATTGAGCAAAGCCTCGATGGAGGCACCGCTTTCCATGAGGGAAAGCGACGCCTCGGCCACCTCGTTCCCCGCATTGAGGGAGGCCAGATGCTGGGAAATCAGCATCATGGCATTCAGAGGATTCCGCATGTCATGGCCCAGCATCCCCAGGAGGAGGTTTCGGGACAGATCCACCTGTTCGGTGAAATTGGAAATAGATTCTGCGAGGGCCTGATCAATGGCCTCATTGAAACGCATAATGTCATTAAGGCTGCCACCGTCGAGAGACTCACTTTCACTCCACAGGCGCAGCACCGAGGCGCGCAGGGCGCGGAATTCGGAAGCCAGTTGATTGATGTCCATTCCACTCTGGGCGCGCCAAAACGCGTGGGTCTCCGCCGCCGTCTCCGGGGAGTGGTCAGAGGCGTCCGCCTGCCCCTTGGATTTCCGGGATTGCTCTTCGCGGGTTTGGCCGGTGTTGAGATCCCTGGCGATGGTTTGGAGGATTTCCCGGGCGTGATCCCTCAGCCCGGTCGGGGTCATTTCGGAGGTTGCGGGATACAGGGACTTTGCGAAGGCTTCCCACTCCACGAGGATGTCCTCCATGCCTATCAGAATGAATGTGTGGAGTCGCATCAGGAAACATTTTCGTTATCGTGATGAGCCGACAGGGAGGTCTCCGGTGATTTATCCAATTTTCGTCTGCGGCGGTAGATGGTGGCGGCGTCAATGCCGAGGACGCGGGCGGCTTCGTGGACGTTGGGAATGGTGTTGAGGACCCGCCGGATGTGTTCGGTGGTCACTTCGTGCACCGTCATCAGGGATCCGACGCGGTTCTGCGACATGACGGCTTCCCCCCGCAAGTTGCCCGCTAGGCAGACGGGGAGATCTGCCGGCTCCAACAGTGGGCCCGGAGCCAGTATAACGGCCCGTTCAATGCAATTCCGCAGTTCGCGCAAATTGCCTGGCCATGAATGGGCCCGGAGGCAGGCTTCGGCGGCGGGTGAAAAGCCGGTGATCTTCCGCTTCATCTGGGCGGTGAAGAACTGAAGGAAACTGTTGGCGAAAACCAGCACATCACCGGGACGGTCCCGCAAGGGAGGCATGGTCACGCTGATGACATTGAGACGGTAAAACAAATCTTCCCGGAATCTTCCCGCCAGCACGTCGGCGTGCAGGTCCCGGTTGGTGGCGGCCACAACCCTGACATTGGTGAAGCGGGGTTTGTTTTCACCGAGGCGTTCATATTCCCGTTCCTGCAGCATCCGGAGCAATTTGGGTTGCAGCTCCAGCGGTAGCTCGCCGATTTCATCCAAAAACAGGGTGCCACCTTCGGCGGCTTTGACTTTGCCCCAATGATCCTTGATGGCCCCGGTAAAGGAGCCCTTCACGTGGCCGAACAACTCGCTTTCCAACAATTCCTTGGAAAGACTGGGGCAACTTACGGTAACAAACGGTTTCCCGGAACGATTGCCTGCATCGTGCACCGCCCGGGCCGCCACACTTTTGCCCGTGCCGCTCTCCCCGAGGATGAGGATGGACGCATTGCAGTGGGCTGCGCGGAAAAGCAGGTCCAGAACTTCCTTGACTGCGGGGTCCTCCGATTCGAATTGCGGTCCGGCCTGCTGTTCCTTGACTTCGGTTTCCAGTTCCGCCACCCGGGTTTCCAAATGCCTTGAGTGGTTTACCATGGAGAGAATATGGCGGAACCGGTCCAGGTGGAAGGGCTTCTCGATGAAATCAAGGGCACCGCGCCGGGTGGCTTCCACCGCGCAGGGAATGGTGGCGTGGGCGCTGAACATCACCACCGCCTGAGCGGGGTTTTGTCTTTTGATCGTGCTCAGCACTTCCATGCCATCTTCCGCGCCGAGCATCAAATCCAGTATCACCAAATCAAATTTTTCCTCCTTCAGCCGCGTCAGGGCGAGGGAACTGTTTTCCACCGCCTCGGCATAATGATTGATGCTTTCCACTGCCATGAGGGTCGCATCGCGGATGGAACGGTCGTCGTCGATAATCAGAATATCCATAGCAATAAATCATCTGGGGTCTGGGGTCGCATTTCATGGAAAAACGTCGTCCGACAGACAACCGCCTTTCGCCTTGCGGTGCCATGGGGTGTTCACCCCAAATTTCGGTTCCTCCCCTGGAGGCGGAACCTTGCCGGCCCCGGTGACTCCGTAAATCGACCGCGCAGAATGATCCTGTCGACTGGAAGAAATTTGGAGATAGTACGGACGGCTTGCCTCCGCTTTTCCGCAGGCAGCTTGCTGCCGTTTGCCGGCGGGGGCCTGACTGCGGATAAAGTCCTGGTTACGCCTGATGACGGTCAGACAATCGTCACCTGCACATTGCTTTCGATCACGCCGGTGGCGATGGCGTAGCGGGTGAGACCGGCGGTGTCGTGGATGTTGAGTTTTTCCATCAGGCTTTGCCGGTGTTTTTCCACCGTCTTGATACTGATGGAAAGCAGGATGGCGGACTCCTTGTTGGCTTTGCCTTCGGCAATCAGTTGCAGGATTTCCATTTCGCGGGAACTCAACAACGGGACGGGTTTTGCCGGTAAAATCCCCCGTTTGGGCTTCACTGGCGTGGTATCCTTTGTGAGGTTCGGGGAGAGGGCAGGGCTGAAATACTGGTTCCCCGCCACGACCCGGCGGATCGCTTCGGAAAGATGGTGGGCCGCGGATTGTTTGACCAGAAATCCCGAAGCCCCGAGCATGATGGCCTGCCGGACATACGCATCGTCGCCGTGCGCGGAGAGAATCAGAACCTTGGGAGGGGAATCCGTCCGCAGAATCTGCCGGGTCGCTTCAAGGCCATTGAGCAGCGGCATGGCGATATCCATCACCAGCACATCGGGTTGCAGCTTTGCGGCCAGAGCCACGGCCTGGCGTCCGTTGTCGGCCTCGCCGATGACGTCGATGTCAGATTCGAGGTTTAGCAGGGCGCACAGTCCCTCGCGGACGATCCGGTGATCTTCCGCCAGCAAAACGGTGATATTTTTCATGCGGGTTTCGGAGGGCGTTTTTTGCTGGATTGTTTTGCAGCGGGTTTTTTCAAGGGGAGCGAGGGCGCGGGAAAATCCGCCTGCACGGTCGTGGGTTGACCCGGAGCCGAGATCAGCCGGAGGGTGCCGCCCAGCATCTCCACGCGCTCCCTCATGCCCAACAAACCAAGGCGATGGCTCCTTTTGGCACCCGGGGTGCCCTCCGGGGCAAACCCTTTGCCATCATCTTTGATTTCCATCGATACTCCCCCGCCGGAATTTTTGATGGTGACCTCGACCTGGGAAGCTTCCGCATGGCGGGCCACGTTGGTGAGGGCTTCCTGGGCCACGCGGTAGAGCACGGTGCGCAGGGTATCGGAACATTGTTCCACTCCGGCAAAGACCCGGAGACTGGGCCGCACACCGGTTTCTGTCATAAAAGTATTCAAGCAGCCATGGAGCGCGGGGATCAGGCCCAGATCGTCCAGCATGGTGGGACGCAGTTCCCTCGCAAATTGATGCACGATGCCGACGGCCTGCTCCACCACCAGCCGGGTGCGGTCGATTTTTTGTTGGAAATCCGCTGGCAGGCCGGTGCCGCTTTTGCCGAGGGCGGCCACATGGACGTTGATGCCGACCAGCGTCTGGGCTATCACATCGTGGAGTTCGCGGCTGATTTTTTTCCTCTCTTCTTCCTGGGCATTGAGAATCTGGTGGGACATGTTCCGCAGCAGTTGTTGCTGGCGTTGCGACTGTTTGAGGAGACGCCCCTGTTCCTGCTCAATCAGTTTAAGAGACTTTTCGACCGCCTGCCTCCGGAAGATCTCCTGTTCCAGTTTGCGGTTGGTGGCCGTGAGGACCTCCAGCTTGTGCTGAGCCGTTTCCGCTTCTTTGCGGATGGTTATGTCCGTCAAGTTTTCCAGCACCACGGAGGGGTTTCCTGACGAGTCACGGTCCAGGGTCTTGCGGGCCAGCACCGTTACCTTTCGTCCGTTCCGTTTCCGGTCGATCAATTCTCCGGACCAGTGCGCGGTACGGTTCAATTCTTCAACCATCTCCTCCATAGGGCTGGGGAATTCGGTGCGCAACAATTGATGACTTACTTTGCCCAGCGCCTCGGCCCGGGACCAACCATACAGTTCCTCCGCGCCATGATTCCAATAACGGATATGCCCCTCCATATCGCGGACGATAATAGCGTCGTGGGTCAGGTCCAGCAGCCGGGCTTTTTCCCTCAGTTCCAGCTCGGTATTGACCCGTGCCGAGATATTGCTGAAAACGACCGCGACCTTTCTGCTTTCAGGGCCGCCGATCCTGAAAGCATAGAGTTCGAACCAACGGTTATCCAGCGCTGGCGACTGTTTCATGAAACGGAGGGGTTCGCCTGTCTGGGCGATCCGGCCGAAAATTCCGAACCAATCCTTTTCCAGGCCGGGGATTACCTCCAATGCCCTTTTGCCAGCGCTCCGGGGGATTCCGGCATGGTGTTCAAAAGAAGGGTTTGCTTCCAAAAACCACCAGTCGATGGGGTGGTTCTGCTTATCGAATATGAGATCGATGATACAAAATCCCTCATCCATGGATTCGAACAAGGTGTGGTAGCGCTCTTCGCTGAGGCGCAACGCGGCGGCGGCCTGCATCCGTTCCGTGATGTCCAAACAGGTGGCGAAGATTTTCAGCGTCCGTCCCGCCGGGTCTCTTTCATAGTTCCACCGGCTCTCGATCCAGCGCTCCTGCCCATCATCGCCCCGCACCCGGTAGGCCAATTTTTCGATGGCCCGTTTGCCGAGGAAGTGATTGAGCGCGAGGCTGACGCGCACCCGGTCCTCCGGGATGACAGGATCAAGCAGCAGCCGGATGACCCGGGCAGAAACCTCGGGGGCGTCACCGCACGCCGGGGTGTAGCCCATGACCTCGGAAAAATTCGGAGCTGGGCGCACTGTTCCACTGGTAAAGTCCACTTCCAGAAAAGTGAGGCGGGCAGAGGCGGTGGCATGGCGCAGCAGCCATTCGCTCTCCCGCAGGATATCTTCGGCCAGCTTCCGCTCGGTGATGTCCCGGATGTGGCATTGAATGACGCCGGTGCCATTTTCCTGATACAGGCTGGCGACCACTTCCAGATCCTGGTGGCGGCCGTTTAGGTTTTCGAAGGAAAGGTGGGGGTAGTGAACCTGCGGCTGGCATTTCAATTTCCGGAACATTTCCCGGGTCTGCACCTCGTGCTTCAACAGCCCGATTTCAAACAACTCCCTCCCTACCAACTGATCCTGGGGAAGGTCCAGCAGTTTAGTCAGGAAGGGATTGGCGTGGGTGATTTTCCGCGTTCCTGGATCAAGGAGCAGCACTCCATCCTGCGCCGCTTCAAAGAGACGGCGATAACGGATTTCCGAGATCCGCAGATTGTCCTCCGCTTTCTTTTGCCCGGTCACATCCACCACCACGAGGCTGCACGACGTCCGGTCGGGGGCACATTGGGCCCTGATTTTTACAAATTGGGCACCGGGTGCAGGAACCCCCATTTCGAACACGGCATCGAGCATTTCGTTCCCTGCAAAAACCTTTTGCAGGAAAGTTTGGAACCCCGGCCGCGCGTGCAACGGGAGGAAGCGCGCAAAGGAGGTGCCCGTCACCCGGCTGCGTTCCGCTCCGACCTGACGGGCTCCTGACAAATTGACGCGGTGGATCCTGCCATCCGCATCGACCGTAAAATAGCCCACGGGAGCAAAATCGTAGAGTTCGGTATATTTTGCCAGGGAAGCTTCCAGCTGGTCGCGGGTGTGGCGCAATTCCGTGTTCTGCATTTCCAGCTCCACTTGGTGGACCTGCAATTCATGGAGCACCCGCTGGGCGTCGGCCGCCCCGGGCAGATCCCCGGCGGCGGATCCACGCGCTCCCTTGCGCTCCCGGATTTCGTCCTCGGCGCGGCGGCGCAGGGATGCCGTCTCGGCAGGGGCAGGAGGCTTCTTTTTCATGACGGCATGGATGGGGCGGGTCATGGCAGATCCTGCTTCCGGCGGCGGTTCAATTCCGTGGATTGTTCCGCGACATTTTTTTCGAGGGCGCATTGGTTTTGCCGCAGTTTGCCTTCGAGGGTTTTGGCTACGGTAATATTGGCGAAGGTGATGACCACGCCATCGATCCGTTCATCCAACGTGCGGTAGGGCATGATACGCAGGGTATACCAACGACCGTCGTGCGTGGCCACCGCTTTTTCCACAGGAACCAGGGTCCGCAACACCTCCCGCGCATCGTCTGCCAGATTGGGTTCGCTCAGGTCCGACACCAAATCGGTGATAGGGCGTCCCGCGTCGCCGGGGATCAGCTTGATGATTTTGGTTGCCTGCGGGGTGAAACGGCGCACCTGAAGTTCCCGGTCCAGGAAAAGCGTGGCGATGTCGGTGCTGTCGAGAAGGTTTTTCATGTCATTGCTGTTGCGCGACAGTTCATCCACTTTCGCCTGCAGTTCTATATTTACGGCCTGCAGTTCCTCGTTCATGGACTGCATTTCCTCCTTGGAGGTTGTTAGTTCCTCATTGATTGATTGCAGTTCCTCATTGGTCGATTGCAGTTCCTCATTGGTGGATCTCAGCTCTTCCTGGGACGTTTGCATTTCCTCATGGGTGGCCCGGGCTTCCGCATGGGCCTTTGTCAGGGCCTGCTCCATCTCCGCCACCCGGGCGTGGCGGACCGGAGACCGGGTGCTGCGATCCGGCGCGGGAACCTCCACGGGCGCCGGCCGGTCGCGGAAGACCGTCATCACCAGGCCGTGGAGCAGGCCGGGTTCCTCCAACCGCTCCACGGAGACGTCCACCATTTGGGTGCCGCCATTGGTCCCTACTTTGAGGCCTTCGAGCAACACGGCCTCTTTTTGACGGAGCGCCTGTTGGTAGGCGGAGGCCAGTTCGTAGCGCAGGCCGTCGCGCGCCATGGCAAACACATTCCAGTTTGCCTTGCCGGCGGCGGGTTCAAGGTATTTTCCGGTGCGGCCACTGACATAAATGATGTCGCCCTGGTCGTTCGTCAGCACGGCGGGTGGGGCAAACCGTTGCAACACCAGTTGATCGGCCATGGCCTGGAGATTGCCGGGGGCACCGGCCGGCGGGCGGGACTCCGGCCGGTGGGCCGGATGGGGATTGAAGGAGGACGGAAACATAATCTGGTCAGGGCTCAGCAGGGATTCCATACGCTTGAAGAGGCGGGATTTTCCGCTGAGGGGGACAAACAGATCAGTGCCTTCCCCGATGGTTTCCGCACTGCCCTGAAATAAAATCCCGCCGGGCCGCAGGCTGTAGTGAAAGAGCGGGATCAGTTTTTTCTGGACCTCCGGCGTCAGATAGATCAGGAGATTCCGGCAGCTGAGGATATCCAGCCTGGTAAAGGGAGGATCCATGATCAGATTCTGCGGCGCAAATATAACCATTTCCCTGATCTCTTTCCGGACCCGGTAGCCGGATTCCTCCTCACTGAAAAAGCGTTTCAACCGTGCCGGCGTGACATCTTTGGAAATGGCTGCGGGGAAGCGTCCGGTGCGGGCTTTGTCAATGGCATCATGATCGAGGTCGGTGGCAAAAATCTGGATGGCCCATTTCCGCCGCGGACGGCTTTCCTCCACCGCCTCCTTCAACACGATGGCCAGGGAATACGCTTCCTCGCCCGTGGAACAGCCCGGCACCCAGGCCCGCACCGGTTCCTCCACGGGGCGGTCCGTCAGGAGGGCCGGAAGGGCTTCGTGGAGCAACTGGTCCCATGCGGCAGGATCGCGGAAGAAGCTGGTCACGCCGATCAGCAGTTCCTTGAAAAGGAGAGTGAGTTCCTGGGGGTTCTCCTGCAAATAACGCAGGTAGTCTGCCAGCTTGCCAATTTGATGCAATCCCATCCGGCGCTCCACCCGGCGGTGCAGGGTGTTTTTTTTGTAGAAGGAAAAATCGTTCCCGGTATGGGACCTCAGCAGCACGATGATTTTATCCATGCCATGCGGTATTTTCTCCTCTGATTCCGTTTCCATGGCCCGAATCCTTGGAGGCTGGCCCACCCAGCCCAGGATTTTGCCGGGCAATGCTTCCACCGGAGCCGCCATGTCGGCCAGTCCGGCCTCCACCACGCTGCGGGGCATACTGTCAAACTCCGCTGTCGAGGGTTCCTGCACGGCGACGAGCCCGCCCTTTTCCTTGATGGCCCGCAGGCCTGCGGTGCCATCCGACCCCATCCCTGACAAGACTACGCCGACAGCGTGTTCCCGCCGGTCCAGCGCGAGGGAGGTGAGGAAATAGTCAATGGGCAGGCGCAATCCCTTTCCCGGCGGTGGGGGCAGCAGTTGCAGCACGCCATGCAGGATGGAGAGGTCGTAGTTAGGCGGAATCACATATACTCTATCCGGATGGACCTGCATTCCATCCCGGATCTCCAACACTTTCATCGGCGTACTGCGCTGGAGCAGGTCGGCCATAATCCCCTTCCGCGTGGGGTCCAGGTGCTGCACCACCACAAATGCCATGCCGCTCTCCGCCGGCACCTGCCGCATGAAGTGCTCCAGGGCAGGAAGTCCCCCCGCCGAAGCACCGATGCCCACGATAGGGAAGGAATCCGGGTCTGGCGCGGCCGATGATGCCTGGGGGGTTCCGGGCGACAGGGTGGCTTTTGAACGCGGGATGTTTGAAGGCTGTTTTCCCATGCGTTTACTTCCGGAGAATGGTGCTCCGTCCCACACCCATAAAGCGGGATTGGCCCGATCCAATAAAATCATTCATGAATCGGCATGGGGGTCCGGATGATCCACTCCGGTGCAATACCGCGCCAACTGGATTAATTTGGAAGCAATTTCCTCCAACGGCAGAATGAAGTCCACCTGACCGGTTTCGATGGACGATTCCGGCATGCTGTAATCCTGCGACGTGGCCTGGTCCTGCGCAATCACCGTCCCCCCCAAATCCTTGATGATCCGCACCCCAAGGGAACCATCCCCATCCCCACCCGTCAGGACTACCGCGATAGCATGTTTGCGATAAACTGCTGCCACAGAATAAAAAAGCGGCTCGGCGGAGGGGCGGGCGTGGTGAAACTTTTCCGCAGAGGGGGAGGACAGTTCCAGGACCCCGCCTTCCGCCACATACAGGTGATGATTGGGAGGAGCGACAAAAACGCAGGAATGACACATCACATCGCCGGGTTGAGCCTGCTTCACCGTCAAAGGGGTGCGGCATTTCAAGATTTCGGCGAGCAGGCTTTCGTGATTCGGGGACAGATGCATCACAATGGTAATCGCCGCCGGGAAATCCGCAGGCAGACCTCCCAGAATAACCGATAATGCGTTCAAGCCGCCGGCAGAAGCAGCCATCGCGATCACGCACCGGGCGGGGATGCCGGTCTCCGCCATCAATTGAGCGGAAGGCGGTTCAGGTGAGGTAAGGGAAGTGATCATAAACGGAGAAAGGGACACCGGACCTTCCGGGCTGAGCTTGATGTTACCATCGTTAACCGGATATTGCCATGGGGTGTAACCCTACCGGAAGGGAAAAAGCATATGCCCCTAAAAAGTAGGGATACACCCCATAGCGGAAAGCAGTCTGGACAGTCATGGTGCACCTTGGGAAGCCAATTTCTCCGCCCACTCCCGGGGAGCGGGCTTTCCAATCACGAGAAGCCCCGAAAACCGCTGGCCTCAGGGTCGCCTGGCCCAGCAGCCTGGCAGCAGCGCACCCCCCCGGCGTTGCTGCCATGGCCTTCCGGGGGAATCGCCGCAACATTGCCACGCATGCACGGAGCCGCCGGATGGAGGACCGCCGGGCGGAGTCCTGCCAAGCCATGGAAAAGGATGCCAGCGCCGTTGCCATTGACTGAGGCCGCACCCGTGCGGAACCCCGGCCTGGTAACTGTTTGCCAGTAAACCCCGGAGAGCCTGGCCATAACCATTGAGTTAAAGTGACCCGAAGCCCGCGCCATGCGGGAACTGACGGGTTCCGGCCATGGCCTGGGAGCCCGCCACTCATTACCAAAAAGCTAACCCTGTGCGGTCGGAACAAACGCCCAAAGACCGCGCTTTCTCAAAGGTAGAACGGTCAGTGTTTGGTGGTTGCGGGCGTCCTCCCAAGGCCACGAGTTTGCAGGCAAAATGCCCAGCGCAAATACCCCGGCTTTTAGGGCTGATTGCCGTTTGGCAGGCCCCACGCTGAATAAGAGTCCCGTGGAGGGGGAGCTTCCGGCCGGTATGGAAGGTGCAGTTTAATGGCCGCCGGCCGACCTTGGGAGAAAGGCAACCCTACAAGCGGTTAGACGTCCTCCCAGGAATCCTCAAGGGCATTCTCCACGGCCTCGCGGGATTGACCGGTGCGTTTTTGAATGCGCCCGACGAGTTCGTCCTTTTTGCCCTCGGCAAACTCAAGGTCGTCATCGGTGAGATCAGCCCAGCGTTGTTTTAGTTTTCCCTTGGCGATGTTCCAGTTGCCTTTGATTTGCAGTTCATTCATGACTTATGGTATTTTAGGTGTTTCAGATGACCTTCCGGGCAAATGCGCACCGGAATATCACCTGTCTCCACGGAATAACACAAAGCGTGCCACTGCCCCTGACGACGGGGAAACCCAAGGGACCGGGCTGCGGATAGCGGCGGCGATTCACTGCGAACTGCAAGACTCCATCTGCGTCAGCTTGCAAATTGCGTAAAGGTTCAGGCAGCACGCCCGGCCATGAAACGGCAACGGGTGGATTGCGGCCAGGAGGCTGCGGGACGCACAGCATTTGTGCTTTCTGAAAATGTCGTCCCGACGAAGCGGGTGGACGACGCCATGCGGCTGTGCGGGTTGAGGGTTACGGTAGCGGCTGCGCTTCGCCGCCATGGGATCGGTCCTGCCGGAAAATGCTGCCGGCGGGCGGCTCGATCCTTCGATCTGCATTTTGCCACCCCGGAAGCGGCGTTTTGCGAAAGGGAGTGGGCCAAAAAGGATGCTTCTTCCCTTCAGCCGGGCGATTTTTCCTGCAAGGGGCCACTCAGGGAAATCGGCACGGCTTTTGCAAAAGTCCATTCAACCTTGCTCCATCCCAAGAGCGCAACCCTGATCAAATATGAATACTGAATTAAACCAATTCCAGTTGGAGATCGAGAATAATTTGGCGGATGGACGCGGGATCCATCACCCTCACGTCGCCGTTCACACGACCTATTCCTCGGCCATCAGGGAGGTGCTGCGTCTGCGCGGGCAGGGAATCAGAAACCGGGCGCGGGTCGTAGGCCCCGGGTTGGCTCCCGGCCGCTACCTTCCCTGCTAACATTCAATCTGGCCGCAGCTCATTCCCGGGCTGGGGGCCGCCCCGAAAGTAGAGATTCCCCAAACCCCTCAGACTCACATTTTTACACTGGGCCAATTCATTATGGAAACTTCCACACGCACGGATCTATACCTGCACGAACTCCTTTACAGCGCGGATACCCAGTTTGTGGAGGTGCGACTAATGGCCGAAGCGGCCACCCATCCGGATCGGAAGGACTCCTCAGGATGTGAAGAAGCGGACTGTTGATAGAACGGTCCCCCGCAATACCTCCCGCCCCCTCTACCTCTGCTCCCTTCAACGCAATGCCCTGTTATATCGATGAAGGCGACGACCGGATACTGGTCCAACGCACTGCGGACGGAGATTCTGCGGCTTTCACCGCCATGTATGCCCGCCACTCTCCGCTGGTATATTCCATTGCCTGGAGAATCCTTGAAGACCGGGAGGAAGCGAGTGATGTGCTGCAACAGGTGTTCCTCAAATTTCACCAGAAGGCGGCCCTTTACAGTGCGGAAAAAGGCAGGCCTGCGGCTTGGCTGGCAGCGTTGGCGCGCAATCAATCCGTCGATCAGCTTCGAAGAATAAAGTCCCGGCGGCTGCTGGGAGAAAGGCTTTGTCAGGAGGTGGTTCCCGCCTTGGTCTCCGCACCGGATCACGGAAACGCGCATTTTTTCGATGAGGTCGAACTGCTGCATGGTGCCATGGCCGCCCTCCGGCCGGAGGAAGTCCATGTGCTCCAACTCGCTTACTTCGGGGGTCTCAGTCAGACGGAAATATCACAACAACTGTCGCAGCCCCTTGGCAGCATCAAAGCCCGCATCCGCCGCGCCCTCGTTAAACTCCGCAGCGCCCTTAAAGGGATCGTGGAGCCTCTGCCGGCCGCTGCCCGGACCGGCCGGACCCACGCGCCGGTGCTTGGGTGATAGGACATACCAGTCCACCGTCCGGCGATTTTCCATGTCGCTTAATCGGCCGCTGGCAGGGAGTCCACGGCGGATGGGGTGGCCGGCGCGGGCGAAGGGACTGGAATGGGCGCGGGATCAGCCGGTGGCAAAATGGGTGGGCTATCCGGAAGCGGCGGCAGAACCGGGGGCTTCGCGGGGAGGACGGGCGGCACCAGTTCCTCAGGCAAGGGCTCGGGCACGCGGAACAGCTTGTCCGCATACGGGCACCTGACCTCGACCCCAGGAGCGATTCCGGCCACATCCACCAACTGGTTTTTGTCCGCGAAGGGACTGTGCACAAAACCGGGCCGGCCGGGCACCCGGCTGCCATAAGGTATGTCAGGGAGTCCAGGGTCCTGGTGGTCGGGAGTCGGTTCTGCCGGAATGACCGGCAGGGAACCGGCGGATTCCTTGAGGGAAGCGGGTTGATCACGCGCGACCATTTCCGCCACCGACCGGACGGGAGAGGGCGCGGGGGCCGGGGAGACCGGCTGGAAGTCGGGCACATGAAAAGCGAGCAGGGTATAAGGGCAGCGAACCTCCGCACCGGCGCTGTATTTGCGCACGTCGATGAGTTTCCGTTCCTCCAAATGCGGACTGAAAACGTAACCTGTCAAACCGGGCACCGGGGTGGCAAAGGGAATCCGGGCGATTTCCGGCTGGGCCACCGCCTGGACCCTCATAACTCCGGACGGAGACGTGACCACCGGAGCCGGATTGCCCGCGACCAGCGTCGCGTCCGCAGAGCGGGCCGCTGGTGATTCTGCGGGCTCCCGCTCAAACATCACGGGGAACAACCCCTGTTGCTGGACCCGGCTCCACGTTTCCCGCGAGGGCAATTTGCAGGAAGCGGTGATCAATCCCAAAGCCATCACCCCTGCAGGGATCACAGCACGACGCATGGAGGCAGGCATAACAGGAATCATCATGGCAACGGGGCAGGGCTTATATCAAATCGGCAGGGCATCATTCCGGGCGGGGAACACGTCAGAAACTTCACTGGCAGTTGGAGAAATTATAGTAATTTTTCTAAAAGACGAGAAGTTTTTGCGAATCTCTCGCTCTTTTGTGCAAAAAAGCGATGGGAAAACTTTTTAGAAAGTGGATTTTCGCAAATTTGAGCGGTTTTTACAATTTTGGCGCAGGAGGGACTTTCCGGGATGTGGGGGGAGGGCTCCACGTCAATGTGCCCGCGGTCAGGTATGCGAGGCTGCGGTTGAAAAAGCGTCAGGATGTGTCATCACTCCGATCTTCTCCATGCCGTGGTTTTATGAATCTGAATGCCAGCCTGCCAAGGTCTCCGAAACCTGCCCTGCCGGGTGGGCTTGGGGGATGGCGTGCGGCAGGGTGTGGGCTGTTGTTGATCGGACTGGCCGCGTGCCGGGGAGATCAGGAGCAGGCCCGTCTTGAATTGGAACGCCGTGGAGTGGCAGTCACGGCGGCTGGTTTGCACGAAGCGGTCGAGGCGAAAAACGCACATTTGCTGGTGTTCTATGCCCGGGCCGGGGTCCGGGCGGAACCGCCGGCGGAGGGTGAACCCAGTCTGCTCCACCTGGCCGCTGCGCAGGAGGATTGGCCCTTGGTGGGCCGTCTCCTCACTTTCTGCGACCCCGGATTGGTCAATCACAAGGGTCCGGCGGGCAGGGTCATCCTGGAACAGGCGGTCATCGCGGGGCAGTTTCCTTTGGCTGAAGCCTTGTTAGGAGCGGGTGCCTTGCCGGACCGCAGCGGTGCCTGCCCGGATGAGGTCATTCAGCATGCTTCGCGGTCGCCCGGGTTGATGGATCAATTGCTGGCGGCTCTTCCCGCTTCTCATCCTGCCCTTGGACCGGCGCTGTGGCGCGCGGTGGCCGCGGGGGAAACGGAACGGGTGGTCCGCCTGCTTGACCAGGGAGCGCCCGTGGATGCCCGGGACCCCAAAGGCCGGAGCACGGCTTTGGAAATGGCCTGCACCTCCGAATTTGAAGGGATCGCCAGGTTGCTGGTCCGCCGGGGAGCGCAGCCATCGGCTTCCCCGGCCGCGCTGGGAGTGGCGGTGCAGCGCCGGAATTTGAACCTGGCGCGTCTGCTGCTGGAAGCGGGAGCGGAAGTGAATCCGCCCGCCCCCGCCGGTCTGCCGGATACCACTCCCTTGAAGACCGCCCTCGACTCGGGGCAGACCGCCATGGTGGCGCTGATGCTGGAGCACGGGGCGGATCCCGGGATTTGCCAGGACCATGCCTTTGCGGCGGGCGATGCGGCCTTGCTGGATCTGATGATCGGGCGGGGTCTGGCTTTCGACCGGCCGGGCGCGGATGGCAATCCGCCATTGGTCCGGGCCGCGATTGAAGGTCACGCCGCGCTGATCACCCGGCTGCTGGAAAAAGGAGCGCCGCCTATGCAGACTGGAGTGCTTGGGCAGACAGCCTATCACATGGCGGTGATCCACCGCAAGGCGGAGGCGGTCGAGGCCCTGCTGGCGGCCGGGGTGGCCCCCGACAGCCCATTTTTGAAACCAGCCCCGGAAGCCCTGCTGCCCTTGTTTGAGAGCGACTACTTTGTAAAATGGTATGGCCGGGATGAGGGCCTCACCCCGCTGATGCTGGCCGCCGCGCGCGGGGATACTGCCCAACTCCGGCAATTGCTCAAAGCCGGGGCCAAACGGGGGGCTCAAACCAAAGCGTGGCACCGGTATCCTATCGTGTTTGCCTGCGACACGGTGAACATCCCGGCCGCCCAAATCCTGCTGGGCCGGAATCCCGACGACGAAAGGGAAAAACGCCACGCCGTGATTTCCTTGTCCCGCCAGCGCGTGACCCTGTTCAAAAACGACCAGCCCGTGCGCAGCAGCAAAGTTTCCACCGGAAAACATTCCACTCCGACCCCGCCGGGACAATATGTCATCACCGACAAACAGGCCCATTGGGTTTCCTCCATTTACAAGGTCCCCATGCCCTTTTTTATGCGGTTGAGCTGCAAGGAAATCGGCCTGCATGCCGGAGTGGTCCCCGGATATCCCGCGTCGCATGGCTGCATCCGCCTGCCCAAAGGCGAAGTCCAGGCCTTCTTCCGCACGCTGAAAATCGGGGATCCGGTCACCATCGAACCCTAACTTTGCAAGGGGCCCGGCGGGAAGCGTCGTGGGGCCCGCTTCCCTGACCGTTCCGGATGGCCCACCAGCCGCAGTGCTGCCGTATTTTACGCCCGTATTTTACGCCAGTAAATTCCCCGCACTTTTCGACTCGCGGGTGGGCGGATTTCCGCCCACCTTAAACGGGCCGCCTTCCTCAGGAAGGTTGGTTTCCCTCCGCCCCTTACATTCTTCTTTCCCATGCCGGACGATCCCCCCTCCCGCCGCCCGCATTCTGACTCCTCTTGGACACCTCCCCGGCGTTCTCCATGGCCTTTCCGTTTGGTGGTCCTGGGCCTCATCGCGGCCGCCGTGGCTTTGTTGTTCACTCCCTTCGGCCAACGTGCCGGGCGGGCTGTCGCCAGGCGATTGTTCCCACCGGAACCGGCCGGGCCTCCCAAAGTGATTATCCGGGAGAGAGTGGTGGAAAAAATCGTCGAGGTGCCGGTCACGGCCCCCCCGCCGGCTTTGCCCTCCGGGCCGTCCCTCACCCCCCGGGGCGGGGATCTCACCACCCTGTTCAGCGGGGTCGGCCTGAAGACCACGTTTTCGCCCAGTGCCGGCGATACCGCCACGGAGGAACGGGCCTCCGAAGCGGCCTACGTGGTGGAGATGAATCTCAAGCTCCGCATGCCCAAACCGGCCAGCACGCTGGAGCAGTTGCGCCCGCTCAATCCCGGACTGCCCACCCTCCTGCCGGGACTGCGGGATCTGGTGGCGCGGGCGAAGGTGTCCGGATTTTTTCACTACCTCTATGATCTGAAAGCCAAGTCCGTGGTGGCCAACCTGAAGCGGCTCGACCGCCTGCCCACACGGCATAACTTTTATGATTTGGATGCCCTGCTTGAATGTGAGGACGCCGGCACCAAGCAGAAAGTCCTGCTCATGCAGGCGGACATGGATGTGGTCTCGGACGGCAGCGATGGCGACCGCATGCCCTCGTTCGATGACTACATTTTGAAGTCCTCCTTCTTCCAGCCCACCACCAGCTATGGTTGGCCCAAAGTCACCACCAAGCAGAATCCAGTCATTCCCAAGCTGGAGGAAGAATTGCGCGAGGTGCAGGAAAAACTCAAATCCCCCAAGCTGACCCGTGAGGAAAAAGCCACCCTGACGGCCCGGGCGGAGGCGATCCCGCGTTACACGGCAGATCTCAAGCGCCGCAGTTACCTGATCGGCCAGGAGGATCCTTTTATCGTGATCCCCATGTCCCTCCGGAATTACAAGGGACGCAACGCCTGGGCACCCTCCATCGGGGACTATGCGGTGGTGGTTTATGGCAATCTCCTGCTGCCGGCAGTGGTGGGGGATTATGGACCCACCACCAAAGTAGGGGAAGCCAGCCTGCGGATTGCCCGGCAGATCGATTCCAAAGCCAGTCCCTACCGCCGGCCCGTCAGCGACCTCAAGGTGACCTATCTGATCTTCCCCGATTCGGCGGATTCCCCCCGCAAGGCACCCGATTATGCCGCATGGCGGGCCAGATGTTTGGAACTGCTGGGACGGATTGGCGGTCTGGGGGAGAAGGCGGTGCTCCATGAATGGGAGGACCGGCTCCGTCCGCCGCCGCCGCCCCCGGTGCCTGATCCGGCGGTTCCGGCCGAGGCTGCTCCAGACCCGGCCTCTGCCAGTCCTCCCGTTCCGGCCGCGGCCACCCCTCCGGCGGAGCTACCTGCCACCCCGGAACCGGCTGGACCCTAATTTTTTTATTCCATTCATGCCTCAATCTGATTTCCGGCGGCCATGGTGGCTGCGGCTCCGCTATCAGGCGGAACATGCCATCCTGAAACTCGCGGAATGGGGCATTCCCCGGCTCGCCCTTGCGGATGTCCGCAGCCTCGCCGGGATGCTGGGCAGTCTGGCCTGGGCCCTCGACCGCCGTGGCCGGCATACTATCCGGGAGAATTTGCGGACCGCGTTGGGTGACACGCATGATGCCATGGCCCGGCGCGGGATTGAGCGGGAGAATTACCGCGTGTTTGCGAGGACCTTCATGGAGTTGTTTTGGGGATCCCGCCTGCGCCCGGAGGATTGGGACCGCTATTTCGTATTGCAGTGTGACACCCCGGCCGCTGCCGCCGCCGCGGCATCCGGCCATTGCATTTTTGCCACGGCCCACTGTGGGAATTTCGAATGGCTCAGCCTCGGCCGGGCGATGCGTTTTGGCCCCAGCATGATTATTGCCCAGGATTTCAAAAATCCGCCGCTGACCGATTTGTTCCGGCGACTGCGCTCCCTCAGCGGCCAGATCATCATCCCCCAGGAAGGGGCGATGCTCCGCATCTTCCGTCATTTGAAAAAGGGCGGCAGCGCGGCGGCCCTCGTGGACCTCAATGTGCATCCGGACCAAAGTGCGGTGGCGATCCGGCGGTTTGGCGGCTGGTCCAGCATCAGTGTCCTGCATGTGGCCCTCGCCGCCCGGACCGGGCTGCCGCTGGTGCCCGCGCTGTCCCTGCCGATGCCGGATGGCCGGTGGCAATTGCGGTTTATGGAACCGGTCCCGGTGCGCCCGGATGCCTCGTGGCAGGAAGCGGCCCAGGCCTGCTGGGATGTTATGGAGCCGGTGATCCGCCAGCACCCGGCCTATTGGATGTGGCTTTACAAACATTGGCGCTATCTTCCGCCCGGAGCGGAGGTCCTTGCCTATCCGGATTATGCCAACCGGTCGCGGGCTTTCGACAAGCTTTACGCTCAATCGGTTGCTAATCCTGCCAGCCCCTTCCCGGGCGGCACTTAACCAATATTCGAAAAACCCTGCCGGATTTTTACACAATCTGTTTGCAATTCCATGAGACTGTTCGTTTAAGTAGATTTTCCGCAACGACTTTACATTGTAAAGTCCCGCTGTTCCAGTTCCGTTCAACCCACCACTCTGCACCGCCATGGCCACCGTCACGAAACGCGATCTTGTTGTTCAAATCAGCGACCAGACCGGACTCACCCAGAATCAGGTGTTCGATGTGCTGCAGCTCTTCTTGGACAATGTGACTTCGCATCTGGCGCAGAACTCGGAGGTGGTGCTGCGCAATTTCGGGACCTTTGAAATCCGGGTGACCAAACCCAAGATTGGCCGCAACCCGAACGATCCGGACCGCGACGTGCCTATCCCGGCCCGGGCGGTCGTGAAATTCAAACCTGGCAAGGAATTGAAGGAAAAAGTGCTGCAACTCCTGCCCGTGCTGGCCAAAACCAGCAAAAAGGGCTGAAGTGCAAACATAGTTTTTTAAGTGGGTTTTCCCATTCAGTCCCGCACGGAAGGCGTAAGGTTGGCAGATGTTCGGGATGCGATTGAGTGGGGTGATGGTTTTCAGCCTGGCTATCAGCGGGCCGGGCCGGGCTGATTATTTTGACGCCACCGGGTATCGGGAGCTGGCGGCTAAACTGGGGGCATTCCTGCCCGACGGCACGGGGGTAGGCGTGACCCAGGTGGAGTTTGGAAATCCGGATTATCTGCCGCAGGCCGGAAGCGGGACCTTTGCCGGGGCCGGGAGCTACTTTGCCGGGAAAAACTTTACGGCCAAAAGTGGAGGGACCGATGCCAGCGGCCATTCCTTCGACGTGGGAGCGCACTTTTACAGCCTGAACACCAATCCCGCAGCGGGCCGGGCTTCTTTTACACCGGGTATTTCGGCGATTGATTTATACCGGATGGACCCGGCCGGCGGCAGCACTTCATGGACCCGTCAGGGTTGGCTGGAACCTGGCTTCGCCACAGCCCCCCTGGCCGAAATCCGGGCGGTGCAAAATCACTCATGGATATCCGCAGGCAGCCCAGGCAGTGCTACCGACGACAACGATTCGCTCCGTCGCCTTGATTTTGCGGTCCGGCGCGATGGATTTTTGCCGGTCACGGGGGTGAATAATGGGGAGTCGGCGGTGCCGGCATTGATGGCTTCTGCCTACAACAATCTGGCGGTCGGACTGAGCAGCGGGGCCCACAGCACCGGGGGAGTGGCGGCATGGCTGGACGGCCCGGGACGCCAAAAACCGGAAATCGTGGCCCCTCTCGACTTCACCAGTTTTTCCACCGCCTTGGTCAGCTCTGCTGCAGCTCTGCTGAGGCAGGAGGCGGGAAGTCAGGGTGCCAACGCATCACGTCCCGAAACCCTCAAGGCGATCCTCCTCGCCGGGGCCACGAAGGAAGAATTTCCAGGCTGGACCCGCACCACGACCGCTCCTTTGGATGCGGTCTTTGGAGCGGGCGAATTGAACATCGGTCACAGTTGGCATATTCTGGCGGGACTGGGGCAGGCCGCCAACCAGACGGTTCCAAGGCCGGATGCGGCGTGGTCCCGCGTCACCCTGACAACCAGCACCACGGCGGACTATCTGATCCGGGTGCCCCCCGGTTCGGTGGGGGAAACCTTCTCCGCCATTGCGTCATGGAACCGGGTGATCACGGATGTGGGACCGGGCAGCACTTTTCAAATGTTGGTGGCTCCCCTCGCCGACTATCAACTCTCGTTGGCCCGGCTGCCCGCCACCGGCAGTCCGGTGGTGCTGGATGAAAGTCTCAGCAGCATCGAAAACGTGGAACATATTTATCAAACCGGGCTGCGCTCCGGCACCTACCGGCTGCGGCTCAGTTTGGCCAGTGGCAGCAATGTGCCCGCAGCAGTGGCGTGGCGGCTGCAGTCGCTTCCCCACCGGCCCGGCATCTTCCTCAGCCAGACGGCCACCCACAATGTGCTATCCCTGACCGGCCTGCTTCCGGGGCAGGCCTATCTGATCCAAAGTTCCACCGGCTTGTCAGGCTGGAGTCCGGTGCAGGCCTTCACCGCCACCGGAACCACCTTTTCATGGACGGGGCTCAAACAAACCGGACGCCTATTTTACCGGCTGGCAGCGACGGAATAAAGCGGCCCGCAGCGCCCGGGTTTCAGGGATCGGTGATGGGGCCATAACTGTCCGGCCGCCGGTCCCGGTAAAATTGCCAGGTATCGCGCACGGTGCGGATCAGATCGAGATCGATATCCGTCACGAGGAGTTCATCCTGGTCCCGGCTGGCCACCGCCACCATTTGCCCCCGGGGGTCCACGACATAACTCTGCCCGTAAAATTCCCCGATGGCCCATGGTTGCTCCACTCCCACGCGGTTGATCGCTCCGAGGAAATAGCCATTGGCAGCGGCGTGGGCCGGTTGCTCCAGCTTCCAGAGGTATTCGCTGAGGCCGGCCACGGTGGCGCTGGGGTTGAAGACAATTTCCGCCCCGTTCAGGCCTAGGCAGCGGGCTCCTTCGGGGAAGTGCCGGTCATAACAAATATAGACGCCGATCCGGCCCACTTTGGTTTCGAATACCGGATAACCGAGATTGCCGGGACGGAAATAAAACTTCTCCCAAAAGCCGGGCAGGCAATGGGGGATGTGGGTTTTCCGGTATTTGCCCAGCCAGGTGCCGTCGGCATCAATCACACTGGCGGTGTTGTAATACACTCCGGTGTTCTCCACTTCATAGATCGGCACAATCAGCACCAGGCCGAGCCGCCGGGCCGTGGCACACATCAACTGGGTCGTCGGACCCTCCGGGATTGCTTCCGTCAGGTCATACCAATGGGTCTTCTGTTCGGCGCAGAAGTAGGGACCGTAAAACAACTCCTGCAGGCAGACCACCTGACAACCTTTGGCCGCTGCTTCTTCAATGAACCGGAGATGCTTGGCGATCATCGCCTCCTTGATCACCCGGGGATCGGTATCGCCGGAATGGGTGGTGCTGGCCTGGATGAGACCAATGCGGACGTTGCGGGGCATAGGGAAAAAATTTGGATTCCCCTCAATTCAGCACGGGACGCACCAATGTCACTGCGAAAATCAGGGCCCCTTCCATGAGCCATGCAAGGTTCCCGCCTTCCTGCCTTCCTGCCTTCCTGCCTTCCTGCCTGCCTGCCTGCCTGACTGGCTAACTCCTCTCAATAAACCTTCTCGCTCGCTTTCTGCCATGCGGGCAGATGGATGATGGTATTGAGCATCTCGTAAGCCACGATGGCCGGATGTTTGGTGGCATCAATGTCCCGCACCAGATGCTGGTGGGCATAGGGGCCGGAGGAATAATATTCGAGGACCGGTTTGGTCTCGGCTTCATACGTCTGGATGCGGCGCTCGATCACATCATCGCGGGCGTCGTCGAAACGATTGTCCTTGAGCGCCCGCTTGCGCAGGCGGCGCCGCAATTCATCGCGGTCCGGGCATGACAGGTGGAAGACCCCCATGACTTCGATGTAGGCTTCCATGATCCTGGCCTGCCCTACGTTGCGGGGAATGCCGTCCAAAATCAGGAAGTCGATGTCCGGCTTGAAGTGGTGGGTGTCGGCCTGGGCGCGGATATTGGCTTCCCAGAGCTGAACTGTCAGTTCATCCGGAACGAGCTGGCCTTTGGAGGAATGCTCGACGAAGGCCTTGCCCAGCGCGGTGCGGGTATCGAGCGAGCGGAAGACATCGCCACAGGCAAAATGAATGAAGCGCGGAATGCGCCCGAGAATAGCCCCTTGAGTTCCTTTGCCGCTGCCGGGAGCACCGAAAATGAGAAAGGTTTGGTAGGGGACAGAAGGGGGCGGACTCATGAGGGTTGGGGTAAGCAGAGGCACGGGCGCAGGCCGGAGGGCCGGCTACTTAGCGCAGTTGTTGCGGAAAAAAACTGGAATTTTCCCGGAGCCGGGGCGATCAGCCACGCCATGTCCGGCCCGCCCAAACGTCTTGTCATCGCCACCCACAACCCCCACAAAACAGACGAATTCCGGGCTTTGCTCGGGGAGGCATGGCAAGTCGAGGACCTCACCCAGCACCCGGCGCTGCCGGTGCCCGTGGAGGACGGCGACAGCTTCGAGGCCAATGCCGGCATCAAGGCCCGTTCCGCCGGAGCCTGTCTGGGCCCGAAGGTGCTGGTGGTGGCGGATGACTCCGGACTGGAGGCCGATGCGCTGGGAGGGCGGCCGGGGATTTTTTCCGCACGGTATGCCGGGGCGGGGGCGGGGGCGGGGGCGGGGGATGTGGCGAACCGGGAGAAGGTTCTCGCGGAGATGGCAGGCGTGCCCCGGAGCCAGCGCACCGCCCGGTTCCGCTGTGTCCTTGCGGTCGCCCGGGGCAATAAAGTGATCGCGTCCTTCAGCGGGGCGGTCGAGGGACGGCTGGCGGAATCCGCCACCGGAAGCGGGGGATTTGGCTATGATCCGATTTTTATTCCGGATGGTCACGAGGCGAGTTTCGGGGAGTTGCCACGGGCCGTCAAAAATGGCCTCAGCCACCGGGCCCGGGCCCTTGGCCGGCTTTTGCAGTGGCTGGAAGATGCCGAATTGACGGAGTCCCCCTGATTTGTTCTAATACCGGCAGCGGTCCAGCCGTTTCTATTCCGTTACCGCTTCTCCCTCACCCTTTCCCATGTCTCAGGACCCTCCAGAATTCACCGAACCCGTTTACGGGAGCGAGCACCACGTCCCCGAGGAACTCCCGGAAAAGCGCGAAGGTTACTGGCGCAAGCTCGGCGGCGGTTCGCTTACCATCAGCATCATCGTGCATGCCGTCGTTATCCTGGTGGCGGTGTTATGGATTCTGGAGACCCATCGCCCGGTGAAGGAAGAGGTGCCTTTCCTCCCCGGTGGAGGAGGTGGCGGCGGAGGGGGCGAGCAAAAGATGGCCCAAAAAAGACAACGTGCGGTGTCCCAGAGCGCCCCGAGGACGCGCATCGCTGCGGCGGTTTCCAATGCGGATGCCATCAGCCTGCCCGATGTCAGCAGCTCGATGACTGACATGTCGTCACTTTCGTCAGTGTCTCTTGGGGGGGCTGGTCTCGGCAGTGGCGAAGGCATCGGCCGGGGGTCAGGCAAAGGCAGCGGGGTAGGCTCGGGGATCGGAAGCGGCTGGGGACCGGGGAGCGGGGCTGGTTTTATTGCCTTGCCCAAACTTTACGCCAGCCGGTGTTCACCGGCGGAACGGGCGCAGAAGATGAAAGCCAATGGGGGTTCCCCGGAATGTGAGGAAGCCGTCAAGAAGGGGCTTGATTGGCTGGCCACCAAACAAAATGCTGACGGCTCATGGGGCAGCGGCCACAAAGGCGGCATGACCGGCTTGGCTCTGCTCGCCTATCTCGGACACTGTGAAACTCCCGAGTCGCTCAAATACGGCGAGACGGTCCTGAAAGGAATCACCTATCTGATCGATTTGGGCCGGAACCAGAAACAGGAACAGTTTGAGGGAGTGTTTTCCACCAAACCGCAGGTGATCAGCAGCACCTACGAACACGGCATTGCCACTTACGCCCTCGGTGAGATGTATTCCTTCGCCAAGCTGGGGGCCAAGGAACTTCCCGGTCTGCGGGACGCATTCGAGAAAGGGGTCAAGGTGATCATCGACAATCAGAACGCCCAGGGCTCATGGAGTTACAAGGAAGGCATTGGATATTCCAGGGATAACCGCAACGACCTTTCCCTGACCGGCTGGCAGTTCCAGGCCCTCAAGGCCGCCAAACACACCAACCTCAAAATCGCCGGCCTCAACAAGGCCATCAGCAAGGTGGAAGATTATTTGAAGTCCACCCAGACCAAGGACGGAGGC
>JBBQWG010000073.1:0-23999 GCA_038210825.1 Verrucomicrobiales bacterium
ATCGGCCCGGGACCAAATCGTGATGAGTCTCCGAAAAGAAGGAGCAAAATGTTGACCGGAGAGCCGGATGCGGGAAATCTGCACGTCCGGTTCGGAGGGAGGGGTGGCGCAAACCAATGCGCCATCCCTACCCCCTATCAACGGGCTGCCAGGGGTTACTCTTCACTACCCACCGGTCCACGCCCGGTTCTTTGCTTGCTTCTGTGGCACCCGGCGGGGGCGCCGGGCGTGTTTTAACCGTAGCATGACTGTGCCGCAGGTCAGTCGTGTGGCAGCGCCCGTGCCCCCTCCCTGCTTTCAATGAGCCCGCCTGCCATGGACACAAATGCCCCCACTCCTCCATCAGGGAGTGAGCGCCTCGGGGCCATCGATTTCACCAAGGGAGCCCTTGTGGTGTGCATGGTAATCTATCATTCCTTGAATTACTCGACCCAGTATGAGCTGGGTTTCCGATATCTGGCCTTTTTGCCGCCCTCGTTTATCTTCATCAGCGGGTTCCTCATGGCGGTGGTTTATTTCTCCCGGCCTCCCGGCCGGGATGCGATCACCAGCGGGCGGATGATGCTACGGGGGGTGAAGCTCCTGCTGCTCTTCACCCTGCTGAACGTCGCGGCCACCTTTGTCGCTTCCCAGAACTACCGGGGGCACCCTTTGGATCTGAAGGTGTTTTTCAGTCATTGGCGGGAGGTTTATTTTCTCGGAGGAGGCACCCTGGCGGCTTTTGAGGTGTTGCTGCCCATTGCTTACATTTTGCTGCTTGGCCCCTTGCTGCTCTGGATGAGCCGACGCGGACCATGGGTGGTACCGGCTGTGGCCGTTCTGGTAATCGGCGGCCTCGCCGTGTGGGAGAGGCAGGCAGCCCTGCCGGCCAATAATGCCATGATGAGTGCCGGCTTGCTCGGGGCGGCCGTGGGCGGGTGTTTCGCCGGCCGGCTGATGGCCTCCGGCCGCTTTTGGTGGATCCCGTTGGGATTGTATGGGGTATTAGCGGTGGTGGCGCACGGGCGCATGAGTGCCAGCTTTCTTCTCCAACTGTTGGCCGCCACCCTCGCACTCGCCGCGTTGTTTGGCATAGGCAGCCGATTCACCCGGCCCGTCTGGCTCTTCGAGCGGTTCACCCTGCTGGGCAATTATTCGCTGTTGGCTTATATTATCCAAATCGGCTTTCTCCAGTTTGCAGTCCGGCTGCTGGGCCGTCCGGAACCGGCCTCGCCCGATTTTCTCCTGCTCTTTCTAACCAGCCTGCTGGTGACGGTGCTGGCCGCCGAGGCCGCCGACTGGCTGCGGCAGCAGAGTAAGCTGGCCGACAAGGCCTACCGCTTCGTCTTCGCCTGACCCTGCCATGGCCAAAAGATTGAAGAAGGAACCACAGGATCAGCCCCCTGTAGGGACTCTCCCGATGCAAAAAATACAATATTTATTGATTTTATGGATAAAATGCTTTTAATTAGGTAAGTGCCAATCGCCGTTGACGGACACAAAGAAGCCGTCCTACCGATGGGAAATTCTCATTTTTGATTTTAACAACGATCCTCCATTTATGAACTTCCCCTTCGCGACGCGCTTCAGGTCCACAAATCCCCCTCTGATGAGCCCGCTTTCCCCGGTGATGGTGCGGTGGCTCATTGCACTCCTGCTCGGCGTGATACTTCTCATCCCGACGATGAGTCCGGCCGCTGAGTGGAAACTGCCTTCTGCCAATCAAGGGGCATGGGGGCCCGGCACCAACGTGGGCGTTACGGGCGGCATTGACCAATACCGACCGGGCGGGGCACGGGCCCGCAGCAAACTAATCGACGTGACTCAAGCCCCCTATTACGTGAATACCGCCAACCCGGAAACCACGGGAACAATAGCGGCGGGGGCCTCGGTCATCACCGTAGCCAGCGCCACCGGTTTCCGGATCAATGACCGCGTGCGCTTGGCGGCTGGCTGGAAGGAGTTACAGACTTTGAAAGTCACCTCCGCCGCTAGCGGAAATGGAAATATCGCGGTCAAGCTACCGACCACGGCCTTGATAAATATTCCTATTTTGGCTTCGGACACCCCCACCGGAATCGCCACCAAGATCCGGGCCGGAACCTATCCTGATGTGGTCTATGGCGGGAACTGGACCACGGGCGGCAGCGGCACCACGGTCACATTTACCTCGGTGTTCAATGGGCAGAGCTATTACACCGTCAGCAGCACCGGGCCTACGGGCTATGCAGCTACCCACGCTGTCGATATTGGTGGGGATTATGGGGCGCACAGCATCACCGCGATTTCCGGGAATGAAATTACCATCATGCCACCCCGCGCCCCGGGAAGCGGTGCCACCAATGCCCCTTTTTACAGCGACACCGCAGGGCTGATCCAACTCGCGTGGGACGAGGCTGGGGACGAGGATGTGGTCTATCTGCCAGCCGGGACCTACAACCTGAGGAGCACGATCCTGATCAACCAAGCCAGCAGCAACCAGACACTGAGGGGCGCTGGAGCCAGCACTGTCCTGCACAGTCAGCATCCCCGTCAGATATTCACCTTCCAAGGCGGGAGCGGACCTGGATTCAATGCGGTGCAAACAGTCACCGGCACTAAAACCAAGGGCACCACGGCGCTGAGGGTGGCTGATTCCTCAGCCTATGGGGTGGGAGATTTGATCGTGCTGTCGATTGAGAATGAGGAAAACAACACCCGCATTCAAGCCGGAGCCGCCCCGACATGGAGTAATTCCGGATTCCCTAATCTCCGCACTCCACTGGGTCGGGTGACTGCCGTGAACGCGGGCACTATCACCATCGCTCCACCCCTGATGTGGGATTGCACCCCCTACGCGATGACCATCGCCCGGGGGGAAAACAATATCAAAAACTTCCGGATTGGGTTTGAGGACTTTGCCATCACTTTCACGGAGGCTGCCCACTCCAGTTTTGCCTTTGATGTCGCCAGTGGCATTGAGTGCTGGTGGTATAACATTTCCGCCCCCGACTGGAAAAAGAATACCTCCAGCGGCAGCATCATCAATCTGGCCACCTCCTACCGCTGCGAGATCAGGCAATGTGATTTCCGCTGTCTGACGCCCGCCAGCTACTCAGACGACGGAGCCATCCAACTTCTGAACTCCACCAGTTGCCTGATCGAGGACAATATCTGCGTGGGTTTTGACTCCGGGATCTATGACTCCGGGCGGTCGTACGGGCATGTCATCTCCTATAACTACATGCCCTCAGAGAACTATCCCGGCCACAATGGGCACAATTCTCTGACACTGATGGAGGGGAATGTGGGCGGGGGGTTCCACTTGGACTCCTACCATGGCAGTGGTTCGCACCAGACCTTTTACCGGAACTACCTCCCCAACGGCATCGCCATCAAGCGGTTCATGTATTACATGGTCAGCGCGGGGAACGTCTTGGGGACCGACGGGGTGAGCTGGGGCGGGCACGGCCTTGGCTATCCGAATATCGGCAATGCCGCATATTCCGGCACGGCCAATGCGTTTATCGGGGATTTCCATGAGCATTGGAATGCTACGGGGACACTGACAACGCGCAGTTCCGACAACTCAGGCACCGTCACCCTGGGAGGCGGGCTGACTCTGCCTGATCCCTCCTATGACTATTACCTGTCTTTCCGCTGGTCCGGCGGAGGCAAGCGGTATCAGATGCCATGCACCACGCTGACTGGAGGCCGTGTCCTGAATTTCAATAACGGGTCAGGCGATCCCTTGCCCACAGAAGGTACCGCGGTACAGGTGTGGTTCTTCGCCGGCGGTTACCAGGAACTTGACTTGGGCGTGGAACACACACTGACCCGGGCGGGAAATTACCATTCCACTCCGACCACGGGAGCGATCCAAAACGCCACCGCTGACACCTTGCCAAACTCTCTTGCCTACAGTTCCAAACCTGCATGGTTTGGGGATCTGGCGTGGCCTGCGGTGAATCCTGACAGCCCGGTGTTTTCAAATGAGGTCATTCCGGCAGGATATCGGTTCAAGCACGGGAGCAATCCGCCGGGCATCAAAATCGGCCCAAGCCCCGGTCCAGTGCAAGGCGTGAGACGTAAGTAATGACCCAAGAGGGCCCGAGGAACAGTCACCGGAAAATGACAGTGCTGTGCGCGTTATCAAGATCACACGAAATGGTCGGGAATGAGGGAAAACCACTTTTACGGATGGCGTTCACCGATTTTTGGCAAACCTTTGATTACCGGGAATTCTGGATTTATAAACTCCTTGGCGAAATATTCCAAATCACAATCGATCCGGAGAATCCGGAACTGGTAATTTTTTGCGAATACAGCGTTTCGTATTTAAAATACAGGTGCCACAAAATTTTTTACAGCCATGAGAATGTAGAATTAAACAAGCGCTTGTGCGATTTCAGCTTCACGTTTCGAGGCAAAGATCAAAAACACGTATTTTTCTCAAACTTGATGGAAGATGAGTATTTTCAGCAAGTTAGGGCGGGAACTTACCAGCCACCTCTGGAAGCAATGCGGAAGGTGGAAAAAACCAAATTCTGCAATTTTATTTACTCCAATGGCCGCCCGCAGGAGCGGATCCGGTTTTGCCAGAGGCTCAATCACTACCGGAAAGTGGATTGCCCCGGTAAAGTGCTCAACAATCACCCGCCCCTGCCTGCCTTTAATTTGAACCGCAGCGGTAAAGTCGATTTTCTCAAGGACTACAAATTCACCATCGCGTTCGAAAACGAGAGTGCCATCAACTACACTACCGAAAAGATTTTTCATCCTCTCGCGGCCGGCAGCATTCCGATTTATTGGGGAAATCCCAGAGTGGAGGAATTGTTCAATCCCGCCTGCTTTATCAATTGTCACAACTATAAAACCTTCGACGAGGTAATTGAACTGGTCAGGGCCATCGATGAGGATGCGGAATTATTTAAAGCATATACCTCTGCCCCACCTATCTTGCCCAATTCTCCCCTATCCCAATTCTCGGAAGATTATCTGCGCGACCGGATTCAAAGTATTGCAAATGACCTCACCATTTCTAAACCGGTAAGCTCGCAGACAACCTATCATTTTCATGCGTTGGTTGCATTTCTGAAGTATAAAATCAAAAATCGTATCGCTTATACTTGGGAGTGTGTTGAGGAGGGCGTAACCCGGCGTGAGGCGCAAAGGAATTCCAACGTTTCGTCCTAAAAGCACTGATCGGTGACAATCGAGCTGACGGGGAGCGCTTTGTCCGCAATCAAAAAAGCCCGTTGGCGTAATTCCCGATGAAAATAGTTTACGATGCCCACATTTTCCGATGGCAAAAGGCCGGAGGGATCAGGCGCTATTTCTCCGAGGTCATTTCGCGCCTGCCCGCCGCATGGTCTCCCTTACTTTTGGGGCTTGATCGAACATCGGGCGATCTTCCGGCCCATCCCCGGTTGCAGGTCTCCAACTTCAGCCCCATCCGGCCGCGCCGCTTTAGTCAGCCACTCAAAAAGGCGTATTGGGACTACCGCTTGCTGCGCAAAGCAGACGTAGTGCATCCCACCTACTTTAATTTGTCGGGCGGGCTTGATTACTCCTCCTTAAAAAGCAGTCTGGTGGTTACTGTGCACGATTTTGCTCATGCGACCTATCCGCACCTGATGGATGACTCCAAGGACGTGCTTCGGGATCAGGCTGCGGCAATTGCCCGGGCTGACCACATTATTTGCATTTCCCATGCCACAAGGCGAGATTTGCTGGAACACCATCCAGATGCCGCCGGCCGTTCCAGCGTCATCCATCACGGCTCCTCCTTTGAAATTTGCCACGATGTGCAGGATGCTGCCATTTTCGAGCACCCTACGTTTTTGTTTGTGGGATGGCGGGGGGCCTACAAGAACTTTGATTTTCTACTGCGGTCCTTTGCAAGGGCGTGTCAAATGGAGAAGAAGTTGCGGCTGCTGGTCGCGGGCTGCCCTTTTACCGCAGAGGAGCGGTGGCAGATTCACCTGCTGGGTTTGGAGGACCGCATTGAACTGTCAGTGTTCCCGGATGAGCCAACTTTGCGTCAACTCTACCGGCGTGCGGTGGCTCTGGTCTATCCGTCGCTGCACGAGGGTTTTGGTCTCCCTCCGTTGGAAGCGATGGCGTGTGGAACGCTTGCCGTAACCTCCAACACCACCAGCCTCCCGGAAGTGGTGGGTGATGCCGGAATAATGCTGGATCCCAGCGAGGGTGACGCATGGACTGAGACCATGATACAGATTGCCCGCCGCGCGTCCTGGAGGCATGAAAAAGTGGTCAAAGGCCGTGAGCGGGCAAAACTCTTCTCCTGGGCCAATTGTGCCGCCGCCCACACTGAGCTTTACCGCAGCTTAAAATAAGAACCGGCCTCGCCTAGCATTCGAAGTGCGGGGCCGGGCACAATTGGTGCTAAAAAAAAAGCCCAATCTCAAAAATTATGCAAGCAGTAGGGCTTACTTCGCCAACATACTTCACCCATGTGAAACAGGGCATCGGTGAATCAGAGCATGCCGAATGTGTCATTCTGAGCCCGGAAGGAGGTAAACACTTTTGCAGGATACTTTTTGTCAATTCCTATGGAGGCCGGGCGGGCTGGGAAAAAATCAAACTGGGTGAATCCGGTCCGCATCATTTGTGGGGCATGCTGGAACTGGTCCGGATGGGGTATGAAGTGGCCATCGCCGAACCCTTGTCTCATTTCTGGGGGCATCACCGGTCGTTTCCCCACGATTTGCGCCTCCTAAAGGTCGCCCGTTCCTGGCTGGGGCCGGACGACCTGATCTTTTGCGCCCACACCCTGCTGTATTACCTGCCGCTGCTCAAATCCCTCGGAGCCCTGAAGCGGCGCATCGTTTCCTTGCCTTATGCCCGCGAGGAATTGGACTTTGCCAAGCACCACGACGGCGTTGTCGCCCTGACACCGGCAGCGGCCGACCAGTCCCGGAAAATAGCGCCCGGCGTCAAGGTGACCCAGGTGGGCTGGGGTATTGACCCGGACATTTATCCGGTGCTGCCTTATGACCCGCAGTTTGTGTTTTCCTGCGGCATAGCCAATCGGGACTTCGCGACCCAAGCCCAGGCTGCCGCCCTGTCCAACGCACCCTTCCGCATCATTTGCCCGGGGGACCAGCCGGGCCTAGATTGGCCGTCCCACGTCGAAGTGAGGGACGGAGGCAAGGGCTGGCACACCGATGGCCGGAAAAAATTCAGCCTGCAGGATTTGATCCAGGAAAACTATGCCCGGGCCGCCGCTTCACTTGTCATTATCAAGCCCGACCCCTTGGAAACCGGAGCGAACGGTTTCACCAACATGCTGGAAAGCATGGCCCTAGGACGGCCGTTGATCGTGACCCGGACCGGGGCCATGCCGGCGGAACTTGATGTGGAAAAATTGGGCTGCGGGCTGTTTGTTCCCCCTGAGGATCCGGCCGCGCTCGCGGCAGCAATGGATTGGATCATGGCCCATCCTACGGAAGCCCGGGAAATGGGGATGCGGGGTAGGCAGTTGTGTGAAACGCATTATAGCTTGGAGAAATTCGCCAACCGCTTGCACGGATTTTTTAAAACTGTTTAATTCCAACCATAGCTGACCCACTCCGGGCAGATGGCCACGGGAATTGGGCCCTGCCCCTACCGAACGTAATATCTCCGGGTCCAGGGCGTCTTCTACTCCTCAGCCCCACTTTCCATCCAACTTTTTCATGGCATCATCCAAAATCCAGTCTGTTGATCCCGGACAATTAAATCCTTCATTGAAGGAAGACCACGATAATTGGTCCCTCGTCATCCGCCCCCATAACCGGCTGTTTGACCTGCATCTGGATGATATTTGGCGGTATCGCGATTTGTTGTGGATGTTTGTGCGGCGGGACTTTGTAGCCGTTTATAAACAGACTATTCTTGGCCCCTTGTGGTTTTTCATCCAGCCCCTGCTCACCACCATCATCTTCACCATTATTTTTAGCGGTGTTGCGAAAATTCCTACAGACGGATTCCCGTCAATGCTTTTTTATCTTGCGGGGACGACCCCTTGGAACTATTTCGCCACCTGTCTAACAAAGACGTCCAACACCTTTGTGGCCAATGCCGGCATATTTGGGAAGGTCTATTTCCCACGACTGATTGTCCCTCTTTCAATCGTGGTTTCGACCATGATTCAGTTTGGCATTCAGTTTTTCCTATTCTTTGGTATCCTACTGTATTACCTACTCGCCGGTTCCGCCGCTTCACCACAGTGGGGATGGATCATCGTTCTGACGCCCGCGTTGGTGCTGCTGATGGCAGCGCTGGGTCTTGGAGCCGGCATCGTGGTGTCTTCCCTCACCACCAAATACCGGGATTTCACCTTCCTGATCGCCTTTGGAGTGCAGTTGATGATGTATGCGACACCCATCATCTATCCTATGAGTTCAATTCCGCAAAAGTGGCGCTGGCTGATTGAGATAAATCCCATGACAGGACCGGTTGAAGCATTCCGGGCCATTTTTCTTGGTGGGCCAATTCCCTGGTCATCCCTAGGATTTTCCACTGCCCTGACTGGAGTTCTGCTAATTGTCGGAGTGGTCATTTTCAACAGAGTCGAGAAGTCTTTTATGGATACAGTGTAGAGATTACGCCGGGAAAATGGGTGCAATCCTATATTCATCATCACGATTTCTTCTCTCGTCACCATATATTTCTTCTAAATGCACACCTGCGTGTCCCCCGTAATTTCCATTGAAGCAGTCTCCAAGCTATACCGTCTTGGTGAAATCGGCACCGGCTCCTTGGCACACGATGTCAACCGCTGGTGGCACAAGGTCCGGGGCAACGAAGATCCGTATCTCCAACTGGGCCAGGCGAACGACCGGTCCACCAAGGGTCAATCGGACTATGTCTATGCACTCCAGGATGTTTCCTTTAAGGTCAATCAGGGAGAGGCCCTGGGAATCATCGGAAGCAATGGAGCCGGCAAGAGCACTCTGCTGAAGATCCTTTCCCGGGTCACCAGTCCAACAAGTGGTCAAATCAAGGTCAGGGGGCGGATCGCTTCGCTGTTGGAGGTAGGAACCGGTTTCCATCCCGAATTGACAGGGCAGGAGAACATTTACCTGAACGGTGCCATTCTTGGCATGCGCAAGGCGGAGATCAAAGCTAAGTTTGATGAAATTGTTGATTTTTCCGGGTGTGAGCGATATATCGACACACCGGTAAAACGTTATTCATCAGGAATGTATGTTAGGCTTGCTTTCGCAGTGGCCGCCCACCTTGAGCCCGAAATTTTGATTATTGACGAGGTGTTGGCGGTGGGGGATGCTGATTTTCAAAAGAAGTGTCTGGGAAAAATGAAGGATGTGGCAGGAGAAGGCCGGACAGTCCTCTTTGTAAGCCATAATATCCACGCAATAAATAACTTGTGTTCATCCGCAGTGACCATGGCAAATGGCCGCGTGGCATGCGCGGGGTCAGTGTCAACCTGTGTTGAACATTATCTAAAAAGCTCCTCCTCCGCCGGGTCGAAATGGCGTCGCGAGAAGGTCCGGACTGACACGGATTCTGTCACCTTCGAGAGTGTTAATTTAAGACTTTCCGGAACTCAACCTTTGATGATTCTAGACTTGGAATGCTTAACTACTTCCCGAAAGCAGGAAAAACCCGCTTTTGTTGCAGTGAACATCCTCGACAATACTGGCGTAACATTGATGCAGGCAATTCCCACGCTGGAAACTCTGATTACGAGCGAGGCAAAAGAAAAATCTTTTTTGGTGCGGATCGAACTTCCCCCCTTGGTGCCAGGCGACTACTTCGTGAGTCTCTGGATGGGCCCCCATAATGCAGAGACTTATGATGAAGTCCATAGTTGTGTGGGTTTCAAAATAGATGAAACTCCCACCGCCGGACGGACTTATCCGCATACGCCTAATCATGGACGGATCGTACCTGCATCAAGTTTAAAAATTCTTTAATTATTTATTTAACATCATGGAAACAGCCCGGAAATATTTTGGGAGCGGCATATTAAGCGGCTCCTGTAAACAGCTACAAAAAAAGTGGTCTCAAACTTTCCGGAAACCTCCTGCTGTTATAGACTACTATGGTGTGAACCTTCAGTTGGATTTATTGCCCAGGGAAATGCAGTCTGTGATTGTTGAAGGCCATTATGAGCGTTCTGAAATAATGATCATTCCGGATTTTATAGATGAACAAGATTCAGTTTTGGAAATTGGAAGCGCAGTCGGGTTTATCGGACTATATTGCCGCAAAATACTCAAAGTGAAAAAATTAGTGAGTGTTGAGCCAAATCCAAGGACTATAGAATATTTGCGAAAAAATTACGCGTTGAATGGAATAGAACCGTTTTTGATTCCAGCAGCTCTCACGGAAAAAGACGGGCCTATTGCATTTAATGTCAGTGACATGTTTTGGTGTGATTCTCTGGAAATTCGCAATGACGTGGTCGGCGGGAAGGAAATAATTGTCGAGGGATTGACGTTCCAAAGCATTTTAAATAGAACCGGGGGGGGGGTTGATACGATAATTATTGATATCGAGGGCGGCGAGAAATATTTGCTTGTGGAGTCCATTCCAAGTTACATCAAAAAAATATTGGTCGAAATCCACCCCGAAGTGATTGGTTTCCGGACAGCACATAAGCTGATTGAGCAGCTGATTTTAATCGGATTTAAAATTCAGCATAGAGTCAGCAACACATGGGCGATGCAGCGCGAAGTCGTTGGCTAATCCACTATCGCGAACGAAAAAATGAACATTTCCGTGGTTGTCTGCACGCATAATCCCCGCCGGGATTTTTTGGAGCGCACGTTTGCCGGTCTTAAGGATCAATCGCTGGATCAGACTTTGTGGGAACTGGTTCTAATCGACAATGCCTCAAAAATTCCCGTCACCGGGACTTTTGATCTGTCCTGGCATTTGAATGCCAAATGTGTCAGGGAGGAAAACCTCGGACTAACTCGGGCCCGGTTGCGTGGCATCCGTGAGTCTGCCGGTGAACTTCTGATTTTCGTAGATGATGACAATATTCTTGGGGTCAATTATCTGAAAAACGCCTTGGAGATCAGCAGGCAGTTCCCATTCCTTGGTGCTTGGGGGGGATCCTGCATCGCTGAATATGAAAAGTCCCCTCCGGCTTGGTTTTTGGAGTTCGAGGGAAATGTTGCGGTCAGGAAGGTGAATCAGGTGACCTGGAGCAACCAGTATTTTGACTATGCGGCAACGCCGGTGGGGGCAGGCATGTGTTTGCGTAAAGCAGTTGCCCACCGGTATGATGAAGGGCTGAAAGCGGATTTAGGATCCCTCAACCTTGACCGGAAAGGTGATTCTTTGATGTCGTGCGGCGACCACCACATGGCATGGACTTCGATTGGCATGGGGCTGGGGGTTGGGGTGTTTCCCTCGCTCGAACTGGTTCACATCATTCCCGAGGGGAGAATCGAGGAAAGTTATCTGCTGAAACTGCTGGAGGCGGATGCCTGTTCGGCGGCACTGTTGCGCGCGAACTTGACCGGGGAACGGCGGAATTTAGGGCCAACGGACAAAAAGACCCTGTTGATGCGGTCGGTCGGCCGGCAGGTCCGGAAATGGTTGAACCCCAAAAAGTTCAACCCCTTCCACGAAAAAGTCAGGCTCGCCAAACAACGGGGCCATGCGCGAGCAGCCGCTTTTTTGAGTGGCGATGCTCCGAGGCCCGCGTAACGGGTTTGAAAGCCCGGGGCATCCTGGCGATAAACCCCCTTTTCCTATTTGCATGCTAAAGTCTTCCAAAATCTATGTGGCCGGCCATCGCGGGATGGTGGGCAGTGCCATCTGGCGTGAGCTGGAACGTCAGGGTTACACCAATCTCGTGGGCCGGTCCCGGGCCGAACTGGACCTGCTTGACCGTGCCGCCGTCAACGCCTTTTACGCCGAACAGCAGCCGGAATATGTCTTTTTTGCCGCAGCCAAGGTCGGAGGGATCCATGCCAACGACACCTATCCCGCCGACTTTCTTTACGACAATCTGCAGATCCAGATCGCCCTGATCGACGGGGCCTACCGGGCCGGGGTGAAAAAACTGCTCTTTCTCGGCAGTTCCTGCATTTACCCCAAACACGCGCCGCAGCCGATTCCCGAGGATGCCCTGCTCACCGGTCCCCTCGAGCCGACCAACGAGTGGTATGCCGTGGCCAAGATCGCCGGGATCAAACTCTGTCAGGCCTACCGCAAACAATATGGCTGCGATTTTATCAGCGCCATGCCCACCAATCTCTACGGGCTCAACGACAACTACCATCCGGAGAACTCCCATGTCCTGCCCGCCCTGATCCGGCGTTTTCACGAAGCCAAGGTCAGCGGCGCGCCCTACGTCACCTGCTGGGGCACCGGCCGGCCACTCCGCGAGTTTTTGTTTGCCGATGACCTCGCCAGGGCCTGTGTGTTCCTGATGGAAACCTATAGCAGCCCGGACATCGTCAATATCGGCTCCGGCAGCGACCTCCCCATTTTTGACCTCGCCCACCTCGTCAGCCGGGCCGTGGGGTATGAAGGCGAAATCCGCTGGGACCACAGCAAACCCGATGGCACCCCGCGCAAGCTGATGGACAGCAGGCGGATCTTCCGCCTCGGCTGGCACCCTGCCGTGTCCTTCGAAGAAGGCATCCCCGCCGCCTATCAAGATTTCTTGCAACGACACGAGGAACAGAAATGACCAATGACCAATGACAAATGACCAATGTTCAGTAGCCGCAAGCTCTGCTGGGTTGTCATCGGTCCTTGGTCTTTGCCACCGGCCTTTCGCCTTTAGTCTTTGAGCTGTGCCATCGGGCCTTTTGTCTTTTGTCTTTAGACTTTAGCGATTGGTCATTGGTCATTGGACATTGGTCATTTCCCCATCTCCCCTCGTGCCCCCTCCCCTCCGCCCCCGCATCCTCTACATCATTCCCTGTTGGCCCCATGATCGTGCTTACGGCGGGCAACTGCGCACCTTGAACATCGGCAGGATCCTGGCAAAACTGGGCGATGTCACCCTGGCCATTATCGGGGCGGATCCGGTGGACGAAGCCTCCAAGGCGAGGACAGCCGCCGAGTTCCCCATCGCCGGGGAGTGGGGGGTGGAGCCCACCGGAATCCGTGGGATCCACAGCTTATGTAAGGCGGTATTCGATCCGGATTTTGTCAATATCCATGGAGTGGCTTTAAGCAAGGCTTCAGAAGCGGAAATTCTCACTCTGGTCAGCGACCGGTTTGATTTGGTTTGGTTTTACAAAGTCCGGATCGCCAATTATTTCCGGCAGGTCCGGTGGCCGGCGACGGTAGTGGATGTGGACGATTTACCCAGTTCTGCGACTTCGTCAGAGGGAAGCCTGTCCGCCAGCTTTGTTCGGCGATGGCGCAGCAGATTGTGGTCACGGGCGCTCCAGGTTCATGAAAAACGGCTGGCCAGCCGGTTTGCGGTCCTCTCGGTTTGCAGCGAAGCGGACCGCCATTTATTGGGCGGGGATCCCGCGATCCACGTGATTCCTAACGGTTTTGAGAAACCGGCCGCCGTCCCCCTGCGATGTCCATCCAATCCTCCCCAAATTGGATTTATTGGACTGATCGATTATGGCCCCAATCGCGACGGGGTCCGGTGGTTTCTGACCGAATGCTGGCCGGCATTGCGGGCTGCCATCCCCAATTTGACCTTCCGTTTGGCAGGGAAGGGTGCCGGGGAGGTGGTTAAGGAGCCGATTCCCGGTGTCGAAGTGCTGGGCTGGGTGGAGGATGCCGCCGCCGAAATCGCGACCTGGTCGCTGATGGTGATCCCGATCCGGTCAGGAGCCGGTACGCGCATCAAAATCGCTGATACCTTCAGCCGCAAATGTCCGGCCGTCTCCACCAGCCTCGGGGCCTATGGGTATGACGTCCAGGATGGAGTGCAACTCAGGCTGGCTGATTCACCGGAAGATTTTACCCGTGCCTGCCTGGAACTGCTGAAGAATCCCCATGAGGCGCAGGCCATGGCGGAGCGGGCATGGTTGGAGTTTCTGGAAAAGTGGACATGGGACGCCATCGCACCAAAGGTGCAGGAAGCAGCCGAAGCGGGCCTGAGACATACCCGAATGATCAAGATTTGACCACGGCTGTAAATTTTATGAAGAACACTATAACGAAAAACCTAGATCGTGTGATGCGCCGATTTTCCAAGCCTATCGCGGGGGAACTTGGAATTAGCTCCGAAGGGCGCCTCGACAATGAAGTCGTGGCGCAGAAAACGCTGATGCAGCAATATCGGCTCCTGGCGCTGCAAGGCAAGGAGCACCTGCCTGATCTGCGGGATGCCGGATTCCGCAAATACTCACAGTTTGAGGAGGATGGCATTCTGCTTTATCTCTTTTCCCTGATTCGTCCGGTGAACCGGACGTGTGTGGAAATCTGTGCCGGCATTGGCCGGGAATGCAACACCGCCAATCTCATCATCAACCACGGTTGGTGGGGCCACCTTTTTGATGGCGATCCCTCCCATGTGGCAAGGGGCAGGCAGTTTTTTGCTGAACACAAGGATACCTCCCTCCATCCGCCCCGGTTCTCCCAGGCGTGGATCACCGCCGAGAATGTTAACGCGTTGATTGCGGAGTCGGGCGTGTCGGGACCGGTGGATCTTCTCAGCCTCGACATTGATGGCATGGACTATTGGGTGTGGAAAGCGATTTCGGTCATTGATCCCCAAGTGGTCGTCTGTGAAATCAGTAATCTCATTCCCGCAGACCGGGCTCTGACGGTTCCTTACGACGCAGAGTTCGTTTGTCAGGATGAGGAATACCGCAGCGTTTCTCTGGCCGCGATGGTCAAACTAGGCCGGGAAAAGGGTTATCGAATGGTCGGAACACACCGCTTTGGCTTTAATGCCTTTTTTGTCAAAAAGGGCGTTGGCGAGGATTTCTTCCCGGAAGTGGAACCAGCCTCCTGCCTGCAGGATCCCTTTACTCAATTAGCGAGGAAGGAACGCTGGCCCAAAGTTAAAGACCGGAAGTGGCAGGAAGTTTAGGTGCTGCCATGGCTATTCCCAGGATGACCTGCCTTCCCCTTCCGGACTAAGGGAATACTCCGGGATTTCACTCAAATTTGCCCATCCATTTTTCACTCTATGACATCTGATTTTTGCACATCTTCTTTACCTAACTCTTCCAACGGCGTTGCTGCCTCCATCGTCGACGTCGCCGTAGTCGGTTTGGGTTATGTCGGCCTGCCGCTTTCGCTGCAATTTGCACGGTCCGGAGTGTCGGTGCTGGGATTGGACATCGATACCTCCAAGGTGGAGGCGCTCCAAGCGGGCCGGTCCTACATCAAACACATTGAGGCCGAGGCAATTCAGGAGCAGGTGGGGGGCGGGAGGTTTAGTGCCTCGACCGATTTCAGCCGGGTGAAGGACGCCGGCGCGGTCATCATTTGTGTGCCGACCCCGCTCAATAAAAACCGGGAGCCTGACATTTCCTACGTGCTGGATACCGGTCGGGCCATGGCCCCGCACCTGACCCGGGGCACGGTGGTGGTGCTGGAATCCACCACCTTTCCCGGCACCACCGACACCGATCTCCGGGAAGTGCTGGAGGCCGGATCTGGCCTGAAGGCGGGGGTGGACTTTCATCTGGCCTTTTCCCCCGAACGCGAAGACCCCGGCAATCCGGACAGCAAGGTAGGCAAGGTGCCGAAGTTGGTGGGAGGCCTGACGCCGGCCTGTCTGGAAAAAGCGCTCGCGGTCTATGGCCGGGCGGTGGAAAATCTGGTGCCGGTGACGTCCTGCCGGGTGGCCGAAGCCGCCAAGCTGCTGGAGAACATTTTCCGCAGTGTCAATATTGCCTTGGTGAACGAACTCAAAGGCGTTTATGACGCCATGGGGATCGACGTCTGGGAAGTGATTGCCGCCGCCAAAACCAAACCGTTTGGCTTTATGGCGTTTTACCCGGGACCGGGTCTGGGCGGGCACTGCATTCCGATTGATCCATTCTACCTGACCTGGAAGGCCCGCGAATTTAATCAGAACACCCGCTTCATCGAGTTGGCCGGTGAGGTTAATACCGCCATGCCGCAGTATGTGGTGCATAAGGTGGTCGATGCCCTGAACGCCCAAAAGAAAGCGCTCAATGGTTCCAAAGTGTTGGTGGTCGGGCTGGCTTACAAACCCAATGTCGATGACGACCGGGAATCCCCCAGTTACGTGCTCCTGGAAATGCTGAAACATGGCGGATCCGAAGTGGCCTACTATGATCCTTATGTCCCGGTGATCGGGATGACCCGGGAACATCCCCAGTGGGCCGGCACCCAGTCGGTGACCTGGGACAAGGCCACCATTGGAGCGTTCGACCTCGTCCTGATCGCCACCGCCCATGCCTGTGTGAACCATCAGGAACTGGCGGACTGGGCTCCGTGTATTGTGGACACGCGCAATGTCATGGCCGGATTGAAGACCGCCCCGGGACAGGTGAGGAAGGCGTAAGATAAGTTTTCAGGGTTCAGGTTTCAGGGTTCAGCGGGGAGCGGAATTTAGCCACAAAAGAACACAGAGAGCACAGGGAACGCTGAACGTTAACCAACGAAAGGGAGGGGAAATTGTGGAGTGCGGCGGCCCTCCGCCGCTTTTGCCTTAGGGGCTCCTGACACGCCGGGAACTACCATCAACCATCAACCATCAACCTTCTGCCATCGACCAACAAAAATCATAAATCATAAATCATAAATCGTCAATTCGCCCACCCTCCGCCGCTTTTGCCATCAGGGCTCCCTCTGCGCCGGGAACTGCCATCAACGATCCTCTATAAACTATCAACCATCAACCTTCTGCCAGCTTACCACCACGACGGCCCTTGAATGCGGGGCCGGGCTGGTTCCGTAGGGCAAAGCGGCGGAGGGCCGCACGCACTCCAAACCTGACCGCGCCAGAGCCTTCCCCATTCGACGTTGGACGTTCAACGTTCAACGTTCGACGTTCAAATCCCTTCCCTCCTCCCGCTCCCATGCCTTTTCCGCCTGACCGTTGGACCTTGGGTTTTAACGATCCTTCGGTGATGGGATGGGTGCTGACGATTGGTTATGGGATGGTGGCCCTGGGATGTGGCCGGATCGCCCGCCGGATGGATTACGGCCGGAAAATGGAACGCCTCATTTGGGGCCTGCTGGGGATATTGCTGCTCCTGCTGGCGGTCAATAAACAATTCGACCTGCAAAACCTGCTGCGCGACCAGGCCCGCGGGTGGTTTCTCCATCAGTCATGGTATGCCCACCGGCGGTATGTGATCGGGTTTGGCCTGCTGGCCGCTATGGCCGGGCTGGTGATTGGATCCTGTCTGGTGTGGCGGACCTTGCCGGAATCCTCCCGGCCGCTCCGGCGGACCCTGACCGGGGTGGCGGCCCTGGGAGTGGCGGTGGCGCTCCGCTTCCTGCCGGTTCCCGTTCTGACCCGGGTGCTGGGATTCACCTTTTTCGAAACCCAGTCGCCCGTTTGGCAGTTCCACGCGGCGGAAGTGATTGAGCTGGCCCTGCTGGGAGGGATCTTGGGGGAAGTTAGTTTTCAGTATTTCAGTTTTCAGTTTTCAGAGGTTAGATGTCAGAGGTTAGACAAACGGTGACGGCGGTCGGTGGTCAGCGGGCCTTTTTTGGAAATAGTGCGTGCGCCCTCCGCCGCTTTGACCTGCGGAGTTTTTCCCGCGCCGGATCCGAGGAAGGGCCGAGAGAAAAGCCGGAGGCTTTTCAGAAATTAGCCGGGGGTTGAGGAACGCCCCCCTGGAATAAGTTAACGACAGAAACATTCACCCCGGAGGGCGTGAGGGACGGGTCATCGTTATCGCGGCGGTTGGTCATCGCTTCCTTCATTTACGCTCATCTGGCCATAACCATTTCTGGCATCCCGGCCGGGATGCAGACCATTTGCAATCTCCGACCGGGGGTTTCGTTGCCCTCAACCCCCGGCTAATGGCTGTTTTCCCTCCGGGAAAATTGAGCCGACCACCATCCTGTCGGGCCCGCATTCAAGGGCGGTCCTGGAGGAAAACTGGAAGATGGTTGATGGAAGATAGTTGATAGTTGATGGAGGATGGCCGCAGCCGGCGTGAATCGAATGCCTCGGTTAAAATAGCGGCGGAGGGCCGCACGCACTCCATACCTGACCGCCGAACCCACGCCGCATGTATCTGAAAACTGAAAACTGAAAAACTGAAAACTCCTCCCCCTCTTTCCTGGTAACACCGGCGGGGAAACCTTGTAATAGTCAGGGTATCCTCTCAAATTCGTCCTTTTTAACGCTGATTGCCATGGCTGAATCCTCACCGGAAAATTTTCCTGACAAGTTCGCTCCCGCTCCCGTTCCGGCTGCGGCGGCGGCTTCCCTTGGCGGTGGGCCCCCCGGAGGTGGGGCGGGGCTGCAGCGTTTTGCCTGGTTTGCCGGGCTCCTGACCCTGGCTTACGGCTGGATTCTTTTTTCCCTGTTCCGTTATGCCATCGGTCAGACCCTGCATTCCCACATTGTGCTGATTCCGCTGGTGTCGTGGTATCTGATCCGGTTGGAACGGGAACGGTGGCCGGCTGCGGGGCCGGCGTCGTGGGGGGGGACGCTGCTGATGGCTGGGCTGGGGGCGGGACTGCTGGCCTTGGGCCTGATGCATCCCCCGGCATCCGGCGGCCTGAGCCCTAACGACTACCTGGCCGCCCTGACGGGTTCCTTCCTTTGTTTTTTGCTGGCGGGCGGGTTTTACTTTCTGGGGAAATCGTGGCTGTCCGCCGTGGCTTTCCCCGTGGGGTTCCTGATCTTTATGATTCCCTTGCCGGATGCCTTTGTGTCCGGGCTGGAACACGTGCTGGTCGCCGCCACCTCTGAAGTGGTCGACGTCTTTTTCATGACTACCGGAGTGTCCTATCTCCGCGATGGCAATGTGTTTCAAATTCCGGGCATCACCCTCGAAGTGGCCCGCGAGTGCAGCGGCATCCGGTCGACGGTGGTGCTCTTCATCACCAGCCTGCTTGCCTCGTATCTCTTCCTGCGCAGCCCATGGCGCCGCACGCTGCTGGTCGCCCTCGTGATTCCGCTCGGCATCGTGCGCAATGCCTTCCGCATTCTGGTGCTCGCCAAACTGTGCATCCATTACGGCCCGGCCATGATCGACAGCGCAATCCACCACCGCGGCGGCCCGATCTTCTTCGCCCTCTCCCTGATCCCGCTTTTCCTCCTCCTCTGGTGGCTGCGGAAGGATGAAGGGAAGGCGTAGTTTTCAGTTTTCAGTTTTCAGGGTTCAGACAAACGGTGACGGCGTAACCGTTTGAGGCACAAACCACGAGGGATCGGAGTGGATTGAGACAGCCTTTGGCTGGGGCAAATGCCCCGAAGGCACCAAGTGGGGTGCCGCACTCAACATCACCGGGGACGGTTTGGGCCACCGGCCCGCAGGTGCGGTGAGCACCGAAGTCAATTCAGGTTTCAAGGTTCAGGCTGGAGAACGTTGAACGTTGAATGGCTGGGGGGAATTTGTGGAGTGCGGCGGCCCTCCGCCGCTTTGACCTGGGATGTTCGGGACACGCCAAGTGCCGCCATCCGCCTTCAACCAACATAAATCATAAATCATAAATCGTCAATTCGCCCACCCTCCGCCGCTTTGACCTGCGCCGTTCGGGACACGCCAAGTGCTGCCATCCGCCTTCAACGATCCTCCCTCCCCCATCTTCCAACCTCTCCCCTCTGCTAAGAACCCCGCCCATTGCAGTTTCGACGTTGGACGTTCGACGTTCAACGTTGGACGCTCTTTCCCTCAGTTGACTTCGGTGCTCACCGCCAATGATTCGCCCGCCCCTACTGGCTCCCTCACCGCTCCCGGGCCAAGGTCCAAAACCGGTCCGACCCCTCCCGGCTTTTTCGGGGGCATTGCCCCAGCCAAAGGCTGTCTCAAACAACTCCGATCCCTTGTGGTTTGTGTCTCAAACGCCTCGCCGCCGCCAGCTTTTGTCTAGCCTCTGACATCTAACCTCTGAATTGACTTCGGTGCTCACCGCACCTTCGGCCCGTCGGGCCAAACCGTTCCCGGTTTGTCTCAAACGGTTTACGCCGTCACCGTTTGTCTGAAAACTGAGCCGGAGCGCAGCGGAGACAAACGAGCAAACTGATTCCAAAAATCGAGTCAATTGACTCCGGTGCTCACCGCATCGTCGGGCCGTTGGCCCAAACCGTTCCCGGTTGGTCTCAAACGCCTCGCCGCCGCCAGCTTTTGTCTGAAAACTGAAAACTGAAATACTGAAAACTCCTCCCGTTGCTTGACTCTCATGAAATTTTATCGATATAAATCACCCCTCATGGCCAACAGCACTGCCCTTTCGCCCCGTCGCGCTACCTTTTCTGCGTTTCTGAAGCGACCGTGGTGGCCTTTGCTGGGCGTTGCGGCGGCCCTCATCACCAGCGGGTGTGGGACCACGGCTCCCAGCGGTTCCACGGCGGCTTTGACCGGGGATGGCCGGATCCGCAGCAATACCCTTTCTTCCGGCGATGTCATTGGCATTGGTTTTCCTTCGAGCCCGGAACTGAATCAAACCCAGAAAATCCGCCTCGATGGCAAGATCAGCCTGCCGATGGTGGGGGAAATCACGGTGGCCGGGAAATCGCCCACCCAGGTTCAGGAGGAATTGGTGGTCAAATACAAAGAACATCTCCAGGATCCCAAAGTAGTGGTCAGTCTGATCAGTTCCGTGTCCGTGGTTTATGTGAATGGAGAAGTCCGCGGGGGAGGAAAGGTGATCCTCGACCGGCCGATGACCGTGTATGAAGTGATCATGGAGTCAGGGGGCTTTTCCCCTATCGCCAATCCTAAAAAAGTGATCCTGACCCGTCAGGAAAACGGCAAACTGGTGAGGCGGGTCTTTGATATGAAATCGGGGAACGACAGCGCCTCCGTTTATGTCAAACCTTTCGATACCCTGACCGTCGGCCAGAGCTGGTTCTGAGTAGCAGGAGGGGTTGTTGTTTTCGATAGGCCGGGTTTTCAGCAATTTCTGTCCCAACGGGACAGCGGATGTCAGCCCGGGGTTGCCCGGCACGGGCTACCCTGGGAACCGCATCCGCCCGGCATGAACCGCAACGCGGTTCCGGACGCGTGGCGAGGGAGGGAAAGGTGGGTTGGGTTAGGTTGGGTCTGCTTTGAGAGGGTGAGGTCGATGGGCTGGAAGCCCATGGGGGCAAAGGGCTGGAAGCCCTTTGGACTCACTGGCTGGAAGCCAGTGTCACGGCGAGCCAGTGTCACGGGAAATAGCGTCACGATAAAAAACCCTGCTTCCGGTCCGGAAGCAGGGTTTTTTTGTGACCTGGGGAGGCGGTGGCGGCTTGACAGGTGTTAGCCGGGCACGCAGCGTGCGCTTAGGGTCGTTGAAACGGCCCGTCTGCCACCTTCCTGGTGGTCCACTCATGGGAACCTTCAGCCATTTTTTTTGTTTTGGGGCGGCGGCTCTGGCGGTCCTGTTGGGTCTGGCATCGGTGGTGCGGAAACGCGCTTCCGTGGCGAGCTGGAGTTTTGGCCTCGGCATGCTGGTGCTGGCAGCGGAAAGTGTCTTTGGGGGGCTCAGTCTGGCGTCGGGGGAGCCGGCGCACGGCACCGTCCGGTGGCACCGGGCGGCCTTGATCGCCGGGACCCTGTGGCCGGGGTGCTGGCTGGCCTTCAGTCTGACCTTTTCCCGGGGCAATGCCCACGACTTTCTGCAGCGCTGGCGGGTGGCGCTGGCCCTTGCCTTCCTTCTGCCCGTGGGGCTGGTGCTGGGATTTCCCTATCAACTGGTGGGAGTGCAGGCCGTGGAGGGGGGAATCTTGCTCGCGGTGAATGGACCGGCGTCCAAAGCCCTCACGGTGCTGGGGATTCTGGCGTCGGTGCTGGTCCTGACCAATGTGGAAAAAACCTTCCGGGCGGCGGTGGGCACCACCCGCTGGCGGGTCAAATACATGGTCCTTGGCATCGGGGTGCTTTTTGGCACGCGGATTTATACCCTGAGCCAGGCGCTGCTTTTTCCGGTGCACAATCCGGCCATGACCGTGGTGAATGCGGGCGCTCTGTTGATAGGGGCCTGTCTGATGGCGGTGGCCTACAGCCGCCGGGGCCTCGCCGATCTGGAAGTCTATCCCTCGCGGGCGGTGCTGCAGCAGTCGGTCACGGTGATGATCGCGGGAGCCTACCTGTTTTTGATCGGGATCTTTGCGGAATTGGTGGCCTTTCTGGGCGGCCCGAACGCCTTTCCCGCCCAGGCGTTTATTGTGCTGCTGGGCATTGCCGGGCTGGCGGCGCTGCTGCTCTCCGACCGCTTCCGGCTGACGATGCAGCGCTTTGTGACCCGGCACTTCAAAAGACCGGAACACGATTTCCGCCGGGTGTGGTCGCGCTTTTCGCGCGGTCTGTCCGGCGTCAATGGCAGCGAAGCCCTCTGCACCACTGCCTCCCGGCTGGTGGCCGAAACCTTTGAAGTGCTTTCGGTGACCACCCTGCTGCTGGACCGTCACCGGGAGCAGTTGGTGGTGGTTTCCTCCACGTCGCGCACCGGGGAAAGTGCCGCCGGCACCGAACTCGATGCTCCCGCCAGCTTGTCGGTCATGGAAGGGATGCGGGGACTGGAGGCTCCATTTAACCTTGAGGAGACCGGGGCTCCGTGGGCGGAGGCCATTCGGGCCATCGCCCCGTGCCAGTTTGATCATGGCGGCGACCGGATCGCGGTGCGGCTGGTGGCGGGCGACCAATGGCTGGGCCTGCTGGTGCTGGCGGACCGGGTCAATGGCATTCCCTACAGCCAGGAAGAACTGGATCTGCTGCAATGCATCGCGGAGGAACTGGGAGCGAGGTTGTTGAATCAGAATCTGGGCGAGGAATTGATGCAGGCCCGCGAGATGGAAGCCTTTCAGGCGATGTCCGCCTTTTTTGTGCACGACATGAAAAATGCCGCCTCCAGCCTGAACCTTACCCTGCAGAACCTGCCCAAACACTACGACAATCCGGAATTCCGCGAAGATGCCCTGCGGGGACTCGCCAAAACGGCCGACCGGATTTCTCTCCTGACCAATCGTCTCGCGACCCTGCGGCAGAATGCACACCCCACCCTCGTGCCGGGCGACCTGAATACCATCGTGGAATCGGTTCTGGCGGAAGTCGGCAAAACCGCCACTCCCGGGATCGGGTTCATTAAAGACCTGCAGCCGCTCCCCAAAGTCAGGATGGATCCGGAACAGATCCGCAGTGTCGTCACCAATTTGGTGATCAATGCCCGCGAAGCCATGCCTGCCGGACACGCCGGCACCATCCAGGTGCGCACCCTCCGGGTAGGAGACCGGGTCCAACTCTCGGTCGGGGACAATGGCTGCGGCATGACCCCGGCCTTCATCAAAAATTCCCTCTTCCGCCCCTTCCACAGCACCAAAAAGCAAGGGCTCGGCATCGGCATGTTCCAATCGCGCATGATCATCGAAGCCCATCGCGGCACCCTGCAGGTCGACAGCGAACCCCAACAAGGCACCACGTTCCGGATTCATTTGCCGGTGGCTGAGGGTTGATGGTTGATGGTTGAGGGTTGAGGGTTGATGGGACAGGGGACAGGGGACAGGGGACAGACGAATGCGGATTGAACATTGAACATTGAACGTTGAACATTGAATGGCAGCATAGCGGGCAGCGGTGACATGTAGCATGAGTGTGTCGCAGACCACTCGTGAGCAGAGATGTGAGGAGGGAGGCAGGGAGTTAGCCGCGAAAGAACACACACATCACAGCGGAATTGACGGGGACAAAGGCTGCCGGGGGGGAGGGGGACGAACGTCGAACATTGAACATTGAACGTTGAACGTTGGTATCCGTCAAACGCCGCCCCGTGGATCTTGACTTGACGGGACTTGCGTTGGGTTAGGCCTGGGGGGCTTCCGCAGGGGCTTTCCGGGCGGCGGCCCTGCCGTGGGGGGTGAGGCCGGGGAGGGTTTTGGTGGTCTCGGTGGGAAGGGGGAGCCGGGTGAACAGGTCGGCGAGGTAGGCCTGGGCGTCGATGCCGGCGCGGTGGCAGTTGCCGATCAGGGTGTAGAACGCGGCGGCGCG
>JBBQWG010000074.1:0-23932 GCA_038210825.1 Verrucomicrobiales bacterium
GGGAGCGAAGGACATGATGATCGTGGCCCTGACTGGCTGGGGCCAGGAAGAAGACCGCCGGCGCTCCCTCGAGGCCGGCTTTGATCACCATCTGGTGAAGCCCATTGATGTTAAGGAATTGAAAAACCTGCTGGCGCAAGCTGGGTGCTAAATCTCCCTTTGCTTTGTCAACGTGATCGCCGGGCCGAGGCTGGCAGGTTTTCTCATGCCCTTCCCTCATCCTGTTTGCGATGCTGCGCCGGAGGCGCTAGACAGGCTGGATTGCAAAACCGGCGTTCTTATGCCCGGTTAATTGCTTATAATTGTTTTTGATGAGAAGTCAAAATCTTCCTGGCGTGCGCCCGGGGTCTCTGGTATGTACTATTTATGAGCATATCGTCTTCTGCCGGGACCGTGTGCGCGGCCATGTTGCCGCTATCGATTTTCGCAGGAGCCCGGCAGTCGCACGCCGATGATCTGGCTGTGAGCAGTGTGCGCATGGATGCCCAAACCCGGCTCGAGGTGACGGTGCGCATGCCGGCAGGATTCCGTCACGCGGTACTGGAAATGCAGACGGGTCCGGCGGCTGCGGCGTGGCGGCTCATGATTGCCGGCTTGATGGACGGGCGTGCGGGCACGGCCACCTTCCGGCTGCCGCGGCCGTCGGGATCACCTTCCGCCCTCGCCCGCGTCCGTGCCGGTGCGGCGGTCACGGCACCGGCGGTAGAATTGAGCGATCCTGCACTCTTCAGCATCGTCTATGACGGCGTGGGCGACACCATTCCCGAACAACTCAAGCTGGACAATCTCGATGCCCTCATGATCAAGCGTCATGAATGGCGAAACCTGCCCGCCAGCCAGCGGAATGCCAATCTTATCGCCCATGCCCTAACCCTGCCACGAGTGTCCGGCTCCGGCTTTTCCACGCTCGCGGGCACGTTTTATATCAAGTATCCGGACGGCGACACCTCCGTGATTATTGACAATCGAGGCGAAACCCCTGCACTTGGAGGATTGGCCCCGCTGCCGGCCCCGGCCAAAATGGCGGCCGCCACCCGCGTGCCGCGCGGCGGTGGTCCGCCAAGACGCCTGCCGCAGAGCATCGAAGCCATCTGCGCCTATGGCCTGGAACGCGGAACTTTCCCTGATTCCACCCCACAGATCGCGGAATGGCTGAGTGCCTCCGGGTATTCCGTACAGCGCTACCCGTCGCTCACGGTGGACGACATTCTCTCATGGGGCGGACGGCAGTTGGGCGTGCTTTTCTGGCAAACGCATGCCGGCTCGCTCACCGCGGAGGATGGCACCCAGCACATGTGCATCCCCACCGGGCAGGTGGCCACCGTCGCGCTTTCGCAGGGCCGCTATGCCGCCATGCGCTCCAGTTCCCCGCAGGAACTGCTCCTCGCCAAGCGGGATGATTTAGCCAATCCCGCGAATATTGCCGGCATCCCGATTTATGCCCTCTCGCCTGCGTTTATCACACGCCGCCTTGGCGGCATGATGGGGCCGAACTCCGTGCTCGCGCTGGATGCCTGCACGGGCTCTCATCCCGATCTGGCGAACCTCTTTCTCGCGACCGGCGCGGGCGTGCATGTCAGTTGGAATGCCCTGTCCGGCACGGCCAGCGGCACGACCTTCCGCCAGATGTTCGACCGACTGCTTGGGCGCAATGCCGAGGCACCCGTTTCGACGCCGAAGGAACGGTCGTTTCCCATGCATATCGTGCAGGACTGGATGCAGAACCGCAGCTTCGATCTCGATCCTTCGCCGCTCACTCCGGAACAACCGTTCCGCGCTCAACTGATATGGCGCTATCACCCCGCAGCACCGGCCTACGCGCTGCTGCCCAGCATCTTCCGGGTGCTGCACGAGGCCCGCGACGAAACTTTCAACTTCACCAAGTTCCTCGTCGAGGGCGATTTGGGAGAGGATCCCGGACAAGGGCGGCGCACCGTCAGTTGGGGCGACGCCGCGGTGCAGGTGCTCGATTGGCATGAGACGGACGGCATCCGCTTCAAACCGCCGGGGCCTCCCTATCCAACCGGCGACATTCAGGTCATCATCGGCAACCGCTACAGCAACCGCATCCCGATGACGGAGTGGACCATCCCGTTCACCTACACCTTGACCGGCCGGGGAACGCTGCAAAACCGGATCGTCTTCAATGCGAAGTTCCGCGCTGACGTGCACCGGTTCCGGTTCGAACCGGAGGAGACACCGCGCAGTTTAAGCAATGCCTTCTGGCAGCTCGCCGACTGTGACGGCTCCGTCTCCGCTTCCGGCCTCTATCAGCCGAACCCGGACACTACCATCACATGGTCCGGCGGCAGCCCGCTGGTGTCGGAAGACCCGGTGACCGGAAGTCACCCGGGGCTCATCCTCTTTCAGGGCAACGTCAACCTCGCCGGGAGCATTGAAAACTTCCGCCCTTCGGTGACCGGCACCTACAGGGTGACCCGGAACAGCACCGTCAGCGAAGGCGGTGGCGTGCTCGACGGCTTCTTTTTGCCGCAATCCATCAGCTTCAATCCCGCCACCTTCACTGTCACGGCGGGTGAGCGCCCGGCACCGTTTGCCGTCCAGACTCAGTACGGCCTTTCCGCTTCGCTGAGATGGTCCACCGCGACACCCGTGTCCCCGCCGACAGCGGATACGCCGCGGTAAGAGGGTGATCCGGCCGCTCGAACCTGGTCCCGGACCTGATCGCCTTCCGTGACCTTCAGAACGAATAACATTATTTTGCCAATGGGTGATTGGCAATTTCATCCTCCGGATTCCTGATAACAAGCCTCTCTTTCCCGCGTTCACCTCCCGTTTCCCGGTCCCCACCCCCCGGCTCCGCTATCCCCGAATCTATTTCCCATGCAGATGCAAGTCCCGCTAACCATGTTGACCGCATTGATTTTGGCAGCCAGCCGGCCCGCTTCCACCGCTCTTGAGCTGACAAACACTGCGGGCAAAACGGTGGAGGGTGAATTGATGACCTGCACTAACGAAATTGCCTCGTTCCGTCTCAAGGCTGACAAGCGTATCGTAAAGATCCCGCTGAACACCTTGAGCCCTGACAGCCGGTCCGCCGTGGAAAACTGGCGTGTCGGCGAGGCGGTGTCCAAATTGAAACTTCATGGCGTGAAAAACCGTCTCGCCTCCGACAGGCAGGCCAGGGCCTCCACCTCGCCGGGGGGAATTTTCAATTCTGCGACTTCCTCCAACTCCACGGACCGGGTGCAAACCTGGCAATGGACCATCAAAATCACCAACACCACCAATATCCCCCTCAAGGGATTGAAATTGAAATACGCCCAGGTGGTGGAACGTGTCCAGCGCGGCCAGGGAAAAAACATCGTGCAGAAACCCCACGGGAATTTGGACATCCCGGACATAGGCCCTTTCCAAACCGTCAGTGTCCAGTCCAAAGGGGTCGAGGTCCGATCCCACAAATCCATCAGTTCCTCCAAGAGTGGCAGCGAAACCCGGTATGAAGTGAATAAATGGGACGAATCATTGTCAGGGCTGGGAGTCGAAATTTTCCACGGCCCGACCAAACGGCTGAAATGGAAATCCGGCACCGACCCCGGGCCCGTTCCCTGATCGCGTTAGGTGGGGGATTCCGGGTTTTGATTCTCCCTTTCCTGATGCCTCCCGGAAGGTCCGGCACGCGCACCGAATTGGTTGCTTTAGGCCTGCCATCAGAGGGCGCCATGCACACACCGCAGTTGCGGAGTGCCTTCGTTTCTGGGCATCGCAGGCCACTTTGGCAGTTGCCGCATTTTGCACGACAGCGAAGCACTCCAAACCGCAAAAGCGCTGAGGAAGGGCCGGCATACTATATCTCCCACGGGGAGCAGGCGGTCTGGCATTAAACCCGCAAAGAAATTGGGGGCAAAATAGCCGCAACCCCCTCTTTTTTATGAAAAACCAAAATCCCCCCGGCCTCATCCGTCTGGCGCAAATCAGTGCGCCCTTGTTAATACTGATGTGCTCCCCGCTCCCCCTGGCGGCGCAGGAAGCCCCTCCAGAACAAGCCAACAAGGAGGCTCTTCGTGAGCTGGCCAAGGAAGAAGCGCGTCGTGAGCAGGCCAAGGAAGAAGCGCGTCTTGAGCAGGCCAAGGAAGCAGCCCGTCAAGAGCAGCAGGCCGAAAAAAAAGCCAAGCCACCAACAGCAGCCAAAGGTGAGGAGGAAACTGCACCGGCCCCGCGCGGGGAAAATCGGGAGCCGAAGCGCGCCGCTGGTGCACCCGAACCTGCCGCTGGGGCCCCCGAAAAACCCGCAGTCACCGAACAGGAAAAGGGTGGGGCTTCAGATGCATCCAAGGCGGAACCAATTCAGCCGGACCGGAACCGTAGGCCTAATCGTAGCCGGCCGGATCCTTCTGCATCGGACGGGGGAGACAATCCGCCCGCGATTGGTGATTCCGCTCCGGGAAGGCCCGGCCGCCCTCCCCGCGCGGAACGTGCCGGTGACACTGACGACGCGAAAAAGGCCCGCGAGCGGTCCAGCAAAGACTCTAAGCCCAATTCCCCTCCGCCACGAGCCGGGACTCCGTCCTCCCTCCCGGGGCAAGACGGCCCGGGACGCAGAGGCGAAGAGAGAGGCAATCGTGGCGGGCGCGCTACTGATGATCCCGCTATTCCTGACAGAAGCACCGGCAGGCCCCCAGTCGCGGAATCGCCGGATGTCACCCCGCCAACGCCGCCCCGCGCCGCTTCTCCGGAAAGCACTCCCCCCAGAGCGCAGCCCCGGCGGGAAAATGGACGCCCCCCCCGTGTCGAAAGAGCCGGAGAGGCTAACAACGAAGAGAAGCCCGAAGTCCGGCCAGAAAGCAGTCCTCCCCGGAATCCTGCCGCGCGGCCAAGTGACCCGAAAACACGCCCCGGAAGAGGGGATAATCAGGTGCCTTCCGGGCCCGGCAAGCCGGATGTTGACGATAATAACAAACCCGGCACAGTCCCACCCGCTCCACCAGCGGGTGCCCCCGATCCGACCCCACCGGTCCCCCTGCCAAATCCTCCCGTCCCTGCGCCACCGGATCCAACTCCTCCAATACCCACTCCGCCTGTTCCAACGCCGCCGGACCCTACCCCTCCCGTCCCTCTTCCGAATCCGCCAGTGCCCACGCCGCCGGTGCCCACGCCGCCAGTCCCCACCCCTCCCGTTCCCACTCCAGGAGTGGATGATTCTGCCAAACCAGCCGCTCCAGGAACGCCTCCGGCAGGAGACGCAGAAGTCCCCAAAGCGCGCCGTGGTGATGACAGAGGTCCTAATCGTCCAAACAATCCTCCCGCCGATTCCCCCGGCGGAGAGAACGCCGAAAATATGAGAAAAACGGACCAAGTTTCTGCCGGCCCGGACGGCCCAGCCAATCCGCCCGCCGCAGATCCCGCCGCAGGGCCTCCCGGGGATCCCCGTCCTCCCCGCGAAACCACCCCAAACAGAGGAGACCGTGCCCAGCGGGAACGCGGGGAGCGGCCCGGGGAAGCGGCCACGGTCCCTCCCGCAGACGTAGTGACACTCCCGGAAGTTAGGGAGGCTGAAACCGAAGTGCGGGAAACCACCCGTAAAATCGAGCGGGACCTCCGCAAAACGGAAATCAAAGGTCCGGAGCAGGCTCAAATCGTGATCAACCAGATTCTCGGAGCTGAAAGCGCCATATCCCGCGCAGAGGTAGTTCGCGAAGAACGGGTGCGCCCGCGTCTTGATGCCACCCGCAGCCGACACGGCGGACGCGAAGCCTACACGGTCGCCCCTCCCGCCCAAAGAACGGAAGCCGTGCAGTATTTCCAACAACGTTTGCGGGGCGAGGCGATGGATGCGCCTCCTCCAGCCTTCTTCCACCACTATGATAGCTACCGGGAGAATGATGGCTACCGGGATGACAACTACCGGGGCCGGCCCGGGGAACCCGGCTACCTCGAAAGAAGGCAGCGTGGATCGGCGACGGAAACGCATACCGAAACTGTCGTCGAACATCACCGTCCCCGTTATCTCCGCGAGGGCCGCCGCTATGTGCACTACGAATCCCGACAGGACATTCCTGCTATTTTGCTGGCGGGGGAGGCCTTGGACCGTGTGCAAATCCAGCCTGCCCAGGAACTGACCGGATATTATCAAACCAGCGAATCCACACGTCAGGATGCCCCGCCGCCTCCGGAGACGTACCGGGCAGAAACCTCGGTGGTGGTGTCCTATCCCGTGAACGAGAAATCGATGATCACCAGCGACGATATTTTGTTCCAGCAGGGCTCTACCCAGTTTGCCGATCCCTTCTCGTATGAGATCGTAGCCGCCTTGGCCGAAGCCATGAAGGAGATGCCCGATGAGGTGCGTTTCGCTATCGAAGGCCATGCCTCTGCCGAGGGTAGTTATGAATCCAACATGGCCCTGTCCCAGCAGCGGGCCGAAAGAATCGTGCGGGAAATGGTCCGCAGTGGAGTCTCCCCGAACCGCCTGCTTCCGGTGGGTTACGGTGAAAGCGAGGCCCGCCAACCAGCCGACGCTGCAGAGAACCTCCGGATGAAGGACCGGCGGGTCGTGGTGTTCCGCATGAACGATCAACTAACGGCACGCTAACTCCCAGTTAATTACCATCGGAGACTTCTTTGTTCATCGGACAAAGAAACCCCATAGACTCTTCCTCCCCGCTGGCGGACCCGGCACTCCGGTGCCCGGTCCGCCTTTTTGTCATTGCCACATCGAAGCGCCATCCGCTCTTCAAGCTGAACTTTAATAACTCTCCTGTTTTCCTGGTAAATTGTTATTCCGGGCCATGAATCAGAGCTTTACTGGCATAGGCGCTGGGTAAATCGTCTTTCACGGCTCTCCGTGAGGAACCGGCGATTGGTTGAGCGGCATTTCCGCAAACGGTCTTGGGGAAGATGTGGCCGCAAAAAGTCATCGGCCGATTTTGGGACGGTGGAGCTGGCCAATGAAAGGGTGACGCCCTGGAAATTTCACCACGGCATCCAAGGCATCCATGAGTTCCGCATGGAATCGATCGCCGGCTTGGTCGGAACGCGCATCATACCAGTCCAAAATGCCGCGCACATCACGCCTGACCTGGGGATGAATGAACAGCCTCATCCGTGCCGTAGGCCTTTGCGGAACTCCTCAAGGGTTAGACCCGTCACCTTCCCTGAACTCAATTCTTCACCCCGCACCATGGCCTCGCTCAGGCTATCCCCGCCTTCATCCACAGGATCGGCACCGTCGAGCAAATCAATCAGCCACCCAGCCGTCTCGGCCTGAGCAGCTGCGTCCAAAGATAACAACCGATCTCTGAGTTCTGGTGCAATCATACTGCTTTTTATAGCATCTTGGGAACCAAGCCGCAAACCCGAAAGCCGATTCCGCGACGTCCTCAAATTCCGAATTACGTGACCAATATCAAATTGTTGACCATTTTGGTTTCGGCCTACTTCACATCCCGCAGGGCATATGAGCCGCGAAGTGCTGGCTGCCCAAGTCGTTTGGCTCCACGCTTCCGTTCCGTGCGGCTGCGGCCGTTGATTACTTGACGGTTGGCCTCAAACCATCGGTCGATCAAGGTCCTGCTGCCAAAAATCACCTCGTGAGTAAAGTGCCTCACCAGTTTCTTTCAGTTTACATGGCAAACTGTTCTCGACATGGCAAACTGTTCTCGCAAACTGTTCTTCGAGATGATGCGCCGCACCGAAGCAGACCCAGCCCAGGCCGGCAAGAAAGCATGGGTTGAAGTTAGTGCCGCCTACGCCCTCATCCTCGACGGCTCTGGGCCCGCACCGGGCAGAGTACCAGGTAATTGGCATCAACAGGTAATTGGCATCGCAGGAGTCCCGTCGGCCGTTCAAGCCGGTGGGACTGATGGGACCCCGGGCCTTGCGGCGTTTCGAGGGCTGGATGACCCGCACAAAAAAGCCCTTCCATGGCTCTATTAACTTTTATGTCCCGCACCCGGGTCCGATCGCGGGGCGATTCCCCTCTGCCGGGGACTCGTGTCTTGCCCTGGGCGCGGATTTCCCCTAATCTCAGTTTTCTGCCCCGGATTCCGCTCCTGAATCCGGTGTTTGCCCCCCAATTGCTTATTGCTTCCTCCCATGTTCAAACCGCGCCCCCCCAACCCCTTCGCTGCCGCCCTCTTGGTTGTCTTTTTGCCCTTCCCCGCCCGCGCCGAGCAGGTGGTCTTCAGCGAGATCATGTATCACCCGCCCGCGGGGAAATTCGAGTTTGTCGAGATCCGGAATCTTACCGCGACGCCCTTCGACATCGCGAAATGGCGGATGCGGGACGGGGTGGACTTCGACTTTCCCGACTTCAGTGCCGGCGATCCGCAGAACACGTTCCTCAAGGCCTTCGAGCGCATCGTCATTTGTCAGACGGATCCCGCGACGTTCCGGGCCGCCTATGGGCTTCCTGCGGCAGTTCGCGTCTACGGGCCGTGGACGGGGAACCTGAACAACAGTGGGGAGCGCATCACGCTGAAGGACAAGAACGGGGTCGTGCGCTGCACCGTGCGCTACAATGACAAGGACCGGTGGCCGGTTGCGGCGGACGGCGCCGGACACAGCCTGATTCTGGCCGACGATACCCGCGAGATCGACGACTACCGGCTCTGGGCGGCGAGTCCCTTGCCGGGAGGGACCCCGGGTTCTCCGGAGGCAGCCGGGGCCGAGGAACCCTACGCGAATCCCGAGGTCAACCTGAGTGTGGGCATTCCCTACATCAACTACGGCGACGCGTGGGACCTCCACGATACGGGCACCGATCTGGGAACGACTTGGAAGGACAGCGCCTACGACTACAGCCACGCGGGATGGAAGATGATCGGCTCGGGCGGGAACAACGGGGGCCTTTACGGCTTCGAGACGGCGGCCCTTCCAACGCCGGGGATCAGGACGGCGACGAACGATGTCGACCAGCTCACCTATTATTTCCGGAAGACCTTCACCTACAGCGGGCCGACCGCGGGCGTGAACTTGACCGTCGATGTCATCAACGACGACGGCGCGGGTTTCTGGTTGAACGGAACCTGGGTGGGGGGCATCGGCACGACCGCGGGAGCCTCGCACACGACGGCGGCGACCAGGACGGTGGGCGACGCGACCGAAGAACTCGCGGTGGTCTCGACTTCCCCGGCCCCGCTGGTGAACGGCACGAACGTGATCGCGGCGGTGGGCAAACAAGTGAACGCCACCAGTTCGGACTTCGTCTTCGGGGCCAGGGTCAGCATTTCCGCGCCGAATGCCCCCAGCATCGTCATCAACGAGGTGCGTCCTGCGGGTGCGGGGTCGGGGTTTGTGGAATTCTACAATCCAACGGCTGCTACGATCAATATCGGCGGGTGGTATCTTAGCGATGATCCGGGCAATCTGACCAAGTTTCAGATCCCGGGCAGTTTGAATGTCCCGGCCTCGGGCCTCGCCTCGATCGGATTCACCGAATCCTCGCTGGCCGTAGGAACCCCCACCGTCGTTTACCTGACCGGTGCGAACGGGACCACCGTCGCGAACGCTATCTCGACCTCAATGCCCTTGGACGGGCGCTCGCTCGGGCGCAAGCCGGAAGGAAGCGGCTCGTGGTTTCTCTTCACCTCGCCCACCCGCAACACTCCGAACTCCAGCTCGGGCGGGCTCGGGAAGCTCCTTTCCATCAACGAAGTCCACTTCGACGCCACGGCGGGAACGGCCGACTGGGTGGAAGTGCACAACTCGGGCGCGACGGCGGTTTCCATGGCCGGGCTCTTCCTGGCGAGCCGGCCGGATCTCTCGGACAAGATCCCGCTTTCCGGCAGTGTGGGCGCGCGGGGATTCGCGAGCTGGAATACCGGCTTTCCGGCCAGCGGCAACGAGATGCAGCTCTTCGTCGCCGATGCCTCAAATACGATCATCGCCGCAGCCGCGATCCCGATCGCCGGCGGCCGCCCCCAGACGGCGGCCTTCCCCGATGGCTCGGGAACCTATTATGTCTCGGCGGTCGGGAGTCGGGACGCGGCGAACAATCCAACCCGGAACACGAGCATCGTGATCAATGAGATTATGGTGGAACCGGTCAGCGGCCATCGCGACGGCGAGTTCATTGAACTCTACAACAAGGGGGACGCGGCGGTGAACCTCACAAGCTGGGCGATCGAGGAGGGCATCACCTTCACCTTCCCGCCCGGCACCCTGCTGGCACCCGGCGGTTACCTCGTCATCGCGGCCAATCCGACGCTCACGGCGGCGGCCTTCCCCGCCGCGACGGTCCTCGGGCCCTATGCGGGGAACCTGTCCAACAGCGGAGAATACATCCGCGTGGTCGACGCGTGGGACAATACAGTGGACGAGGTCCATTTCCACACTGGAGGGGACTGGCCGCACCTCGCGGCGGGCGGCGGGAGCAGCCTCGAACTCCGGCACCCGGACATGGACAACTCGAAGGCGTCCGCTTGGCGGGCTTCCAACGAAAGCAACAAGTCGAGCTGGCAGACTTTCACCTTCACCGATCAGTATTTGCAAATGAACTCGACCGGCGGGCCGAGCGACTACAAGGAACTGCACCTCTTCGGCACTGGGGATTGCCATTTGGCGTTGAGGAACATCAGCTTGGTCCGCGCCGGATCGGGCAATCTGCTGCCCGGGGATGGAGCGACGGTTTCCCACAACGGCAACGGCACCGCCGGTTGGCTTTGCCAGGGCACCCACCACGCCAGTGACAACGTCGGGGCCGAATTCCACGTCATTTCGAGCGGACACGGGGACAACAAGGCCAACCGCTGCGAGATCGATGTCCCCGGGATGAACCAAAACGACACGCTGACCTTCACCTGTGAGGCGCGCTGGATTTCCGGCAAACCGACCCTGGTCGTGAATACGTGGGACCGGAGTTGCGGCGACGTCATCAAGCTGCCGGTGCCCCCGAATCTCGGCAGCGCCGGAGCCGCCAATAGTGCCCTTCTCGCAGCTCCCGTGCCGACGGTGTCCAATCTCCGCCACAGCCCGCCGGTGCCGACTTCCTCCGTGCCCGTCCTCGTCACGGCACGCGTGGAGTCCGCGAACCCCCTCGTGTCGGTCAACCTCCACCACCGGGCGGACAACGCCAACTCCAATACAGGGGCCTACGCGGTGTCCGCGATGAACGACACGGGCGACGGTGGAGACCTCGTGGCGGGGGACGGGATCTACTCCATCGCCCTGACCCAGTATCAGGCCGACAACCAAATCGTGCAATTCTACGTGCAGGCCGACAGCGCGGGCGGGGCCACCGTCACGCCTGGCCCGGCCCCGACCCTGCCCGCGATGTGGGTGGTCGACAACGGCGGCATCCCGACCGATCTCCGCACCCAGCGCTTCGTCATCTCGGCCTACGATCTCAATTCCCTCTCGACGGGCACCGGCCAAAGCGCCGCCCGCGACTACGATTTCCCGCGGCTGTCGAACCAATACTTCAACGCCACCTTCATTTCGGACGATCAGCATATCATCTACAACTGCGAGCTGCGCAAAAGTGGCAGCCCGTGGACGCGCAGCGACGCGGCGGACGTCTCGAAGGGCAAGTGGAAGACACCGGGCGACAAACGGTTCCGCGGTTATGCGAAGCGCGCGATAGACAACGACGCGGGGGCCGGCTCGGCCTACCACAACCGGATCATCCGCCATTGGCTCTACCTCTTCGGGCACGCTGCGAATGAGAACGAATTCATCCGCGTCATCGTCAACGGCGGCAGCCCGGCCTTGCGCGAGGATGTGGAGCCCAATGCCAACGACTTCCTCAAGCGGAACTGGCCGGACGGCGAACTGGGCGAACTCTACCGCATCGACGACGAGTGGTGGTTCACCGACTCATGGAGCCGCACCAACCGCAACGCCGACTGGTCGTGGAAGGGCACTCACGAGCCCGAGCGCTACCACGCTGAATGGGTCAAACGCTCGCGCGAGACCGAATACGACTACGCCTCGCTGACGACATGGATGCAGAAGGTAGGGGGCAACAGCTTCACCCGGGAAGAGATCGAGCGCATGGCAGACATCGACATGATGGCCGCCAATGCCGCCGCGCGCGGTTGGTGCGACGACTGGGATACCCTGACCCGCGACCGCGGCAAGAACGGCTATTTCCTGCGCCGCTACCCGGACGGGAAATTCCAACTCGTCCAGTGGGATTCCGACCTAACCTTCGGCAACGCGGGCGCGCCCTTCATCGGCAGTCTTCCCGGCGTGCGCAACTTCTACGACAAGCCCTACGTCCGCCAGCGGCTGAACCATTACATCGGGAAGATGATCAACGACTACGCGGCCACCGGGCCGCGCATGCAGGCGTGGTTCGACTGCGAGGAGGCGGCGTCCCCTTCCTACGGGACGAACAAGGCGACCTATACCAACTGGCACAACAACCGGGTCAGTCGCGCCAGGACCGAGATCGGGGCCGCCTATACCGTCGTCTTCGACGTCACCACGGGAGATGGCTCGTCCGTCACGACCGGTGCCGACACGATTACGCTCGGCGGCACCAGTGGCTGGGAGACATTCGCAGTGCGCGTCGTCGGCCACCCGGAGGGCGTGCCGGTTTTCTCTTCCCCAACCACCTGGACCCTCGCCGCCCTGCAACTGCGGCAGGGCGCGAATCCCTTCACCGTCGAGGCCCTCGACTACGCGGGCAATGTCATCGCGAGCGAGGTCTTCACCGTCAACAAGACGGGGAACGCGCTTCCGGTGCTGACGATCGCCGCCGACCCGGGTTCGTGGAATGTCAACCGGAGCGAGGCCCTCGCGATGGACGCGTCGGGCAGCTTCGATCCCGAGGGAACCGCCCTCAGCTATTCCTGGGAGGTCAGTCCCATGGCCAACAACCTCCTGACCGGGAATACCGGCCCGGTTGCGGCCGGCACCTTCAACGCGCCCGGAATCTACAGCTACACCCTCACGGCCACAGACGGCAACGCCAGCACGAACAGCACCACCCGCGACGCGTCGGTCTTCGCCGCCTCCGGCTGGAGTCCCTTCACCCAGCCGATCCTTGAAAAATACTGGACCTTGGAAAACATCAAGGTGCGGGACGGGGATTCGCCCATCGCTTCCTATACCCTGGACGACCGGCCGGGGAATCTCGTGCTCAAAATCGAGGACCGGCAGGCCCGGCCCCTGACGATGGCCGGCCCCAGCCACCCCGCCATCTGGCGGGCGCTGCCAGCCGCCACCGACTGGTCGCTGCAGAGCGACGTGAAGCTCGACAATCTCCAGCAGGGTGACTTCACCGTCGGAATACTCGTCGAACTTTCCGAAGGCGGCACGGCGACGCGCTACGCATTTGGAATGGAGGATGGAGACTTCCTCCGCGTCAAGCGCGCGGGCGGAGGCACCTTCACGGATCTCGCCACCCTGCCCTGGGCTTCCGGGGGGGCCACCCTCCGCATCCGGCGTCTCGGGAACCAGTTGCTCTTCGACCGGCAGGTCGCCCCAGGGCAATGGAGCAACGTCCACGTCCGGGCCATCCCGGGAGAAGCGACGGCCGGGAAGGGCGGAATCTTCGCCGCCACCGACATCGCAATAAACGCCCGCTTCGAGTTCGATTACATCATGCTCATCGATCCGAATGTTTCGAGCGTATACCTGGCCAACCTGCGCATCACCGAAATCATGTATCATGGCCAGCCGGGCAGCGAGGTCGAGTTCATCGAACTCACGAATACCGGCTCGTTTCCCATCGATCTGGCGGGCGTGAGCTTCGATGCGGGTTTTCCCTTCGACGCCCTCGTCCTGCCCACTTTCATCCTGAAGCCCGGAGCCTCGGTCATTCTCACCAACGATGCGCCCGGCTTCGTCGCCCTCTACGGCACTGGTCCAACGGTTCTCCTCCAATGGCCCGGCGGCCGCCTCTCCAACAGCGGCGAGCGCCTCGTCCTCCGTGATCCCGACGGGAATGTCATTCACGACTTCACCTACAACGACGCGGCCCCTTGGCCGGTCCTGGCGGACGGCACCGGCCACAGCCTACAGATCGACGATGCTTCGGGCGACTACCGTGATCCGTCCAATTGGCAGGGCAGTCCGGCCGTGGGCGGGACGCCGGGCTTCTACGAATTCGGACTCGCATGGCACACCATCGCGCGGGATCCCGTGACCGGCCACGTCACCCTTCAGTGGCACAGCCATCCCCTGCGCAACTACGTTGTCCAGCACTCCGCCGATCTCATCAACTGGCTGCCGCTGGCCACCGTTCCCGCCTCCGCCACCGGCCTGACCGGTTTCACGGATACCAGCGCGAATGTCCAGCGGCTCTACCGCGTCGCCATTGCCCCCTAGCTTTTCACGGCCCGGGTGCGCCCACCGGCGCATCCTTGGATCATGGGTTTCCCTGGCGGGTAAAAATCGCCGGTCATAGTCTCTGTCCATCCGTGATCCGTGGTCCATTTTCCTGTTAAGGATTAGCGCAGTTAATCCACCCCACCCCACCTCACCCCACCCCACCCCACTCACTAACCCACGGTCCGCACGTGCCTGTCACCCACACCAACCGCAAAGGTCACACCTACTACCTGCATTCCGGCCCGAAGCGGGGAGGCGGGACGCAGTTCTATTTTTCGAGAAAAAAGGACGGCACCCTCCCTGACGGGATTCCAGACGGTTATGGCATCCATGAACATCCGGATGGCATGGTCTATCTTCGTTGCAAGGCAGACCAACGGGTGACTGAAGATGAAATCCAACTGGTCCGGGCTGCCTTGCCTAACACGATTGAAAAATTCAGCTACTTGGTAAATTTCAAGAAAGAGACCATCACTATCCATCAAGCTGAGTTGCCACCATACGAACCCAATTCCTTTTTTTTCAGCCCCAGCCCCGAGCGCATCCGGGAAATCGCCATGGCATCGGCCCACTACATGCCCATGATGCGTTTTGTCCTGCAGGATCGGAAAATGAACCTTTTTCAGACCGGGCGTTACTGTTTCCGGGGTTCGATTGATGGCTGGATCACGGTGGGGGCACCCGGCCCGTTGGCTTCACTGGTTCAAAACTATGTTGGCCATCTGGGCCAGGATTCATTCTACGAGCTATTTTAGCCCTGCTCACCGCCTACCACGATTTCTCCGGCATCCTCCGGCCCCCGGCCCTTCTCCTCCAAGCCGATGTGGGACGTCCTATCATTCACCCCCTCCGCTTTCATGCGTAGCCGGGATGCTCAGTATCAACCCGGTGGGCCAATCTGCCAACCTGAAAGCTCTTCCCGTGGGTTGAGTCATCACGGGCTTATCTTCGGCGGCCCGTTCCCGGCCATGGGCAAAGGCAAAGTTCCAAATTTTTCCCCGCAAATTGGCCGGCACATCGCTTTCCTCATGCAAATTACCTGTTAAATTGCTTCACTAACGAATGATATCCTCCGGACATTTGTCTTTCCACCGATCGATTACACGGAGGCAAATCCCGGCCATTTCCATTTCGACGGGTTGGGTGGAAGCCCTGTATCGGGTCGCGATTTCCCGCAGGCGGTCGAAGTCACGTTGATACCCGGCAAGCTTCTCTGCGGACCAATGCAGCCGCCTGGCGCGCGTTTGGAAAAACACCGGATCCAGCAACGGCGAGGACCAATACCACTCGGCCTCGTAGTTCCAGATCCGCTGCAGTTCCAGCAGATCGGATGCGGCTTGCGGGGCGGAGTCGCGGCCAAAAAATGTCTCTCCCAACCGCCGCTCAAACGCCGCCATGGGAAGCCCGGGATCGCGGCTGAATTCCCGCGCGGCCAGCCGCTGCACCTGCGGGAGCAGCGCGCCGTAAGGCATGCGGCCCTCCGCTGTTTCGGGATCCAGGCCCATGGGCCGACGCCGTTTTCCCTCGAAAAACGGTTCCCCGCCCTCCGGTCTGGTCACCGGATAACTGAACGCCTCCAGCGAAGGCAGGTAGCCGTTGACGCCGTGATCGCGTGCGGATTTCACCGCCGCGGCAATGGACGCCGGAGTGCCCAGCGCGGCCTCCGGACCGGAGAAGAAGCTGCACTTCGCCTGACGGATCAGGTCGGCATCAAAGTGCGCGCTGTGCGGTGTGAATATCAGGCCCCAGCGCGGGTCGAACGGCTGGGGCACCGCCGCCGTTTCCAAACCGGGGACTTTGCGGCCCGTGAAATAATGCGGGTATACCAGTATCAGCGCCCCGGGTTTGGTCTTCCACATTTCCTCCGAAATCTCCCGTGTCAGGCGGAACTCCTCCTCGTAGGGATGCGCGCGGCATTCGGCGCACTGGCACACGTTGTAGTCGGAGGACTCCACCATGAGACCATCGGCATTCGGATAGAAATCGAAGATCATCTCGCGCAGGTAGCCCCGCAAGAACTCCCGCGCGCCCGCCTGGGCCGGGCACAGGCTCCATCCCCAGGAGTGGATGCCGAACTCATCGACGGGCGAGCCGTCCGCTTTTTGCGCCTTCCATTCCGGATGCGCCAACGGCATCCGGTTCACGCCGTCATAGCCAAACGGCGTGAAGCCCAGGAGCACGCGTAGGTGCCTCGTGTGGGCGTGGTCGATGAGATCGCGCAGAAAGTCTTTCGTGACATTGGGATGTTCCGCGTTATACCCCCACGTGAGCGGGTATTTCCGGGAACGGAAACCACCCGGCACCCACAGCACCAGCGTGTTCATACCGTCCTCGGCGAAACAATCGACCGCAGCTTTCCATTCCGTGAGGCCCATCACGGGCATGCGCATGAAAGTGATGTAGCACCCGCGGAACGGGAACAGAGGCTCCGCCGGGGACGCCGCGCCTCCGCTGCGGGGAAGACCCAACGCGCCGAAGCAAAGCTGCAGGGATTGCCGCCGGTTCATCCACCATGAGAACCCGGATTCCGGGGTGCGCAATAACTATTCCGCAGGATCAGAGGTTTGGGGGGGATGGGAGGTCGGGGGTTCATGTTGAAGTAGATTTTTCCCCGGACCGGTTATGGCCCAGGAAGAATCTGCTTCAACGGGGTGAAGAAGACTTGGGCACAATAGAAGAGGGGCATACCGGTGGCGTTGTTGGAAGAGAGCTGGCTGCTCGCGCCAAGAAACTTTGGTTCGGGTGAGACAATATTTTTACGGTGCGGAGCCGAGGCCATCCATGAGTCAAGCAGGGCAGCGGCGAAGCTGACGTAGGTATGTGGTGGGACCGGTGTGCCGTCAGGTTCCAGGCTGAAGATCTTCTTCCCGTTTTCTTCCCGGGTGTAGAAAGGCTTTCCCTGAGGGTAGGCCAAGGCAAAGGCAGTGGCTACATTTTCGGAACTATATGCGGCTTCAAGACCGGCCAGACGTAGACGGTCGGTAGGGGTCTCCTTCCCGGGAGATTCCGGATTGACGTGGGAAATCGACCCCCGCTCCTCCATAATTACCGCCTGCATTTTTGCCGCATCGCCAAGCTTGGGTTCATAATCAAGGGGAGGCAGCTTCTCCGTGAGACGCCGCTTGTTGGTTTCGTGAAAAACAGCAGCGGAAAGCAGGTCGTGGTTGACGTGGTCGAGATCGATTTTCTGCTGCGCTTCCTCCAGCTTCTGGAAACTTTCCGCGTCGTAGTTGGAGAAAATGCGGGAAGTGTTGGTGGCCGTCTTCTGTTTCTGTTGAGAGGCGTCTGATTTGGTTTCGGTTCCGTCCGGTTTCAAAGGTTCCTGCGCGGGAGCAAGTGGCGAGCATAGGAAGGATACCAGCAGGGATGCGAAGGGGGGCTTCATGGTGGATAAATTAGAGCGCAATTGCCAGACTGCAATTGCTTGAGAAGTATGCCAGCCAGGCTCCCGTCTTCACTGGAGAGGTCCTGATCCATTCCCGTCTGGTGCCCGGTGGTGGAGTCACCGCTGCCGGGGTCGAGGAGGGATTTGACAGCATTTCTGACGAGGCAGCACGCCTGCAATTCCAGGGGGCACCCCTGCCGGATTCCCGGGTTGTAAAGGCACCCCCGCTTGGCATCTTTGCGCCATGAAAATGAACCGCCTGATTTTTCCAGCGGCGCGCCTCAAAGCCGCGTTGGTGGTTGTTTCCGGAATGCTTGCTGGAGCCGGGATCCCTCCACTTGGAGCGCAGACTTTGCTGCTGCGCTACAACTTCGACGAGTCCGCCACCGGCACAGAGGATGCTCTTGATAAAGGGACCGCTCCCCCAGCCCCGGGCCGTCTCATCAATGCCGCGCGGACACCAGATACCCCCTCAGGCCTGTCCACAGGTGCCCTTGAAACTTCAGGAGCCGCGGCGGGTAACCTGCGGTATGTCGTCTCCACGGACCCGAATGGAGAACTGGACAAGCTTGATGGTTTGTCCGGGTTCACCTTGACAGCATGGATCAACGTCCAGGAGGATCCCCTGGGCAACCGGCGGTTGCTCTCTAAACAGGCCGCCACCACTTTTGCGGGCTTCACCTGGAATATTGCAGATGCCATCGCCGGGGGCCCGAGGACGGCCGCCAACTTTGGTTTGCGTCTCTTCGTAGGCGGGGAAACGGGCTTTGCTTTTGATTCCACGGCGGTTACCATTGATGCGGACAATAAGTGGGTCTTTGTGGCAGTGTCCTATGACGGTGATTTAAACTTCGAGAACGTTACATACTACGTGGGAGACACCAATACCCCGGCAGCTTTCCAGGCTGCCACCACTATCAATGCCGGGCGCACCCTGCAGGACAATGCCGCTGCGTTCGGCATCGGTTACACCGATGCCGCTCCCACTGCCAACACCGGGTTTCCGGGCTTGCTGGACGATGCCCGCGTTTACAGCGGTGTCCTGTCAGATAGTCAAATTGAGGCCGTGCGCGTGGAAAACCTTCAGGGGCCCGCCACCGGGACGCCTGTCGTTATTTCCAGCTTCACCCGGCAGAACAATACCTTCACCCTTGGCTTCACGTCCCAGGCCGGCCTGACCTACCGGGTTGAATTCAACGACTCCCTCGCCGGCCCCTGGCAGCCCCTGACTACCGTGGCGGGAACCGGCGCAACCCTGACCGTGAGCGACAGCACGGCCACCCCTGCCCGCCGGTTCTACCGGGTGGTGACGCAGTAGCTCCGGTAGCCTGGGCATTATCCATCTCGCACCTGCGCTATCCACTGGCCGCAAAGCAGGTCTACGATTCCTGCGCTTTGGAATGGCCGCCAAAGCCACCCCCTTAGCGCCGCCTGCGAAGCGCCAGGAGCATGCTGCCGAGCCCGAGCATCACTGCCGCAGAAGGTTCGGGAATCGCCGCCACGCGCACGTCGTTAAGCTGGCTCAGCGACAAATTTCCACTGTAAACACGCGTATCGTCCATGAAGCCTGGAGGGGCGGTATTGGAAGTGAGGGCAGCATCGGTGTGACCCGCATTGAAGGCGGCCGTTGTCGCCTTCACCGCTCCTGCATTGACAGTGGTTGTCCCCAGCAGGCTCACATCGTCAGCCGCTGAGCCCGAAAAGTAGGACACGTTGTTGGAAGTGGAGGTGCCGTCATAAGTTACCGCCAGGAAAACCCATTTGTTGTCGGCATCGACGGAAAAAGGAGCGGTGGCTGCGTCAAACGTGAATGCGGTTTCACCACCGACAAAGAGCCTCAGTCCGAAATTGCTGGCCGACCGGGTGCCGGACACTGGGGCAGAGATGTTCCAGGAAAAACTGTCAAAAGTGCCACCTGATTGCTTGGCGAGCAGGCGGAAATTCCCTGAAGCGTTGGGTCCCTGCAGATTTAGCCAGGTGCTGAGCGTGAACACTGACAGACCATCCAGCTTCCCGGCATCACCCGCAGTGACGTAACCAAGGCTGGAAGCGGAGGAAGCAGTCAGATTCAGGGCGCCCGTGGAGAAGTTCCCCGGGGTATTGGACGTGCGGGTGGCCGATCCCACAAACGTGCCCGGAGCTGGAGTGCCGCTGCCAAGGTCATTGGCGGGGGCATTCCCGCTGCTGGCTTCATCGAAGTTGTAGTGCAACAGCAGAGTCTGGGCACCGGCGGGGGCGGCGTATGCGAAAGCAGACGCAAGCAACAGCAAAGGAATCCGGCGCATGGGCAGCATCTTGGTAATCATGGCACCACAATGAAACCGGTGACGGCTTTCGCAACCGGTTTAGCCCCGAAAATTCATCCCATGGCCGTGAGTGCCAGCGTCTCATTCGTGCCTGCGACAGTAAGTTGGAGCCAGGAGGCGGGGGCTATGGCCATCCCTGGCGCAAAACCCTAAAGGCACCTAGGGAACTGCAGCCAATAGGTTAACGGAATTTCACTTTTAGGCTTCCCCATGATCACCCGGACGAAGGATGCCGTCGTGGGGGACACCGGCAGCCTGAGCGTGCCGGATATTCCGCCCTTTGGCAGCGTCACCCTCGAGACAAAAGGCATCGCGGTCCAGTCTTTCCGCTCCGACAGTACGGGATCCAGAAACGGAACTAGCGGCTCCTCGGCCGATAAATGGGACGAAGCCCTGTCCGGACTTGGTATCCAAATCCTGCTCCAGGACGCGGAAGTCCGAAATTGGAAGACCGGCACCGATCCCAAAAGGAAAAAACTCTACAGCCGCTGAACGGTTCCCGGCCTTGCTTGCCTGAATTCCGGCCACTTTGGGGCAAGTTGATCCCGGATCATTAAAATGACTCCAAGACAGCCCGGATTTCTTCTGCGGGATCAATTGGCGGCTTGAACCCGGAGGCGGCAGTCGATATGACCTAAAAAGGAATGCCATTTGCTTCAATCTGGAGCCGTTGCCTTCTCTCCCGTGTAGCCACTTCAAACCGCTTTTCCCTTGGATGAATCCCTCTCCGGACAACTTCAGATCGATTTCTTCACCGGACAGCCAACTGCCTTGTGGGGACCCATCACATCTTCTGCCGAGCGAGCCGCTTGTTCAGCCCTCAACCGCGAGCGAGCGCGTGGCATCCTGGAAGCATTTAAACTCTCTCCATCCGGCGAACCGCTTTCGACTGATGTTTGGACAGCCACTTTTACCCGAAGGGCCCGGGAATGGAGCCTCCCCCTGATTTCCCTGACGAAGCTGGGATTTATCCGGGATGAGGAAGGCTTGGTTTGCCCGCCTTCCTTGTTCGCTCTCAAGCCGGGCGCGGAAGCCGAACCCTACTGGCACCGGGAATCGGGAATGGTCTATAAGTTGTTCAACCTGCGTGAAGGGGGAGCACTGGGAAAAAAGATCAGCTTCGAGCCGGGAATGAACGGGGAATATGAACTCCGCCAGGGGGATAGCATGCTGGTGGACACCCTCGAAAAAATCCAAGTCCTCCACGACATGGGCGCGCACCCTACCGAAATCATCGGTCTGAGCGACATGGGCGACTTTTTTATCGTCAAGCAGCCTTACGCCGCGACCCAGATTTATAATTCCGATGAGCGCCCCCAGGGAGAAGTGTACCGGATTTATGAAGAAGACCGCGCCCAGGCGATTGCTGCCATTCGCGGGGAGATCTGCAATGGCCCCGGACTCAGGGAATCGGTAGTGGTGAGTTGGCTGAACGGTCACGCTTGGCTGATCGCCGATCTCCACAATCGCAACATCATGCGGGATCAAAATGGCATTCCTACCATTATCGATGCTCTGACCGGGCCCGTCACCCCCGCCGCCTATGTGAAACTCCATTGGCTTCAAGCCTTGGTGGCGGATGCCAAAGCCTGGAGATTATCCGGTAAACGCACTCTCCGGAAAAAGTGGCACGAGGACTACGATGAAGCGGACATTTAAGCGGATCCTGCAGATCCGTCTCCTTGGCGCAGGTGGCCTTGGAAACCTGATAGGATTTTTCCCTCCCCTTCCCCAGCCATCGTCTGAAGGATCATCTCCCCGGCACCCCGCCCATGGCCGCCGTGGGGGAAAACCTCGTCGCCTGCGCCCCCGCGACGTCCCCTCGGATGACCTCGATCAACTCCTCTTCGTGGTCAGCCCCCGCAGCGAACCCATGACTCTTGAAGAAAAGTTGAGAGAGAATAGTTGAGAGTTGAGAGATTGACCGTGAACTGGTTGCGAGGTTCTCAAGTTCCTCCGCAGGATCAGGTCAAAATTAAATAACAGACTGGGCATTAGCCTTTCAACTCTCAACCAACAACTCTCAACTTTTCTTTAGAATGACCACCGGACTCTACCTATTTGCCCTACCGGCGCGGCACCGGCCACCTCAGCCAGATCATCGTGATGGACCAAAGCGGTGACCCCTGGATAGAGGATACTGCCTTCAAACGATCCGGGAAAGCCCGGCCCGGCAAAAGCGCCCCTGCCCTTATCCAGCGCTACCGTGCCGTGATGATCCGCCGCACCGAAGCAGACCCCGCCCAGGCCGGCAAGAAAGCCTGGGTCGAAGCCAGCGCCGCCTACGCGCTCACCCTCCACAAACTCTGGGCCCGGCATCGGCAAGGCATCGGAAAAAAGCCCCCTGCCCAGTAATCACTGCGTAAACTTCAGCGCTTCGTTGCCGTTCATGGGCAGCGTCCACCCCAACGCAAGATACATTTTACCTGGTAATTTACTTTGTCCAAATTATTTGCTTGGCTTTTGTAGCTCCCGAAAATCCCCCGATAGATTGCACTTGATTTTTAGAAAGCCTAACCCGATGACTACACGGAAAAATCTTAAAAAAATGACTATCAAAGAATTTAGCACAGAAGTAGCGCCGACCATTCAAATGACAACTGCCATCCTAGGACTGTTTTCTTTACTGCTAATTTTTTGGCAAATAAGGCAAGCGGCCAAATGGAACAGACTCAGTTCCAGCCATAACTTTTTAGATATCGAGCTTGTTACGAAACTTCAGCAAAGCCTTTTGGCAGTATTTACAGATTTGAAAATCGACCCACGGACTGTTAGGTTGTCCAAGACTGAAAGCGAATTGATATGGAAATCGGAGTCCACAACTATACCTGTCAAAAATTTGCTTAATTATTTTGAGAATATCTGTGCGGCTATAAATGTTGGATCGGTAGATGAGGAAAACGCCTATGCAGTCCATTCAAGCTCCATTCCAGCAACTTTTATGAAGTTTGAAGGAATTATAGACATCATGAGAGATCATTATGGCGACAAAGAACTATTCATTGAAATGCAAAAAGTAAGTAAAGCATGGGATACCTTAAACCTTGAAAACCACGAAATTCAAAAGGGAAAACTGGAAGCATTGACTGAGAGACACAATAAAGCCCTCGCAAAACTCGAAAGATCTAAGGGGGTTCAGAACAAAACGACGTGATTATTGATAAGCCGCGATTCGGGCAAGTGGCACACAGGCGCCTTATTGTTAAGCTTGAGCGTAAGTGCACAAGTGTTGCCGCTGGTTCGCAATAAAGACGTGACCGCAAAAAGTCCATCTATGTTCCAAGATTCACTCGTGGACGTGGACGTTTAAGACATGAATCGCCCAGTATGAAAGAAGGCAAGAAGGCTGCAGGACACGAAGGTAATGCAATGAACCCATGAGTGCGAATGCGGCCAAGGGGATAAGGTCTTTACACTTTGATTCCAGCAGGCGCTTGAGGGAGAGGTTTCAGGCTTCAAATGCGCAGCAGCGTAATCAACGCAGACTTGGCTCCACTCAGACGGGGTCCTTTTTCAGCTGCATATCGAAACCTATAACCCTTGATTTTGACCTCACAACCCGCAGAGATATTTGGCAACCGCGGTGCCGCTTCTCCTACCAAACTTTCGAGAGATCCTCCAATTTTAACAGTGCTGAAAATAGACTTTACAGCATAGTGGCAAGTAATTGCTGAGATCTCCCAAGTGCCATTTAATTGCGAATAGTTCACACACGCGACCAGCCCGATCGGCCACTCCAAACGAAAAACGCGGGCTATCCTGAATACCAGAGTCGGTCGGGAAACGACCGCCTCGTCAGCGAGCTTTTTCAAACATTCAGGGTCAAGAGGATCGTCTGCCGAACGGAAGTAATTGCGAAGAAATGTCACCGGTCACTTCAAAATGCACCACCTGTGGTCACTTCAAAGTGCACCACCTCGGATGATGGGTCTTTGGGGGATGGAGGGTGATTTGGCAAGGAGAGAGTGGGCTGTTGGGGAGGTTTTTTGAGTTGGTAGGTGCC
>JBBQWG010000075.1:0-22381 GCA_038210825.1 Verrucomicrobiales bacterium
ACTCGCACCCCACCCCCCATTTGTTCCCCCCGGGGTTTTGGGGGGGCCCCCCCCCAAAAACCCCGCCGCGTCACTGTAAAAGTCAAATTGGAGTTTGATGGAATAATGCATGTCGTTGACCATCAGAGGGTTACAGTTCAAAACTTTTGCTGGAAGGGAAGTTTTCCATTTGGCGGGTTTCAGATGGAAAGTGGGCTTCTTTCGAGTTTCTCTGGAAGTTTGGCATGAGGGAAAGCCACTTCCATCCCGAACCCACGGTAGACATTTCCAAGCCATCTTGAGTTCATGTCGCGCCACAAAGCCCAATCCGATTTCAGTTTTGCGTCTGTGATTCCGTTTTCCTTCAGAAGGTCCGCAAGGAAAACCCTTTTCTTCAGCAGCAATTTGAGCCCATCATCAGGGATCCCTTCCCGCCATGCACAGAAGCAAAGAGGCATTTGGAGCCGCATCTCATCCTCAGACAACTTTCCATGCTTCGCGCATTTTACGAAGCACAAAAGATTCATCGCGAGGTAGTAGGCGGAAATGGCCACCCGGGCTTGACGTTTCCCTCCGAAGGCCTCTGCCACCCAAGTCCATTTTTCCACTGTCTGGTCGAGGAGTCTCCAAGCGGTCGTGCATTCAGTGATCGAATCCGGCCAACCATTGATTCTGATATTCACGAAGAGCGGAAGCTCTTCACCATATCCCCGTCTTCCGACTGGTGTTGTGAGAAGTCCGTGGACGTCCTCCATTCTGCCCTTCTCGACCAACATCGCCCCGACGAGCGCTTGGGCCACAAAAGTAATCAATTTGGGAAAGGCCGTATGAAATTGAATGCCTGAACCCTCCCATCCTGGTTGATTGACCATCTGATCAATCCACCCCAGTTGATTGCTATACCCGTCCTTGTCACTTTCCGCGGCCGCCAGAATAGAGGCGATGTAAGGTTCGAAGCACTCCACGCCTGAAAGCGCTTTGGAAATCAAGTCTGCCTTGGTTTTGAATTCGGTAATTTCTTCATTTCTCCAGTTAAGGAGGGATTGAGTGGCGGAGGCTGAAACAGCTTGCTGATACCGCCGCCACACCGTGGCATTTCCTCCCTCAATCACTTCCAAAGCACGATGGTAGGCATCAGTTGCCGAGACTGGCACATCCACGGATGCGGCTTTTGCTGCGTTGGTGGTCCGGGAAATTTCCCATTCGCGTGAGGCAGCCGCGAATGGATTGGCACCCAATGCTGGCTTTTGATTTTTTCTGACTTCGTGGATCTGCTCCAAAAGTTTCTCGAAGGCCTCTTCATCAATTTCCGGCTTGCTCAGATCTACCCCCAGCCGGGTGGAAATACAGACGGGCAGCACAAAATCCGGTCCTTTCTGGCGGATGATGGGAATGAACTTGTTCGTCCCCAAGTTTTGGACCAGTTCCCCCGTTACAATCATAGCTTCGTAGCCCACACCACCTTTTCCATCATCGGCTTTTTTAACATACGCCTCGGTGCAAACCATGAGGACGTATCTGGCGGCACGCACACCTTTTTCCATGAACTTCGGCACGTCGTCCCCGAAACCCAGATCCCATTGATCCAGAATAACATCAACTCCTTTATCACGCAGCCGCGTCGCCAGCGCAGCCACCCAAGCCTTATGGTCCCGGTCATCGTGGGAATACGACATCAAAACAGTCGGGGGAGTTGGAGGAGGGTCAGGGGCTTCCATGATGGATTGGGTGGTGGGAGCGCTGTATTGGGAGCTGCTTGATAATATCTCTGAAATCTTATGCCTTACTGGCAGAAGGTTTGTTATCACGCCGGGCATCAATCAGGATGATACTTGTGTCTCCCTCAATTTTCAGACTCTTCAATACCCGTTTCACCTTCGAGTGCTCATCCTCAGTGAAGAAGAGAATCACTTTCAACGACTGAGTCGTGCGATTCGCTTTTTCGTATATCTTGACCTGATTCTCAAGGTTTTGTTCCAACTTCGAATTACTGGCCAGCTTGAATTCGACCAGAGTTTTGTCACCATCACCTCGCGAGAATTTTGAATCGACAGGACCTCTTCCATTATTCACTTCGGAATCCACCGAACTGGGCGAGCCAATACAGACGAGTTTGAAGGCAATCTGTAGGTCTTTTTCACGCTCGATAGGACTCCCTTTTCCATCGTAGAACAGCCGGTAGCCGTCAAGATCCTCGATGACATGCTTGAGATAGCTGATCCGGCGGCGTGCTTCATCCAACGTATTCTCGGGAGTGTCATAAAACGCCGTCTCATTTGAGAGTTGTTGGACGAGGGAATGGATGTTCTGCACGAAGCGAAGTTCCACCTCATCGACTTTGGTTTTGCTGCGCTCCACGGCTTCGTCCCCATTGTTCTCCTTTTCACGGATGTAGTAATCGATCAGCGCCGGGAATTTCCGGAGGGTAAAGTCGATGGCCTCTGCACGCTGCTTTTTGGTTGGTTCGAGGTCTTTCCCCTCTTTGTCCTTATCGTGCTTCAGCACGCTGAAAAAATACTGGTCAATCTGGGCACGGAGCGCGACATTTTCGATGGATTCACGGATTTGTGGGAAGTCCTTCTGCAAATCCTTTTTGTTGATCCAAGTATCGTCTTTTGTGAGGATGTCTTCCGGAGTCAGTAGCACGAAACCTTTATCCAGCCAAGGCAGATCAAAGGTGCCTCCTTTCCAGACGCCTTTGTCGTAATCAAACTCCACATGCGATACTGACACGCGTTGCCGCTTCTCGGCGGCGATATGCTTCTTCGCAAATGCCTCGGTATACCTCACCAAAAATCCTTTGATCAGGTTGGTGGTGAAGTCACTTATTTTGTCTTTACCAACCCCCGATCGAATCAGAATTAGCTTCTCAAGGTGGGATCCCCGGGTGACCTGCTCATGGCCGAAATCCTTGAACAAATTGTTTAAGTTTTCATTCAACGCATTGGCAAAACTCATCCCCAGACCAATTCCCCGGTTTCCACTCTCGCAGAAGCCGAGACAATTTTCTTTTACTTCCTTGAAGCAATACCAAGCCTTCAATGTTCCGGGATTGAGCAGGCCCTGCGCTGATTTATCCCGTAGAAATTTCAGATACCGAATCATCTCATCGTGCAGCGCCAGATACTCTGCCTTGTCACTTGTGAACAAAAGGAAGGGATCAACAAACAGCGGCAGATCAACGACTGGCGACACGTTGAAAGCCCCATAGTTAGCAAGCGTTTTAGGAGCCACGTCAAAGAAATCCGTGAAATAGATTCTGGCCGGGCGGCTTGATTTTGTCGGGTCGGATTTCATGGGTTTTGCGTTACACTTTGACTCTGACTTCACCCGTCAAAAGCTTCTGCATCATGCCGCGCTTTTGTTGTTTCAGGGCTTCCAGTTGGGTAGTCAGGAGGACGATTTCCCGCTGGCAGGCTTTAAGGAAGGTAGCGATGCGGGTTTGTTCGACTCTCGTCGGAGGTATTGTTATGTATCGTTTGAGGAAATCAGAGAGGTCAAAGGTCATTTTCTCAATGACGACGCCGTGGCTGGACATGAGGACGAGCCTGTAAAACTGCGGCATTGTAGAGAGCCACCCCAAAAAGTTAATGTCCAGATTTTCCTGATTTCGAGCACGCAGGGTGTTATAAGAATCCGATACGTGCATTCCGTGATGCGTGGATTGAACAACAGCAGTCGCTCCATGCACGGCCTGCATCCGGGCAATCAGAAAATCACCCTCGTGAATCGTTTTCATGACTTTGGTTTTGATTTCTTTCCCTCTTAAACTTCCGCGTTGAAAGAGGCCTCCGGAACGCCGACGGACACTTACAAGATTGTAAATGTCGTTATCTTCCCAGGTGACGTAGCGCTCCGTCTCCACGAGCAAATCGTCCAAACGAACAGCCTTCCATTTTCCCTTAAACTCCGGGAAGCGTTTGTTGCCAGTTAGGATCTGATGGCGGAGAGAGCGAAGGCGAGTGATTTTCGCGGCCACTAAATTTTGCTTCATTTCAATCGTTCGGTCCCAGGAGCCAAGGATCTCCGCGATTCGACGTTGTTCTGGGAGGGGAGGGACAAGGACTGGCTCGATTGATAGCAAATCCGTTGAGAGGCGGCCCGTCCCGTGCCCTGCGTGATCGACTAGCCGCATCAGGCGGTGTTTCGAGGCAGTAAGGCTCCAGGCAAGATACAATCCATCAACATTTTCCTTTGGCACCATCCCTTTTAGGTCTTGGTTGAAGGTGATTGGCTTTGTGGCGTAGCCAACGGGAACGTCCTTGAAGAGGGTCATACCTCGTGTTAGAATCAGGAGACCACCGGTTGGGACGTAGCGAGTCCCATTAACCGCCCCTTTGGCGGAGACCTTTTCAATCGAAGTAGAAAGGCACAATGTTTTGAGATCCTTGGCACTAAGCCAAGGAATTTCTCCGCCCCAATATTCCGGCGTCTGCTTGTTCGGCGTTCCACCTGAGGTGATATCGACGATCTCGCCAAGTTCATGGAGTCTCCACCCCTTCGGCACCTTCAATTGGCACCTCCTTTTCCCAAAAGCGCAAACCAATCCGGCTCAAAACTTTCCTTCACCAGACCGGCGATGAATTCGAGGACCGGCGTGAAGCTGCCCAAGACGTGATGGGCATCGAGCAGGGATTTGAGATGGTCAGAAGCGGTGAAGTCCATGCGGCTAGACGAGTTTGAGTTCCTTCATATGCCGGGAGATTTCTCCCCGGACTTGTGTGAGTTCCGCTTCGAGCCGGTCAATCTCTTGCTGCACTGCTCCCAGATCGACGGGGGCTTCCTCCTCGAAGGTATCTACATAGCGTGGGATGTTAAGGTTGAAATCGTTTTCCTTGACCTCATCAAAGGGCACACGGCGCGAATACTTTTCAATACTACTGAAGTCGCGGAAGGTCTGCACGATGCGGTCGAGATCCTGGGGACGGAGACGGTTTTGGTTGGTGCCTTCCTCGTAGTCGCGGCTGGCATCGATAAAGAGAATATCCGTGCCATGGCCGGCGGCTTCTTTTCCTTTGTTGAAGATGAGGATCGCGGCCGGGATGCCCGTGCCATAAAACAAATTGGAGGGAAGGCCGATGACAGCTTCGAGGATGTTTTCCTCAATGAACGACTGCCGCACTTTCCCCTCGGAGGCCCCCCGGAAAAGCACGCCGTGAGGCACGATAACGCCAACTTTCCCACTGCCCGCTACAGCGGCTTCGATCATGTGAGAGATGAAAGCATAGTCCCCCCGGCTCTTCGGGGGGATGCCGCGATGGAAGCGGCCATAGGGATCGGAGGCGGCGTGCTCCGCGCCCCATTTGTCGAGAGAGAACGGTGGATTGGCCACCACGATGTCGTAGCGCAGAAGCTTGTTGTCCTCGGTGAGTTTGGGGGAGTTGATGGTATCGCACCACTCAATGCGGGCGCTGTCGAGGCCATGGAGGAACATATTCATGCGGGCCAGCGCGTAGGTCTGGTTGTTGTTCTCCATCCCGGCGACGCTGACATTCTGCGAGCCGACCTCACGCGCTACTTTGATGAGCAAAGAACCAGAACCACAGGCGGGGTCGCAGATGCGCTGACCCGCCCTGGGCGCGAGCAGCTTGGCGAGCAAGGTAGCGACTTCGCCCGGAGTATAAAACTCGCCACCCTTCTTTCCGGCATCGGAGGCAAAACGGGAGATGAGATATTCATAACAGTCGCCGATCACGTCGGCATTACCGATGGTTCTGGGACGAAGATCCAAGGGTGCAAAGTCATCCAGCAGGTGCTTGAGACGTCGATTGCGGTCGCGGGTTTCGCCGAGGTAGCTTTCGTTGTTGAAGTCGATCTTGCGGAAAACGCCTTCGAGCTTGGCTTTGTTTTCGTCCTCAATGGTGTCCAGCGCCTGATTGATCAGTTCGCCGATCTTGTCGGAATCGCGCTGCTTGTAGAGGGTATCGAAGGTGGCGGCTTCCAGGATAATGAACCGCTCCCGGCTGAGGCGGCGTTGGATCATGGCATCGTCATTCCCGAATTGTTCGCGCAATTCCTCTACCCGCTGGCGACGCACGTCGCTGAGGTATTTCAGGAAGAGCATAGTCAGGACGTAGTCTTTATAGACGGAGGAATCCATGACGCCCCGGAAGGTGTCGCAGGCTTTCCACGCGACGCGGTTAATCTCATCCTTGCGGTCGATAGGCGCTGGAGGAGCCTGGGGACTGGATGCGGACTTGGCGGTGGATTTAGTGGCTTTGGGTGCTTTGGCCATGGAATAACTGGGCTAAAAGGGGGTAGGGAAAAATGGGGATAGGGCTGGAGGAATTAGGCGGATTGCTGCCGCGCCCAAAGGCTCAGCCAGTGCTGCCGTTCCCTGTGGAGGATGTCAGCGGTTTCGCGTTCTCTCGCAAAAAGATCACTGAGGTCAGCAATGCGCTTCTGGACCGGAAGAGGTGGAAGCTGCAACGGACTCAGACGCACCGCATCCAGAGAGATCATCGGAATGGTTGTGCCGGTATTGCTGGTGCGGAAATGGTTTTGCGCGGCTTCCTGGGAAAGCCACCAGGCGAGATAGAGTGGGACCAGTTTGGATTGGTCGGGCGTGATAATATGGAAGCTGCCTACGGCGATGGCCGGGCCAATATCGGAGATATCGGCCTCGACCACCGCTGCGTAATTGCGCGGACCCCGCGCCATGAGCAGGACATCCCCCGGCTGAAGAAAGTGGTCCGAAACACGCCGGAGTTCTTCCTTCATGATGCGGACCAGCGGACCAACCGGCCGGAAGTGCAGGCGATCCGCCTCCACATCCCGCCCCTGGACGACGGCAATAGTGCCATCGGAATCAGGCGTAAGTCCGGAACGGAACGGGTAACCGCTCCGCAAATTGGCCGCATCGCCGAGGGTGCAAATCATGGCTTACGATCCAGCTTTTTTCTCGTGCCGAACGCCTTTGAAGTCGCCTCCGGACGTTTTCACGTCCATGATGCGACCGTTCTCGGCGTTTCGTTTTTGGGACAATCCAGTGACGGGATTGACGAACTGGCTGCGCTGACGCACAGCCCCATTGCGGTGGCCGTCTCCGGCCGGTGGGTTAGTTGCCATATGGCGTTTGTTTTTGCCGGACGTGGCTCAATCCGGTTTATTTGGTTTGATTTCCCCGAACCCTTCGATTATCCCGCAGCCCACTACGACAACGATGGTCCTCAAAAGGTCCGGAGTTATGAAGGTGCTCCGGCCACAGGAGCACCTTTTTTGCGCCCGGTCCTCTGTGCAATACTGAACTTCGGACGAACACGGATCACTATTCTCCATGTTTTCATTTAAGTCAACTATTTCCGTTGCAGTTTTTACGATACTGCAAAATATGTTTCAATGCCACTGGATCGCGCACTACAATTCGACTTCATACTCCCGATTTAACTCTTGAAGACTGGCCATGCCAAATTGGGTCAGAAATTTCCCAGTCGTCGCGAAGCGCAGTCGGCCATCTGGCCCGGCAAATTCTTCCACCAGCTCCAACTGCCGGAGCACAGAAACAAGGTGGCGTTTGTCGGTGTCGCCGAAGATTTGATCGATTTCCCCCTGACTGATGGGCTGCTTGAAGGCGATGCAGGAAAGGACTTCCAAAGCGGCCTGGGTCAACTCCCCTGCCCCGCTGGAGGCTGGGACACGTTCGGTGATGAACGCGGAGAGCATTTCGTTCTGAATACGCCCGGTGAACATTTGGGCGGTGCCATTGGTCAGGCGGATTTGCAGGCCGAGGGTTTCCAGGGAGGGACTGGCTTCCAGCAGTGCGGTGATGAGCTGCACGGTGGAGAGGGCGGCCACGGCCCGTTTTTCGGAATCCCCTTCCCCCACGAAAAACTCCCGCAACTTCTCCCGCAGCGTCTCGATAGTGTAAGCCTTTCCCGTCGCAAACAAAATCTGCACCACCGCGCGGACGGCGTGGGCGTTGACGGCCGCTTGGCCGGCGGATTTCCGTTTGGTTCTGGAACCGGCTGAAATCATGGCAGGGCGAGATCCGCAACCACCCCCCGGAGGCGCTCGCGGTCGATGTGGGTGTAACGGGCGGTGGTGGCGAGACTTCGGTGGCCGAGCAGCTCCTGCAGTTCCCGGATATTGCGGCCGCGTTCGTTGAGCAGCAAATTGGCGGCGCTGTGGCGCAGGCCGTGGGCGCTGATAACCGAAACCCCAGCGGCACGGCACGCGGCCGCGAGTCGGCGGTTGAACGCTTGATTACTGATAGGGCTGCCATCCCGGCCAGGGAAGATGAGTTCGCTCCCGGCAAATTCCACCGCTCCCCGGCGCAGTCGGATCCCTTTGAGGCTTTCGAGGAAGACTGCCCACTCGCGGAGGGAATCCGACAACCGCGGCATGAGCGGGACATCGCGGTATTTCCCGCCTTTCACCTTAAGCCGGGCGGCCGTGAAGTCCCCTGCCCCGTTGCGGACCAGCTTGTCCGTGGAAAGCAGCGCCCACTCATGGAACCGGCAGGCAGTAAAAAAGAGCGCTTCCGCCAAATGCGCGGCCAGCCTTCCAAAGTAGTCCGTGCCCAGCTCCCGCAGCGCCAACAGCACCTTCGCCAGATCCGCCGCTTCGAGGAACTTGATTTCCTGCGCGTCGGGACGGAACCGGGGCGCGAGGCAATCCGTGAACGGATTGGGTTTATCGAGCACTTTATAAAGGAACGCGATGCCCGCCTTCACTTGGAGGTGGTGGGAGGCGGAGCGCTTGCCCGTCAGGTCTTCGTAGTAACTGCGGGCCTCCTCCTGAGGAAGGGAGCCGAGATCAAAACCGGAAGCCGTGGTCCAGGCCACGAGCTTGAGCCACGTCCGCCGGTAGGCCGCCAAAGTCGGAGCCGCGAGCTGCCGGTCGCGGGCGGCAACGGAGAGGCGCTCCAGAATCGAGGGGTTCATCGGAGGGAAATGGTGGTCCAGCGGGGAAAACCGCCCACTAAGGGCAATTCTACGGGGGAATCGGATTACACAATAATAATTCTTATTGTCTGGGATTCAAGATTGAATCTGGAAATGTTGTATTATTGTGCAATCACCGCCAATCCGCTAAATCAGGCCCGCTTTCCGCTGCTCAATAAGGAAATCCGCCGGGGTCCGGATCTTGATCCCGTAAATTTCCCGCCCCAGCGCCCCGTGAAAATCGGTCCGGTCCAGCGTCAGCAGGACGGCGGCCTCGGCGGCGAGGGCGGTGATCACCACTGGGCGATCCTTGGCTTTGGGGAAAACCAAGGCTCGTTCTCCCATGGCCAAGGCATCCGGGACGAATTGGAGGACGGGCTGGATTTCGGATTCCCAAGTGGTGGCTGCGGTTGGGCCGATTTTGGGGAGGTTGCGGAGGGTTTCCTCGAGGCAGTAGCCCGAGGTGATAAGAGACCACCCTTGCCCTGCCCCATTCCGGCAGACGAAACGGGCGGCCCCGGTGGCCGATCCGGAAGCGGCCAGCAACACGCTGGTGTCAAGGAACAGGATCACTTGGTTGGCGGGAGAGATTCAAATTCGCGCATTCCGGCCTCATCTTCCGCGATCCAGCCCTGAATTACTTGGGCCGGGATATCCCGCACGGTGACGGCCGAGGCGGGGCGGAGAACAATTTCCCCATCTCTCTCCTCAATGACGATCAGAGGATTTTCCCCTGCCCCGAACCCAAATTTACGGCGCAGGGCGGGTGGCAACGTGACGGCTCCCCGTTTACTGATTGGAACAACTGTTGTCATGCGGCAATGTCGCATTGCCGCATTGCCGCACAACTGGTTTTTGGGAAATCGACGCCTCTGAAACTTATTCTTTCTTCCGACGGGCATCGAGGGCCTTGGCCGCTCGGAATAGGTCCGCAGCTTCCTGGGGCTGGGGGTTTGCCGACCGTAGCGCTACCCGCACCAGATCAGAGAGATTTGGCTTCCGGACGCCCCCCGCCCGAAGAATGTCTTCCAGACGATCCAGCTCAATTTGATCCTCCGGCAGAAAAACGACGTTTCGGACGAGTTTAGCCTCTTGGATCACTGGCGGGGGCATGATCCGAAGTGGAGCCGAAACCGCCTTTTCTGCTGGTTTGGAAGGAGCGGAAACTGCCACGCTGGGCGCTGCGGCCTCCTGGACAGGGATTCCTTCAGGGGGCGTTTGCTCCACGAGCGGGGGCGAAGCAGGTGGAATTGCCGGCAGAGCTGCCGCTGCGGTCATGGCTTCATGGGCTGCGGCGGCGGGAGCTTCGCCCGCCATTTTGCCGAAACCTGCAAGTTTGGCGAGTTTGTCTGAAGTCGTTTTGGATGGCATCGGATTTAAATGGTGAAATGCTAATTTAGCGAAACGCTATTGTATCTCCAGCGCAAGGTTCATGATCTCCTCTTTGGCCGCCCCATCCAAGGCTATCCAACCGTCCAAGAGCACATGCTTGTAAACTTCCCGGTCGCTGATCGAATTTTTCGCAGCCGGGAGCGGCAAGCTGGCGGCAAGAGATTCCAAGTTTTTGCCGTAAGTGGTCGATTTTTTGACCCGATTGAAGACCACCCAAGCTTTAGCCCCGGCTTTCAGATTGGACGCTACGACCCCGGCGGAGTGCCTGAGGGTCGCCAGCTCCGCAGGACTGGGAGTCGTGGGGATTAAAATTCGATCCGCTTCGCAGATGGCGGCCAGCACCAAGGGATCATCAATCCGGGGTGGACTGTCGATAATGATGATTTCCCCGTCCTCCTGGAGTTCGAAGCCCTCGGTATCTGTCAGCCAAGCGGTTAAGCTCTTCTGGGGGTCAAGATCCCGAATACCGACCACCCGCCCCGCTTTTTGGAGCGTGAGGGCGAATAAAAACGCGAGCGTGCTCTTGCCCACCCCACCTTTTCCCTGAAGAAACAGCAATTTCATTTAATTAGCTAAAGTATTGAAAAGGGTGAATCGCCATAATGGCAAATCACTCGAATGGCTCCGTCCGCAGCCCTTTCGATCTCCAGATTTACTTAAGTGTGACTTAATGTCAATCCCACATTATGGCGAATCGCCATTTCGCCATAGTGGCACCTCAAATGAAACACTATTTCACTGATTTGCCATTAAGTTGATTCGCCGTTTTAGCATTTAATCCTTTCCATCTTATTGGCGATTCGCCTTATCAACGATGCTTTGAAATAGCGCATCATGCTTTTCGCCATCTCACCATCATCACTATTCGCCATTACGCCAGTTTGCCATTTTAGCACTTCAATGATTTGGCGCTATACTCTTTTCGCCTTAATGGCGAACCATTGTTTCTTTAGTTTGCCATTTTATTGAATCACCCTTTTCACCATTCCAACTTAAAGCTTTTTTCGCGTTTCCCACGAATCGCTAAATCACACTTATTGCCATTCATTTGAAATGGCGCTTCGCCACTTCAATAATTCAACTTTTCGCCATTCTTCAAATCCATTCCGCAGCCACTTTAGCGAATCACCAATTCAGCTTGATGCTAAGTTCGCGTTTCACAGGAAACGCGAATTCATCCTTTTCGACATTTCATCGAAATGGCGTTGTGCCATTTCACTATTCTACATGAATAGGGTCACTCCCTTCACTTTGAAGAAACGTCATTGCTCCCCTACGGAAATCAAACATCCCACCAGGCGATAAACCCAGCGGACTTTGGCTTCCCAGAAAGGCGGCAAAAAACGCGAAGAGTGGATCGAATCAGAAAACCATTGCGCCATTTTAGCGATACGCCATTTCTTTGAATTGCCATGATGGCTTATTCCGGCGGAGAACTAGCGTTCGCTTCCAAGAGTCGATATCCTGCGTCCGTTGTTTCAACAACCAACCCCGAATCCCGGTGCCAATGCTCGAAGGGCAGGGCATCGGACTGGCTCCACTGGTCGCACAGAAACTCTCCGAAAAGGATCGACATGGGGCCTTCCAAGGCGGCACTGAACCCCTTCCGTTTGATCCGGTCCTTAAAAACCAAATCCGTGGCGCAAAGCGTGTCGATCAACGCCTTTTGCTTGTCCGCCGGCAGCTTGCGGAAACGCGTGAAAACCAACTCCGAAAGGTGCGCCCGGTAGCGGGATTGAAGTTCATTTTCCACGGTGCGGCGGGATTCCTCGAAACGGGCCGAATCCTGTTTCCGTTTTTCATCCAACACCTGCTTGGTGCGGACTTTTTTCCGCTCTTCGGCCAAGTTCAGGGCAGGGGCATAGTTTTCTTCAAAGGCCCGGCGGATGAAGCCGACCGGACTTTTGGCCTTACCCTGGGCGACCAGATCATTAATGAGCTGGAGGACCTCCTTGAAGCGCTCCTCTCCATACCGTTCCAGCCATTCCAGGCCCTTGAGATAGGGGACGCGGTAGCGGTCATGCATCTCCACAATCATGGGGTGCTGAGCTTGGTCTTTCGTCTCGACGCTGAGTTTGAGATTGAGCTGCGGGTTGATCCTTACGGAGAATTTCACGGATGACACGGACCGCCCCATTTTACCGAAGCTAGGTTCGATCAAGATATCCGAGCAGGTATTCACCTCATGAACGGCCGGTTTGATGATGCGCTCGTTGAGCCTTTTGAAGGTGTCGTAAAGCGTGACCCCTTTTTCAGTGATCCCCATGAGCCTACGAAACTGCTCCAGACTCCATTCAGGAGTGCCTCCGGCAAAATCTCCATTAGGACGATAGCGGGCGCAATTCTCATACAGGGCCAGTCCGTAGCGCGTTTGAAAGTCGCGCAGGCTGCTCATGTTGATCCGCGCATAAACCCCCGGATTGTATAGCTGCTTGGCGAGGAACTCGGAAAACTCGTAGCGACACACGCCTTTCTCGATGACGGCGTAAGCGCAGAAGGTGGTCACAGCCCACTTCCGTCCCGCGCCCTCCCCATCATCCCAACTGATGACCGTTTTGGCGAGCTCCACCAAAGAGTTCTCCAAGGCTCCGGTGTTTTTTGAATCAAATCCCATCAATTCACAGAGGACATCGACCGGAATTTCGTGAGTCCGCTGGTTCAGAAGATTTGGATAAGCGTTGTAAACCAACGAGGAAAATGCTTTCCTTTGGACAAGCGACAATGGGGCATAGGTGTGAACCGTGCCGACATGTTTCTTGAGCAACTTGTCTTGGTCAGACATTCCACGATCTTGCTCCTAAAAGTCACCTTTGCAAGTCCATCTTTAAGTGACTCTACGCGGTGACTCCTGAGTTCCATCAGCTGGGATTTTCCCCATAAACGGTGACCTTTCGATCCTCCAAGATCCAATCCACTCTATTGATGAACTGGTTTTGGATGGCGATTTCCCCATAAACGGTGACCCCTAACTCCTTTGGCCATGCTTAGGTTAAGGCACAGGGAAGAACGAGCAGGATTTTCCCCATAAACGGTGACCTTTGGTCCGGATTTGCCCGGAAGTTGGCCATAATCCACCTCCGACCGTTCTCTGCTTTCCCCATAAACGGTGACCTTTCACGCAAAGTGGAGGCGAGTCGCCCAACCCTGCGGGATATCCACCCACCTTTTCCCCATAAAAGGTGACCTTTGGCCTATTCCTGACGGTGTTGCTTCCCACAAGCCTTCATCGCCCCATAAAAGGTGACTTTTACCCGAAGAAGAAGGTGGTTTTCCCCTGATTGAGGCCAGAATATCGCTCCTTTTCCCCATGGATGGTGACTTTTCATCCGTTGTGAAAGCCACCACCTCTATGCATGAACGGCACTTGCGGCCTGATTTCCCCCATAAAAGGTGACCTTTGGCTTGGAATGAGAGATCTAGCTCGCTCTCAGCCACCACCGTTGAAGCTTCCCCATAAAAGGTGACCTAAGGTCACCATTCTTTAAAATATTTCGCAACTCATTTACAATCAATCAATTGTGCAAATTGACCACTTCCCCATAGAAGGTGACTTTTGCTCCAGATTGCCCATAAAAGGTGGCTTTTCCCCCCATCGAAGGTGACCTTTGAGTCCTGAAATCCCCACAAAAGGTGACTTTTCGCCCCATAAAAGGTGACCTGTCCGTCTCTAAGTCGTTGAATACTAAGGAGATGTTGAGTTCTAAACAAGTTAAAGTTGTATTCTAAATACAACAAACAGGGTGGCTGTTTTTTGTTTCTCTGGAATTTGGAAAATGCCGGAAGAACAGAACATCGGAGAAAGACTACCGTGAGAAGAACTTGTCCTCAATTTACATGAATTCCCCGATCAGGAAAGGAAAAGTTCCTTTCCCCATCCGATCTTAAATGCCCGAGCAAACTGGGAATCACGAGATAGCAGGCTCGAATTCGGCCCCCAATTCGATACGCACGATTCTTGAGACGTGAGGGAGGCCACCTTCGGAGGTTTTTGTAGCCTCCACGGAATCCACCAGATTTCGTTGCAGATCAAGGAGTAGCGGGAGCAATCGATCTCCTTCGAGTTGCAGTTGGGTTTCGCCGAATTGGCAAACCAGCAATTTTTCTCCCGCGCTGAGTTCGAAGGAAGTGGCGTGGATATAGGGCAGGACCAGTTGGGGGCCATCGGTGATGGCGAACCGGACACACGGGGCTTCCATGCCTTTGGTGAAGGAGACTACGGATTGGGCAGGTTTCATGAAGATTGGATTTTTGAAGTGTGAGCTTTTGAGCGGATCCTAAGTTTTTGAGCTGCCCAACGGAGGGCCGCGGAGAGCCGCGTTTTGGGAACTCGGGCAGGACCGGTTTGAATTTGCGATGGGGAAGGGGATGGAGAGGGCAGGGGAGGAGGCCGCTTTTGCGCCCGATCTTCTACCGGTTTCCAGATGGTGGGGCGGGCTTTTTCTACCAGTTCCAAGGCGGAGAGTTTCGCGCGTTCAGTGCCGGCGGTTTGACGGAAAAGTTCGATGCTTTCGACGAGCACTTCGAGTTTATCGACATGCCGGGTGAACCCGACATGCACATCCCGGCGGTTTCCCATGGCGGTTAGGGAACGATTATCTTCGATCCACATGACGTGTCGGCCTTTGGCTCCCTGGGCCTTGTCCACCGTCAGCACGTCGCCCTGGGTAAGCCGTCCATCGTTGGCGGCAAGCTGCAGGCCGGAATCGAAGGTGATCGATTTTCCAGCAATACCCGTGATCCGGTGCCGGGAATTCCGTTCATGGGTTTTGTTGCCGACTTTGATTTTCTCCGTCAGCACCATAAAAGCTCCCGTGGAGCGCTCGACGGACTTTTTCTCAAACAGCTCCGTGACCCGATCCAGATTGAGCTTGGACGTTAGCCTTCCGGTTTCGATTTTGACCACCCCATTGTCCACGGAAACCACCCGCGACAGGCGTGTGCTGCCCTGATGTTCATAGGCGACAGTTTGGCCGACATAGTAGGATTGCGTGGAGCGCATTTCCGGTTCGCTGAGGCTGAGCGGCTTCAGAGTGTCGATGATGACCGTGCGCAGTTCAGGGTTGGCCTCCATTCTTTGCCGATGGATTTCCTGGGAAATCCCGGCGCAGAGGCGATGAACCGAAGAGAAAAGGAGCAGGTCATCCCCCTTGGCGCGGGATTCGATGGCCCTTTTGGCTGCCATGGCGATGGCTCCCTGGGGTTCAACCTGTTGCAGGTCGCCCCGCTCCTCGAAACGCTCCAAGGCCGCTTCAAACTTCACCCGGTCCCCGGATGAGAGGTCAGCGGCGAGTTGCTTGTCCTCCGACCGGAGCTGACGGCGGCTAATAGCGGCGCGTTCCACTGACATGCCGAGGCCGAGCCGTTCCTGGAGTGCAATGAGTGGGGAGCCACGACCGACCGCGAGCTTCTGTTCGGTGTCACCTTGGAAAATGAGGCGGGCACCTGTTTCACGGGCAAGACGCACCAAGGACGAAGCCGATGGGGTATCCAGCAACCCGGCTTCATCGACAAAAATGTCCGCACCGGAGATCGAGGTTTTGAACTCAGGGTTCATCCGGGCCTTTTGAAGAAGATGCGCCACCGTGTTAGCGCTCCCGAATGCTTCCGCCACGGCCGCTTTGCCATCGGCGGCGAGACGCGGTGCTTCCGCCCGCATGGTTACGCGGGATTGTTCGCCGTAAGGGGCCACCAACACCACGGGCCGACCAGCGGCCAAGGAGTCGCCCACCAGCATCTCCATGCAGAAGGTTTTGCCCACGCCTGCACCACCGCGGACGTTCAGAAATTGATCCCGCGAGATGGAAACATAACGATGAATCCCCTCAAACTGCCGGAGCCAAGTTTCCACTTGGTCGGTGCTGAGCACCTCCCCGCGCTGATCTGCCGCGCGGATGATTTCGGAAACCCGCTGAGGGGTCGCCGTCAGAGCCAAGGGAGGCGTGTAAGACTCTGCCGAAACGCTGGCCGCGCGTGCCCCGAATCCCGCCTGCACGTCACCCAGCAGCCTGACTTCCTGCTTCACCAAAGCCCGCGTCGTTACCAAATCGACGCCGCTTTCCCGGCCCGCAATTCCCATGCGCCCCACCACCAGTCTGGGGTCTTCCCGCAGTAACGCCGCAAACTCACGGTTCGTCACCGCTCCCGGAGCCAGCCGCATCGCATTTCCGATCAGCTCATCAAGTCGAATCACCGATTCATGGTTGAACGCAGCCTTCAGAGCCTGATTCAACACGCCAGGCAGATCCACGGAGGGCTTTTTGGGAATGGCGTCCTCAGGAGGAACCGCAATCGTCAGCCCGGCTTGCTCCAAGCGGGCTTTGGTGTTGGCCGTGAGGGTTTCAGCCGAGATTTCTGTTTTTGGAGGACGTGTCAGGAGGACGGCCGTTTCCTCCGCAGGCAGATCCGCCATCGGTTTACCGTCCGCCGGCCCCAGCAGCTTTTTCATTTCCGCATAGCTTTCCAGATGCTGTGGAACACCCCGCGACCGCAGGTTCTCGATAACATCGCCCAGCGTCTTAGCTTTGTAGCCTTCTTGGAGCAGTTGTCGGGCAACCGCCACCTGCCGATGCCGGATGCTGAAAAGTTCCACCGCTTCCGTCGGCACCTCCTGCAATCCGAACCCATTCTTAGCCACCTCCACCGTATAGCCCAGCGATGCCGCGCGGGTCGCGAGATTGTTGTGGATGCGTGCGTCCAGCGTCTTCCGTAGCTCCAGCATATCTCCGAAATGGAGCGCCAGCAGTTCCCGCCGCTCCCCATCCCAACTCATGTTTCCGATCAGGCCATGGACGTGAAAATTCGGGTCATTCGTCCGGCTCGTTTCATGTTGGAACAGGCCCGCCATGAAATTCCCCGTCGCCTTGGTTTGTTCCGCATTTGCCAAATCCCCCCGCCGATCCCGCACCGCTGCTGCGGACTCGAACCACCGCAACTCATCCGTCACCGCCTGCATGATGTGATCTTTCAGCCGCCCATCCACCGCCGCCGCTATCGATACCGACTTCGGGGCCGTGTAGGTGAATTCCGTGTAAAGCAGCTCACTGGACCGCGCCCGTTTCAGCCGGGACTGATCCGTTTCCGGATCGGTGCCCGTCCCCACGTCGCGTAGATCCCCGTCCAACCACTGCCCGAAGTCAGCGTGCGTAATGGCCGCTCCATCCAAGCCCACCATCGCCGCCAGTTGTCCGATCCAAATCCCCTGCATCGGATCGTCCTTCGCGATGAAATAATCCGCCGTGGCAAGGTGGTTTTTGAAATACGCCAAAGCGCCTGCTTTGTTGGTGCATGTTATTTTTGAAACCATCGGACTTTTGCAGCCTGACAGGCGAGGTCCCATTGGCAAGGGTGTTCTGATTAATTATTCTTATCACACATGTCCCTAATAGGTGAACCTATTGGGTTGGCCATCCTACCAAGGCAGGTTTTATCAGCGGCAGCGCACCTCGGCATTCGGTGTTTTTTCGGTCACCTTGGCGGTGGACTCAATTTGCGCCTATTTGGATGGGAAAGGTCCGAAGAGACATGGAAGAAAGACCGAAAAAACGCCCCAAGATAAAGAGTTGTAAAATTCCAACACTTTGGTAAAGGCTTGGTGTGATCCCAAATTTAACCAGAGGCAGGCCCTACCAGTCACGGTTGCGCACCCTCCTGCCGGAAGCGGTAGCACTGAGAAAGACTGGTGCAAGCTGGGCGCAAATCGCTGCGGAGTTGAGCGAAAGCGCCGGGATGGAGATCCCTCTCACGACTTTGTATGAGGCCGCGACAAAGTGGATCAGGAGGCGTGCTCAACTGGACGCGCTGCCGGACCCGACACCCCCGATTCCAGCATCCAGCCAAGCAGATCCGGTCACATTTTCAGCGGCCTCAAAGCCAACGGGCAAAATTGATTCCCAAACGTGGGAAGACTTCGACGAGGAGCCGAAAGGCCCCGCCATAAAAATTAATCGGAATTCGATTCGACCAGACCAACCAAGATGAGCAAAAAACCAAGTCCAGAAAGTAACGCCACAAATTGCCGGAAAAGGGTAATCCTTGCGCCCCAAAGCGCGGGAAGAATCGGTAAATCGACGGCTGCGGAAGCCATTGTCACCTGGATGCAGTTTGCCGGAATCGATAACGTTTTATTCGACTTGGACGCGGAACATTTGACGATCACGAACCGCTATCCAGACATCACCACGACCTTCCCTGAAGCCATCAAGAGCGATGATGGATGGGCGCGTTTTTTGTCGGGGGTAACGTCTGTGGAGGTGCCCACGGTGATTTGCGACCTTCCAGCACAGAGCACGGATTTCGTTTTGCGGCAGCTCACAGAGCGCAATGGGCTGGACCTGTTGGAGGCTTCCGGGATCCGTCTTACCGTGCTGCTGTTTCCCGTAGATGATGCCGCCGCGAGGCAGTCCGCCATTGAGTGCGTCAGGATGTTGGGGGATCGCGTTGATTGGATCGTCGTCTGGCAGCCCGGCCCGAAACAGTTGGTTGATCCAACGGACTGGGCCAACTCGAAATTAGGGGCCAGACTGGCCTTGCTGAATGCTGGTCAGCTTAAGTTGCCTCAACTCACCAGGCTCACCTTTGAGGAAATCCAAAAAGCCGTGAAAGCGGAAAACCGCTGGATGCCACTTTCGGAGGCGATTGGGAAAGTCAGTATCGTCCCGAGACATGAGCTGGAGTTGTGGCGAAATCATGCCCTCACCGGATGCGAGGATATGGCCCACTACCTCATCCCCGATCCATCACTTATCAAATCCAAGGCCGCCCGCCCCAAAGCGGTCGGAACTTACCAGCGCCCTGCTGGGCCGGTTTTCGACTTATGAGCACGGGAAACAGCGGCCGGGTTTTGCAAATCCTTCTTTCGCAAACGACGAGCGAAGACCGGGAGCGCTTGCTCGTGGCATGGGAACGTCATGCACAAGGTGACCCTGACAGTCTGCCCGCCCTTTACGCTTTGGCTGATCGGTTTTCGCTCACCGCCCATGCTGCCCTGTTGGAAAGGCAGGAGAGCCTGCTGGCCGCTTTTCAGAGATCGGTGGCGAACACCCAGTTTCCCTCATCAGAGAGGGCCACGATAAAGACACGGGTATGGTTGACGGGAACTTTGTGTTGTTTGGCGGCGGCGGCAACTGGTGCCGCCGTGGCACGACAATTTCCGGTTCTGCCAACCTTTGCCGGCGGTGACGGAAATGCTATGATGGAGCAGATTCGGGCGGCAGGTGGTGACTTGATGCACCGGGTCAGCCGCAGGGAAGGGAAGCTCGTCCACATTCTTGAACTGCGCTGCGCTGCCAGCCCCCCGGAGGCCTACCTCACCCCTGAGCACCATGGAGTCATCGTCTTTGAGCATCAACCCGCACCAGCCCCCCGGAAATGAGTGGACAAACAAATCCGGGGTTCGGAAATGGGTGCCTAAAACTCGTGCTCATCTCATTTATTGTGCTGGGCACGGCTTTGTTATTCAAGACCGCCGGCGAAAGCCAGGGGGCCGGGGTCAATCGTCGCGGGTTTCTCTACATGATTCTTCTTCCGGGGGCCTATCTCGCCTGGAGTCACTTTCAAAAAGCCTATCCCAAAAAATGAGACGATTCGCCATGTTCCTTGTCATTTGGCCCTACATCATTCCGGTGGCCATCATCTCATGGTGTGTCGGGTGGACTTTCGGCATGGCCTATCGTCTGACTCTGAAACCGTTGAAAAGACTGGTCCATGCATCTTGACCTGACTCCGGTCACGGATGCGCTCAAGTCTTTCGGGATCAACAATTCCAACATATGGTTCTGGTTGGCCGGTCTGTTGATCGTTGGCCTGCTGATTTGGCTGGCATTGAAACCTGGAGTGGCCGCCGAGAATATCATGTTCACCATCGCGGGCGAGGAACTGGAGATCGACGAGGCGTGCCAGAATTTCCTCATCACGGGCGGCATCGGTTCCGGCAAAACGAACGCCCTCAACTATCTCGCCACCAGCTTGACACACCATCAACCCAAATGGGGAGGTTTGTGGCTGGATAACAAAGGCAACTCCGAAGGCGATTTGCGGGCAATTTTGGGGGCATTCAAACGGGCGGGCGATGCCATCGTCCTGAAGGCCCGAACGAGCGGCCAACCTCCCGAGTTCTTCTATAACGTGCTTCAGGATCCAGCCTTCACGGCAGAGGCTTTGGGTTTCGCTATCATGGAAGTCACCAGCCCCACCTCTGAAGCCGCGCATGGGGAGTTTTTCAAAACCCAGGGAGCCATGCACCTCACCAAGGCCATCCAAGCGTTGCGACTATTGGGAAAACCAGTCACTTTCACCAGCCTGTTCCCCGTTCTCACGGAAGCTAGGGACACGGCGGATATGGTCAAGGCACTGCACGCTTTGGAAAAGGATGATACAAAAAGCAGAGCCAAACGCGAGAGTGCAAAATCGCTGATGGATCATTTCCAAAATCGATTCCTTGCCATGCCGCCTGACCAATTTGGCGGCGTCACAGGCACGATTACCAATGCCTTGAGTCCGTTTCAGACTCCCGCCGTCGCCGAGGTTTTCTCAAGCACCAATTCTCAATCTTTCGAGTTCTCCCACCTTGAGCAGGGAAGGGTGCTTTGCATTTCTCTCCCCCAAATCTACCCGCAGGAGAGGTATGCGCTGAATGCCTTGTTCAAGCAGCTCTTTTATCAATACGCCCTCGCGCGATACGATAATCCGGAGGCCCTCAAAACCGCCAATGTCCTGTGCTTGTGGTTGGACGAGGCCCAGCACTCGCTGCGCAAAGGCGACTGGGGCGACTACCGATGGTTGGATAGATTGCGGGCCGCCAAGTGCGCGGTGGTGATGGCCATGCAGGATCACACCAGTTGCTATCCTGTCCTGGGCCGGGAAGTGGCGGTCGTGACCATGGCTCAATTGCGGAACCGACTCATCTTCGGAGCACCCACTTTTGAGAGCGCTGAAATCACCGCCAATTTCATTGGAAAAAAAGAAGTTCAGAGAGTCACCCGTGGTTACTCCGGTGGAAAATCCAACATCTCCCGGACGCCTCACGAAGAGTTTGTGCTCAAGCCTCAGGAGATCACCGGGATGAGGAATCACCGATGCCATATCTACCTTGCAAGCAAGGTTTTACGCAGAAGCAGGAAGCTCCCGCGCTGCGAACCGTCAGCCGGAATTGTCCCGAAAATAAACTGAGTCCGATGGCTGTCGGGTGAGTCGAATCACGTCTGTTTGCAAAGAGACGTAGAAATCCAACACTTTGCATTGCTTTTCCATTCAGCCCGAACAGGGTGCCGGAATCGTCACCAATGACGCCCGCAACCCACTCACTCACACCTATGCTGAACGGATTCTCCAATGTCGCCATCCTCGCCCAAGCTGCCGGGGGAACCAATATCCAGGGAGCGCTCTCCAAGGTTCTCGGACTGCTCATGCTCATCGGATTTGTTTACGGCGTGATCAAAGTGATCGGCGGGGCCGCTAACTATAACCGGGACCCGGATGGCGCGAAGCAGAGCATCATTGCGGGCGTCCTTATAGCAGCCGCAGTCGCCATCATGACGGTCGTCTTTCGTGCCTTCGGCATCGACGTCACCGGCATGACGATTGACGTCACCGGGTTCTAAAATTTGTCAAAGTTCCCTCCCAGATGAACGACGAACTTGTGGCTTTCCACACCAACAGCGCGGATGACTCGTCCGGCGTGGCCTTCAAGCTGGATGGCAATTTGTATATCCCGGTAATTGGCGCGGCCCTGCTTTCCGTGGGGTTGCTGACGGGACTCATTTGGGCCGACGCGGTTTCGACTCCCATCGCTTTTCTCGTGGCCGCCATCCCGTTTGCGCTGACGCTATTTATCGTCCTGACATTCTTCCAGGGGAAGGAGCCGCACTACGCCGCTGACTGGATGGCGGACCGGACGACCGACGGTTCCTTTGTCCGCTATGCGCAGGCACAGCCCACGCATCCCATGAAACGGCTGGCGGCGCAGCTTTCAAAGGGAGGGAAATAACACGTATGGTGCCAGCCCCCAATGGCTTCTTCCTTCATGGGATGTTGTGGTATGACCTGCCTCGCGGAGACGCAGTTTTGGTCAAAGGTTTCCGCGTGGACACACTGGATGTGAGCGGGGCCTCCGTGGCCCTCATCAATTCCCA
>JBBQWG010000076.1:0-21197 GCA_038210825.1 Verrucomicrobiales bacterium
GAAGGATGGATATTCGATGATCCGGAAGCCGCCGAGGACAATATCAGGACCATTGGCGCGAAGTGGAAGGCCGAGGAAGCCAGGAAGGAGGGAAAGCCGGATTGATCGCCATGCTCGACGACTGCCCGGGCATGACGCGCCTGACGACCTGCTGGCCAACTTCGCCGGCAAGCTGGAAAAGCACGCCAGCCGGGCCCGCACAGAGCTTGCTGCAATCGCCTCCCTGCCAGACGGGCCGCAGGTCTTCCGCGCCATGAGGAACCGGGGAGAAATCCCCCGGGAAGTGGTGGCAGTGCTTCGGGAGCTTGATCCGTTCCCTCTTGATAGCCTAGAAGGGCGGGGAACCGCCAATCAGTGAGAAACCGCCACCACTTCCGGGGCGCATCCTTTAGGGGTGCGCCCTTTTTTGTGGCCTCCAATCATCCCGCTCGTTCGGCATAGCCAGTCGTCTCAAGGGAAACTCGGCAGAAGCACACCTGATTTTTTGAAAATTGTGCAGTTGGACAGTAACAAAGTCGGACAAATTCCGAATTACAATTTAGGCTCCCAACCGGTCTTTTCCCTCCACTAGAAAACCAACCTACCTACTTAGAACCATGAACAATCGCATTACACTTCGCATCTTCACTGCAGCATTCTTCGCCACCGCTTCCTTGTCATTAGCGGACACGCCCGTGCCACCCTCCGACGTCACCTCAGCGCTAGGGGCGGTAAAAAATGGGGGGCCGGGCAAGTTCGATTTTAAGCGTGCCAAGCATGATTTAAGATTGGAAAATCTCGTCATGAATGCAGCCCCAGCGGGAGATGGGAGTGTAATTACTGGATCGTTCACCATGACCCACCTTTACAAAGGAGCTTTTGGCCTCCCAATTCGTCCCGCTGATCATATCCTTGTCTCGTTTGTAGCAAAGGATGGGAAAACCGAGACGAAAATAACTGATGCAAAAAAGGAGAACCCTTGGGGTTTTATCCTCGCCGCTGGCGCAACTGCCGCTGGCGCACCACCCGAAGCAGCAGGACAAGCTGCACAGGCGGCCACAAAATTGAGCGGTATGATTAGCGGCGACGCAGGTCCGTTCATGGCGCAAGCGATTGTCAGTTTGACTGATCGGTTGGCTGCATTATCCAAAAAGAAATACTGACTAACCCGCCCTGAAACACCACCTAAGACCGCGCTCCTTCATTGGGGCGCGGTCTTTTCCTTTTCTTTCCTCCTGATTGCCTCAAGAAGGGCGGCCTTCTGGATTTTCTCAGCATCACTCAGGGTAGGATGCCTTTTTTCCTCCGGAAGGGCGTCCTGGATCGCGACTAACTCCTCAAGGATCTCTTCAAGGGGCGGAACTTGGTGCACCACTTCGAGGACCTCAGAGAAGATCGCTGCGGGAACGATATAGGCATCGCGATTCACGATTAAATTTTGTGCGGTGTGGCGAAAGTTTTCAACATTTTTCGCACCCGAATTTTTCGCAGAGGCCATAAATTCCCAATATCGAACATTTGTTCGGGTATCCCTTGAAGCACACCCCAGCCGTGTTGAAACTCCCCCATGTGGAAAGTGCTCCCGGATTACAAAGTTCTCCTGGGAGGCCTGTATTTCCTCCGCCCGCGCACCCTGATTGCCCGGGTGGAGCCCGGAGGCACTGAAACCCCGCTTCTGACCTTTGAACGCGGGGAGGACGGGATTCTGACCATTGCCATGCAGTTTCTGAACCGGGATGGGGATATCTTCGGGCATGCGCACCCGGGATGCGCGCCCGTGCCTTCCAAGCTCTTGGCGCAATCCGCAAACAAGGAGAAATGGCGGATCACCAGCCGGGACACCGGAGCGCTTGTCTGCGGGATCGAAAGGACGTGGGGGCTGGACTGGGCAACCCTTGAGGTTTCCTTCAATATGTGGATTCATGGCCGACCGGTCAAGATCACCCCCCGGGAAAGCAACGTGCCGGAAATCGTTCCCGCCTGTCCGCATGCGGACCCGCTGCCGGAATGCGGGTTACGGTTTCACAAGGGTGTCTCCATCACTACCGGAGCATAGCCCGCCAGTCCCAAGGAGCGACCGGAGCCGGATCAGTCCAAAGCCCGCGCTTTGCCGCCCGTGCTGCTCTCTCACTGCCAGCCAGAAATAAATCCTTCCGGGCATACTTCACAAAATGCCATGCCATCCCGTCCCGGACCATCTGCATGCCGATATCGTGCTCATTCAGATAAATCTGGGCAATGGTCCTGCCCCATCGGTCTTTGCTTTGGGTGACTACACGAATGTCCCGCCCAAAGACCAGATCCGACAGCGCCCGCTTGGATGCATCTGCGAACGGCTGGCCTTTCTCGGGAGCATCAATCCCATGAATCCGGATCTTCACTTGCTGGCCATCCATCAGAACCGTCAGCGTGTCGCCATCGGTGACGCCTACGACCTGCGCAGCCGTTCCGACCGCTGCCGGGGCTACCGGCACCGCAGACGCCTTAGGAGCGCATACAGGCCCACAGGAGGCCGCCAGTAGCGCACAGAGGAAGGCGAGGGGACGAATCACCCGGGACCATGCCACGGAGGGGTTGAACGGCAAGCCGGAGTGAGGCAGGCATTGATGAAGCTTGCAGAGGCAAAGGACCGGATGCACCTTCGCGGGAACCTCCCTCTGCCATGCCAAAGAAAAAGGCAAAGATCGATTGGCGCTCTCTCGACTGGGCCAAGGAAAATGTTGTCATTGCCCGGGAAACAGGTTTCTGCCGTGAATACGTCAGGCAGATGAGGCAGGCACTCTTTCCCCCAAAGTCATTGCGGAAGCCCCGGGGGCTCATCTTGAGGGATACAGCGAGGGACACCGCTGCGGAATACGGAATCCCTCCGATGGTTGCCGGGGAGTGGCACAGGGAAGCAGGCAGGCTCGGTAAAAGGGGACGCCCGAAGTTTGTCCTCCCCCGGGACTTCAGGCCCACAACGGTGAATCAGGACGCCAAGCGGTTTGGTGTTGCGCCATCCACCCTCTACCGAGCCATGCAAAAGCGCGGTATTACGACCGGACGCGGAAAAGGCCCGAACGGCTGCCGGATCGGATGCTTCACATTGCCGGCCGATTTTGTGCCAACCACCCTTGCCGCCGATGGTGCCCGGTTTGGGGTTTCAGGCGTCACAATCCGGACCGCGATGATAAGGCAGGGGATCAAGCCTGCGCCGAAGACCCTGCCTAAGTGTTCGCCCAATGGATGGGTTCGAGCCAGGGAGGAGCAGGGACCCGCCTAAAATGGTCAACCGTTTTGCCCACAGGGGGTCTGCCTTTCGCCCGCAACACCGAAGCGGCAGAGCGGTAGGGCCCAGACTTGAAACTGGCGCGGATATCGGTTAAGCGAACCACATGCGCACCCTACTTATTCTGCTGGCCTTTTTCGGAGTGGCAACCGGTCAGGATGTTTGGACGTTGCGGCATTCTGCGCCAGATCCACCAAGGGCAATGACGGGCATCCCCGGCTTGTATCTTATAATAACATATGGTTTCAATCACGAGCTTCAGCTTGCAAAGGGGCTCCGATCCACAAATGGACTACAGTGGGAGGAGGTGTTGTTACCTGAGGCTGATATTCTTATTGTTGGAGCGGGGGAAATAATTGGAGGTGCGGGCAATACCGTGTGGAGAACAGTTGACGGAATTTCATTTACCCGGCACCAGGTGGGCGGCCTTGATTTATACCTCACTGGCTTGGCCTTAGGAAATCAATGCATTGTGGCCGTGGGGGAAGGAGGGAAGATCTTTAGGGCTCCATCGGCAGCGGGGCCTTGGCAGCCGCAGCTTAGCCCCGCAGCCTACTTGGATGGCGTCGCTTACGGCGATGGGAAGTTTATAGCCTACGCCGGCGACAACCTGATAACTTCATCGGATGGGATATCGTGGACGATTGGACCCGGCACCATGATAAGGTCCGACATTCTAGGTTTCTCCGACAACGCTTTTTATGGGACCAATTCATACCTTCGGGGCATTGACGCAGCTTGGCGCTCCCCCATGGTGGAGTTGAGGGCCGCAGGCGCTGGGTATTTTACAGGTTCATTGGATGCGACGATTTATTACTGTAAAATATCGGAGGCCCACTTAGGGCAAAAATGGTCCACCAGGCAAACTGGATTTACCGATGACGTTGCCATGATGGCATTTAGTGGCGATATTTGGCTGGCGGCTTCCGGTAGCGGGAAAATCTCCACCTCACCCGTGATTGGTGCCCTACCCCTTGCTGCCCCTCTGATCACTATCGCCCCTGCTATGGAGCTTTCTTGGCCATCCGTCGCCGGGAGATGGTATCAGGTGCAGAAGTCAGCAGATAATCGGGCTTGGATAGACTTTGGGCTTCCCCTGACCGGCAATGGAAGCGACCTGAAATTTACTGCCCCGGCAAATACCCTGAAGCAGTTTTTCCGGGTCAGTGTCCGCTGAATTTCCGGATTTATCCATTGCCCCGAAATGGCTTAAAGATTGGACTGGAAAGACCCTGTTATTCCGGTATGGACAGAAACCGACTGGAATAGACAAGTTGTAACTTTTGTTGTAAATTCTCTATCCTAGCGACCGCCGTAAGTTGTAAATCGTTTATAATCAACCGGCTCCATAGTTCAACGGATAGAACGGGGGTTTCCTAAACTTCAAATCTGGGTTCGATTCCCGGTGGAGCCACTTCCGGGACTCCGGCTTTTCCATTGCATGGACACTTTCCCCGCTGCGGCCGGTCCGGCCTTTCCCTCTTTCCGGGAAGCTTTGCGCTATTGGTGGCGGCTGGGGTGGATCAGTTTTGGCGGCCCGGCGGGGCAGATCGCGGTGATGCACAAGGAGCTGGTGGAGAAGCGGCGTTGGATATCAGAAGGGCATTTTTTGCATGCCCTGAATTTTTGCATGTTGCTGCCGGGGCCGGAAGCGCAGCAGTTGGCGACTTACCTCGGCTGGCGTTTGCACGGTTGGCGGGGTGGCGTGGCGGCCGGCAGTTTCTTTGTGCTGCCGTCGATGCTGATCCTCTTTGCCCTGAGCTGGCTGTTCATGGCGGGGGGACATTGGCCATGGCTGGCGGCCCTCTTTTACGGACTGGTGCCGGCGGTCATCGCGGTGGTCGCGGAGGCGGTGCTGAGAATCGGGCGCAAGGCGCTGCGCAGCCCGGCCTTGTGGCTGATCGCTGCGGCCTCCTTTGGGGGAATCTACTTTTTCCAGGTTTCCTTTGTCATGATTATCCTGACGGCGGGGCTGACCGGGTGGATAGGAACCCGGATCGTGCCGCAACTTTTTCCGGCAGGGCAAGGCCATGGCAAGACGGCCGGCTTTGCTGCTGACGCAGGTTTTCTAAAACTGCCTCCGGTGCCGCGCCATTCGTGGCGGCGGGCTGCGAAAATCACCGGGCTGTGCCTGTCCCTGTGGTGGGTTCCCATTCTCCTGACCGGGGCGTGGCTGGGCTGGCAGAGCACTCCCTTTGCCCAGGGGGTGTTTTTCAGCAAGGCGGCGCTGGTGACTTTTGGCGGCGCTTATGCGGTGCTGCCCTACGTGGCCCAGCAGGCGGTGGAACAGTATGGCTGGCTGTCCCATGCCCAGATGATGAGCGGTTTGGCCCTGGCAGAAACCACGCCGGGGCCGCTGATCATGGTGCTGCAGTTTGTGGGGTTTGCAGGAGGCTGGCAGCACCCCGGAACCCTGACCCCTTTCATGGCCGCCACCATGGGATCGCTGATCACCACCTGGGCCACCTTCCTGCCCTGTTTTCTGTTCGTTTTTCTGGGAGCCCCTCAGGTGGAACGACTGCAGGAGCAGCCGCGGCTGGGGGCGGCATTGACGGCGGTCACCGCTGCCGTGGTGGGAGTGATCCTCAATTTGGGAGTGAAGTTTGCCGAAGCGGCCCTTTGGCCGGAACCCCATCACCGCTTCGACTGGTTTGCCGCTCTGGTGGCGGTGGCGGCATTTGTGGCAATGCAGCGTTTCAAACTGGGCCTGATCCCGGTCATGGCCGGTTGTGCCCTGCTGGGCCTGGGCTGGCAACTTGGATTACCTGTTTCCTAACCGGTCGGGGCGGGAGAGAATAGAATGATGATCAAGTTGAAGAGATGGAATTCACGGTCTCCCCTGCCCTTTTTATAACGGCTGGACTGCCTTTGACCCATCCGTTAGACGGTCAGCCCCCAGCGTTTCCGCAGGAACCGTTCCCATGGGCTGAAGAGCGCTTTGTCGGCTGCGAAGCCGATCAGCAGGATGATCAGCATGACGGCAGCGACCTGGTCCATGGCGTGCAGTTCGCGGCCGTAGTGGAGGAGGTGGCCAAGGCCGAAGCCGGTGAGGACGGTGACGTAAATTTCAGCGGCCATCAGGGAACGCCAGGCGAAGGCCCAGCCTTGTTTGGTGCCACTGACGAGTTGTGGCAGGCTGGCGGGCAGGAGCACGCGCCAGAGCAAATGGAATCCGCTGGACCCCATGGTGGCGGCAGCGCGGCGGTAGATCGGTGGGATCTGGCGGATGCCGTGATCCGTGGCCAGCAGCACCGCCCAGAGCGTGCCCATCACGACGATGAAAAGCATGGCCTTTTCCGTCTGACCGAACCAAAGCAGGGCCAGCGGCACCCAACAAACGCTGGGAAGGGTTTGCAGGCCCAGGGCAGTGACCCCAATGGTGTTGTTGGCGAATTTGAATCGGGCCGTCAGGAGCCCCAGCGGAATACCCAGGGCCACGCCAATGAGATAACCGTAAAGCAGGCGTTTGATGGTCACCCAGCAGGCACTGGGAAGTTCGCCGTTGCCGAGGGTTTTGAGGATGAATTTCGCGATGTCGGACGGAGCGGGAATCAGCACCGGATTCCACCACCGGGCAAAGGAGCCGTATTCCCAAATCGCGATCAGCAGGGTGAAGAAACCGATGGCGCTGGCGGCCTGGCTGAGCGCTGAAGGCTCGCTGCGGCGGGTCGCGGTGGACTTGGCAGGATCGGATAGGGCGCTCATGAGGGGGTGGATTGGAGCAGGTTCTTGAGTTCGGCGGTGATGGCGGAGGCCAACTGGGCGACCTCCACGTCGTTGATGTCGCGCGGGCGGGGCAGATCCACTTTGAACTCCCCGCGGATTTTGCCGGGGCGCGGAGTGAAGAGCATCACACGGTCGCCGAGGCAGACCGCTTCCCGGACATTGTGGGTGACGAAGATGATGGTCTTGCGGCGCTTCTGCTGGATTTGCTGTAGATCGTCGTAGAGCTGTTCCCGGGTCATGGCATCAAGGGCGGCGAAAGGCTCATCCATCAGCAGGACCTGGGGATTGGGCGCAAGGGCGCGGGCGAGGGCGACGCGTTGCTTCATGCCTCCTGACAACTCGTGAATGCTGGCGTTGGCAAACTGGGTCAGGCCCACAATTTCAATAAATGCCCGCGCCACGCCGCGCCGGTCCTCATCGGAGAGTTGGGGCTTGAGGTTCAGCCCGAAGAGCACGTTGTCCGTGACATCCAGCCATGGAAAAAGGGCGTGCTCCTGGAACATCACCATGCGCTGGCGGCCCGGTCCCGTGACCAGTTCCCCATCGGCGGAGAGACTGCCGGAATCCGGATCCTCCAATCCCGCTATCAGATTGAGCAGGGTGCTTTTGCCGCAGCCGCTGGGACCCAGCAGGCAGACAAATTCGCCCTCGTTCACGTGGAGGCTCACGTCCTCCAAGGCATGCACCGTCTGCCGGTGGCCCCGGTAGATTTTGGTGACATGATCCACCGTGAGTTTGGCCGGCGGTTCGTTCTGCAGTTCATCCTGGAGGGACATCATGAGTTAGGAATTGAGGTGGCTGAGCAATTCGTCGAGGGGCGGAAATTCGGAGATGAATCCGGCGGATTGGGCCCCCTTCACCATCCTTTCGAGGGAGGGGCGGGACACCTCATTGGTCAGGATGACGCGGGACAGGGCTTTATCCACCACTGCGGGTTTGGGCTCCTTGGTGGTGAGTTCCTTGAGTTCCGCCACCAGCAGTTGACGGGTCTCGGCAGGGTTGGCCTTGATCCATTCCGTCAGCTCACGGTGGGCGGCCGCCAGCTTTTTGGCCAGTTCAGGACGGCTCTGGAGGAACTTTACACTGGAGACCAGCATGGTCACGTTGGTTTCCCGGTCCTCCAAAAAATTCACGGCACCGGCCTCCAGTTCCAGTACACTGGCAAAAGGTTCGGGAGCCCATGCGGCATCAATGGCCCCCTGTTGAAAGAGGTTCAACAAATCCGCATTCTGGGTTGGAAGGATGGTGGCATCGCCGCCGGTTTGGGTGATTTTCAATCCATTTTCTGTCAGAAGGGCCCGGATCTGCACGTCCTGGGTGTTGCCGAACTGGGGCGAAGCGATTTTCTTGCCTCTGAAGTCGGCAATGGTTTTGATGTTGGCTTCTTTCCTGACCAAAATGGAGCTGCCGCCGTTGGCGGCCCCGGCGAGGATGCGGATGTCCGCGCCTTTGGATTTGGCATAGGCATTCAGCACCGGGCTGGGACCGATGTAGGTGACGTCGAGGGATCCGGTGAAGATAGCTTCGGTCGCGGAGGGGCCGGCATTGTAGGCATACCACTTCACCGGCACGCCAAGCCGCGCTTCATACCAGCCCTTGCCCTGCCGGGTGAGCTGCGCGGCCACCAGGCCCTGGACGTGGGTGATGTTGGGGAAATGCCCGAACCGCACCGGAGCATTGGGATCCACCTCCTTTGGGGAACAACCTGGCAGACCGGCGGCAGCGAGAGTGGTCAGGGAGAGGAAATGGCGTCTTTTCATGGGTGGGGGATTCCTTGGCCGGCCCACTCCCATGGCATGGGTGGTGGCAGCAGAATTAAGTTAGGTTCGGTGGGGAGCCTTCGTGGATGCGGCAGGCGTGGCGGAAAATGGATTAGCTAGCCGGAATTCACCGCGAGGTCCCTGACCAGACCCGCAAGGAAACCGTCCTTCGGATCCGCGTAGCGGGGTTTGGCCGGCAGGCGCACGGAAGCCGGCTTTTTCGCGGGTTTTGCGGTGGTGGCGGCTACCGGGAGGAGTCCGTCCCGTTCCAGTTTGCGCAGGGTCACGGTGACCACGTCGGCAAGCGTATACCGGTCCAGAATATTGGCGATGGCATTGCGCACATCGATCATCAGCATCCGCAAACCGCAGTGTTCCTCGTCGGGACAGGTGCAGGGTTCATAGGCGGTTTCGCTGGCGCAGCCGATGGGAGCCAGCTTGCCGTCCATAAACCGGATCAGCTCCCCTATTTTGGTCGTGGCAGGGTCACAGATGAGCCGTGCTCCGCCGCTTTTGCCCCGGATGCCTTCCACGTAACCGGCTCCCTTCAGATCAGCCAGAATGTTCTCGAGAAACTTGGCAGGAATGTGTTCGCTCCCGGCCAGCCGTGAAACCGACACAATGGGACTGCCCATCCGCTGGGCCACCCCAAGGCGGATCAGGGTGCGGATGGCATATTCGCCGCGTTTGGTCATTCTCATGGAGGAAGGCATAGTTATTTAATTCCCATTAATCAAGTGGAATATTCAAATGTATTTTGCCCTGCCAGCGTTGCAGAAACCCAGAGAGTGGACCGCGGAGGCGGACGGGGAGTTAGGCTGGCCCGTCAATCCGTGCGGATCCATCCGGAGCGGGCACGCCAGTCGAGCCGGCAGACCCCTACCGTGTGCGGAGAGGGGTCCGGGACCTTTGGATGGACCACCGTCGCAAGCCGCAGCGGCCCGAAGTCATCAACACTGTCCGGGAGTCCTCCGCCCCCGGCCGCCGCATCAATATGAGGTCCACCTTCAAGGGGCTTGCCGTGGCCTTGGCCATCAACAGGCGACCGGGCACCCGTCCAAGGGCGGGGTGACACCACCGGCAGACCGGGAGAGTCCTTTGAACGGATTGGCCGCCGGCTGCGTTGTATCAGGAACGCCACGATCATCGCTGAACTCCCTTCATGATTTCATTTCCGGCACGCCCTGTTATCGCCGCATTTCTTGCGGCGGGACTAACTGTTTCCGGAGCGGAACCTGGGGGTTCCGATAAAGTTGTAGCGCCTTACTTCGAACAGCACTGCGTCCGCTGCCACGGGGAGGAAAAGCAGAAGGGAGACTTCCGCCTCGACAAGTTGTCGCGCGATTTTGCATCGCCGTTTGCGGCATCGCATTGGGGCGACCTGTTGGGCAGGATCAGTGCAGGGGAAATGCCCCCGGAGGACGAGCCGCAGCCGCCGCCGGGCGAGGTGGCGCAGGTGGTCGAGTGGATTTCACAGCAACTCAAGGACGCCGAGGCCGCGCGGTTGGCCAAGCGGGAGCGGGTCACCTTCCACAAGCTGTCGCGCGAGGAATATGGATATACCATCCATGATTTGTTGGGAGTCAATTTCAATGCGTCCGATCCCGGCGGGCTGCCGGAGGATCCCGAATGGCACGGCTTCGAGCGGATTGGTTCGGTGTTATCGCTTTCGCCGGCGCACGTGGAAAAATATCTGGCGGCCGCCGGCACGATTCTCGGTGAAGCCATGCCGGCGGCCGCTCCCAAAACCATTTCCCGCCGCATGGATGTGTGGGACCTCCGCTACCATGGGCAGCAGCGGCAGCGGGCTGAAAAGCTGGGACTGGCGGAAAAAGCCCGGGTGGAGCTGTGGCCGCAGGACGGCGTGGATGTGAGCACGGACTTTCCCGTCGCTGGTGATTACCGGATGCGGATCAAGCTCAGCGGCATGAAGCCGCCCAAAGGCCGCGCGCCAAGGGTCAATGTGTATGCGAAAAACCTTGACCGGATGCTGGTAGAGCAGGACGTGGTAACGGCGGAAGTCCAGCCGATGACCCTTGAGGTCACGTTTCATGTGCCCGCAGGCCGACATGATATGCGGCTTACCTGCGATGCGCCGGGACCGTCGAATCTGCCCCGGCACGGGCGCTTCGATGCCGGGCGTTTTTTCACCACGATCAAGGATTCGGCCACGGGCCGGCAGCCCTGGCAATATAAGCTGACCGATGAGGAAGGCGTTCCGCTCCGGCCATTTCTCATCGTGGACTTTGTGGAAGTGCAGGGACCGCTGCAATCGGCATGGCCCTCCCCGCAACAGGTGGAAATTTTGGGTCAGGGTGCTCAGGACCTTGCGCACGCCCGGGAAATTGTGGCGCGGTTTGCGGCACGCGCGTTCCGCCGTCCGGCGCACGGTGCGGAGGTCGACCGGTTCGTGAAGCTGATCAATAGCGAGTTGCAGAGCGGCGAGCATTTCGAACCGGCGGTAAAAACGGCGCTGACCGCGATGCTGTGCTCGAAGGATTTCATTTATCTGGTGGAAGGCTCCCCCGATCACCTGAACCTGCAGCTCAACGACTGGGAACTGGCCTCCCGCCTATCATATTTTTTGTGGAGCACCATGCCCGATGACCGCCTCTTCGGGCTGGCGCGGGAGAAGGTGCTGCACCAGCCGGACGTCCTGCGCGGAGAAGTCGTCCGGATGCTCCGCGATCCCCGCGCGGAGCGGTTCGCCACCGGGTTTGCGCGGCAATGGCTGCAACTGCGGAATGTCGGCAAGTTCCCGCCTGACAAGAAACTTTACCCGGACTACGACGCGCATCTGGAACGGAGCATGATCGCCGAAGGCACGTCGTTTTTCCGTCAGGTGCTGGAGCGGAATCTCAGCGTGCGCGAATTCCTCGACTCGGACTGGACGATGCTGAATGCCCGGCTCGCCGAGCATTATGGCATCTCCGGCGTCGAGGGCGATGCCTTCCAACGCGTGGCCCTGCGGTTGGAGGACCGGCGCGGGGGTCTGCTCACGCAGGCTGGGGTGCTCAGCCTGACCTCGGACGGCCAACGGCATCGACCGGTGCACCGCGGCAAGTGGGTGCTGGAAACCATCTTCAACAAACCGCCACCGCCACCGCCGGCCAATGTGAGTCCTATCGAGCCGACGCCCGCCGGCCAGCCCAAGGCCACGCTGCGCATGAAGCTCGAAGCCCACATCAGCGACCCCAGCTGCGCTTCGTGTCACCGCAAAATCGATCCCCTGGGTTTCGCCTTTGACAACTACGACGCCCTCGGCCGCTGGCGCACCGAGGAAGCGGTGCGGGACGGCGACGGAGCCTATCCCAAAGTCGATGCCAGCGGCGTGCTGCCCGATGGACGGAAATTTGCCGACAGCACCGAATTGCGGCGTCTCCTCCTCACGGACACGGACAAATTCGCCGCCGCATTTGTCGAAAAGCTAGCCACCTACGCCCTGCGCCGTGCCATCACTTTCGATGACCGTCAGGCGCTAACCGAACTGGCGGCGCGGAGCAAGGCCACGGACTTCAGGCTCCGCGAAATCGTGGAGGAGTTGGTGATTTCCGATCTCTTCCGGCAACGGTGATTAAAAATATGAGCAACATCCTATCCCAACGCTGGCTGCTGAACCGCCGCCATTTCCTGCGCGGCCTCGGCGCGACCGTCGCCCTGCCGCTGCTGAACTGCATGACTCCGCTGCGGGCCGCAGCGGCAGCCGCCGCCGCTGCTGCCAAGCCGCGTCGCGCCGTCTTCGTTTACATTCCCAACGGGGTCAACGTCCTGACATGGCAGATCACCAAGGCCGGGCGTGACTACGAATTCAGCGCGCCCATGCGCGCGCTGGAAAAGCACCGCGCCAACCTCACGCCGGTCAGCGGACTGCATCACCCGGGCGGCATCGGCACCGCGCACGTCTGCGGCGATTTGTGGCTGACCGGTGCGAAACTCAGTCAGGAAGGAGGGGCCTACCGCAACAGTGTCTCGGCGGACCAGCTGATGGCCGAAGTGACGTCCGTCCACACACGCTTCCCGTCGTTGGAGCTGTCCCTCGCGGGCGGCACCGGCGCGCCGGGAAATGTGATCAACACGCTTTCATGGTCGCGCGACGGCGTGCCGTTGCCCGCCGAGGACAATCCGCGTCACGTTTTCAACCGGCTCTTCGGCGAGGAGCCCGGCGGCATCGAAACCCGGCGGCGCAATCTCAACCGCCGCCGCAGTGTGCTCGACGCCGTGCTCGAAGACGCGCGCTCACTGCGCCACGGTCTCGGCGGCGAGGACCGCACCAAACTTGACGAATACCTCACGGCGGTGCGCGACGTCGAAGTCCGCACCGAACGCCTCGACGCGTGGCTGAACGTCCCCAAGCCAACGCTTGATCCCGCCGTCAGCGGCCGCTTCCAGCGTGATGTCTCCAAGGCGCAGGCCGGCGAGTATTACCGCACCATGTATGATCTCATCGTGCTGGCCCTGCGCACCGACATGACCCGCGTCGTTAGTTACATGAGTGGCACCGAGGGCAATGGGCTCGCCATTCCCGAGATCGGCATCACGCAGACCCGTCACGAGCTGTCGCATCACAATGGCGACCCGGAAGTGATGGCCCGCCTCAGCAAGAGCGACGCCTTCATCACCGAGCAGTTTTCCTATTTCCTCGACCAGCTTAACACCGTGCGCGACGGCGACGATCCCCTCCTCGACCGCACCATGGTCCTCTTCGGCAGTGGCATGAGCTACGGCCACAGTCATGGCAATGCCAACCTCCCGACGATCCTCGCCGGAGGCCGCTCCCTCGGCTTCAAACACGGCCAGCACCTTGATTACAATCTCGGCAAAATCGGGGCCTACGACCTCGCCAACGCCAACGCCCACTATGGCCTCTGCGGCAAGCCACTGGATGACAAGGCCCGCTTCAGCAACCTGCTGCTTACCATGCTCCAGAAGATGGAAGTAAACTCGGAAACCTTCGTGGACAGCCTCGGGCCGGTCTCCGAAATCATCTAACCCGCCACCGCATCCGGCATGAATGGAACCTCCATTATCAGGAGTGCGCTCTCCCTGCTGATCCTGTTGCTGGCACCCGCTTCCCTTGCTGCGGACGGCGACCCCAAGTCCGCGCCGTGGCAACCCCAGCCCGGCCAGTTTCCGCCTGACGGATCTGCCATCCCCGTCGCCGGCGAACTGATCCTGACCGATCACGTCAACCGCACCGGCCAGCTTCGTCCTGACCGGCGGGATGACCAGCGAACCGACGATTACGACCGCGCGATGAACTTCACCGTCCTGCCCTACGGCACTCTCCGCTACCACGGTGCGCCCGCCGAACTGCGCGACATTCCCATCGGCACCCATCTGCATGGGCAGTTCTTTTTCGACGAAAAGGGCAAACCCGCGCGGGGCGGCTCCGGTCTGGCGCTGCTGCTGGAGGATGATTTCAGCGCCCACCACCGCCAGCAGCGCGCATGGCGCGTGGATAGCGTCGACCCTGACAAAGGAAACCTCACCGTGACCGGCGTTTCCCTGACCGGCGGCAAAACGGAGGGGAAACCCACCGTTTTCAAAATAAATCCCGCCACCCGCGTCTGGAAGTCAAGTGGCTTCGGCACCCTGACTGATATTGCGGCCGGTCAAAATGTGCTCATCAACATTACCGTCGCCACCCTTAAAGGCCCCGGCCGCATCACGGACATCTGGCTTGACGACGAGAGCCGCGCCCTCGCCGCCGCCCGGCAAAATGAAGTTCATCGCGCCCACCAGAAGTCCCACGGCCTGCCAGGCTGGATCGACCGCGTGGATAACGGGACAAACACCATCGAGGTCACTCTGTTCGGCGGCTTCGATCCCGCGCTCGCCAACGACTTCAAACCCAATGGCCGCATCGCAGTGCTGGTCGCGGAGGATTCCCTGCGCACCTACGACCAGGTGAACGACCGCATGTATGCGCAACTCCTTGAAACCGACTCCGTCCCACCCGCCCCCGGCAGCAGCGGTCGGCAGTTTGTCATCCGGGTCGAAAACCTGCTGGAAGGCTTCCGCCCCCGCCGAACCGTCCGCCTGCTTCCCGAGACCTGGCCGCTCGACGATGTTCCATGGGAGGAAATGCTCTGGCCCGGCGACAACCGGGTGAAGTGATCCGCTCCTCCCCTCACGTAATCTCTGCACCCCTGATCGACTAACTTTCCACTGAATCCATCCCTTATGCCTATTTCGATGACACCACTCCTTTTCCTCGCCCTGCTCATTTCGGTGACCGCCGCCCATGCTGCGGAACCCTTCCACATCTACGCGCCCAGCCCATCCACCAAACAGTTATACATCGTGGCTGCGAAACCGGACGGGGCCGGGTTGACGCTGACGCTTGATAAAAAGGTGGAACTTGGCTTCGCCGGCAGCAGCATCACTGCCCATCCGGAGAAGCCGGTTCTCTACATCGCGTCCGGCGGCGGGAAAACGGGAGAAGTGCCCGCGGCGGTGGTCACCCTCAATGCGGAGGGGGGCTACGAAAAACATGATCCGATCAAGTTCCAGCACGGCACTTGTTATTTGAGCACCGACCGCAGCGCCAGGTTCCTCCTCAGCGCGGATTACGGCGGCGGGGCCGTGGACGTGTATGCTCTCGATAAAGCCGGGGTGCCGGGTGCCCGCGTCGCCGGACTGGAGGAGGGCCGGAAAACCGCCCATGCTATTCTCACCTCACCGGACAACCTTTTTGCCTACGTCCCCTACGTCAAGGAAAACAACGCCCTGTTCCAATACCGCTTTGATGCCGCCACCGGCCAGTTAACGCCGCTGGAACCGAAGAATGCCACCCCGCCCGCCGGCACCGGCCCGCGCCATCCGGCATTCCATCCCAAGCTGCCTATCGTCTATTTCAGCAACGAACAACAGATTGGCATCTCCGTTTATAATCAGTCCGAAACGGGACACCTCACCATCCGTCAGGTCGCCGATGCCGTCCCGGCCGGGGAATCGAAGGACGGGATCAGTTCCTCCGACATCGTCATCACGCCTGACGGAAAATTTCTATTCGCCGGCATCCGCGGCCACTCGCGCCCCTTCGACCGGATCTCGCGCTACCGCATTTTGGAGAATGGCGAAGTCACGCTGCTTGGTCTGACCCCCGCCGATAAAATCCCGTGGGGTCTGGCGCTGTCACCGGATGGCTCGTTCCTCGTGGTCACCGCATGGGAAGGCGCGACGCTGACCGCCTACCGGATCGGTGGAACCGGGGAATTGACCAAGGTGGCTGATCTGGCAACAGACAAAAATATTTCCGATGTGGTCACCCGCTGAAAACTGCCCGCTCCAAGCCATGCTAGCACGTGCCCCATTCCGCTTCCGCATGGCGATGGCCATGGCCATGACAGGCACCGCCGCGCTGCTGCTGCCAGCTTCCGTGAAGGCGCAGGAAATTACAGAGCGCCCCTTCGCCGTAGAGGAATCCGACGAACGCATCATGCTGCGCGGGACTGCCCTGGAGGCATCCATCCTGAAAAAAGGTTATGTCAGCGGGGTTGAAAAAGGGAGCTTTCTCGACAAAAAAACCGGGGCCCGCGAACTGGGTTTCGGACTCCACATCCAGGATTGGATCATGGAACCCGGCAGCGATGCGGCCTACCGCGACCAGTTGTCAGGAGATTTGCCCTACGACTTCAACAACCCCGTGCATGGCAGGACACCCAAGCGCAGCATCGAAGGTCCGCAAATCTGCACCCAGGCCAAGGAACTCAAGCCGCGTGTCATTCAGGGAAAAGACTTCACCGCCATCGAACAAAGCTGGACCTACACGCTGGCCGCGCCGGGCAAACAAGCCGGGTCGGAGTGGAAACAAACCCTCGTTTTCCCCGCCGGGAAACGTTATTTCATTTCCTCCGACCGCATCCTCAGCCGCAACTCCGGCGAAAAACTTTTTTACCGTCAGGATCTTCCCGGCCACCTCCGGCACAACCAGGGCGATACCTTCAGCGAAATCTATCTGAGTTATCATGGCAGGATCCCGGCCAGCGAATTCCTCACCGACTTTGCCCCTGACGAAAAGTTCAACTACCGCCGCGACCGCGACGGTGTGCCAGAGCGCATGATCCGCGCCTACCGCACGCGCGACCCAAAAACCGGAGCCGACGGCCCGTGGCTCGCCGGCATGGTGCTCAACCCCGGCGACACGTCGGAAGCATGGTGCCATCAGCGGACCGGCTACGTCTGTTTCATCCACGAAGTCGGCGAACGCCCGGTGAAAGCGGGCGAATCGTTCGGCGCGGCGTTTGTGATCGGTTGGTTCGACAGCATCGGGGAAATGGAAAAAGTCTACGACCAATACCGCGGCCACAGCGCCCTGGAGGTTAGGGCACAAGGATGGAAACTGATCCCCTCAAACACCCCCGCAGGTGCAACGCCCGCACCCACGCAGGAGAGCGGCAACGCAGCGAAGTAAATGCAGCCAGAGGGTGTCGGCCTCAGGACATCCAGTTGCTGGAAGCCGGAGCGGACCATTTTACGGTGGTCTTTTTGGTCCGGGTCCAGAAGCTGACGGCGTCGCGTCCGGTGATGTCGCCATGGCCGAATTTGCTGGCGTTCCAGCCGCCGAAGCCGAAGGGATCGCGGGGCACGGGGACGCCGATATTGATGCCGATCATGCCGGCCCCGGCGTGTTGTTCAAAGTAGCGGGCGGCGGCCCCGCTGCTGGTGTAGAGGGAAGCAGCGTTGCCATAGGGGCTGGCGTTTTCGATGCGCAGGGCTTCATCGAGGCTTTCCACCCGGAGCACCGAGAGCACGGGTCCGAAGATTTCCTCGCGCAACGGGGGCGCGCCCGGAGCGAGGCGGTCGATCAAAGTGGCTCCGACATAGTTGCCGCCTCGTTTGGCGGCCGGCACGTCAGGATTCCGGCCATCGACCACCAATTCAGCGCCGGCGGATTCGGCATCATTGATATAGCGGACGATGCGGTCGCGGGCGGCCGGGCTGATGATGGCACCCATATCAAAGCCCGCACGCACGGTGCGCATCTCGGCGGCGAGAGCCTCCATGAGATGCCGGCAGTCGCCCACTGTCAGGGCGACACTGGCAGCCATGCAGCGCTGGCCGGCGCAGCCGGTGGCGGAAGCGGTGAGGTTTTTCGCCACCAGGACAGGGTCGGCATCAGGCAGGATCACCACATGATTTTTGGCCCCGCCGAGGGTGAGCATGCGTTTGCCGGCGGAGGTGCCGCGCAGAAACACCGCCTTGGCAGCAGGCGTGCTGCCGACAAATGCGGCGGCGGCAATGCCGGGATGATCCAGCAGCGCTTCCACGGTGGTCCGGCCGCCCTGGACCACAGTGAAGACGCCGTCGGGCAGGCCGGCTTCCTTGAGCCACGATGCGAGGATCAGCGGGGAGGCCGGGGTTTGTTCGCTGGGTTTGAGAATAAAGGCATTGCCGCAGCCGATGGCCATGGGAAACATCCACATGGGCACCATGGCAGGGAAGTTGAAGGGCGTGATGCCGGCCACGACACCCAGAGGATAACGCCGGGAATAACAATCGACGCCGCTGGAGACTTCCATCTGCTCGCCACCCAGCAGAGCCGGCAGGCCGCAGGCGAATTCCACCACCTCCAGCCCGCGCAAAATGCCCGCTGCGGCTTCGTCCTCATTTTTACCGTTTTCGCGCGAGACACAGGCGGCCAGCTCCGGGAGACGGCGCAGGGCAATTTCCCGGAATTGATAGAGCACCTGGACCCGTTCCTTCACCGGCACCCGGCTCCACGCGGCGAAGGCGGTGGCGGCACCAGCCACGGCGGCTTCCACCACTTCCGCATCGGCTAGAGGCAGGTGGCCAAGGGGAGATCCATCCACCGGACTGTGCAGGGCTAGAGTGCCGGATCCGCCCGTGGCGGCCTGGCCGGCGATCCAATGGGCGGGCGATGGACTCGAAAAGGAAGCAGGAGCGGCAATCATGGGATAGGGTAACCACCCCAATCTATGCAGATTCTCCGCCATGGCAGGAATAGTTTTCCGCTTTTCCAGGCAACCGCAGGGCACCCGGCAGTTGCAGGCCCTCCGGATGGGCCTTAGAGAAGGCGGGGTATGGTTGAAGCCAATATTCGTTATGAAGGGGGTCTGCGCTGCGTGGCAGTGCATGGTCCATCGCAATCTGAAATCGCCACGGATGCCCCGGCGGACAACATGGGGCGGGGGGAGCGTTTTTCGCCCACGGACCTGGTCGGCACCGCCCTCGCCACCTGTGTCGCCACCACCATGGCGATTGTGGCCGACCGCCATGGGGTGGACCTGACCGGCCTGACGGCCCGGGTAAGAAAACACATGACCACCGAACCGCCGCGGCGGATAGCTTTGCTGGAAGTCGCGGTGACCGTGCCGCTGGCAGAGGATCATCCGCACCGCGCCCGGCTGGAAGCGGCGGCCCATGGCTGTCCGGTGCGCCGGAGCCTGCATCCGGACGTGGCCGTGGCCGAGACCTTTGACTGGACGGGAACTTCCAGTTAGGGACAGGCGGCATGACCGGCGGTATTGATCCTTTCATTTCCGGCATTGAAGAAATCCCTCTGTCTCCTGCCTTCCCTGCAATGCCGCGATGGTGGCCGCAACTTTGGGCGCGGAGGCGGACGAGCTAATGATTACGATGTGAATTCCACCTGTCCCGGATTCCTCACCGGGCTTGAGGTGGTGTCCGCACAATTGGCCGCAGGCAATATGGCAACACCATTGCGCCTCCATCCCCATGGGCTTGCACCTTGCTTTGGCTTCCGGCCAGGTAAAACGCAGCGACCAAATCCTGATGGTGGGGACTTCGCGGGCTTTTCGATGGGGGCGGTAGCTCTGCGGGGTTGAGTTCCTGGTATTATTTCCGTGGGAAATCAATGTTTTATTATTTCCGTGGGAAATCAAAATCGTGGAAATCAAAATCGGGAGGAACTGCGCTCCCGCCTTCTTCCTCATCTCCCGCGCGCAGCTCCGGAGTCCGAGGAGCGCCCGAATGAACCGGACATAGAGCACGATTGGGAAGACAAGGCCGAAAGGCGGCTTCCATTTAGGAGTGCGGAATTTCCCCTTCGGTCTTGCAGGGGTGGCCGGTCGCAATGGCTGTAGCGCGCAGTGCCGATGGGCCGGACTTGCGGGGAGGTGAAGAGAATCCGACTCAGCTGCTCCGAAAGCCAGCCCCCAAACCCGCTCCCAGTCTGACGCCAACTCTTGGACTGGCTCCGACCCGCGGGCGCTTTCGGAGCGATCCGCTCCCTCCCAAAAGCCGCAGCGGACCGCCGCAGGACTTCAGCAAGAAATGGACGTGCTGATAGACCCCGTCGCCCCCCTATCCGGCGGATTCGACACCCTGCGGGGTCTATGAAAAGGGTCTATGAAAATTATATCCAAAGATCGTGCCGTATTTTGTAATCCCGACCTTGGCTTTTGCAAACTAATGTATGCCCCACCTTTGTCCGCGTTATCCGACCAAATAGCAGACTCCACTGCCTCTCTGTGCACCTCTATGAAAATGACACTCAACCCATCCCGTTTCATGCGCTCGGCTCCCAGTCGATTGCAGATCATCATGCTCACTGCAATGGTGGCGTTGACTGCGACTGCGCCTTCTGCCCACGCTGCCATTGTTGAAGTTGGCGACCTCAACATTATCAGCGACCCCGACAATCCTTCTGACGGCCTTCGATTCCTAGATATGTCCTACAGCATGGGCCTTCCCAGTGCGGCTGCGCTGGCAAATGCGCAGGCAGTCTACCCAAACGCGCGAATGGCAACTCCAAAGGAATTCGATGACCTTTTCGCGGCGGCCGGCATTACCTACATTGGCACTGATACGGCATCGGACGGGTTTACGGTTGGCCCTCCAGTATACCTGTCGGTTGGAAGTAGCTATGACGGGAGTGCCTTGGCGTATGCCTTGGGAATTTACGGAAACGCGACCTATATTTGGACGGATCCGGATAACAGCGACCTCCCGACTACGACCCGAGACTATCTGGTCCTGGGGGCATCGTTCGATTACGCAAGTCTCTCACAAGCGAATATCCAGCCCCCGTTTGTCGGGGCGGGCTTTCTTATCGTATCCCAGCCACCGCCGCCAGCGCCTCTCGCCGATGGACTCATCGCCCACTGGCGGATGGATGAGGTCGGCACGACGTATGTTCATGACAGCGTTGGACGCAGCCATGGAACGCGGGTCGGAGGTTCCGGAAACCATCCCGGAATCTCCGGACGGGCGACCTCGTTCGAGGGTGCTTCCTACGGCGTCACCGCCACCAATCAGCTCGGGGATTTCGGCGCGGGGGATTTTACCATTTCAGTTTCGGTGAAAATGACAAGCCCGTTGATTGGGCAAAGTGCTTACCCCCCAATTCTGATGATAGGGTCCTGATTCCGGATTCCACATGATTTTTCCCAGTTAGGGCACGCCTTGTTTGGACGGCGCGGGCGGGACGGGGGCGGCGGCACCGTTCCCCGCTCTTTTTCTCCGGATTTTCAGGCAGG
>JBBQWG010000077.1:0-19783 GCA_038210825.1 Verrucomicrobiales bacterium
ACCCCTCACCGCTGACCCCGGCCTTCTGCCTTCTGCCATCTGCCTTCTGCCTTCTGACTCCTGACTCCTGACCGCTGACCGCTGACCGCTGACCGCTGCCCCCTTCCCCCGCCCCCTGGCCCCTGCCCCGCCCCACCCGGCCGCCGGCTACTCCGAATGAAACTCCTCACCCTGATCCGCCATGCCAAATCAGACCACGGCCCCCCACTCCAGCAGGATTTCCAGCGCCCGCTCAGCGCCCGTGGCCTGCGCGATGCGCCTTTGATCGGCCGCCATCTCAAGACTGCCCATGCCTTTGCACCGGATGTGGTGATAACCAGTCCAGCCACGCGCGCGGCCACCACCGCCACGCTGGTGCTGCAGGCCGCCGGCCTTGAGGGCACGCCGCTTCTGGAGGAACACCGCATTTATGAAGCCCCGCTGCATTCCCTGGTGGAGGTAGTGCAGGGCCTCCCGGCAACGGCCCGGCATGCGGTGCTTTTTGGCCACAATCCCGGCCTCGAATTGCTGGCCCATTGGCTCTGCGGGGCTCCGGTCATCGAGGGTCTCCGCACCGGCGGAGTCATCCAGTTGACGTTGGATCTTGACCAGTGGTCCGGGGCCGGCCCGGGAACCGGCACCCTCCTTGCCTATTTTTATCCTGCCCAGATCGGCGGGGGCAAACAAGCCCATGCCGACTGACCGCCTGCTCACCCTGGGGGGCCAGACCCTGCATTTGCTGCCGGAGCGTTGTGCCTTTTGGCAGGAAGCCCGCGTCCTGCTGGTCGCGGACCTCCATCTGGGCAAAGCTGCCCACCTCCGGCACCATGGACTCGCCATTCCGGAAGGCCATACGGCGGAAGACCTCGACCGCCTGAGCCGCGCCATCCACCGGAGCGGAGCCCGGGAGGTGGTCTGCTGCGGGGACTTTTTCCACGCGCCCACGGCCCAGTCTCCCGTGATCCTCGCACTGGTGGAGCATTGGCGGGCCACGCACCCTGACATCCAGTTTACCCTCATTACCGGCAACCATGACCGGGGCCTCGCCATGCCTCCGCTATCCTGCGGCATTGACCTGCCAGGACCGGTCCAGTTCCGCTCCCCTTTCTGTTTCATTCACGATCCGGCCGGGGCCACCGGAGCCCCCCACTTCACCATCAGCGGACATCTGCATCCGGTGGCGGCCCTCCCGGCCGGTGGCGGCCCCTCCCTGCGGGCTCCCTGTTTCTGGTATCAGGCGGCCCGCCAGACCCTGGTGCTCCCCGCCTTCAGCACGTTCACGGCCGGCGTGTCCATGCGGCCTCCCCCTGCGGATCTGGTCTTTGCCATCCACAACCAGCACGTCACCCCGGTCCCCTCCCGGCTTTGTCAGGGCAGCAGTCCCAGCCGGCCGCGCCGGGGATCCTGACAAACTCCTGCCGGCACAGCCGCAGGCCATGACCGCCGCCTTAACCGTTAGAAACCGCGTCCCCGGCCAAGGGAGGCGGCGTTTGACTCTGGCTCTGGCGCAAGGGGGAGGCAAGGTCAGCCAAGGCCACCGGCGGGACTGTCTGCGGGATTACGTCCACCATCACCTTGGGCTGCTGCCCCCCGCCGCCAAAGGTCACCCCGCGCAGGGGCGACACATCCGCAAAGTCCCGCCCGCGGGCCAAGCGCACGTGCCGGTGCCCCGGAATGCAATTGTTGGTAGGGTCAAAATCCACCCAGCCTGACCGGGGACAATAAACTGAAATCCATGCATGGGAGGCGTCCGCCCCCACCAGCCGGGGTTTTCCCGGCGGCGGGGCCGTCTCCAGATAGCCGCTGACATACCGCACCGCCAGCCCGAGCGAACGCAGGCACGCGATCGCCAGATGGGCGAAATCCTGACAAACCCCCCGCTTTTGCCGGAGCACCGTTTCCACCGGCGTGCTCACCGTCGTCGCGAGGGGGTCAAAGCGGAAGTCCCGGAAAATCCGCGCCGTCAGATCCCGCGCCGCCGCCAGCAGGGGACAGCCCGGGGTGAAACTCAGCCGGGCATAGTCTGCAAGGGCATCACTGACCGGCACCTGTTTGGTCGGCCAGCGGAAGGGCTGGGCCTCGAGGTGCACGGCCGCCGCATCTTCCGCCAGGAGATCCACCACTTCTTCCCACGGTGGCGAGGCCTCGAGATTTGTCACCACGCCAGCCGCCGTATCCACGACACTGACCGCCTCCACCGTCAGCACTTCATAGGCGGCCTGCTGGGCGAAGAAAACGCACAGATTGCCGAAGGCATCCACCCTCTCCTCCCGCACCGCCGGCACCGGATCAATCACCAACTCATGCTGCAGACACCGCTGCCCCCCATGCTCCAGCGGCCGCAGGCGCGCCATATGGTGCGACTCCGCCACCCTTTCCGGATAATGATAGACCGTGCGGTGCCTGACCAGATATTGCATTGCCCCATCCTGCACACCGGGGAGGCCGCATAAAGGCCAAATTGACTTTCCTCCGGGGGCCCAATCCACCTTATCCTTTCAATCGCGCCGTAATCACCAGCCCCAGGGTCATGGACCATGCCGGCATGGCCCCATTCAGCCGGAAATAGCTGCCCCGCGTGGTTTCCGTGATGGTGATCACCTCATATCCTTCCCCGTCCAGGCGGTTGCAGGCCGCTTCACACTGCCGGGCCAGATCCTCCCCGTCGATGAACACATCACTCTCCTTGGTCACTGTTCCGGAAAACAGCACCTCCTCGGAATAGGTCGCCGCCTTCGCAGCAACAAAGATGGATTTGTAGCGCATACCCTGATTGCTGCCCTGGATTGGCGCGCGCGTCATCATCATTCCTCCGCCCTCCCGGAAAATCCGGCCGGCCCCGCCCCCCCAGCCCCGCCCTGCCCTGGCCCAAACGGCTACGGACGACCACCCGGAATGGCCCAAGTTTCAAATCTGCCATCGTTGGGCTCTGCATCGTTTTCGAGTAACCGGAAGAGGCCGACAGGCTGCTGGGGCTATGGGGGAAGTAGTTTGGGCAAATTTTTATTTTGATTTGCTTTTGTGACGGAAACTTCACATAAAACGAACGAATCCCCCCGGAAAATCCGGGGAAGCATTACCCCCCTAGCCGCTTTCCATGAAATCCACCCTCTTTCCCGGGATCCTTTTCAGTCTTGCAGGTGCCCTTTCCGCTTCCGCCGCAAATATTGCCTGGGTGAGTTTCCACTCCGGTGACAATGCCCCGACGGCTGCGGCGGTGACGGCCGGGTTTACCAAGGCACCTGATATCGGCTATACCAACCTTCTGGCCGCCAACGGCCACACCGTCACGCGGATTGTCCAGTCGGGCACGCCCAATGCGGCGCTGCTGAACAGCTTCGATCTCATCATCGTCGGCCGGTCCGTGGCCAGCGGCAGTTTTCAAGGTGCCGGGGCCACCGCATGGAACGCCCTGACTGCTCCGACCATCATGATGTCGGGCTACACCCTGCGGGCCAGCCGCGCGGGATTCACCACGGGGGAAACCATGCCGGATACGTTTATTCCGACCGACGCCATCGTGGACACTATTCGTCTCACCGTCAATAATCCCGCCCACCCGGTTTTCGCGGGAGTGTCGCTCGACGGCAGCAATACGACAGTGAACGCCTTCGCCTCCGAAGTCACTTTCGGGACGAATGTTCAGGCCGGTATTTCTGTCAACAACAATCCGCTGGCGGGTAGTGGCACCCTGCTTGCGAGGGTCGGCACTGCCGGAGATCCGGCCGTTAACGGCCCAGTCATCGCGGAATGGCTTGCCGGGGCAACCATGGCCAACACTCCGGCGTCGGTCCTCGGTGGTCACCGTCTCGTGTTTCTTTCGGGGAGCCGGGAACGGGGTATTACCAGCGAGGCGGCCGGCATTTTCGATCTCACTGCTGATGGCACCAGGATGTTGCTGAACGCCGTAGATTATATGGCCGTGCCGGAACCCACCACCTTCACTTTGGGTGTTTTGGGTGCCGCCTGCCTGCTGCGCCGGCGCCGTCATTAGGCCGGACGCAGTCCGTGAAGGAAGGTCCACTTCCAGACGAGGCGGGCGATGCCCTCGACATCCGTGTAGTCGCGGACCCGACCGTAGATGCGCGCGACGTGCTCGGGGAGCAGTTCGCTCTGGGCGCGGCCGGTTTTAAACTGCTTCGGGGCATCGACGATGAACCCTTGTTTTTCCGGTCCTTCACTTTCTTTTGCCGGAAGACGAGGACTCACCCTGCCGGGGATCCAACAGATTCACCATCAGCCTCCCTACCGAGCGTCGGGTATAGAACTCGCCCGCCTTCTTGTTGGTGGCGTCAGCGAACTTCTTGATCAGGTATTCGTAGGACTGCCCCAGGATATCCACCTTGGCCGCCGCATTCCCCAAAGAGAGCCGGGAGAAATGCTCGATAAGGTCGCGCAATAGGGCATCCGGGAGGCGGTCTTTATTCGTCCACTGGCCATCACCAAAGATGCCGTAAAGGGTATGCGGGTTAGCTTGGCTCAAAGCCACGAAGGGAGGTCTGGACCACTTGGCAGACATTGGTAGCGACTTGCCGCACATCCTGTCAGTGGCAGGTTTCAGGAAACAGAACCCCGCCGCCCGGGGTGAGCCGGACGACGGGGTGTTTTGGTTGGGTTGGGGTTTGGTGCGGTGCTTGTGAGTTTGCCGGGGCTATGGGGCCGCCGGGACGGCGGCGCTCCCAGCGGGCTCCGGTGGCGGCGCGCCCCGGCGGCCTGCTGGACGCGGGCGGTGATGCTGCCGCACCACGGGCCGGCGCTGCGGGAACCGACGGCGCGGACTCGCACGCTGGGTAAGCTGCCGAAGGAGCTGTCGGTGAAGGGGACTAAACCACCGGTCACGCCGCCGCCCCTTGGCGCGGCAGAGCCTGATTTACCGTGTGGTCCTGGCCGAGGATCTTCCAGACGATGTGGCTGCGGGGAACGCTCCCTCCGTGGACCAGTTTCACCCTTGGAGCATTACCCGCCAGCGGCGCTTCGGGGCCCGCTGATTTTCCTGACCATCTTTTCCCACCTACTGCATTCCATTGCCATGAAAACCTCCCTCATCCTCCTCTCCGGCACTGTGCTGGCCTCCGGTCTACTCCAGGCCGGCGAACCTTCCGCCCAGGACCGCCAGGCCATCCTCGCCATGGCCGGGCAGTTCAAAGTGAACTTCCATTTCAAGGAAACCCTGAGCCTGCAAAAAGACTACGAGTCCAAAACTGAAAGTTATGAGGAAACCGCACATGAACTGGTGATCGTCACAGAAGACACCCCCCGCCGCATTGCCCTGCAGCATCTCCTCGTTGCCGACCAAACGGTGATCAAACACTGGGCGCAGATCTGGACGTTTGAGGACACCCGTCTTTGTGAGTTCGAGGGCAATAACCGTTGGCGCATGCACGACCTCAGCCCCGGGGAAGTGGCCGGGACCTGGTCCCAGCAGGTGACCCAGGTGGACGACAGCCCGCGTTATGAAAGCATTGGCCGGTGGGTGCACCGGGGCCAGATCAGCGAATGGACCAGCGCCGACACCGCCCGTCCCCTGCCGCGCCGCGAACACACCAAACGCAAAGATTATGAAATGCTGGGTGGGACCAACCGGCACACCATAACCCCGCACGGCTGGGCCCACGAACAGGACAATACCAAACTTCAACTCCGCGATGGCCAACGCCTGCCCCTCGCCCGGGAATTTGGCCTGAACACCTACACGCGCACCACGAATTTCGATTTCCAGCCCGCCCTGACGTTCTGGTCCACCGAAGCCCCTTTCTGGAAACAAGTGGTCAGCGCCTGGGAAGAGGTGCAGCAGCGCCGCACCGATTTCTCCATCAAGGATAAATTTGATGTCCCGGCCCTCCGCCGCGCCCTCACCACGATCCAGGAACGCCAGCAACGGGAATTGAAAGGGAAAATCAACGAGGTGATCACCGGCTTCCTTGACGGCAAACCAGCCACCGCAGAAGCTCCGGCTGGCGCGCCTGCTTCCGGAACGGATAGGGCCGCAGCCAATTGAGGGTCCCGACGGCAGTGGCTTGCCAGGATCCAAACCGGGCCGAGGCCCGGCCCCGCCCGAAACCAGCGCGGGAGGCCCCAGTCAGGGCCTCCCGCCAAGCGATGTCAGGACCGGCTCCGGGCCCTCCTTATTTGCGTGAGCGGTAGTAGCGATGGCCGCTCAGACTATTGAGAGGCAGGATCAGCGGGCTGGCCTGGCCCGGCATCGGGGTCCAAGCATTCAGGGTGTCGGAAAACTCGAGCACCCCGTCAAAAGTGATCACCACGTTTCCGCCAGCCTGCACGACCTGGATGGAGGGAGCATCCCCCACGAAGGTGGTTAGGAAGATATTGTCGACTGCCTGTTCGGCATTCAATCCACCGGTGCGGCCCCCCCACCCGAAATTGCCTCCTGACACGGGCGCAAACCCGGGAAGCGGAGTTTTCCAGAAGAGCACCCGGGAGCCGAAGATCACATCAAGGGTGCCTTCCGGATTGACCCGCACAATCACGTTGCGGAACTCGGATCCGGATTCGAGCAGGCTGCGGGGCACCCGGACATTGCCGAGCGATTCCCCTTTCCACATTGCCTCAATGGCGGGTGCTTCCCCGGCTTCATTGTCAGGATTGCCGTCTTCATTGTCATAGATATCAAAGGATACGATCAGACCAATGCCTGCGCCACTTTCGCCAAACGGGGCGGTAATGGCGGAAGGGGCCCACACAAAGCTGGCTCCGTCCGCCGGCGGGTTGGACCCGTTGCCAATGCGGAGCTGGAAGTTGGTGACAAACCCCCTGACTGGCTCTCCGCCGTCCTGATCTCCCAGGGCCATGGACCCCTGCAGGCCATTCACGGCTGTCGTCAGCACCAGCGCTCCTGTATCGCCTACTCCTCCCGACAGGAAGACGCCGGCTGTCCCCAGCAGCAGCGCGTCGCCCGGAGCATTTCCATCGTCGAAATCGATGATGCGGTCCCAAGTGGCAGGGAGCCCTGGAGTGACCACCGTGATTACCGAAGGGGCCGTCGTCACCGCATTGGTGGACCCGGTGCTCACAACCTGGAATTTCACGCCGGATTCCGGGAGAGCCAGCAGCGGCGTGGTATAAGACAGCTCTGTAGCCCCGGGGATGTTGGCGAACACGTCACTGCCGGCCGGAGCCCGCTGCCATTGGTAGGTTGTCACCGCCGGATTGCTGGACTCCACCGTGAGGGTCACGGCGGAGTTCTCCAAAATGGTCTGGGCCACAGGTGGAGCACTCACCAGCGTAATGGGGCCGACATAGGGAATCGTGGTAATCACGAGGTCATCATAGGCGTGGAGTTCATTGGCACCGCCAGTGCGGGCCGCGATGGCAAACCGTCCGCCGGCAATGCCCTGGAGGCCCGGCAGCGCCAGATTCCGGATCACCAGTTGGCCATCCTGCGCCACATCCAACAGAGCGCTGGTGGTGCTGGTCGCCGGAGTGACCCGGATCAGCACTTCCTCAAAGGTGCCGGGAGCCGATTGCAGCAAATCCAAAGGCACCGGGATGTTGGCCAGGGCGACTCCACGGAAATTGACGCGGATGCTGACACCACTGGGGCCATAGGTGATGAAACTGATCCGGAGATCGTTGCCCAGCCCGGCCTCCAATCCCCCGTAAACCTGCACCGGCGCGATTCCGGTACCCCAACTGAAGCTCCAGCCGTCGGCGGGATTCTCGCCGACCAACTGCGTTTTCACGGACGCAGTGAAGCCGCCCACGGCGGCGTTTCCATTCAAGTCGTCCACCACCAAAGTGCCGAATTGCGAATTGGCCGCCTGAGTCAGGACGAGATAGCCATTGCTGGCATCACCTTCGAAGGTATAATTTCCACTCAGGGTTTGAACGGCGGCCGGGGCCGTGCCTTGGTTGTCCACGTCGGTCAAATTGTTGAAGCGGTTCACGATAGGACCCGTGAGAGGAGCCACCAGATCGACTACTGTCAGGAGTGCCGGATTGGAATCGGCCGTGCTGGCGTTGCCGGTGCTGGTCAACCGAACGCGGTATTGGTTGCCATTGTCCCCGACTGCCAGAACCGGAGTGGTGTAGGTCTGCGATTCGGCTCCGGTTATATTGGTGAAGGCTGCGCCTCCCACAGAAATCTGCCATTGATAGGACGTGCGGGTGGGGTCATTGCTGGTGGCCGAGAAGGTGGCGGTCCGGCCCACCAAAGCCGTCGCATTGGCGGGATGGCTGATGAGGCCGATGGGGCCGGAGTAGGGCACCGATTTGATCCGGACATCATCAATGGCATGCTGCTGGAAAGCACCGCCAGTCCGGGCCGCGAAACCATACTTGGCACCGGAAAAGGCAGTCCAGGCCGGAATCTGCACTTGCCATGCCACCACCTCCCCATTGAAGGCCACGTCCACCCTGCCGAGGGAGGACAGCCGGATTTGCACATCCACGAAGGCTCCTTCGGTATTCAGCACCGCAACAGGCAGCGCAGAACCGCCAATGCGGGTCCCCAGCCAGAACACATCCACCGCCGGAGCTTCATTCGCACCATTGTTATACACGTCGAAGCCTACCGACAGCCCGCTGCCCACCGGCTCCTCCGCGTTGGGGAAGCCGCTTTCCGGCAAATTGGGTGCCCAGTGGAATCCGAATCCATCTGCCGGAACGGCACCCGGATCAGGGGTCATCAGGAGCCGGAAAGCGATATCGATGCTTTCCACCGGCAGGCCGCTGTTCAGGTCGTCCACCGTCCAGGTTCCCGCCTGTCCGCCCAGAGATTCGGTCAGCCGCATAAACCCGCTGTCCCCGAATCCTCCGTTCAGCAGGGCCACCGCCGTGCCGTAGTTGTTGGTGCCGGCCGGCGTGTTGCCGTCATCAAAATTGTAGGACACCGTGTTCGGAGTGCCCTGTGGCAGCGATACCACCTCGATCACCGCAGGTACGGAAGTGACCGCGACCGATGCTGGATTGGTCAGGATCACCCGGTATTCGGTGCCCGAATCCGCGAGTCCAAGGGTTGCAGTGGTCAGGGTGTCCGCATTCTCGCCTGCGACCGGGGTAAACCCCGGAGCCCCTGGTAGCTTTCGCTCCCATTGGTAGGTAGTGTTTGCCGGATCGTTGGCCGTTACCCTCAGAGTGGTGGTATACCCATTCACCATCCTGACCGACCGCGGCGGCACCACCACGGCAGGTGCCAGGAAGTCCCCCAGTGACGTGGTGATGGATATGTCGTCGACAAAATGATTGGCTGTCGCCCCACCGGTGCGCGCCCCAAAACCAAAGCGGCCGCCAATCACCGGCTGGAACCCAATGTTCAGGTTGGTCATCAATGGGGTGCCGTTGTAGACCACGTCCAAAGTGCCGCTCGGATTGATCCTTACCAGAACATCCACGAAGTTGGCTCCAGTGACGATACTGGCGATAGGGAGAATTCCGGTCGTGGCCACTTGAACCCCACCCCAGGAAATTTTGAACGCAGGGGCATTGTCGGGATTGTTGTAGATATCTATACCCACCCGCAGTCCCGATCCCGTCCCGGCTTCGCCAAAGGCACCGTTGACATCGCTGCCAAAGCAAAAACTCATGCCATCCGCCGGGGTGGACGTTCCCCCGCCGATCCGCACCTTGAAGGTGGCGGTGAAGGAGTTGACGGCGGCACCGGCATCCAAATCATCAATGATCATCGAGCCCTGAGCCGAGTTGACAGCTTTGGTGAGTTTCAGGCAGCCGGAATTGTCCACGCCTCCCGTCAATTCGATGACTCCGGCATTGTTGTCGCCGGTGTTGCCGAAGAGGGTCGCTCCGGCCGGAGTCTGCCCATCGTTAAAATTCGCTTGGAAGTTCCCCGCAAGGACCGGGGGAACCACCGCCAGCAGGGCGGCACTGCAGAGGGTCTTGTAGATAAGATTCATGGTGTGGGGAGGGGATAGCGTTGGAGGGCTGACTGATGATCAGGAAATGGGGTCCAGCGATTAAGGTCAATTGGGCCGTTGCCGTCAAGTTTTTCGGCCCAAATCATTGTTAATCCATCCTTCCAAAACGCCTGTTCATCCATCCGCACTTTTATTTGCGGGCCTTGATGAGGGGAATTGCGCCTGGGTATTGTTTTTTTGTGTCGTGGGCCCGCGTGCGGGACAAACTCAGGTAACCCATGACTTCAGATCCTGAGAACACGACCCTGATTTCTGCGGCCCACGCGGGAAATGTGAAAGCGATTGGGAAAATCCTGATGCGTTATCAGTCCGGCATCCGGGCATTTCTGGCCATGCGGCTGTCAAATCCCCACGAAGCCGAAGACTTGGCCCCGGAAGTGTTTGTCACCGCCTCCTTTGGCTCAATAGTTCACCCCGCCATGGTGTCGGCGGTTTCCTTGGGCAGATATTTCTTGAAGCGGTTTTTGTCGATGGCCTTCATGTAGGCTTCCATCGGGCTGACGTTTTCCGTCTTCAGGTTCTCCCAGATCGCCTGGTCCATAAACTGCATGCCGTAGGCCGCACCCCCGGTAATAACGTCAGTAAGCTTCTGGGTGGCTCCTTCCCGGATGATGGCCGCGACGGCCGGGGTGGCGACGAGGATTTCATTCACCGCGACACGGCCCTTGCCGTCGGCCTTCTTCATGAGGAGCTGGGCTACCACCCCGCGCAGGGAAGCGGCCAGCATGGTGCGCACCTGGGATTGTTGGTCGGAGGGGAACACGTCGACGAGACGGTCGACTGTTTTGCGGGCATTGTTGGTGTGCAGGGTGCCGAAGACCAGCAGCCCGGTTTCCGCCGCAGTCAGCGCCAGCGAGATGGTTTCAAGGTCACGCATTTCCCCGACCAGCACGATATCGGCGTCTTCACGGAGGGAAGCCCGCAACCCGTCGGAAAAGGTAGGCGTCTGGATGGGCACCTCACGCTGGGTGATGATGCTCATCTTGTTGCGGTGCACAAACTCGATGGGCTCTTCCACGGTGATGATGTGACGGGCGTAGTTGATATTGATGTAATCAATCAGGGCGGCAAGGGTGGTCGACTTGCCGGATCCGGTCGGACCGGTGACCAGCACCAGGCCACTGCGCATTTCCCCGAAACGCTTCACTACCTGGGGAATGCCCAGTTGTTCCAAGGTGGCGATCTTGGTCGGGATGAGCCGGAAAACTCCGCCATAACCATTTTGCTGCTTGTAAAAGTTGCAGCGGAAACGGGAATCCTCATCCATTTCATAGGCAAAGTCCAAGTCGCCCCGGGCGAGGAACTTTTCCCAGGCGCGGGCATCGCAAATGCCCGTCATCATGTTCTCCATGACTTCGCGGGTCAGGATTTCCTCGGAGATGGCGCGGACCCCGCCGTGCACCCGGACCTTGGGCGGCTGGCCTTCAGCGATATGGAGGTCGGAGCCGCCGAGTTCAATAAGATGGTGGAAAAGTTGGTCGATGACAGCAGCCATGGCAGTCGGAAAAAGAAGGGTGAAAATAGGAGCAGCCTGCGGAAAACCAGCGGGCCGCAGAGGGGTTTACATTTTGAGATCCTTGCGCATCTGGTCCTGATCATTGGCCCGGAAGAGACAGTCCTCGGCAGTGATCACTCCACGGTCGTAGAGCGATTTCAGGGCATCATCCATGGTGACCATGCCCACGGCGCGGCCAGTCTGCATGATGCCGGGCAACATAAAGGTCTTGCCTTCCCGGATACAGTTGGCGACCGCCGGAGTATTGACCAGCAGCTCAATTGCAAGGGCCCGCCCGTTGCCATCCTTCCGCGGCACCAACTGCTGGGAAATGATGCCGCGCAGGGATTCGCTCACCATGATGCGGATCTGGTCCCGCTGGTCCGTCGGAAACACATCCAACACGCGGTCCAAAGTCCGGGGCGCGGAACCCGTATGCAGCGTGCCCAGCACCAAGTGTCCGGTTTCCGAGGCCGTAATGGCGAGGGAAATGGTTTCCAGGTCGCGCATTTCCCCCACCATGATCACGTCAGGGTCCTGCCGGAGTGCGCCGCGCAGGGCGGCCGCGAAGGAGTCGGTGTGGCTGTGCACCTCACGCTGGTTGACGTGGCAGTTTTTGGACTCGAAGACGTATTCGATAGGGTCTTCGAGGGTGATGATGTGGTCATTGCGCTCCATATTGATGGAGTCGACGAGAGCCGCCAGGGTGGTGGATTTGCCGGAACCCACGGAGCCGGTCACCAGTACCAGTCCATTGTGATACTGTGTCAGGGGCTTCAGGCTGCCTGGAAGGGCCAGTTCCTCCATCGTCCGGACCTTGGTATTAATGATGCGGAATGCCATGTCATAGCCGAGCCGCTGCCGGACCACCGAGGCGCGGAAACGGCCGAAATCGGTCGCATAGGCAAAATCAACGTCTCCGCGTTCCTGAAGCCGGGACGTCTCCTTGGGACCGAGAAAGCCTTCCACGAGCCGCTGGGTGTCCTCCGAAGTCAGTTTTTCCGCATTGCCCCAAATCTGCTGCAACTGGCCATACCGCCGCCAAAGAGGAGCGGCTGCGGTGGCGAGGTGGATGTCGGAACAGTCATATTCCTGACCGATTTTTAGATATTCGTCCACATGGCCCAGCGGGGCCACGGTGTCCTGGGATACTTCTGTCGCCTCGCTCATTCAGGGGGATGCTCTATGGGATAAAGGATGGATGGGAAAAGTTGGGCCACAGTCCGGAACCAGGCGGCGCGGGCAAGGCCGCGTTATTCTTTTTTCTTCATGAGATCCGCAAGCATTTTCTTTCCGTAATCGGCGATTTGCGGCCCGTATTTTTCGATTCCTTTCTCCAACAGGGTGCCGGCAGCGGCGGTTCCGGCCATCCCGGCGGCTCCGGTGGCCGCGGGCCGCAGTTGTTTGATGGCTTCCGCCGCCAGTTCGCGTGCGATTTTTCTGGCCGATGGGGTGGCCATAAAACGGGAGAGCACCACCCCGGCCAGCACGGCCCCGCCGGCGAGCACCAGGGGATTGCGCGCCAAGGCCGCCAGCACGGGGGGAAGCCCGGGCGGAACCGGCGAAGTGGCGGGTTCCGGCAAAGGCTCTGAGCCTACGGGCGGCAGGACTACCAGATTGGGAATGGACTCGGGTTCGGAGGAGGAAAGTTCGGCGGACATGGCGGAGGCAGGGTTAAGGGGTTATTTTTCGCGGAAGAGCAGGCCGATGAGAAATCCTGCCCCCAGCCCCGCCAGCACGGCCTTGCCAGGGTTTTCCTTCACATAGGCCACGGCATGGTCCCCCAATTCCTTCCAGCGGTCCTGCGAATCGCCAAGGACCCGGCCGGCGGCATCCCGGATTTCATGGATTTTTTCGCCGGCCGCCTGACCCAATTCCCTGGCTTTGGCCTCGGCCGCCGCCTTCAGTTCATGGACGGCTTCGATGATATTGTCAGCGGCGGGAGGAGCCGGATCGGCGGGTGTGGGAAAATCATTCATGACGGTCAGCGGGTGATGTTGAATTCGGAACAGGCTGTGCTCCACTCATCCTGGCACCGCGCTTTGATAAATCAAGCTGCGCCCACCGCGACCTTCATCCCATCCCATCCCATCCCATCCCTGCCCCGCCCTCCATGCCCGCTGCCCCTGCCGAACCCTGGTATATTGTCCGCCAATCTGCTGTTCACAACCTCGGGGTCTTCGCCGCCCGCGACATTCCCAAGGGCACCCGCATCATCCACTACCAGGGCCACAAAATCACCAAAGCCGAATCCACCCGCCGCGGCAACGCCCAGATCGAGGACAGCGCCACAACCGGCGAAGGCGCAGTCTACATTTTTGTCCTCAATAAAAAACATGACATCGACGGCAATGTCCCGTGGAATGATGCCCGGCTGATCAATCACACCTGCGAACCAAACTGCGAGGCCCAGATCATCCGGGGCACCATCTGGCTGGTCGCCACCAAAAACATCCCCGAAGGCACCGAACTCGGCTTCAACTACGGGTTCGACCTCGAAACATGGGAGGACCATCCCTGCCTTTGCGGCACCAAAAGCTGCTGCGGTTATATCGTTGGCAGGGAATATTGGCCCAAACTCCGCCGCCTCATCAAAAAACGTCAGGATGCCATTGATGAAGCCAAGGCCGCAGCGACCGCCAAACGCGCCGCCCGGAAAAAGAGGAAAGGGGCTGGGGGAGGAAAATAGCTGTCAGTTTTTTGTTTTTAGTTTTTAGTTATTCGTTTTTGGTGATTCGTTTTTGATTATTCGTTGTCAGGAATTTTCTCCTCCTGAAGTCCTCTCCCGCGGATAACCAACAACCTATCACGGCAACCCCGGTCTCCCTTGCCTTCCGCTCTCATCATCCTATCCTCCATCGCGGAACTGTTCGGGCTGTTTCTGCTGGGCTGGTTCATCCGGCGGCGGGGCTATGCCGGGCACGATGACCTCGGCCGCTGGGGCCGGATCTGCACGGAGTTGTTTTATCCGCTGCTCATCTTCCACAGCATCATCACCGGTTTTGATCCCGGCCGGGTCCAGCAGCTCTGGCTGATGCCCGCCCTCGCCCTTGGGCTCATGGCCGCCGGCATGGGCTGCGGGCTGCTGCTGCGCTTCGCCCTGCAAAACCAGCAGCCCCCCCACCGCCGGACCTTTGTCCATTGCTGCACTATCAACAACTTTGTCTATCTCCCCATCTTTATCATCCAGAACAGCCCGGGATTGCCCCCCACGGCCCTCGCGGATTTTTTCGTCTTCAATCTTGGCTCCACCATCGGATTCTGGACCCTGGGAGTGCTCACCCTCGGCGGACATGACGGCTGGCGTTCCACCCTGAAACATCTTTTCTCACCCGCCATCCTGAGTATGTTCGCGGCCATCGCTCTCGCCTGGACCGGCACCCGCGACTTCCTCCCGGCTCCCCTGCTCGGAGCCTGCAAAAACGCGGGATCCATCGCGGTGCCTCTCATGCTGGTGATTATTGGAGCCAGTCTGCATGGATCCTTCCAGCGCCGCCAGTCCCGGGATCTCGCCTTCTTCACCGGAGTGCGCCTGATCCTCCTGCCGCTCCTTTATATTTTTATCATCCGCGCCCTGCCCCTCTCTCCGGATCTCGAAATCCTCGCCATCATCGTGGCCCTCATGCCCACCTCGGCGGTTTCACCCATGATGGCCCGGCTCTACGGCGGCGATCCCGCCTTTGCCGCCTCCGCCACCCTCGTCACCCATCTGGCCGCCCTCGTCACCGTCCCCCTCGCCTTCTGGTGGCTCAGCCAGCCCTGAGGGCAAGATTGCCTCCGGTGTGGCCGCTCATTTTTCCATCATGGATTCCAAATACATGAAGAAACGGATTCCCGCAACGTGGAGCCTGACTGGGGTTCCATCAGCACCTGGGGAACTCTGGCCAAACCCATCTATTCAGGAACAGTATCGTTTTCGCAATGTGCGGGAAATCCGACGGGAAGTGTCGTGAAATGCGGTCACCCACGACCTCCAGTGGCGGAATTTACGGGAAACTCCGACCCGGTCCGGAATTTGCACCGTCAGAATCGCCGGGCGAAACCGATTTTGGTTTTGCCGACAGACACCCCACTCCCAATCATTCCCATGAAAACAACCGATGCTACGATCGAAGTGCTGGATTCCCTCCTGCGAGGCGAACTTTCCGCCATCGAAACCTACAGTCATGTCATTCACAAGTTCCCCGGCTCCACCGCCGAAAACGACTTGGAGGATATGCGGACCGACCATTTGGACAGTGTCCAGACCCTGCGCGAACTGATCAGCGATTTGGGAGGAAACCCTTCCACGGATTCCGGTCCATGGGGCGGCTTCGCGCGGGCGGTTGAAAGTTTTGCCGCGTTGTTCGGCGACTCATCGGCTATGTCCGCTCTTAAACAAGGCGAAGAACATGGGATCAGCGAATACGAAGACGCCCTCCAGAATGATGCCGTCGATTCCGAAGTGAAACAAGTGATCAAAGAGGAATTACTGCCACCGTTGCAGGAGCACGTTCTTACCTTGCAATCCCTGACGGATTAGGGGCTGACCCACCCCGCGCTGATACGGCTACTGTTAGCGAGTCTCACCGGGTTTCCGCCTTGGGGGCGACCGAGTGATGCCATATTTCACTCAAACGCCATCTCAACCGATCGTTCCGGTGGATGTGGCCTTTGGTTTTTGCCGGCTGCGATACCATGCCATAAGCGGCGTTACCGAGATCCCGTGGACGATTACCGACACCGCGATCACGCATAAGGTCAGCGAAATCAGCCGCATCGCCAGTTCCTCCGGCAGCCCCTTGTTTACGGCATACATCAGATAATAAAGGGACCCGATACCCCGGATGCCCAACCAGCTGATCATCCCGCGCCTGATCGTACCCACCTTCCTGCCAATGGTGCCGGTCAGAACCGCCAACGGCCGGATAAGGAGGAATAACACCGCCACAAACCAGAAATCCTCCCATGGGATCAGTTGGGGCGTCAGCATGGCCCCAATCACCAGGACCACCCCCACCTCAAAGACCCGCTCCATCTGTTCATTGAATCCCAGGAGAGACTCAGTCATGTGCGTGGTTGCCAATTCCGGATGCGTGGCGCGCTCCTCCGCCCCGCCTGCCATATTACCATCCATTTGTTCCTGCCGGATGTCCTCCCCGGTGTGTTTCCGCTCGATCGACCGCAGGGCCAATCCCGCCGCCAGGACCGCGAGGAATCCGTAGGTGTGCAGGAGCAGGGCGGCCCCATAAACCGAGGCGATCAACCCCAGGGCCAGGAATTCATCAAGACCCAGGGCTTCCTTATGTTCGCGCCGCAAATACAACACCACCCTGCCCAATAACAAACCCGCCCCGCCGCCCAGCGCCAGTCCCCCGGCCACCGACCAAATCACATCCACCGCCACCCAGCGCCAACCCCATTCCCCCAGCTCATGCAGGCCCAGCATCCCCAGGCCCAGCATCACAAAGGGAAAGGCCGTGCCATCGTTCAAGCCCGCTTCCCCCGTGATGCTGAAGCGTAATTTATCCGAGTCCGCCGCACTCTTGAGCTGCACCTCCGAGGCCAGCACCGGATCCGTTGGCGCAAGGATGGCACCCAGCAAGATCGCCGCACCCGCCGGCAATCCCATCGCATAAAAGGCCACCAATGCCACCAAGCCCACCGTAATGGTCATCGAAACAAAAGCCAGCCGGATCGGAATCCGCCAAATCTTATCGCTCAGCGGCACGCGCAGCTTAAGTCCCGTCGTGAATAGCGAAATAATGACCGCTACTTCCGCCGCGTGTTCCAGGAGTGGCGCATGACGGAGCGGATCCACCAGAAAAAGCCCCAGCCCCACAGGTCCCAGCCCTACCCCCAGCCCCAGATAAACCATGGTCGGCGTAAACGGCAGCCGCTTCACAAAGGTGCCCGAGAGCGCCACGAGCACCAGCAACAAGCCGATGATGAGATAAAGGAGTTCAGCTTTCATGGCATAGCGGGGGGAATGTGTTCATCCAAGGCTCGGCTCGCTCGCTAATCTACCGGGATATCAGTCCCGCTCTCCACCTCGCCAGCGACCGGAGCAGCTTTTGGACGCTCCATCCATGGTGCGTAAGGCCGGCCCTGTCAAAGCCCGTCCCGCCCGAAGTCAGGGTCCCTTCCAAGGATGCTTACTCCCCCAGCATCTGGCGCATGGCGCTGAAGCGGTTTTTGGCTTCGTCGAGGGAAACGGGGCGGTTGCGGAGTTCGCTCCATGAAGCGCGCTGGACGAACTGGGGGTCAAGTTCGCGGATGAAGCTGCTGCCCTGGCTGGGGAGGCGGTCGCCCCATTTGGTGCGGGCGGCGCACCATGTCAGGGTGAGCCGCTCCCGGGCGCGGGTGATGCCGACATAAAGGAGGCGGCGTTCCTCATCGCGGGTGCCTTCCTCGGTGCTGCGCTTGTGGGGGAGAATGCCTTCCTCCAACCCCGGCAAATAGACGTGGGGGAACTCGAGTCCCTTGCTGGCATGCAGGGTGATGAGGGTGACTCCCTGCTGTTTTTCGAGATCGTCCTTGCCGGTATCGCGCTCGTCATCCAGGCAGACGCTGCCGAGGAAGTCGATCAGTTCGGGTTCGTTGCGCACGGGGCGGCTGCGGATGCTTTCATACAGTTCACCGATGCCGTTTTCGCGCTGGGTGGCTTCCTCCGCGTCCTTGCAGGAGCGTTTCAGCCATGGGAGATACTCCATTTCCCGGACCATGTCCTGGGTCATTTCGGCGAGGGTGGGATACCCTTCCGAAAGAAATCCCTGCCATTTGCTGACAAATTCCTGGAAGGCAAGGATGGCTCCCTTGGCGCGCTTTGACAGGGTGGACTGGAAGGGCCCGCTGATGAGGGTTTTGAAAACACTCTCCCTGCGTTCCTGACTGGCGAGGGTCGCGTTTTCCACGATGGTGTCGCTCAGGCCGCGCGGCGGCGTGTTGATGATGCGCAGGAGGTTGATGTCATCGTCAGGATTCACCAGGACCGCGAGATAGGCCATGATGTCCTTGATTTCGCGGCGGTCGAAAAAACTGCGGCCTCCGATAATGCGGTAGGGGATTTTGTTTTTGCGCAGGCCCTCCTCAAAGACGCGGGTCTGGGCGTTGGTGCGGAAGAGGATGGCGAAGTCATCGAACTTCAGGTTGTCCCGGTCCTTCATGACCATCAGGTCCTCAATAACAAAGTCTGCCTCCTCCTGTTCACCGGGCATGGAAATCAGGCGCACCGGCTCCGGGCTCTTTTTGGAACTCCAAAGCTGCTTGGCCCGGCGGTCGAGATTGTTTTTGATCAGCCCGTTGGCGGCGCCGAGGATCACATCGGTGGAGCGGTAGTTTTCCTCCAGCTTGATGATGGCCGGGTTTTTGAAGAAGCGTTCGAACTGGAGAATGTTGGCGATTTCCGCGCCCCGCCAGCCATAGATCGACTGGTCATCATCACCAACCACACAAATGTTATGATGCGGTCCGGTGAGATGCCGGATCAGTTCCATCTGAAGCCGGTTGGTGTCCTGAAATTCGTCCACCATGAGGAATTCGTAGCGGCTCTGCCAGGCGTCCCGGACGTCCGGGAATTCCCTGAGGAGTTTTTCGGCGAGGATGAGCAGGTCATCGAAATCGACGGCATTGAGGAGCTTGAGCTGGTGCAGGTATTCGCGCTTCACCACGTTGATCAGGGCATCTCCCTGCGGCGCGGCGGCAATGCCCTTGTTGCGTTCCCGGCTGATCAGGGAAATAGCCACGTCAGGATCCAGCTTCTCGCCTTTTCCTGCCTTCTTTACGATGATACGCCGGATCAGGCTGAGTTGTTCGCTCCCGGTGTAGATGGCAAAGTTGTTTTTGTATCCCAGCTTGTCGATATCCCGCCGCAGAATCTTGACACAAAGGCTGTGGAAGGTGGAGATGGTGATCCTTTTGACCGTGCCTTTGGGCGTCAGGTGCTCCACCCGCTCCACCATTTCGCGGGCCGCTTTATTGGTGAAGGTGACCGCGAGAATCTGCTCCGGGCGCACTCCTTTTTCGAGCAGGTGGCAGATCCGGGTAGTGATCACGCGGGTCTTGCCCGTGCCGGCCCCGGCGAGAATGAGCACCGGCCCTTTTGTGGTGGTGACGGCTTCGCGTTGGGGGGAATTGAGGTCCGAAAGGCGCACGGGGAAAAAAGGCAGGAAAACGGATGAAAACAGGCGGACGGGGACCCTGTCCGTGCCCGGGGCGGCGTCAAACGGGCACCGCAGTAAATCACAGCGGCTGCCTGCGGTTTTGATTGGGTTCCTGTTCTCCGGGCCATCCGTGGGCCGCACCCCAATTCTTATGATAGTAGGGAGAATTATTTACGGACTGGTGCTATTATTTTGAAAGGAACAATATCCTCGAGGTGTAGTTTCTCTCATGAAAACTGCCGTTTTCACCAAGAAAAATAGTTATGCCGACGTGGTTC
>JBBQWG010000078.1:0-18101 GCA_038210825.1 Verrucomicrobiales bacterium
TTCAGGGGCAGCCTTGTGGCCCAGGCTCCTCCCGGTGTCTCCTGACGGCAAAGCCGGAATAACAAACAGCCGCTGTCCCCGGAGGACAGCGGCTGTTTGCGAGGAGTAAGCTCAGGAAAGCCGGTTTGGCATTCCCGGGGGCGTCTTATTTGCCGTAAATCTCGACTTCGATGTATTGGTTGGTGTCATCAAGGTCACGTCCATTGCTGTAGAAGCGGACGAAGCGGCCTTTGACACCATTCACCGGCATGGGGCGGCCGTTGTTGGTTTCGATGTAGGACTGGTCGTTCCCCACTCCAAAACCGGCCGAGTTGTCGAAGTCGTTATTAAAAACGGTGGTGAAGGTCTTGAATTCGGGATCGTCCGAAATCTGCGCCACCACATCCTTGAAAATCACGTTCTGCTTGTGGAAGTGCCACACCCAGAGGAGCCAGATTTCCTTGGATTCGCCCAAGTCCACCTGTATCCATGCTTTGCCGGGCATCAGGTCGACAAAATAACCGTCGTCGCCCTGTTTGTCGCCGTCTGTGGCGAGGGTCAAATCACCAATCGGGGCGGAGTCATTGGACGTGACCGGTTTGCCTTTGGACAGCAGAGTGACGCCCTCGGGCACCTTGACTTCCAGCACCGGAACTCCGGATTTGTCGAGGTTGGGCGGGGCATTGTCCTGGGGCAGCGGGGTGCCGACAAACAAGGGTTTCGGCATCTCCGGCTTGATCGTGATGGCCTGACCCGTGATCACCAGCGGGGCTGCGGGAGCAGCAACGGGTGCGGCAGGAGCATCAGGTGCCGCTGGGGGCGGAGCTTCCGGAATGGTGGGGAGCGGGGTGCTGACCACGGCCGGAGCGGGCATGACGGCAGGTTTCGGAGTTTCCACCACCGGAGGGGCCGTCACCACAGGAGTGGGAGCCACTTCAGGAGCCAGGGGGGCAGACGCCGCAGGCGCAGCCTTGGGGACAGTCGTGACCACAGGCGCGGCAGCGTCCGAGTAAACGGAAGGGGCACTGGCGGATGCCGCTTTCCCCAGACCGGGGGCGGGATCATCACAACTGGACAGTAGGAAGGTGGACAGGCAGGCCGTGGAAACGGCGGCCGTGGCGCGGCAGAGGGAGCGTTTTTTCATCGTTGGAATAGCGGGGAAAGGGGAAACGTCAGGCGACTTCAAAGTCGGAGGGTTTGAAGTCGATGCGTTGCCCGGAGGCGACGGCTTCATTGATCTTGAGGACGGACACGGCGCACTTGTAGGCCTCGGTGACCGGACAGTTGAGATCCTTCTGGGATCCGCCGGCCCGCACTGTATTGTAAAAATTCTCGAGGTGGAACTGATGCGGCGGTTTTTGATCCAACTCCTTGGGCATGGCCGGCATTTCGTAGGGGTCGGCCGGAATGGATACCCGGACATCCTGGGTGCCCTCCCTGGCGAGCCATTTGTCAGGGATGTTCCATGCCTTGGGGCGTTCCCAGAATTTGTTATACACCGTCGCGGGCGGCTTGCGCAGGAAACCCTGGCGGGCCAGTTGTTCCCACATTCCGACTTTGTCGCCGGTGGTATCCTTCTCGCGGTAGACCTGGTTATAAACCGGCTGCTCCGAGATCACAATGGTGCCCTCGACGCCCATGACCTTTTCGTAGTAATTCTGTGAACCATTGGTGGTCAGCACCTGATACATGGCCCGGACCAGTTGGGTTTTGGGCTGGTCGCCCTCCATCACCGGCACACCGCCGGAAAAGACCGGCACGTCGTATTCATAAATCACGGCCGCATTGTCCAACTGCTCATAACTGAAAGTGCCCCCGCCCTGGAGGGGAAGATTCTTGAAATAATCCACCCCGCCGCTGGCAATGATGGACCGGGGCGTGGTGCCGAGGATCCAGTTGAAGATATCGATCTGGTGGGCCCCGAGATCGGAGATCACCCCGCCGCCAAATTTTTTATAGGACCGCCAGTTGGTATACTGGAACATGTCAGGATAGCCGTTGGCCGTGAGCACGTCCTGGGGGATGCCACTGCCAGGCTTGGGCTCGAAGGGCATCTTCACGGACCGGTTCCACTGTCCATAGAGGTGGGTGATCTGACCCAGCAGGTTTTTTTCACGCAGCAGACGGTTGCGCATGAATTGGTAGCGCGGATTGCTGCGGCGCTGGTGGCCGATCTGGAGCAGCTTGCCGGTTTCGCGCTGGGCCCGCACCATGTCGGCCGAAGCTTCGATGCTGTTGGACATCATCTTTTCGCAATACACCGCTTTGCCGGCCTCCAGCGCCAGGCGGGTCTGCGGGGCATGGAGCCAGTCCGGCGTGGCAATCAGGACGCAGTCGATCTCCGGATGCGCCTTGAACATGTCATCCATGGTCTGATAGGCCTTGACGTCCGGGGCGATGGCCCGGGCCATGGTGCGGCCTTTCACCTCCCAGAGATCGCAGACGGCCACGAATTTGATCCCCGGAATGAACAGGGAAGCTCCCTTCAGAATCCCTCCCTGGCTGCCGCAGCCGACAAGGGCCACGTTCAGGACATCGGAGGCACCCGGAGGCGCAGTGGCCGCCTTGGCCGATAGCTTGGTGTAGCTCAGGGCCACGCCGGTAGCCGCCGTATTGCGGAGGAATTTGCGGCGGGTCAGGTCCGGTTTGCCCGGGGAGGGAAGATTCGGTTTCATGGCTCGGTGAAAGGTTGCCAGCAGGACGGGATGCCCGTGAACACTATAATAACGGCGCAGCCGGGCAGCGCAGTCTGTTTTAGAAACGGGTAATGGCAATACGGTTGTATTTTACGAGGGCCAGCGCCACCGCGAACATCAGCGTGTATTGGCTCAGCATGAAAACCGTGGGATTGTCCGGCAGCATCATCTGTCCGGCGGCAAGCGAAAACCAAATTCCTCCCCCAATGAAGAGGCCAATGCGGTTGCAGAAACCAAAGAGAATCATCGCCCCGGAAAGCAGCATCAGATAAGGCAGCAGTTGGCCGTAATAATAAAACGTCCAGCCAAGGAGGTTGGAAATGCGCTCGCCCCCCTTGAGGACAGTCCCATCCTTGCGGGTGGTGTCGAGGAAATCCAGTTGGAATACTTCAGCGTTGTTCAACCCTCCTGAAGTATAGACCACATTGACGATGGGCCACCAGCGGCCCAGCTTGATCACTTCTCCGGTTTTGGGGTCCACCTCATTGTGCCAGTGCGACCACTTGTAGTTGTAGGGCGCATCCGGGCTCTTGAATTTCTCAAGGCCGGCGAGGAGCAGCATGGTCCCCAGCAGGAGACGCAACACCAGATAGGCCAGGGTTTTCTCCGAGCAGCAGGGGCGGCATTCGTTGGAACTGCCGGAACTGCCGGGGTCTGTAGAGGAGGTAATAGTGGTTGCGTCCGTGGCCATGATGGAAATTGGGAAGGAAGGAGGTGAACGGGAAGTCTGTCTTCCGTTTTTCAGAAATCCAGAGAAAATCACGGTCCTGCCATAATTCCAGACCAACGCCCGGACCACCCCGCTGCCACCGTCCTGACGGTTGTCAAATCCCCGATTTTGCCTCCTCCCCGATCCTCCTCACCTGCTGCCGCACTACCACCTCCCGACCGCAATTCCTGCACCCCTGCCCCGTCGGCAAAAATCCCCTCGCACGCATTTTGGAAAAGTAAAGAATCGCCCCAAGTTTCGGATTCCGCCTTGCAAGCCGTCCCGGCCCCGCTAAAACTCGCCACTCGTCTGAGAAACGGCGGCAACGGACAGGTGGCAGAGTGGTCGAACGCGCACGCCTGGAAAGCGTGTTTACAGCAATGTAACGAGGGTTCGAATCCCTCCCTGTCCGCCAGCTTCCCCACATGTTCATAATCAACGGTTTGATCCCACATCACAGGGACGCGCACCGGAATCTGACAACACAACTGACCACATTTTCCGACGCAAACGATCCTCATTCCAGCCGTTTGAGATAAGCTTTGAGGCTAGCCCAGATGATCAATCGGTTGCCACGTTGTTTTCCAGGAAGACAGGAGTTTACGCTTTTGACCAAGGGTCTGAAGTTGTTCCTCGGGGTGGCGAGGATCAGTTCATTGAGTTTGGATCGGGAAAACCCGGAGTGCGCGCACTTCTGGCCCTGCGGGGGAAGGCTGATGTAAACACGTTCTCCAGGAATGTGCTCAGGGTCATCCGGCGGAATCGGTTCGTTGGATTCCATGTGCTGGGCAACCGCAGCGGTTAAGAGTGACGAAGTCACACGGGAATGGATCTCGACGCGCCCGGTCGAAACGACGTAGCGGTCGATCAGGACGCGGGCAAGTTTTTGTTGCGTCTCGAGTGGAAACCGGGGCCAAAGGATCTCGATCAGTTCGTCGGCAGAGAAGCCGGGCGGATCCGCTATTGCATCCTTGTCCAGCTTCCTCCGATTGACCTGAGCCTGGTTTTTTTTGAGCTGGGATTGGAGTGACCGGCGTTTGGCATCCAGCGGTTTCAGCAGACTCGAAAAGTCATTCGGTCGCATTTTCCCATCCAAGACGGATTGCTGGGCAGCGGCAATGCGCTTTTCCAGAGCCTCCATCTCCAGTTTCAAACTGCGGGCCTCCCGGCTGAGGTCGTCGTCGGGCAGTTGCGCGGTGAGCATGCCCGCCAAAGCATCCGCGTGCTTCCCGGCGAATGCGTGCAGGTCCCTGAGGAAGATTTGCTCCAGATCAGCGATGGGGATTTTGGTGGAACAAGCGGTGCAGGCGAATTTGTCCAGCTCCGTGGGGATTTGCATGGATGAGCCACAGAGGCATTCCACCAGACCGGAAAGTGCGTGGGCAGCCCGGGAAGGTATTTTTGATCCATGATCCGTCTGGTCCCGAAGAAGATCATGCACCTTTTCCCAGAGGGCGGCATCGATAATCGAGGGACATGGCACCACTTCCCATCGGTCTTCAGGAAGGTCGATTCTCAGACCGTCTGGGCCTTTGGTCGTTTTATTTACCTGATAGCTCCCGATGGCCGAGGGACACGAAAGCAGGCGACCCACCGTGGTATCCCCCCAGAGTGCCCCGGTGCGGGTATAATGTCCCATCGCATTCAAGGCCCCGGCAACGCCAGCCTTGGTTTGATGCTCCAGAAAAAGCTCACACATGAGCCGACGCAGCGCCGCCTCCGATTCCACCACGGCCAGACGGCCCTCGTGCCAACGAAATCCAAAAGGTGCCCGTCCTGAGGTTGATTGAGCCATTATGGTTCGTCAGTTTGATCCCGGATGGCGATGGCGATGGCTTGCAGCGCATTTTCCTCGATGCGTTGCCGCTCTCTCGCGGAAAGCTTCGGACTGCGGCGGGCCAGGTCGTGATTTGCCACGCGTTCCAGTTTCGGCTCCCCGGCCTCTGAAGCCTCCGCTGTGCGGGCTACCATTTTCAAGTAGGAATTAAGCTGCGCCGGCAGGAGGCAGTGGATGGGAAATTCCGGCAACTCTCGTTCGCAGCGTGCCTGAGCCACGGCAAGCTTGTCTCCATCAACACACACGAGCAACGCGCTCTGATAACCGCATTTCTGGCATTCCTTCAAAGTTTTAATTTCCTTGTCGAGCCTTGAAGTCACGATGATTTCGCAAGCCAGTTTCCAATTGGTTCCTTCAATGGAGGCATCCAGACGATACTGCCCATCGAGAACATCAAACTCCGGGAAGGCTTTCAATCCTTGAGCATTGGCGGCTTCAATCAGCCGACGCTGGAGCGCCTTATGGGTTGGCCCTCCCCGGCCATATGGAGACTCCATACTTGTGGGTCTGGAGGGGGACTTGGATTTTGGGTTCTCATGATCAGGTATTCGGGCGGTCGCAGGAGCAATACCGTCATCAGAACCGATAGGGGGAGTGGGAATCTCCTCACGCTTCGACGGGGCCTCCGGGGCGGGAACTAGGGGATCCGCCGCAGTTTTTTCGGTCGCGGTGGAAACATCGGGATGAGATCGTTCAACTTCGGCACGGGGGATTGCTACTCTAGCGCGGGAGGATTCGATTACCCCCAGACGGTTCTGCGCCGCTTCGTCCTGGTCGGCCGCGTCAGGTAGCGGCACAGCCAAATTAAAATCATTATCCGATTGGCCGATCCGGCAAATCGCGTGGCCAACGGGGAGGTTCTGGAGCTCACCGGAGGGGAAGTGGGCAAATCCCTCGGAGAGGGTTCGGGCGTCGGAATCGCTCACCCGGAAAACCACACGTGTGTAAGCGTTGGAGAGCACCGCGCTGGCTACTTCCTTGTCGCGGTCCAGTTGGCGCAGGTCTTGGTGAGCCAGCACAAAGCCCATCCCGTATTTACGCGCACCCGAGAGAATCTCCGCCATGCTGGGACAGATGAAGTTCTGAAACTCGTCCACGTAAACATAGAACGGGCGGCGTCCGCTGACATCGAGACGCTGGCGGCTCATGGCCATTTGCTGAAGTTTGGCGACGAGGAGGGATCCCAGCAGGTTCGAATTTTCCTTTCCCATTTGGCCTTGGGGGAGCCGGGCGAGGAAGATTTTTCCCCGATCCATCATGTCAGCGAAATCTAGCCGGTTCTCCCGCTGAGTGACCATGTAGCGGATGGGCTTGGGGGAGAGAAATGTCTCCAACCGGGTCAGAATCGGTCCGATGCTTTTGTTGCCTCCCAGTTGGGGAAATCCGAGCTTCCAATACAAAACCACATCCGGGTCGGTGACCGTTTTGAGAAATTGCTCGCGATACTTGGGATCCAACAAGAACCTGCGGACGTCGGAGAGGGTGCCACCCTCAGTGCTTTCCAAAAACGCACGGATTGCGTTCCCGAAGACTAAATTCATTTGATCTCCCCATGAGGTGGATTGCGCACGGAACACGGCTACCAGATCAGAAGCCAGAAGGGTTTTTTCGAAATCGTGATGAGCAGACAGGAAGTTAAAGGGGACAATAAATTGCTCATCGCTGGGATCTACAAGAATCACATCATCCCATCGACTGGGAGGAATGATCTCCATGACCCGATTCACCAGGTCGCCATGAGGATCCAGCAGGGCAAAGCCAGCACCGTTTTCAATATCCTGCTGGATCAGGTTGAACATCAAAGTGGTTTTCCCACTGCCGCTGGCTCCAATCATGTGGACATGGCGCATCCGCTCTTCAGGGGTAAGCCACACCTCCTGTTCAGCTCCCACGTGCTCATTGAATCCCAATAGCGCCCCTCCCTTGCTCGGTCCCGAGGTCTTGGCACCTCGGGTTCCTTCGTCCAGACGATGGAACCGGGAGCTTTTCAGCGCCGCGGTGGGGAAGCGAATCAGACCGGTCAATTCATCCAGACTGAGGATCATCCCGCAGCGGCGGGATCTTCTGAGGTAGACATCCCAGTTATGCTCCACTTCGTCATACTCGTCGTTTGCCAGAGGTGTCAGGGAGTTGCCCCATTGACTGGCGAAAAGCCGGAGGGGAGCAGCCAACTGCCGGATGATTTGCCATGATCGCTCCAGGTCCCAACTGCGGGCGGCCAGACGGACTACCACGCCATACAATGGCTGGGACACCTTTTCGTGAGCGGCCTTCACCCATGCCGCCCCGTCGCTAAAAAAGGGTTTCCCATCCTCCTTGGTGAGGCACGCCATCGCCTGATCCGCCCATGGCTCCAACAGCGGAGTGAAGATCACCTGATAGGCTCCCATTTCATCCTCCTCCAGAGCTGAGAGCGCTCCGGCGAGACCGACGAAAGGATCGGATTTTCCCGGTTCGCCGAGGGAAAGCATAAACGGTTTTTCCAACCCGAATTCCACGACCGCGCGTTCCGAATCATCTTCCGGGTTCCCCCACATCATCAGCAGGGCACTATCCATCTCCTGACGCGCGATGCCCGGAAAGTGGATCTCCAGCTGGGTGGCCAAGGGCTCAAAGTCCGAGTCCTGCGCCGTCATTTGAAAATGAACCCCGGACTCATCGCCGATGAGTTCGACCGTCATCGGTGAGTCCGATTGCGAGATAGCCGCCAAGAACTGCTTCATGGTCTCCTGGGTCACCGTGAGATCCTGCGGTAGCAGCAATTTTACTTCACGGACTTCCTCCTCTTCCTCCCGCCAATCCGGCTCCCGTTCTTGCAGCTCCGGAGCTTTCCGCGTGGGTTGGGGAGCTTGCAGGGCACGGAACATTCTGTCCGTAAACTTGGAGATGATCGTGTGCCGTCGTCCATCGTCCGGTGGCCCTTCAAACGTCACCCGATGCCCGGGAAAAGGGACGAACGGTGGCTCCAGCCCTACGGGCCTCGGGTAGATGAGACCACCTCGGCCCCGCTTCTCCCAGCGGAAAACATTGTCTGCCAGTTGCTGGTAGCCATTCATACCGGAGTTCCGTGGGCGTGGGGGAAGTATTTGGCGATTTTCTTGGGGCTCAAAATCTGCTGTGGATTATGAACGTTCTCAAACTGCGGATCGTTGACTCCACCCATGGCGCACATTTCGACCACCTTGGCCCGGACTATCCCGCCGACGGTATGGGTGTAAATCAGATCCTTGTCATGGCGATAGTAGGATTCGGCGCGGAAATGACTTTCATAAATTGCCCCGATCACAGGAAGGTAGAGGAGAAACTCATCCAAGCTGCTCCATGTTCTGGCCCGGAGGAAAACCAGCAGCACGAAAATCAGGCTGGTCAGCATCACGATACCAGCGGTCATCATCCCAAAAAGATGCCAGTAGGACGCGAATAATCCCGCCACCCCAAGGATGGCCACCCAAACCTCCCACCAAAGCAAAGGTTGCGGAAGGACAGCGGCCCGAAGGGAAAAATACCATCCGGTGCCAAAAGAAGCCGAGCACACTTCCAGCACCGTCCGATGCCGCCGCAAGCGCAAGTAAACCCGTTTTGGGGAAAGCCATCCACCCTCTCTAAACAAAATCCGCTCCACGACCAAGTCGGGCACTTCCCGCATTTTAAACTCTTCCTCCAGCGCCTTGTAAAACACTTCGGTGTTACTTTGGAAGTCCATCAGCGGGACAAACCAGTGGGCAACCACGTAGGGCTTGCGATGGAGAATGAATCCAAACATGGCGGGCGGGTTCAGTTTTGTTTATCGGCACGATGCCGAATGATCTTCCAGCCACTGGGTTGATCCTCCAGAGTGAGGACGACCCTGAAGAGGCCGCTTCCCGTCGACTTGTCGGATAACTTCTGCCATTCATTGGCCATGAGATAGGTCACCTCGACCCGGGCGGTGCCCATTTCTTTGATCGTGGGAGGGCCCTGCACCTTTTCCCGGACATAATTGTATCTTTTGTGATATTCGCTTTGGTCCTGCAGAATGAAATCACGTCCCACTATCCCATTTTTGAAAAAGTCCACTTGGTCCGCGTAGTTTCGCACCACGTCCTGGAAGCGGCGCTCTGAAGCCGCTCTGTGGTGCGCCACAATAAATACATTGATCGACTTCTGCAGATCGTCCATCTCTACAAAATCCGGAGGATTGGTTGCCTGTCCAGCAGGTTGCAATTCTAACGAAATATGGGACGGTTGTTCGCCCGGCATATCTTTCCCTAAATTGATGCGCAGGGGGAGCCGGCTCGAATCGCTAGCCTCCGGGACGGGCCGCGGAACCCCCATCCACCAGCGATGCAGTGTGTTTGCTTCCAGTAAACGGGGAGGATTCCCGGGCACATGCAAGTCCGCAAAAATATCATTCGTTGAATAGGCGTGGATACCGGCGACAATCCAAACCCGAGCTTCCTTGCCATCCCAACTTTGCACACGCAGGATGGCTTTCGGCCGCTCCCGGTCAGGACCAATAATTCGATTGTTGAGGGGATTGACCAGCGGGGCATACATCACCAGCGAAAGCTCGTTCCGTTCCAGAGCAATTTTAACGAGATCCTTCTCTTTCATTCTTTCCGGGCCGTGCACCATGGTAAGTGTCCACTGAAGTGGCGGGACCACCTCCGTCCCCAAATAGAAAGAAGTCAGATATCCACTGCGAATTTGGAGCATCTTTGAGCCGTCCATGGTCCCAAAGATCCTTTCCAAATTATTCGTCTGGAGATCCGGAAAAGTCCTGCTGGTGGCGTGAACATTGTCACGGATTGACAGCCGTTCTCCCTTCGACCATCTCCAGTCAGGTGTTCCTTCGACCTCTGGCAGTGGAGAGGCCATGAGAGTGGAAACGGATTCGAAGGTCCATTTTTCGTTGCTGGGGAGCTGTCGTGCCAATCCGGCCTGAATAAGTTTCAATTCTATCTCTGGGAGGTCCTTCACATTGAATTCCAGAGAATCCAAGTCCAGCACACGGGGATTCTGATTGTTGGTCAGAAAAATAACCTCGGTCTGCTTCCACCATGAAATGGGAGCATCCGGGACGGCGAATTTTTTTGGCTGTGGAAGGGGGATTAGAAACCTGGTCTCCAGATCCACCACACCCACGCGACGCGGCAAGTCCTCGAGCACGACAAAAAGCCGTTTATCATCGGGACTGAAAGCAATATGGAGGACAGGATACGGAAGCTGGGGGATTCGGACCACTGCATCCGATTCAAGGTCGTAAATGACAATGGCTCCGCTCAACTCCAACGCAGACAAAAACCGCCCCGTGCTGGACAGTGCCAGACCGCGATCGGAACGGACTTTTCCCAACTCCCGCTGGTGGGTGACTGTCCAAGCGGCGGGTGGACTGCTGGAAAGCTCTTTTGGAACTGGGTAATATACTGGAACTTTGACCGCAGCAGGGACCGCACTGTTCTGTACGTGAAGTGGTGGCAGTTGGTAGGGAGCCGGGGCAGCCACAGGAACAAGGGGTGAAAAGATTGCCCCGATCAGGAAAAGCAGGATGGCCCCCCGGATCAGGATCCGGGTCCATTTTGGCAGGTCGGCAGGAGGCTCCTTGGCTTCAGAAGCATCCAGAACCTGCCTCCTAAAAAGCAGGGCACCGCCTCCAGCAGCCAGGGTCCCTGCGATGACGGCGGGCATGGCAGAGGTCAATCCAAGCAACATGGCCCGGAACGGGATATTGTGGGGCCACTGGACCTTTGCCATCAGGATCAGACAGGCGGCGGCGGCGATGACGGCAAAGACTCCACTCCATGCGCCCCGCCTCACGCAACGCTCCGGAGGAAATTGGAGGTGGCTGGCCCGGCCGGCGGCCGCAAAACCTGCGACTGAGGTCACCAACACCACGGCCAAAAGACCCCAGACTGGCTTGAGGAGAAGGGTCTCTATCAGCGAAAACAGCGACCACACACAGAGGCCAAAGACCAGTCCTATCAACTCCGGATTCTGAAAATAGGGGGCCAGTCTTTTCACGGGCGGAGAATAGGGAGGGGAAAGTGCTTGGGCCTGGGATTCCAGCGCCTCGATTCGAATGGTTGCCCTGCCCCGGGTCGGTATAGTGAGGGCCAGGAAGGGCGCTGTTTAAGAGTGCCCTCAGCGTGCTTGCCATTTCCGAGGAGGAGACCGTTCTGTGGATGAGCCAGTAAACATCCGAAGCCCCGGGAGAAAAAACAGAGACCCGGCGATGGCGTGTTTTGGGCGGTAAAATTCAGATCCCAACCCCGCAAGTGCTTTGGGTTTAAGGGATCGAAAGCGACGCCATCCATACTGGAAAGTTTAGCCGACGCGCGCATCCTGCACTTTAATGAAATTTTAGCAAAGTAAATCACCAAAAAATTAACACTCCGCCATAACCGTGTTGCGTATGTGCCAGGTCATTTCGGTTCTCAAGATGCAGCTACTCGAAAATCCCCGGCCAGTGATGAACTGGGCGGGGATGGGTGGGTCAGGATTTTAGAGCCGCAAGGTGCTCAATGCCAAGGGAGTCAGGTTGTTGGACTTGGCCGGGATACCGGAATGGGCGCACGAAACAGTATTCGTTGAGGCGGGCCGCAATCCCGGGCGTGGCGGTGAGACCTGCTTCATCGTTGTCGAGCATGAGCACCAAGCGGGTGTGCGGTGAGACCTGTTGGGCGATCAGAGATTCCTGCCGCGAGGAGAGGGAGCACCCCATCAATGCCACGACCCGGCGGATGCCATGCTGCCAGAGGTGAAGAGCATCAAAGAACCCCTCCACAATGACCATCGGCTGCTCCGCGGGTTCTCCAAAAGCGCGGTGGGCGTTGAACAGCTCCAAAGACTTTTTGAATCCTCCGGGCAGTCGGTATTTCTCTTTTCCTTCGGGCGGGTCGCCGGGCCAGCGTCCGGCATAGGCTACCAGTTCACCGCCGGGATTATGAATCGGAATGACAATCCGGCCGGCCATGATGCCTTTGCTGCAGAACGCGAGCCCAAACTCCGCCACGGTCTCTTCGGTCAGTCCCCGTTCTTCGAAGTATGGATGATCGGGATCGAGGTTTTGCAGGGTGAACGCCAAGGGTTTGTTGGCTCCGTTTTCTTCCTTGGAAGCCTCCTCTTGCTTGGCAGATTCTGGCTCAAGTTCGGAGGGACGTTGCTGTTTCGCAGAAGTGCGGCCGGCTTTGACCGGAGAACGGGGTTTTCCAGGCAAGGAGCGGGGCTTGGCCAGCTTTTCCTGACCGAGGCCGAACCACTCGTTCATGCGCCAGGCGGCTTCGTGCAGGGTGCAGTCTTCCAAGCGGGCCACCAAATCGAGGTGATTGCCACCCGCATTGCAGGCGGTGGCACTGAAACAGCGCCACAAGTTTTTTTCAAACGTCACGGAAAACTCGGATTCGTCGGTTCCCTGATGGATGGGACAAGAGCACCGGAAGTTTGTCGGGGTGCCTGTGAGGTTCTTATCCAGAAGGCCATAGTGGTGCAGCACCATTTCAATGGTGGTGGCTGCTTTCACGGTGGAGTAGTCTATAAACGGGAGCTTTGATTTGCTGGTCATGGGGAAGGTCTGGTGTGTGGTTTTGGATTTGGAAGGTGCGCCGCCATCGGTGACGGCGGATTCCTATTCCATTCTAGCAAATTCAAATCCGGTTGTCGCGTCCCGGGCAGTTTCTTCACTGCCTATCCAAAATGAATACCGGGTCGGCCAGTGCCGACATCTCGGTAAACCGGAACAGTCCGCGCCCGGATGGGGAGTCGGTAAACACCTCATTCATATGTGACACCCGCTCCGCTCCGGTGGTTACGATCCAAACCTGAATGCGGTGCGCGCCGGAAATTTTTGTAAATTGCCCCGACTTCCAGAGCTGGGCATAGAGGTGCAGCTTACGTTCGATACAGGAAGCGGATCCACAAGAACGCTTCAGTGGCATGGTGCCCCGATCCGCTTCGATCAGGCAAAGTCGCCGGTTTTTCCCGGCGGGTTCCTCCGCATATTCCAAAAGGAAAGCCGCATCCGGAATGAGCGTCCGCTGCTTGCCACCCAAAGCCGTCCGCCAGTGATGCCAAGGCTGGTGCTTTGGGGGCTGGGGAGTGGCGGCCTGAGGGATGTCGTCAGGACGGATAAACTTCACACGCCCTTCGCTGGCCCGGCAGGCCGACTCAAATGCAATTTGAATGCCGGCCGTCATCACAGCATGTTCCAGAAAAATACGGCCCACATGGCGGTTCCTCGTATCCCAGTCCATCCGGGAAAAGGGCATATCAAATTTCTGCCGCATTACCCCTGCCCCCCGGCTCGCGAGTCCATAAACCATCGCCCGCGATCCACCGGCATGGTAAAAGTCCATCTGGCATCGGGGACGGTCGAGATACCCAGCATGGAAAAGGCACTGCAAGCGCCGAAGGATTTGGGGTGCGGCCCCTTCCACCAGCGAGCAGATTTGAGGCGACGACAAAAAACGGTGCCGGGCGACCTCCCGGATGATTTCGAGATCCCGGGTCGTCAGCTTGAACGGACGAATCTCATCGCGCTGCCGCCGGAATCGAGGGAGCCTTTTTGTTGTAGATGCCATCGCTTCATTTTAACATATCACAATCTGACAAGGCCATGATCGTCACCGCCGCATCTTTTGAAGTGAAAACCCAAGAGTGGGTCAATGATCCCGATCTGCCGGAGGGCCTCAAGAAAATCTTCCATGCGGACGGGTTGGCGGAACCTCTCAACGGGTTGGAACTCTGCCACCTTGAGGATGAATGCTACCTTTGCGGAAACAAGCTTACTACCCCTTACGTGTATTGGCACTGCGGGGACAAAGGCCTGTCGCTCTGCGGTATTTGCGCCCCCCGGCTTGCCTTGGGATTGGCGGAGGATTCACAGGAACTCCGAACCGGGAAACGTTGTATTGCGAATATCGAGGCCACCGACTGGCTGGGCACCTATGCCCAGAAGCGGCAGTATGGCGTGGAAAATGACTGAGCATAATGCCACCCAAAAAAGAAAACCCCGCCACACGGGCAGGGTTATAACAATACGCTGATGCCGGATCAGCGGGAACATGGCGCAGGACTTTCCTGCGGAAGGAACTTCATTCTCCCGGCAGGAGAATGAGCGTATAGGATCGGGTGCCGTGGGTTTGAATCCAATAGGGTATCCCGTCCAAAGTGCGATAGACCGACATGATGAGGCCGCGCTGGCCCAGTCCCCGGCGGTTTTGGCATTCGTCCTCCGGGTCGATGTCCCCAAAGCCTCCATGCTGGTGACCGTGCAGGGACTTTTCGATTTCCGGCAGACTCAGGATGGACTCGGCACCGGGGGTGATTCTGATCTCCCCCAAAGGGAAGAGCGGTTCCACATTCATACGATGCGTTGGATTCAGTAGTCGGACGGTAGGAGCACCGTGGTGATGGAGCGGTCGTGTTCGGTGATGATGTAAAACTTCACCCCATTCGCTCCGCGATAGACCGAGAACAAACGAAGTCCCTTTTTCAAGGAAAGGTCGTTTTCGGCTCTGTCTTCCTCATCCAGTTCGCCCCAGTCGCCATGAAGATGACGGGTGAGGGCGGTTTGAATGTCGTCGTCGCCCACGCTCCCCAGGACAGCCGGTGTGGCCACCAGATATCCGAGCGGGAACTTGGGTTGGGCGGATGCAGATCCACCCGGATGCTCGGAGGGTAGGATCATAGGTCGAGTTCGGTGTTTTCCACAATCAAGCCGTCCTCATCACCCGCCAACATTTCCTCCAGTTCTGCTTTCAGATGGAGTTGATCCGGGTTCGGAGATGCTTCTGGGGGACAAGCAGGGCAACGCGTCACGTTCAGCAGCGTCCGTCCGAAGCGCCAACCCGCCGCGAAGAACTCGTCGCTAATGTGCGCGTTGAAACGTTCACTGAAGGGAAGCTTCTTCCATGCGAGGACTTCCTCATCAGGCAACTGAGTGTCATGAATCGCGTCGTGCATAAGATGATCCGTATCCCACGGTTCTCCGCAGGTGGTGCAATGAACGTCCATGATCAGGATTCCTCCTCTCCATCGATGACGGGTTCATGGTCGGTTTCCGCTTTGTCGAGAATGAACTCAGCCGCGCGGGATGCCTGGCCGGCAGCTTGGACGATCCAGCGCCGATGATCCTTCGCTTTCAGCACGTTGAGCCATCCACTGAGATAGGCCGCAGATTGCTCATGCTGGTCTTTCACAATGTCAGCTTCCATGCCCACAAACGCTGCCGCCATTTCCGCGACGAGTTCCTCCTGCGAATAAACCTGCCCCCCGAAGCCATCATGCTTCGTGAGGGAATCCCGGTTCAATCGCGTGGGATGTCCCGTCGCGTGGGCCAGCTCATGAAAGAGGGTGCCGTAGTAGGCATCCCCGGACTCGAAGCGGCCAAATGCCGGCATTTCAACTTCATCCCGCTTAGGGGAATAACGCGCCTGAGTGCTCCGCCCTTGATGGATTACCGGACACTGGGGCATCGATTTCACAATAGACTCGGCTATCGCGTTCCGTTGGTCGGACGGGAGGGCAGGACTTGACGCGGCTTCTGGAAAATGAATTCCCTCAATCTGTGTCGCATTGAAGACAGTATAACCGCGCAGGAACATTCCTTGGCGCTGCTTGGCGTCATCCCGGCGTGCTTGCTCCGGCTCCTTCAATTTGAAAGTGCCGAACTTCACCACCAAAGCGCCGCGTTCGCCCTTACGGACATGCCCGCCGCGCTCCAAGGCCTGACGATATGTCATCCACCAGGGAGAGGCCGCAAAGCGGCACCCCAGCAGAAAAACATTCGCCCCTTGGTAGTCTTTGCCCGATTGAAAATTGCAGGGCCTTCCGACCTCGCGATTCCACGGACGCCGCCAGGGGACAACACCTTTTTCTAGGTGCTCCAGAATCAGGTCTGTGACCTGTTGATATGGGTCAGACCGATCCGGTTTCCCGGTGGCCTGCCATTGGTTTGGCGCTTTCCGCGCTTTCAATGTGCTCATCGGCAACTCCTTTCGATTGTAGTAGTTCAGATGAAGCCAACCTCAGGAGTGAGGCAAGCTTCAAGCTGACTGCAACGTTAGTCGTCAACTTTGCACCCATTTCATTTTATAACGTAATCCTTGATGAGGCAAGAGCTGACCTCCATGATTGAGCTTAGTACTCGCGGATCGGAGTCACGATTCGCGTGTGAAGGAAAAATTCCAATTAAAGCCCTTGCAGCAACGCGCTTAGCGTGGCAAAAAACTTACTCAAAATGGCTTTGTCTCGTCCAAAAAAAGGCATCCAAGAAAATCCAACTTGGATTTGGCACCCCTACGTACATTCCTTTTACAACGAGAAACTGTGCTATTTTCTAATTGCTATCAAGCCATTCAACCGTGCCGTTTTCGAAGAAAGGCTTAATTCGATACTTAAACAGTATGGTGTAGACAAGGCGTGCCACTTCGAACTGCTTGGGAACTTCGATATTTTAGTTAGAGTATGGTTGATTCAAGGCGCACGAGGTGCTTTCGAGAGGAAAGTAACCGAAATCCCCAACTGTAAGCATGTGGCATCGTTCGAGGTTGATGTGGCCGAGCTTCCGTGGGGCTTTCCGAAAGACGAAGAACCCAAAGAATCAGACCTAGAACGGCTCACGGCAAACCCAGATTTAATAAAAAAAATCCAGTCTGGGGAATTGGCGACAGGCGACCGCGTTGAGCAGCTTATCTCCGGGCATCTGCTGTCCGATGCAAGACTGTTTGAATCTGCGGTAAAGGAACCAATTAAAGGCTTTGTTTCAATTAGTGCACACCCAGAATTCTATGGAAATCCCCAAAGAAGCCGCAATCTTGTCAAAAACATTGTAACCTACCTAAAATCGCCTCAAAGTAAAGTAAAAGATAGCGCACTCTATATCGGTATTGGCTTTGCTTGGGTATTTGTTAAAGTACTAGTAGACGACTTTTATGCTATAGGAAATTTCGTGGATTGGCTGCACAAGGGATACAGCTTCGAAGGAATTAGCACCAACACCTTCGTGGTTTCCGGACGAGATTGGAACCAAGGAGAAGGAATCAGCGAATTTGCTTTGAGAGAGGCGCGTGGCCTAAATCCAAATGTCTGGAAAGTGGTCCCATTATTATATGACCTACCTCCTGACGTCCCGCCCCTGAATGAACAAGAAAGAGGAGTGTTTGAGGAAGAAATAATCGCGATGAAGGCAGACGCTGCCGAGGGTAACATTTCACCGCAGCAGTTCGCTGCAGCAATAAAGTTCCTAGAAGCAGTCCTTAAGGACAAAAGGCTAGATTGTTTTTCGGCCCTTTATGAATCAATCGGCCTTGCTGAAGAAAGATTGCGTGACGGCATAGAACGGGTGGCTGCCACAGTCATGAAGAGTCCTGGCAATCTTCTAAATGAACTAAATTCCCAACAAGACAGTGACTCCGGACAAGTCAAAAAGCTGTCGACATTGGCACTGGGGGATTTATTTCGAGCTTGGATGATTCTACTAAAACAAGCAGGCCAAACGGTAACCAACCCAGATCTAACGCAGGAAAAGTTCGCGGAAGTCACCCGGATGAGAAACCACGTCATGCATTTTGGAAAGTTTGCACCGCGGGAACAATGGCAACCTTGGCTGAAGAATCTTCTCTGGCTCTACAAGGTTGTCCCCACATTCGAAGAAGCCACGCTGAGGTTGAAAAAGCCACTTGCGAAGCCTCAAGATTGATTTAATTTTAATTTTATGGCCAACATCCTTGCTACTCCCGCTCTACGCACTACCTCGGTGCCTAACGATCTGAATGCATGCTTTTTGGATGAGGATCCGCGGTCGGTAAATAAATTACTTGATCAATGGCGAGAGGAATCGATTAAATCTCACTTGGCTGTGCTCTTTCGTCCGCGGTTTCGCAACGTGTGGATGACATCATTA
>JBBQWG010000079.1:0-16996 GCA_038210825.1 Verrucomicrobiales bacterium
TAGGTAATGCCATTGACGTCGTCGCGCTGGTGGCCGCGCAAAGGATGACTGCGCTTGTAGTTGTGGTGGTCATTTTCAAAAACCGCGCTGACCCCGTGACGTTCGAAATGCGGGATCCATTGTTTGCGGATCTCCACGGCCTTCGGACTCTCGCAGGGCAGGCCGGAGCCGACCGCCTTGGAGGTGCCATAAGCCGGAAAATGATAGACGGGGAAGACAAACTTCTGTTTGGCACGGTTGGCCATGGCCTTGCCGAGCCACCGTTCCTGAGGGCCCGCCACTGGCTGGGTGTGGCCACTGTCCAGCACGATGAAGGATAAATAATCGGCTGCATCAAGCGCGTAATAGGAGCGGTTTTCAGGAGTGGCGAAGAAGCTGTAGAAGTAGGGGGCGTCGTCCGGGATTTTTCCGTTATATCCGCCCCGCACTTCATGGTTGCCGATGCCGACTATCATCGGGATGCAGCGCCCGTCCTTGCCCTTGGCATTGAGGGTCCATGATTGCAGGAAATCCACCCACCGGGTCGCGTTCTGGCCATCAGCGTAGGCGAGGTCACCGCCCAACACGGCGAAGTCCGGATTCAGGGCGGCCGCGCGTTCGTTCATGGCATCGACGTAGGTCCGCGTGTGCATCATGTCGCCTCCGGTGACAAACTTGACGGGCCGGGTCAGGGCCGCCGGCAGGGTGCGGAAACGCCTGACTCCTCTGGCTCCGGCGGCGGGTTTTTCCGCCAGGGCAAATTCATACAAGGTATCCGGCTGCAGCCCGGTGAGTTCCACCCGGCGCACCTGCAGGGTGGAAGGCTTTGCCACATGATGGGTTCCAGTAGCAGACTGCCAATCAGATTGCTCCCGGACCCGGTAAAAAACGGTGGTGGGAGTGTCAGGATAAAGGTTGACCCAATTGACCGTCATGGTGGTGGTGGGATCCTGTTGCCACGTCAGGTAAATCCCGACCACATCCGTCTGGGCCTGCAAAGGCAAAATAGCAGCGGCGGCAAATAGGGTGATCAGGATTCGTCTCATGGGGAAGAGGGGTGGGACCGGCCGCACAGGGGACCGGAGATTTAATTATGGGGCAGGGCTGGGAAAAGCAGAGCTTTTTTCTCCCGCGTTGACGGAGGGCGCTGAAGAACGGGCCGGGGCGGCAGGAGTCCGAGGTTACGCTTCCAGAAAGCGGATTATTTCTCCCCTGGCAAGGGAACCTGGCGGCGGCTCATCAGATAGGCGATAAGGTCCCTGATCCGGGTTTGATCCAGCACTGCCAACAGCCCTTCGGGCATCAGGGAATGGGGCGATTCCTCCATATGGGAGATTTCGGCGTGCCCGATGGTGACGCTTTCCGTCATGGTTCTAAAAGTGAGGGTGCGGTCGGTTTTGGAAGCCACAAAACCATTGAGCACCCGTCCATCCTTCAGCGTGGTCACGGTCATGCGGAAATCCGCGCCGACCACGGCACCCGGATCGACAATGTTTTCCAGGAGGTAGTCGAGATTGTCGCGGCCGGAGCCCGTCAGATCCGGGCCAAGGGCGGTTCCCTGGCCATAGAGCACATGGCAGGAGGCACAGAGATTCTGATAGAGCACCCTGCCGGTGCTGGGATCCGCATGGGACAGGACCGCGGGCGTGAGCTGCGCTTTCAAAGCGGCCATTTGCTGTTGTTTGTCCGCTGCACTCTCCCGGAGTTCGCCCCAGATTTCCTTGAGCATCCGGGTCAAGTCCGGGTTTTTAAAACTGCGGATTTGGCGGGCATGGAAAGGCGTGACGTCAGTGCGGGCAATGGTTCCGGAAGCTAGTTCAGCAAGGAGGGCAGTGGCAAAAGCCGGTCGGGAGACCAGGGTGTCGATCACCACGGGGCGTTCGGCAGCCGCAAAACTTCCATATCGTTTAGCGAGGATTTTTCCAATGGCCGGATCGTCAAAAAGCGCCAGACCGCGCACCGCCGTGCCATTGAGAACCCGCACCCCCAACAACTTTTCGCAAACCACCCTGAGGTCCGGGGGACGGCTGTCGATCAGGGACTGCAGCGCGGCCTGGCGGGCCCTCAGGTCAGCCTTGTTGTTCAGGGCAATCTGGCGCACCGCCTCAAGGGCAAGGCCATCGCCAAACACCACGGCCAGTGCCCGCACCCGGGTGCGGAGGTTATCATCTTTCCCGGCCGACAGCACTCCTGCCAGCCGGTCCCACGCCTCGGGTTTGGGGGCCTTCCGCCAGCCATTCAAACCGGCCGTCATTCCTGTCAGGATATCCGATTGGAAGGCTGCGGATTTCGTGAGGGCGAGGGTCAGGAGGGTATTCAGCGGCGCGGGATTTTTTGCCAACTCACCGGCCAGACGCCTCGCGATGCATTGCCGGGTGATGGGAATTTCACACGCTGCCGCCAGCAAGGCGAGGGCAGCAGGATCCTGCTCCGCGACCGGGATCAGGCCATACCATAACATGAGCGGCAGGTTATGGTCCGCGGCATCTTCCGCCCGGGCCAGCAAGGGAGCCGCCAGCTCTGCCCGGCGGTCCACCGGAAGGCGCTGCAGCGCGGAGGCCAGAGCCAGCCGCACCAGCCCTGAGGGATCCTCCCGGGCCAGCCGGGTGAATTCGGCAAGCAACCCTTCCTCCGGCACCGCTTCCGGCCGCCCGGCCGGGCGCCCGCTGAGCACGCTGTCCAGCGGCCAGGCATCGGTGAGGAAGCGGATGGCCCAGGTGCGGACGGCTTCTTCCGGATGCCGGAGTTGTGCTGTTAGAAAGACGTCATCAAGGGCCCCGATGGCATACAAGGTCCACAAGGCACGCAATTGCGCCACGACGTCCGGTGCCTTGATAAACAAACCCTTCAGAGCCGCAACCGCTCCTGTGGTGCCGCGGCCGCCGGCGGCCCGGGCCGCCAGTTCCAGCCTCGCCTGACGCACCCACCATTCATTGACGTGAAGTTGAAGCTGGACCAGATCCGCAACCGGCCATTGGGTCAGATCGGAAGACGGAGGCGGAGAAGGCACTCCGTGGGTCATCTTGAAGATCCGGCCGGAAGACCGGTGCACCCCGGTGTGGTCGTGGCATTCGCCGGTATCACTCCAGTCGAGGGCAAAGACCCCGCCATCGGGACCGGTGCTGAGTTCCATGCCGCGGAACCACAGGTCTCCTGACAAAAACAGATCCGGGGCATGTTTTCCCACATAACCGGAGCCGGTGCGTTCAAGGATTTCCTGGTTCATCCGGCGGCCATGCATATTCCAGGTGAAGAGCCGGTGCCGGTAGGGCCCGGGCCAGTTGTCGCCCTGATAAATCATCATTCCGATGTGGGCGTGGCCGCCGCCAAGGTCATTGGCAGCGCCATCCCGCGACTTTGTCCAGGCTTTGGCGGTATCGAAGTGCCAGTGGTCGGCGTGCTGGTCTATCAGATGATAGACATGAGGATTGGGGTCGAGGGTATGTGGCCGGACATAATGCGCCCCGGTAATGCCGTGCCAGAGATGGCCGTTGACGGTATTGATGAAAAAGAGTTCCCCGAGGGCATTCCAGTCATGGCCCCATGGATTGGTGGTGCCCGCGCAGAGGGCTTCGAAGACATGGCGCTGCGGATGATAGCGCCACATCGTGCCGCGGAGAGGCACCCGTTCCGCCGCAGGAGTGCCCGGCGCCCCGACTTCTCCCGGCGCAGACGCTCCGCAGCGTCCGTATAACCAGCCATCCGGCCCGAAGCGCAGGCCGTTGGCGAAACCATGATAGTTTTCCGAAGGAATCGTAAACCCATCCAGCATGACCCGGGGTGCGGCATCCGGCACGTCATCCGAATTTTTGTCAGGAATAAACAACAGTTGCGGCGGACACATCAGCCAGACTCCACCGTGGCCTGTTTCCACGCTGGTGGCCACCGGTACGGTGTCCGTGAACACTTTGCGGGTTCCGAACCTGCCCTTGCCCTCATCTGTAAAAATCAGCACGCGGTCCCGCAGGCTGAGATCCAGCTTTTTGGTCCGCTCGGCGTAGGTGAAATTTTCCACCACCCAGAGCCGCCCCCGGGCATCCCATGACATGGCGATGGGATTCCGGACGTCCGGCTCTGCCGCGAAGGCACTGACCGAAAATCCCGGGGGAGCCTGAAAGCGCGCGGCGGCTTCCGCTGCCGGCAGGGGAACCGAAGAAGTGTCAGGCTCCGAGTTGTGAGGCTCAGGAAAATCCGCGCGCGCCGGAAGGGACGGGATGGCCATGGCCGCCACCAGCCATCGGCGGCAGCCCCGCAGCCGGGAGAAGGTTCGGGATGACGGGCAAACAACGGGAGGATGCGGCATGTGAGGGTAACTTTTTTGGAACTCTGCCAGGCACCCCGGCCGGGGTCACAGTTTGACGTTGAGGATTGAGGCGCCAGCCATGGGTTGGGCGGTCAGCCCGGGGAAGGATGGGCCATCGGGCTGGTCCCGGCCCGTTTTGATAGTATATTCACCTGGACCAAACACATGGGGTTGCCAGCGCTGGCCGGAGGTTCGGGTGGTGTAGAGAATCTCTCCCGTGGCCCCCGAAATGACCTGCACCACCGCGTTGGGGGCACCTTCGATCACTAGTTCCGGCAGCCATGCGGCCGGCTTCCGTCCGTCGTTGTCCTCCATTTTGACGGTGATGGGCCACCCGGGGAATTGACCGCCCGGGCCTTGCCTGACGTCGGAAAACCGGGGCCAGCATTCGAAGGTGACGGTGCGGGCGGTTTTGTGGAACCGGACCAGCCCATACCCATCCCCGCGCTGTTTTTCGTCTTTGATGTCAGGAGGATTGGCATAGGCCAGCATGGAAATTCTGTTGCCAAGGCCATCAAGGAAATCACCGGTCCAAGGCAAGGGACTGTCCGGCACCGGATTCGGGCCCGGTTTTTCATCCAGTGGATGCCACCAGCGGCCGTAAATCGTGTTCACCAGCGCGGGACTGGTAAATTGCCAGGGGCCATCCCCAAAGGCATCGATCCCCTGCTTCACCACCACCGCCAGATGCTGGTCTCCGCAGAGATGCACCGCGCGGGCGCGGCGGATCTCCTCAAGAGCGCGCCGCCGCGGGGTCTGCGGCCAGCCATTGCAGTCGAGATCCGCCAATAGTCGGTCATCCGGTCCACCATGCATATGCACCGCGCCGCAGAAGGCGGTCTGCGAAAGCACCGCCTTCAGTTCCGCTCCCTTCCAATCCTGACTCCAGTCCCGCAGGAATTTTTCCTGACGTTCTCCCAGCAGCTGAAGTCCGGGCAGGTCGATGGATTTGGGGTCGTAAGCCGGGTCGTTGATGTGGTCAGGCCTTGGACCCATCTGGGGGATTTTGCCGGCGGGGCCGCTCTTGAATTTGCGGTCTTCCAGAATGGCAAAATCGATTCCGCCGAGACGCAGTCTGGTGAAATAAACGCTGATCCCGCGATCCACCGGGGCTGGGTCCACCGGATCCGGCAGATGCCAAGATTGTTGGCGCTGCACCATGTTGACATAAGCCACGGGGTAAAAATAACCGCCGTCCGCATTGTCCTTGCGGAACGACCGTTTGCCGTTCTCCCCCCACAGATTTGGGTGCCCCACATCGTGGTCATCCGGAATGCAAATACTGGGACGGTCCCGCAGGATCTCGCGGAACTGTAAACCGAACTCGATCCACCCCGCAGTATGTTCGGTATGCCGGTAGGTCTGATCGCCGGCAAAGAATAGCAGATCCGGATCCTGCACCCTGAGATTGTCCAGGATTTCCGGGCGCTGGCCGGTGGTCCGGCTGGAATTGCACGACATGTTAGCCACCACAATCTCCGCCTTGTCCACCGGGTCGCGGCGGATCCTGCCTTCAAAAAGCGCTTTTTCCCCATGCCTCACCCGGTAGGCCACATCCCGGGTGGTGTCCCATGGCTCCATCCGGAAATGCGCACTCCAGCCGGGCAGAGTCACGGCCACTTTGGCAGCTTCGGTCCAATTCCCGTCCCGTTGCAGTTCCAGCCTGACATCGCGGGATTCGCCTGGCTTCAGCGGGTAAAGCTGGGCCGTCAGTTTGAGCACTCCGCTGTCCTGGGTATACAGTGCAAACGCTATCACTTCATCACGCGGCACATCCATCGGGGGTGGCACCTGCGGGCCCTTCGGCTTCCTCAACCACCACTCGCCGGAAGCGAGGGAATCCAAAGCCGGAAATTCCGGCCCGAATGGTAGGGCGTTCTCTACGAATTCCGCGGCCGTCAGCAGGGGAGGATGAAGCGCAAGGGCACTGAGGGAGAGAGCCGTGGATTTCAGGGCCTCCCGACGGGTGATGCCCTTGGAGATGCCGGATGAAAGAGGATCAGGGAACATGGGTAGAGTGTGTAGCTTTTCAAGTCATTGGCGGTCTGTGGGTGCCGGGGGCACCCAGTCGGCGGGTTTGGGGCCGCCGGCTCCCCATTTGGCGGAATCTCCCTGGGCAGCCATCTCTGTGGTCAGCAAGGCGGACAGTTCCGCCAGCTTGGCAGCATAAGCTGGCTGGCCGGCGAGATTCGTCGTTTCGTGAGGGTCCGACCGGAGATCGAAGAGCTGGGTGCGGTCCACCTGCGGATAGCGGATCAGCTTCCATCGGTCATCCCGCACGGCGCGCTGCACCTGCTTGTAGGCAAACATCAGGTGGGGGCGGGCCGCCTGCGCAGGATCGCGCAGAACTGTGCTGAATTCGGCTCCAGTGCTGGCGGGCGGACCTTGGACACCACACACTTGCCCCAGGGTGGGCAGCACATCGAAAAGATAGCACATGGCGTCGGTTGTCCGGCCCCGGGGAATGTCAGGACCGCTCAGGATCAGCGACACCCTCACCGAATGCTCATACAGATTCTGCTTGCCGATCAGGCCATGGCTGCCCCGGGCCACTCCGGAATCGGAACTGAAAACCACGAGGGTGTTCCCGGCATGGGGAGAAGCCGCGAGGGCATCCAGCACCCGTCCCATCTGGGCATCAAGATAGGAGATGTAGCGGTAGTATTCGGCGAGCATGCCCCGCACCTGCTCTGGGGTCCGCGGCCATGGGAGCAGCTTCTCATCCCGGATGGTCATCTCGCCGTTGTCCCACGGATGCTGCGGAAGAAAGTCAGGAGGCAGGGGAATTGTGGCCGGATCGTAGTGGACTGGAAAGTCGTCCGGCACAATGTGGGGATCGTGCGGGGCATCAAAAGGCACAAAGCAGAAAAACGGGCCATCCTTGTGTTCCTTGAGAAACCGGATCGTCTCGTCGGCGAAGACCTCACAGGCGTGTTTGCCCGCAAGCTGCGGTTTACCGGGTTTGCCGTCGCTGAAGCCGGTCAGGGCCGCCTGCATTGGATTCCCCATGCCGCCCATGAACATGCGGCGGGGATGTTGAAAACTCCGCACAAGGGAAGGCACCCCATTATGCCACTTGCCGCTCACAAATGTGGTATAACCGGCCGCCCCAAAGGCCGCCGGCCAGGTTCCATCCCGCAGCAGTTTTTCATCGCTCTGAAAGAGGTTCCTGCCCGAGAGCAACATGGCCCGGGACGGCACACAGGTGGCTGCATTGAATGAACCCTGCATGTAGGCCCGGTTGAAGGAGAGACCGCTGCGGACGAGCCGGTCGAGGTTCGGCGTCTGAATGACGGGATTGCCCAGCGCCCCGATGGTATCGGCCCGCTGATCGTCGGCGAAAAGAAACAGGATGTTTAGCCTGCCAGGTTCCGCCGCCCGGAGGGCATTGCCGCACAGCAGGAGGAGCAGACAGAGAAATGTGAGGATGGCAGGCTTCATGGGGTAGGGCGGGGAATTTACCGGAGGTGATGGATGGTGCCATGCAGGACGCTGCCGCCAATCTTCAATTCATAGCAGTGGACCGGTGCCAGGTCCGGGATCTCCAGGGTCAGGGTGCGTTGGTCGGCACTGGTGTGGACCGCACGGATGGCAAGGGATTTTTCGTCATAGTGTTTGGATCCGTAGTTTTTGGTGCGTTTCAGGGACCACACCTTCATGACCATATCCGACGGGGGAACCGGTTCGCTGAAGGTCACCGTGAGGGTCCCCTGCGCGGCCTGCACGGCGACCGGCAAAGGCGCAGGCCCGCTTCCGCGGCGGATGCGGTGGAATCCCCCGGGCGTGGTGGCATTGCCGGCCCACGCAAACATCCCACTGGTGTAGAGCGCACCATCCGCACCGAAGCGCCCGCGCATGATGCCGGTGGCGAAGGCCGGCATGGGCAATTCGCACACCGCACCCTGCCATTGACCGTTGACCTCTTCGTGCGGGACAATAAACACCCGGCCGGTGCCATAACTGAGGTTCAGCAAACTCCCCCCCAGCCCGCCCCACGCGTTTTTGGGCACCCACACCAGTTCGGCGGGGCTGCGGTCCATCTCGTTGGTGATCCACACCATCGGCGGCTCCATGGCTGCGTCAGAGCTGTCAGTGACACTCGTGTAGCCAAACATGTTGCCGTAGAAGCCGCCGGGCTTGACGCGGTTGATCCGGTTTTTCGGGGTCCAGAAGCCTTCCTGGTCGGTCACAAAAAAGGTGCCATCTTCATTGAGACACACTCCGTTGGCGGCGCGGAAGCCCGTGGCCAGGATGTCGGTGCGCGACCCATCCGCGCTGACCCGGAGCAGCGTGCCGTGATGCGGCACCACGCTGTCGAGGGCATGGCGTCCTGACTTGGCATAATAAAAATTGCCAGCAGCATCCGTCTGCAGGCCCATCGCGAATTCATGAAAGTGCTCGGTCACCTGCGCGTCATCGTTAAAGCAATGGAGGAAGTCTATTTCGCCATCGCCGTTAAGATCCTGCAGGCGCATCAACTGGTCGCGGCAGATGACAAACAATTCATTCCCGCGGAATTTCACCCCGAGCGGTTGATGCAGCCCGCTGGCAATCCGCCGCCACGTCAGGGCGGCCGGAGCTTTTCCGGCAATGCCGTCCACCCGCCAGACATCCCCATTCCACATCGCCACCACCGCCGATTGGCCATCCGGCGTGAAATCAAAACCACCGGGACGCAGCCAACTTTGCCAGGGATTGTCGTGTGGCAACGGAAAGTCGTCCGTAACAAAGGCATCGTCTTCGGTCCCCGCGACGGAGGTGGTGGTCACGGTCTGGGGCCACCTGGCCGGTCCTCCCATGGTTAGGGGATCAAGGGCCAGCGGAGCGGCGAAGGATTTGGCCAGCGTTTCCAGTGAGGCAGGTTCCACCCGGGAGATGAAGATCCTCGTGCGTGCCCCGGACGGCAGGGTCGCCACGTGGAACCCATCTTCCTTGATGAGGGTGCCCTCCCCTGCCAACAGCACGTTGACATAATTGGGAGCCACCCGCAGCCGCAGCGGCTGCCCCGCCTTACCCACATTGATGGTGCGCACAAAGACCGGTGTGCTGCCATAATCAATCCACCCCGGCGACTCCAGCACCCTCGTGCCAAACAGGTTTGCCGCGATCACTGACTGGTTTCCATATTGATAGAGCCCTTCGTATTTCAAACCGGGATGGGGACCGTATTTCCGCTCATCCTTCGCCGGGATGCGAAGATCGTCGAATTTGTCCTGACTCCATCCAGGGCCGGGCGGATTGATGAAATGGCGATCACCCGTGAGGGAAGTGTGGGTGCCATGACTGCCGTCAAAGGCAATGCCCTTCCAATCCACAAAGGTGCCTGTGGTCGCGGCGGCCATGCGCAGAGTATCGTGGTCGTAAACCATCCAGGCCCGGCCTTTGCCCACCCCGCCTGGGCCCTCATCCAGCCGGAAAGCGATTCCCTTCTGGGCGATGTTTTCCGGAGCGACCTCATAGGTCCAAAACAGGGCCGGGCCAAGATCCATCCTAACCCAGGGAGGGAGCGAGCGGTCCTCCTGCTCGGGCTCCGCCCGGGCCAGAGCCTTGGGCAACGAAGTTAGGTAATCCGGCGTGATGGCCGTGAGCTGGGTTGGATTGTGCGGCCGCAGAAAGGTCTCGCGGATGTATTGGATCACCGCATATTTCTGGGCCGTGGTGTAGTGCGGCAGCGGCACCATCTGATTGTAACCCTTGGTCAGGGTAAGATACATCGAATAAGGATCGGCCCCGTTCTTGAAGGGCCCCTCGGTAAAGCGCAGCGCGGTGGGCAGGGATCCTGGCTGGTCTTTGGTCCCATGACAGACGACGCAAAGCGTTTGGTAGATCGCCGCGCCTTCCTCCATGGTTTTGGCATTCCATCCCCTCACCAGTTCCGCATGGTCGCTGCGCTCCAGCGCCTGCACCCAGCCGGTGCCGCCTTCGATCAGTGGTTTTTGCACTCTTTCCGGCACATGGGTGAAGTCAGGCGTATTGGCACCGGCACTATCATTTTTGAAAAGCAGCGGGATTTCCGGGTCCGGAAGCGCCCGCTGCCACAGGCGCACCGCGTGGATCTTTCCGTTGTGAAAATCCCCGGCGAAATCCGGGGCCGCACGCCCCACTTTGAGAATGTGGTCCTTCTGATCCGGCTTGGTGAAGTTCCCCTTCTCCCCAACCACTTTGCCATCCAGCCAGAGTTGGGCCGTGCCACCGCGCACCCTCAGCACGGCGGTGTGAGGCTTGCCATCGTTCACCGGAGGGCCCCCGCCCACCGCACCCAGCCACCCAATGTCATAGACCAGCCGGCCGCCGCGGATGAAAAGGGCTTTGGCACCTGGCGACCACTTGCCGGAGGCTGCGCATTTCGAAAATAACGTGCCGCCACCCTGACCTTCGAACGACACCAGCGCGGTGAAGTCGGCCCCCAGATCCGGATCCGCTCCGGGAAAGTCCTTTGCCCCGCTCGTGGCTAGCGCCGGCAACTCCTCCGGTCCGCGCCAGAGCTTGCCACCGGACCACACCCGCAGCACCGGTGACCCCTGCGCGGGATGCTCCACCGCGATATCGTGAGGCCCCTGCCCTTCCAGAGTGAGCGTCAGATCCTCACTAAACCGCACCTTGGCAGCCCCCTCGACATGCAGCCGGTAGTTCAGCGGCCATTCCGGCGCGTCCCACGGCAGGGCATCCCTCGGGGGGGCGGCACGGGCCGTCGCCGCAACAGCAAGCAGGAGGGGTAGGAGAAAGCGGATCATAAATGGCAATTCAAGAACAGGCGCAGCTTCCGCAGCCCTGGCCTTTCAACGCAGCGAGTTTCCGCTCAATTTCCAGGGAAGTGGGCGTCACCGCCAGCCCGCCGAGCGAAGTGCATCGGTGCTCGCGGGGCATCAGGGCCGACACCGCTTTGGCCGCATCGATCACTTCATCCAGCGGGATGAGAGGATCAAAATCGGCCAGGGCCATGTTCGCGCAGGACAACGCATTGCTGGCGGCCATGACATTTTTGCCCAGACAGGGCGCTTCGACCCGGTTGGCGATGGGATCGCAGATCAGGCCCAGCATGGACTGAAAGGCCATGGAGGCAGCCGCAATGGCCTGATCCCGCGTGCCGCCCGCCAGCGTGACCAGCGCCGCCGCAGCCATGCTGGCAGCCGAACCTCCCTCAGCCTGACAACCCCCGACCTCCGCCGCGAACGTCCAGCGCGTCGCGATGAACACCCCGATCAATCCCGCCGCAAGCATCGCCTCCGCCATCTCCGCTTCACCTTTGCCCATGGCCTCCGCCATGGCGATGACCGCCCCCGGCAAGGCCGCACATGCGCCCGCCGTGGGCGCGGCCACGATCACCCCCATGGAACTCTTCACTTCCATCAGCGCCGTCACATAAAGTACCATGCGGTTGAGGGCCCCGCCATCGAGCAGACTTCCGGCTTCCATCCTTTCCTGAAACCGCCCGCTTTGGTGGCCGAGCACCCGATCCTGGTAGTGCGTGCCCGCAATCCCGCTGGTTATGGATCGCCGCAGCAGTTGCACGATCGCCACCATCCGGCCGGTCACTTCGTCTGCCGTGAAATTTCCCCGGGCCATTTCATAGTCCACCGCCAGTTGCCACAGCGGCGTGTGGCGGTCGCCATCATGGGACAACATGTCCGCACAGTTGCTGAACGGCAGGGCGATGTCATGGCGGGAAGGCACCGGGAGCACCGGGGAAAGCCGCCGGACTTGTTGAACCCCGATTCCATCACTTAATTTACTAACCAATTCCCGGGAAACGAAAGCCTGGGCCTTGACTTGAAGGATCCACGCCCCATCCCCGTTAGGATGGATTTGGATAGCATCCGTCACCAGGTGGGGAGCAAGGAGGGAGGACGCCAGATTGGGATCGCCTTCAAACCACACCAGCGTTTCGTGATAACCGCCGTCCATCTCCATGGGCACCCCGTCGATGCTCAGCACCTCCATCATGCCGCCCCCCGTCGAGACGGCAATGAGCGAATGTTGGGTGTTTCCGTGGCGCAGCGTGAGCCGGTAGGTATTGGGATGCGGATCCCCGGTATCGACTGTTTCAATTCGCAGGTTGATTCCGGCATCGGCCAGGGCCTTGGCAGAATCCGGCAAGCGCGGGTCATCAGCCTCCCACTCCAGCAGCCCGCCAAACAGACCCATATCTGATCCCTGACTCGCGTGGGTCGCCGGCAGGGAACCTCCCCGGTCAAATTCCACCAGCACCTCCGTAATTTCCCCCTCCATCAAATCCCGCGCCAGCCTGCCGATCCGCAGAGCGGCCGCACAGTGCGAACTCGACGGCCCCCGCATCACCGGGCCAATCACGTCATTAAATATGGAAACGGGGTTCATGGGTAAGGTAACGACAAGGGAACGCGGATGCCCAAGTTCCGGCAGGGGCTGGGCAAAGATGCATCTGAATCTAATGCCTCGCACCCAACTCTAAGGCAAGCTGACATTCAGTCTTGCAAAGCGGCGGCCCTCCCCGGGCGGCACCCATGCTTTGTATTATCTCTCAGTATCAAAATCCTGGATCCTGGTTTGAACCTAGTTTATTGCAAGAATAAGTCAGCTCCAACCCGCCAGCACCACGCCGCACTTCGAGCGGGCTGGCGGATGCCTTCTTCGGGTCGCTTCCTACGGCGAACACCATCAGATTGGAGAGCCCATCGCCATCAGGATCAGCGGAATTGGCGGCATCGCCAGAATCTGCCGTAATGCCAAAGTGCAGCGCACGCCAGTTTTGCAAATAGGTCAAAGTTTGGAAGCTCAGGATGTCTCCGCTTTGCCCGCCGTTGGCTACCGCAGTCGCGCGGTAATAGTAAACTGTGCCCGGCTGAAGGTTTCCAGGGGAAGCGGAAATAGGGGAAGGCACGGCACCACTGGCCACGGAACCGGCTGGAAGGGTGGCCGCGGCCACGGAACCGGCTGGAAGGGTGGCCGCGCCCGCGAGGGCGGGGTCGGTTCCGAACTGGAAGTTGGCGGATACCGCTCCCTGATTTTTAGGATTCACTGTGCCATTCAGGAGGGCACCAGTGGCAGTGATCATGGTCGCCGCTTTTGACTGCACTGGGGTAAAGACCAGCCGCCAGATCACCAGTTGATCCGCGGTGCCGTAGAGATCGCCGACCGGTCCTATGACGGGCGGGCCCTGAGGAGATGCCGCAGTAATTCCGTCAAATGATGCCACGGGCGTCACTTCCCCGGAAGGTGTCAGGGAATAGATCATGCCGAATCCATCTTTTCCTCCATTCGCCGTGGTGCCGTAGTAGTTGCCGTCGGGTGCTTTGACCAGGCCGGATCCGGCCCAGGCTTCACGGATCCCGTCAAAAGATGCGAGGGTTTTCTACACCCCGTCGGTTGTCATCGAAAAGACTGTGCCGCCGCTCTGCCCAAAGGACCGGGTGGTGCCATAGAGCCATCCGTCATTGCCCTGTGCCAATTTTCCGTAGCCAGACCGGCCGCGGTTGTCGGAAAATACCGTCTCAAGGCGGATCTCTTCCGCAGCCCGTGCCAGGGGAAGGCCTCCAGGCATGCCACCCCAGAGAAGGATAGATCCATATAAGACCGGGAGCCGGCTCAGAAGACCGCTGGGGTGTCCTCGTTTTTCAGAAAATTGATATGCACGTTTAGGAAGATGGCAAAATGGGTAGTTGATACTTTCTGAAGGTTTCTGGGGCCATTTCATTCGAGGGGGACGGGGAGGTCTTCGGACATGAAAAAGTGATGTTAAACCAGCCGGCAGAAAAACCCGCAATAGCATAGCGGTGTCAGGAAATAAAGGAGTTTTAGCGAAGTGGCCAGGCGGGCCAGGGCCTACGCGATTAATGGCCATGCCAACCCAGGTTTCCAGGTCGGAATCCTTCAACTCTTCACAAAAATGGAGGATTTGCCAGAAAAGCTGGATGTGGGCGTATCCGTCCGACGCCGCTATTTCCGTGTGAATTTGAACTGTGGAGCAGAATCTTTCGATTTTACGAGAACTTTACAGACACCTCTCCGGCGGCGCGGCAGAATAGGCGGCACTATGAAAACGTCCGTTATCGCGTTGTTCGTGCTCGCATTTTTAGGCCCTCCCGCTGTGGCGGATACGCAGGTGGACCCGGTCGTGGAATCCGTCTCCATGTTTAAGAACGGTCTGGCGCTGGTGGTTGCGAGAGTGGATTCCGCACAGGCCGGTGAACTGGTATGGAACGACCCTCCGGCACCGGTACACGGAACGTTTTTCGTGGAAGGTGCCGACGGGCTGACAGTGCGGGCGACGCTGCGAAAAACGGCGGCCCCGGCGGATGAGGTGACCGGCAACCTCCAAGCCGACCTCGCGGGGTGCAAAGTGACGGTTTCGCTGAGTGGCAAAGGCCCTGCAACCCCACCCGGGATCAGTGGTACGGTGTGGACGCCGCCGCCGCCGGAGCGCCGGTTTGCGTGGAGCCGCCGCTACGAACCCACCGACGGTAGCGGATCCTATGGCTACGGGCAGCAGGGGCACCGTGACGGGCTCATCCCCGGTCCGGTTTCACGGACGGGCGCGTTTCTCATCCTTGAGGGAGCCGACGGATTGCGGCACTACATCGCATCGAACGAGATCACCATGGTGCGGCGCGATGCCGCGGCCGCGACACTGCGCACAGTCGAAAAGCCCGTGCTTCTTTTCGACACTAAAAAGGCAGGTCCACTGCGCATCAGTTATCTCACCAAGGGCATGGCATGGGTGCCATCCTATCAAGTGGATTTGAGGGGAACGGATAAACTGCACCTGCGCTTGTCGGCGGTGGTGAAGAACGAATTGACGGACCTTGCGGCAACCGAGTTGCGGCTGATTTCCGGGTTTCCCGGCATCCGTTTTGCGCATGTGAATTCGCCGCTGGCACCGGGCGTGACGCTTGCGGAATTTTTCTCACGGGCCAGTCAGGAAGGCGGAGCGTCGCGGGGCAACGTCATGTCGCAGCAGATTCTGTTCAACAACGCCCGGATGAATGAAGGCAACACTGACCAGCCGCTGCCGGCCGCGGAGCCCGGGGCAGGCGCGGCGGACATTCACTATCAAAGCATCGGAAAGCACTCGCTCGCGGAGGGCGATGCGCTGTCGCTGGATGTCGCGCAGGGGGACGCAGCCTGCGAACGCGTCGTGGAATGGAAGCTGCCGGATTTTCGGGACGACCGCGGCCGCATGCAGAATGCCCGCGCCGCCGGACGCTCGCTTGACGAAGCGGACCCCTACGATGCCGTGCAGTTTCTCAATCCACTGAAAATGCCCATGACCACCGCCGCAGCCACCATCACGGAAAGCGGGCGCTTCACCGGTCAAACGATGTCCGGATGGACCGCGCCAGGTCAGCAGGTCGTCCTGCGCATCACCAAAGCACTCACCATTTACACTGAACACAGCGAGCGCGAGGAGGAAGGCCAGCGCGAGATCGTTTTCATCACCGGCGACCCTTACCGGCGCACCAGGGTGGCGGGCGAACTCAAGGTGCGCAACGACCGCGCTGAGCCTGCCAAAGTGGTGATCCGCGGGCAGTTCTCCGGCGACTTGATAGAAGCTGAAGGCGAGCCTGCAAAATCGCTGCGCAAAGAAGGTGTCTGGAGCGTCAATCCGCGCCGCGAACTGGAATGGACCCTGACATTGATGCCCGGCGAGACCCAAGCGCTCAAATACCGTTATTCCGTGCTGGTGCACAACTGACAGCCGAAATAGTAAGGATGTCTGCGGGTTGGAGGTGCTGACGTTTTGTGTAATGGATAATCACTTTCACCTCCTTGTGCGGGTGCCGCATCGTCCGGCGGAGTTTGACGTGCCTTTGGAAGTGGTGGTGGCGCACCTGGACCGGGCTCTGGGGGAAGAACCCGGCAATTTGATGCACCGGAATCTGGAGTTTTGGCGGATAACCGGGAATGAGGCCGCGATTGAGCAAAGTCGGCAGCAGCAGGTGGCCCGGATGTTTTCCCTGAGCGGGTTCATGAAAGCCGTGCAGTTGCGCTTCTGTCTCCTGCGTCGGCTCTGCGATGATGGCTTCGCCTGGTTTCAACCACTGTCGCGGCGGGCAGTCCCGATGGTATAACCGGCGGACCGGCCGCAAGGGGAATTTATGGGAGGGGCGTTACACTTCGGTGATTGTGCAGAGTTCTGAATTTTCGAGCTGCACTGTCTCGGCTCAGGCCTCGGCTGTGGAGGAGGAGGAACGGGCCCTGCGGACCATGGCCGCCTACATTGATCTCAATCCAGTGCGTGCTGGCATCGTAGGCGATCCAGCCGCCTACCGGTGGAGTGGCTATGCCGAAGCCATGGCCGGCAAAGCCAGGTCCCGGCGCGGACTGGTGCGGATCATCGGGCAAATGGCCTGGCCCCGGGGGAAGGGTTCAGGTTCAAGGGTTCAGGGGAGCCGGAAAGCGCCGTGGACGCCAAGCCATGGGCAGTGGAGTTGTTTCCGGCGCTGGTGGAGCGGAGGGCGCTGGTGTTTTACCGGGCGAATCTGGGAGGGCAAGGCGCCGGCCGCAGACGTGAGGACGCACCCTGGTCCGCCGGGGCTTTTCTGACGAAGTCAGAGCAAAACTCACCACTCCGAATGAACGGCGCCTGGCGTCTGAAGGTATCCGTCAAACGCCGCCCCGTGGATCTTGACTTGACGGGAATTGCGTTGGGTTAGGCCTGGGGGGATTCCGCAGGGGCTTTCCGGGCGGCGGCCCAGCCGTGGGGGGTGAGGCCGGGGAGGGTTTTGGTGGTCTCGG
>JBBQWG010000080.1:0-16975 GCA_038210825.1 Verrucomicrobiales bacterium
GATTCTGAAATCCCAGGGCGTTGCCCTGGGCTGGCTTGTTTCAGGCCGTTGGCCTGGAAAAGCGACGGCTCGCCATTCGACGTTCAATGTTCAACGTTCAACGTTCAACGTCCATCCCCTCCCCCGCCCATGCCTTTCAGGATTCGGATTTCCTCAGCACCAAAGGTGCAAAACAAGCCAGCCCAGGGCAACGCCCTGGGTAGATGCGGTTTAGCAATCCAGAGCCCTGAAGGGGCGACCCCATCGGTTGCCCTGGCCTTGTTTCGCCCCTTCAGGGCTAGCGAAATATTTGGATTCTGAAATCCCAGGGCGTTGCCCTGGGCTGGCTTGTTTCAGGCCGTTGGCCTGGAAAAGCGACGATTTGCCATTCAACGTTCAACGTTCAAAGTTCAATGTTCAACGTTCGACAATCCTCCTCATCCCGCCGTCACCGTTTGTCTGTCACGCCCTCCGGGGTGAATGGTCTTATCGTTATCTTATTCCGGGGGTGTCGTTCCTCAACCCCCGGCTAATATCTGAAAAGCCTCCAGCTTTCCTCTGACATGTGACCCCTGACCGCTGACATCTGACTTCTTCCGGGGGTGTCGTTCCTCAACCCCCGGCTAAAATCTGAAAAGCCTCCAGCTTTCCTCTGACATGTGACCGCTGACTTCTGACTTCTGGCCGCTGCCATTCGACGTTCAATGTTCGACGTTCAACGTTCAACGTTCATCCCCTCCCCCCCATGCCTTCCTCCATCGATGCCGTCTGCCAACAAAGTCTGGATGCGGTGCAGAGTTGGGTGGAGGCGCGGCACTACCGGGGTTACGATCCGGGCGATGGCCTGACTTCGTGGTTCCGGCCCCTCACTTTTAAAAACAAGTTTGCGGAACGGGTGCTGCAGCAATTGATTTGGAAGGCTCCGGTCAATCTGCGCCCGCTCGCCGGGATCAAACCGCGCGATTCCACCAAGGGCAGGGGATTTATGGCCTTTGGTTATCTGCTGCGCTACAAGACCACCGGACAGGCCGACTATCTGAACAAGGCCAAGGCCTGCCTGCAGTGGCTGGATGACCACAGTGTCACCACCTACCCGGGAAAAAGCTGGGGCAACGATTTTGATTTCACCACCCGCAGCGGCACCATGCCGGCCGGGGAACCCACCATTGTCTGGAGTGGCTTGATTGGTCAGGCGTTTCTGGAAGCCTTTGAGCAGACCGGCGAGGCCCGCTATCTGGAGACGGCCGAAAAAATCTGTGAGTGGATCCTGCAGTTGCCCCGGCTGCAGACCGATTCCGGCACCTGCCTGAGTTACGTTGCCTACGGCGGATCATGGATCCACAATTCCAGCATGCTCGGGGCCGCCATGCTCGCCCGCACCTGGAAACACTCCCCCAATCCCGAATATCTCGAGGTGGCCCGCGAGGCCATGCGTTACAGTTGCACCCGCCAGTTGCCCGACGGCGCATGGTATTATGGCGAAGAACCCAAATACCATTGGATCGACAACTTCCACACCGGATACAACCTCGACAGCCTGAAGCGTTTTGTCGATGCCACCGGTGAGGAGGAATTCCGTCCCGCCCTGCAAAAAGGGTATGCCTATTTCAAGGCCACCTTTTTCGAGGAATCCGGCAAACCCCGCTATTATCATAACAAAACCCTGCCGGTGGACATCCAGTGCGCCGGTCAGGCCATCGACACCCTCGCTTTCTTCAGCGACTCCGACCCGGACGCCCTCGCCCTCGCCGAAAAAGTGGCCCGCTGGACCATCACCCACCTCCAGGATCCCTCCGGCTATTTCTACTTCCGGCACTATCAGATCGTGAAGGCCAAAACCCCCTACTTCCACTGGGGCCAAAGCACCATGTTCAAGGGACTCGCCCACTTCCTCGAACGCCACGCCGCCGTAACAAGGCCTTCCAGGCCTTGAATCCCGTCAAAGCACCAATCCGTAGCAAGGCCCGTCCCGGCCTTGTCCCCCGGCACCACCCCCGCTTCCCGATTCTCCGCTTCCCGATTCTCCGCTCAAGGCCGCGACGGCCTTGCTACGATACGGTCCCTGCGCCGACGCTATCCCCCCCACTCTCTGCCCACGATCCATGCCGCTGACCTCTGACCTCTTTCCGCTGGGAAAAGCGGCGGAGGGCCGCACGCACTCCAAACCTTTCCGGGGGTGTCGTTCCTCAACCCCCGGCTAATAGCTGAAAAGCCTCCAGCTTTCCTCTGACTTCTGACTTCTGACCTCTTCCGGGGGTATCGTTCCTCAACCCCCGGCTAATATCTGAAAAGCCTCCAGCTTTCCTCTGACACCTGACCTCTGACTTCTGACTTCTGACTTCTGACACCTGACCGCTGCCATTCGACGTTCAACGTTCGACGTTCAACGTTCGACGTTCAACGTTCGACGTTCATCCCCTCCCCCCCCCTTCCACTCCCTGCGAACGCCATGCCCGACGCCCCTGCTCCGGTCCCGGTCCCGGCCCCGGTTCCACCTTTGCGCTGCGCCTTGATCACCCCGGCCCGCAATGAGGCCGATCTGATCGAAGCCACCATCCAGTCGGTGCTCGCCCAAACCGTCCGCCCCGTCCGCTGGATCATTGTCAGCGACGGCTCCACGGATGGCACCGATGACATCGTCTCCCGATACACGGCCTCCCATCCATGGATCACCCTCCTGCAACGCCCCGCCCATCAGGACCGGCAATTTGCGGCCAAGGCCCATGCTTTTAATGCCGGGTTCGCCCTGCTGGAGCCTGGCTCTTATGATGTGGTGGGCAATCTGGATGCCGACATCACCTTTGACCCGGAATACCTGGAATTCCTCCTCGGCAAACTGGCGGCCGACCCCGCGCTGGGGGTGGTGGGCACGCCCTTTGCCGATGATCACTCGGATCTCTCCAAACACACCTATAACCACCGCAATGCCCAGTTGGATCACGTCTCCGGGGCCTGCCAACTGTTCCGACGCGGTTGTTTTGCGGAAATCGGCGGATATGTCCCGGTCAAGGGCGGGGCCATTGATTGGATCGCCGTGACCACCGCCCGCATGCGGGGCTGGAAAACCCGCACCTTCACCGAAAAAGTTTCCCTGCACCACCGTCCCCTCGGCACCGGGAATCACAGCAAAGCCATGGTCTTCCACCACTACGGAAAAAAGGCCTATTACGTCGGGGGCCATCCACTGTGGATCCTCATGCGCTCCGTCTTCCAGATGCGTCAGAATCCCCGGATCCTCGGCGGACTGCTTTTCCTCGGCGGTGCCCTCCAGGCATGGATCACCCGCACCCCCCGCGTCGTCACCCCCGAACTCATGGCCTTCCACCGCCACGAACAAATGTCCCGCTTCAAAGGCAAATTACGACGGCAATCGTAGCACGACTCAGCCCAAGGCCAATCGTGTGCTCAAAGCCAAGGCAATGACTCACGAGTGGTCTGCGACACACTCATGCTACGGATTTCTCCCGTGTTTTCCCCTCGCGTTGATTGACGGCAATCGTAGCACGACTCTGCCCAAGGCGAGTCGTGGGCTCAAAGCCAAGGTTCAAACCATTCACGCCGTCACCGTTTGTCCGTCACACCCTCCGGGGTGAATGGTCCCATCGTTAACCATTTCCGGGGGTATCGTTCCTCAACCCCCGGCTAATTTCCGGAAAGCCTCCAGCTTTCCTCTGACCTCTGAGATTCAACGTTCAACGTTCAATGTTCAATGTTCAACGTTCGACAATTCTCCTCGTTCCGCCGTCGCCGATTATCTGTCACACCCTCCGGGGTGAATGGTCCTATCGTTAACCAATTCCGGGGGTATCGTTCCTCAACCCCCGGCTAATAGCTGAAAAGCCTCCAGCTTTCCTCTGACCGCTGACTTCTGACCTCTTCCGGGGGTATCGTTCCTCAACCCCCGGCTAATAGCTGAAAAGCCTCCAGCTTTCCTCTGACTTCTGACTTCTGACCTCTGCCATTCGACGTTCGACGTTCAACGTTCGACGTTCGACGTTCATCCCCCCCTCCCCCCTTTCCCAGTGCTCCCTCACCTCAGCGTTTGCATCTGCACTTTCCGGCGGCCGGAGATGTTGTTGCGTCTCCTTGAGGCGCTGGAATTGCAGGACACCCGGGGCCAGTTCACGTTTTCCGTGGTGGTGGCCGACAACGACCGGGCCGGTTCCGCCCGCGCGGTGGTCGAATCCTTCGCGGCGGCCTCCACTTTGGAGGTCGTTTATTGCACCCAGCCCGAGCGCAACATCGCGCTGACCCGCAATGCCACCATCGCCCATGCCACCGGCGAGCTGATTGCTTTTATCGACGATGACGAATTTCCCGTCCCGGAGTGGCTGCTCCGCCTTTACGAAACCCTGACGGATAGTCCGCATGCGGCGGTGCTCGGTCCGGTCCGGCCCCACTTTGAAACGTCGCCTCCGGATTGGGTAATCAAAGGCCGCTTCTGTGAGCGGCCGGAATGCCCCACCGGCACGCCCGTGCCATGGGACCAATGCCGCACCGGCAATGTCCTGTTCCGCCGCAGTGCCTTGCCGGCCGGCGAGCCGCCCTTTCGGGCGGAATTTGGCACCGGGGGGGAAGACAAGGACTTCTTCCGGCGGCTCGCCGCCGCTGGCCATACCTTTGTCTGGTGCAATGAAGCGGTCGTTTCCGAATCCGTGCCGGCTTCGCGTCTGACCCGGAAATACATGCTGCAACGCGCCCTGCTGCGCGGCAAAAACAGCCTCCGGCTCAAGGACAATCTCCCCGTTTCCCTTGGCAAATCCCTCGTGGCCGTCCCCGTCTACAGTCTCCTCCTCCCCATCTCCCTGCTCCAGGGACCCGACCGCTTCATGCACACCCTGATTCCCCTCTGCGACCACACCGGCAAACTGCTGGCCCTCGTGGGATTGAATCCGATCAGTGAGCGGAATATGTAGTGGGCGGGATAGCCCTGCAATAGCAGCAGGAAAAACCGCGGGTGCGGATTGTTTTTTTGTTTGAGTGGAGCGCGGGGCGCGCTCCACGACACGCGGGGCGCGTATGGTCCCCCACCCCTGTTTCGAATCCATGGAAACCCTGACTAATACTATCAAAGGCAAACCGGTTCCGGTCCAGGCGGCCCGGCTTGCGGGCCGGCCGGTCGTGGTGTCAGGGGGCTTTCTCAAGGTGGCCGCGATTCACGACGAGGCCTGGGTGGAAGGACCGCCGGTGAATGATCCAGCGGCCTTTGTGGAAGCGGTGCGCGGCAGCCCGCTGGGAGCCGACCTGCTGACCTTTGGTCAGGCTCTGCCGGACACCGAATGCCGTCCGGGCTGGCACGCGGAGTGGGAAAACCTCGCGGTGGCGGCGACGGCGGATTACCAGGCGTGGTGGAACAGCCTGCCCCAGGCCTCGCGCAAAAATGTCCGCCGGGCGGAACGCCGGGGCGTGGTGGTGCGGCTCACTGCCTTTGATGATGCGCTGGTCCATGGCATCAAGGAAATTTATGATGAAACACCCTACCGGCAGGGCCGGCGCTTCTGGCATTATGGCAAAGATCTTGCCACGGTGAAACGGGAAAACAGCAGCTACCTCGACCGCAGCGAATTCATCGGAGCCTACGCCGGGGAAGAATTGATCGGTTTTATCAAGTTTGTCTATCAAGCCCCCTCGGCCCGGATCATGCAGATCGTGTCCAAGGATGCCCATGCTGACAAACGGGTCACCAATGCCCTGCTCGCCAAGGCCGTCGAAGTCTGTCATGCCAAAGGTCTGGCATGGCTGATCTACGGCCAATACATCTACGACAACAAAGCCGACAGCCCCATGACGGAGTTCAAACTCCGGAACGGCTTCACCCAGGTGCTGCTCCCCCGGTATTATGTGCCCTTGTCATGGAAAGGCAAACTCGCCCTCGCCTTGCGGCTGCACCGGGGGCTGAAATCCTTCCTGCCCCCGTGGGCCGTGTCCAGCTTTCTGAAATGGCGCGCCGCCTTTTACGCCCGCCTCCGGCCCCAACCGTCCATCAGCCCCGCATCGTAGCAAGGCCCGTCCCGGCCTTGTTTTACAGCCAACGCGACCACCCCTTGAAGACATGACCGGTGCACTGCTCAAGGCCGGGACGGGCCTTGCTACGTGAAGCGGGCACTGCTCAAGGCCGGGACGGCCTTGCTACAAATCGACCGAACTCGAAAAATGCGAAACGGCCACTTTCTTCTTGAAAAACCAGAATCATCTGGTTGGTTATCCTTTCAGTCGACCGACTGCCCTTTGCCGGTGTAGCTTAACGTTAGAGTGGCTGATTAGTATTCAGCAGATGGAGTGTTCAATTCCTCCCGCCGGCTCCAAATTTCCTCCCTGTTCCTTGTTCCCCGCGAAGGGCTGGCCGTCATGGCCTGCGGGAAAAGGTCCTGTCCAACTCAATCGGTATGCCAGGAATCGTGGGAATGTACAGCATGGCACCGGCGGAAGCAGGGCCTGGGGCATTGGAACTCATGCTGGAAACGCTCCGGCATGAGTCTTTTTATGAAGCCGGTACCGCACCGGGTCCTGCTCCGGGATTGGCCCTCGGGTGGATGGGGCTCGATGGCCCGGCAGCAGCGGGCATGTTTGCCACCCGTGGACCGGTCAGCGTGCTGCTGCATGGCGAACTCTTCGGAGACGATTCGGCTGACGCAACCGCTGGCGGGGCAGCCCAGGTCCTGCGTCGCTACGAACACGAAGGCCTCGCCTGCCTGCCCAAACTCAACGGCTGGTTCAGCGGCGTCATCGTGGATGCCCGGACCCGGCAGACCATCCTCTTCAACGACCGTTATGGCCATGGCCGGCTCTACTGCCACCGCAGGCCGGACGGTTTCTATTTTGCGTCGGAAGCGAAAGCCCTGCTGGCCCGGTTTCCCGAACTGCGGGCCTTGGATCCGCAGGGCCTTGCCGAATGGGTGAGCTGTGGATGTGTCCTGCAAAACCGCACCCTGTTTCCTGGGATCTTTTTGCTGCCGCCCGCTTCGGCCTGGGTGATAGCGGAAGACGGGACCCTCTTGGAACGCACCTGGTTCCAGCCCCCGGAATGGGAAACCCTGCCCAGGCTCACTGCGGAGGCTTATGCCCGCGAGCTGGAAACCCGCCTCCCTGCCGTGCTGGGGCGATACCTCCAGGGGGACCGGCCGCTGGCGATGTCCCTGACCGGTGGACTGGATGGCCGGATGCTGATGGCCTGGGCCCAACTTTCCCCCGGGCAGCTCCCTTGTTATACCTTTAATGGTCCCTACCGCGAATGTGCCGACGCCCGGCTGGCCCGGCGGGTGGCGGCGGCCTGCGGACAGTCCCACCGGATCCTGCCCATGGATGCCGGTTTTTTTGACGCGTTTCCCGCCCTCGCCGCCAAGTCGGTTTATGTCAGCGACGGCACCATGGATGTGACCGGCGCGGCGGAACTTTACATGAACCGCCAGGCCCGGGAGATCGCTCCGGTCCGCCTTACCGGCAACTACGGGTCCGAGATCCTGAGGGAGCATGTGGCCTTCCGGCCCGCCAAACAGGCCTTGCCTGGATTCAACGGCGATCTGACCGCCCTGCTGCCCGGGGCAGGGAAGACCTATGCGGCGGAGGCCGAGGGCAGCCGTCTCTCCTTCATTGCCTTCAAACAGGTGCCATGGCATCACTACGCCCGATCCTCCGTGGAACGGTCCCAATTGGGGGTGCGCTCGCCGTTTCTGGACAACGACCTCGTCTCCCTCGCCTTCCAGGCCCCGCCGGAAGCACGCGCGGATGTGAGCCTGTTGCTGCGGCTGGTTTCGCGGGGCTCGCCCGCCTTGGGGCAAATCCCCACCGACCGCGGTCTCACCTATCCGGGAGACTCCCTGTCCAACCGTCTCAAAAGGACTTATCACGAGTTCATGGCCAAAGCCGAATACGCCTACGATTACGGCATGCCGCAAAAGCTGGCCCGGCTCGATCATGCCTTGGCTTCCCTGCATTTGGAAAAATGTTTCCTCGGGTATCAAAAGTTCTGCCACTTCCGCGTCTGGTATCGCGATGCCTTGTTCAAAACCGTGCAGGAGGTCCTCTTGGATCCCCGCACCTTGAACCGATCCTTGTTTGACCGGCCGGTTCTGGAGAAAATCGTAAAAGAGCATGGCCAGGGAACCCACAACCACACCAGCGCCCTCCACAAGTGCCTCAGCCTTGAATGGCTGAACCGCGGTTTGCTGGAGGCCCGGGGGCCAGTCGCCCCCATTTTCGCCGCCCCAATGACCGGAGCCCATTCTCCTGGTATCCTACCCGTCCCCGTCGGATGAATTACCTTGTTTTACTGGCCTTCATTTACATGGCCTACTGGCTGTTGCGCAGGGACAACCGCCGGCGCAGCGGGATTTCCAATGTGCTGTGGGTGCCTTGCCTGTGGGTGGCTATAGCCATGTCGAGGCCGCTTTCTATGTGGCTGGGATTTGGTGGAGGCACCGATACCTTGGAAGGCAGTCCGATGGACCGATTGTTCCACCTCTTTGTAATTGGGTTTTGCCTGGTCACTCTTGCCCGTCGGCAGATCAACTGGGGGCTGATTATTTCCGGCACTTGGCCCATCTTCCTGTTTTACGGTTTTTTCTTGATCAGTGTGTCCTGGGCGGATCCGCCCTTGGTGTCCTTAAAACGCTGGTTCAAGGACCTCGGGATAGTGTTTGTGGCTCTTGTCATCCTGACGGAACAAAAACCACTGGAAGCCATCCGGGCCGTGTTTGTACGCTGTGCGTATATCCTGCTGCCGCTTTCCGTGATTTTTATCCGGTGGTTCCCCGAGTGGGGTCGGTATTACAGCCGCAGCGGAGGTCTCGAGGTGACCGGAGTCACCACCCAAAAAAACAGCCTCGGCATCACCGCCATGATTTGTGGCCTGATCTTCCTGTGGGATTGGCTGGAGCAACGCCGGACCGCAGGCCAATCGCTCCGCAAGTCGAAGTCGGAGAACTGGATTCTGCTCATCGCGATGGCCATGAGCGTTTATTTGCTGCATCTCAGCCAGAGCAAAACTTCCTTGGTCTGCTTTGTGGTGGGGGCTGCCCTGATCTGGGCGGCCTATGTGGATGCCTGGGCTGCCGTTATGCGCCGGGCTGGGATCTTTGTGCTACTGGCAGCAGGTGGTTTCTATGTCCTTGAGTCAGCTTTTGGCATCACCGGAGCAATTTTGGGATTGCTGGGCCGGGATGCCACTTTTACCGGGCGGACCGATGTATGGAATGTATTATTGGCCCTAAATACCGATCCCATCTTTGGCACGGGATTCTGCAATTTTTGGTCCAACGAGTTCTATCAAAAGCAGTTGCCCTATTGGATCGCCTTTTCGGCCCACAATGGTTATCTCGAAACCTACTTGGATGGAGGCTGGCTGGGCATCATCGTCCTCGTTATCATGTTGATCGCTGTTTGGACCCGGATCAACGCCCACGTTCAAACCGGGGACCGTTATGCCATGGTGCGGTTGGCGATCTTCCTCGCCACTCTGATCGGCTCCTTTGCGGAATCCCACTTCGGACGTCTCACTCCCTTGTGGTTTTTGTTCATCCTCACCGCCTTCGACCCCAAACTGGTGGCCCGGGCGCTGCCGTCGCGCCATACCCCCGTCCCCGCCCCTCCCCGCAGCCTGTCCAGCGCCTATCCCTACAACGCCCCGCGCTAACGTCTGACCCGCCGACCGCCGACCGCCGACCGCCGACCGCCGACCGCCGACCGCCGACCGCTGACCGCTGACCGCTGACCGCTGACCGCTGACCGCCGACCGCCGACCGCTGACTCCCCCGTCCCCCCGTCCCCCGTCCCCCGTCCGCTGACCGCTGACCGCTGACCGCTGACCGCTGACCGCTGACCGCTGACTCCTCCTCCCCCGCCCCTCCCCTCATGATTCCATCCCGGATCATCCAAACCGCCAAAACCAACCAGCTCCCGCCGCTGGCCCGGGCCTCGGCGGCCAATCTGAAACTGCTGCATCCCACGTGGGAATATTGTTTCTTCGACGACCATGCGGTCCTCGAGTTTGTGACCACCGAATTCCCGGAATTCGTTTCCGTGTTCCAGCAATTCCCTCACAAGATCCAGCGCTTTGATTTTTTCCGCTATCTGGCGGTTTACCGCCGGGGCGGATTTTATTTTGATCTGGATGTGCTTTTAAGCGAACCGCTCGACCCCCTGCTGCCGCACCACGCCGTCTTCCCCTTTGAAGAACTCACTCTGAGCCGCCACCTCCGGGAAAACCTCGCAATCGATTGGGAAATCGGCAACTATGCCTTCGGAGCTGCCCCTGGCGACCCCTTCCTCGGCAAGGTGATTGAAAACTGCGTGCGCAGCCAAAAAGAGCCCGGCTGGATCGACCCCATGATGCGGGGCATTCCCTCGTGGTTCTCCAGAGACTTCGAAGTGCTCAACAGCACCGGCCCTGGGATGCTCTCGCGCACCCTTGCCGAAAATCCGGACCTCGCGGCCGGGGTCACCGTCCTGTTTCCCGAGGACGTCCACGACCAGAAATCCTGGCATCATTTCGGGCATTACGGCATCCATTGGATGGAAGGATCGTGGCGGACTCAAGGCAGCCTGCTCCGCCGCAAAATGGCATGGAAATGGGAAGCCTGGGCCCGCCAGCGCGGCATGCCCGCCAGCCGCCAGCTCGGCCCCAAACGCAGTGTGCCCGTTGCGAAAAACCCATGACTTGAGAGTTAACCACAAAGAGCACAAAAATCACAGAGACGAATTTATGGGTTTGGGATTTGTATTGCCAGACGAGTCAACGCTGAACCCTGACTCCCGGGGGTATCGTTCCTCAACCCCCGGCTAATATCTGAAAAGCCTCCAGCTTTCCTCTGACCTCTGACCTCTGACCTCTGACTTCTGACCGCTGACTTCTGACCTCTGCCATTCGACGTTCAACGTTCTACGTTCAATGTTCGACGTTCGTCCCCCTCCCCCCCCGGCAGCGTTTGTCCCCGTCAATTCCTCTGTGATCTCTGTGTTCTTTCGCGGCTAACTCCCTCCCTGCCTCCCTCCTCACATCTCTGCTCACGAGTGGTCTGCAACACACTCATGCTACTTGTCGACGTGAACCCTCCCCCGTGACCTCTGCCATTCGACGTTCAACGTTCTACGTTCAATGTTCGACGTTCGTCCCCCTCCCTCCCCCATGTCCCTGATCCTCCGCCTCCGCTCCAAATGGCAGCGCGAGTCTTCCCGCCGGTTCTGCCGCCGGCCGTGGACGATGCGCAACCCGGAGCCGCTCATTTCCTTCACCTTCGATGATTTCCCCGTTTCCGCCCTGCACACCGCCGGTCCGATGCTTGAGGCCCATGGCATCGCCGGCACCTATTACACCTCCTTTGGGCTGATGGATTCGGTGGCCCCGACGGGCCAGATCTTTTCAGGTGGCGACATCCCCCTGCTGCTGTCCCGGGGGCACGAACTGGGATGCCACACCTTTCACCATTGCCACAGCTACGACACTCCGCCGGAGCAGTTCGAAGCATCGATTCTCGCTAACCAAAAAGCCTTAAAAAAACATGCTCCCGGCCAGCAATTTCATTCCCTGGCCTATCCGCTGAGTGGTCCCCGCCCGGGGACGAAACGCCGCTGCGCCAAACATCTCGCCGCAAGCCGCGCCGGGGGACAGATTCCCAATGAACGGGTCACCGATCTGGATGCCCTGAGTGCGTTTTTTCTGGAACAAAGCCGCGATAACTTTGCCGCGATCGAACAAGCCATCGCGCGGACCATCGCTCACAAAGGCTGGCTGATTTTCGCCACCCATGATGTGGCCCCCGACCCCACCCCCTACGGCGTGACCCCGGAATTTTTCGAAAAGACGGTGGCCGCCGCCGTGGCTTCCGGGGCCCGGCTGGTTCCCGTCTCACAAGGCCTGCGCGAAATCGGTCTAACGCTCCCCTGACCTGTAGCAAGGCCCGTCCCGGCCTTGTTTTCAGGTAACTGGCCAGGAATCCCGCCTTTCCCCCGGCTACGTTCAAGGCCGGGACGGGCCTTGCTACGGGGCAGCTCCCTTTCTCCAAAACCTCCTGGTCGCCCGGTTGCCGGGTGGGTCAACCCGCGCCGGGTGCCCGCCGTTGAGTTTCCTGATTCATTTATGATTGTTGAAGCAAGCCTGCTCGACTGGCGGTTCGTCGTCCTGCTCATCGTCATCGCCGGTTTGCGCCAGTTTGTGCCCGCCCGGCACTATGTGGGGTTCGGCATGATTACCAGCGTCGCGCTGCTGGCATGGACGTCGATTGCAACGACTCTGATCATTGGTGGGATCACCCTACTGTATATCTTTCCAATCCACCGGCTGCTGCGTCACGCCGACCAGGCGGGTTGGTCATCCGGGGCTCACAAGGTTATCTACGCGGCTGGTTTGGCCGGTCTGGTATTGATGCTGGTCGTCTTCAAGGTGCACCGGAAGTTCGAACTGCCGGGACTGGGAGGAGGGTTGCCTGCCAATGAGGCTCTTGGTCTGATCGGGTTTTCGTATTTCATTTTCCGGGCACTGCAATTTTTGCATATCCAGCATTTGGTAAAATTCACCGAGCGCAGTCCCGCCACGCTGCTCTTTTTCAGCTTTTTCCCCCCGACTCTCAGCAGCGGGCCAATTCAAAAGTATCAGGATTTCCGGGCCCAGGTAGCGTCGCCCGAGCCTCTATCCTGGGCGTTGATTAAGGAGGCAGGATACCGGATCACCCTCGGCTATTTCCGGAAACTGGCATTGGCCTATCCGCTCAGTCTGGTGGTGGCAAACTGCCTGGCAAGGCCGGTGTTCGATCCGCTGACCAGTCTCACCCTGATTGTTGCCTTTTACCTTTATCTCTATTTTGATTTTGCGGGTTACTCGGACATTGCCATTGGCTTTGGACTGCTGCTGGGAATCCGGGTGCCGGAAAACTTCCGCAAGCCCTTTGGAGCGACCACGGTCGCTGAGTTCTGGAGAAATTGGCACATCACGCTGGTCGACTGGTTTCGCGATCAGGTGTTCGTCCCGCTGGGTGGACGCCATGCTTCAAAGTGGAAGGCGGCAGCCTTGTCGATCGCCGTCATGGGGCTCTGCGGGCTGTGGCATGGGTTGGCCTGGAATTTTGTGCTCTGGGGCATCTGGCATGGAGGATTGTTGGCCATGGAGTCCGTGCTGGGGGTTCGCACCATGCCTCCCAGCAGCCGCAGCGGCTGGCGCTATGTGGGCCGGGTGGCGTTTACCAACGCCAAAATCGCGCTGGGGGCCTTGCTCTTTTTGCCCGATCCCCAGGCGATTCAGGGCATTTTGACCGGCTTGTTCCGCTGGTGACCGCTCGGCATTTTTTCTTTTTCCGGCAACGACCATGGCCCGCTTCGCCTCCATGTCCCCTGCAAAAATAAAACTGCTCAAATGGTATGCCATGTGCGCCCTGCTATTTTGGGTTCAGGTGTATCGGTTATCCCTCAAAATGAGTGATCTTCCCGATTTTGTTTATGTTAATTTCTAAACTGGCCTCCCCCTGCTATGCCGCAGCAGCTTTCGCTGCGGTGTTCGCGGTGGTCACTGCGGCTTCCGAGGGGGTTTTCCGTCTCCTTGGAGACAAGCCTTCCGCTGATCTCAAGGGATTGTATGCCCCCTTTGGCACGGGCAGTTACCGGTTGGCAGAGAATGTTGATACTGATGCCACGTGGGCTGCAGGATACTGGTCGGTTTCGACCGACGCGCTGGGGCTCAGATGCGACAAGGGCCGCACTCTCACAACCCAGCCGCAGACCCGATTGGATGTTTTGCTGCTGGGCGATTCGCAGGGTTTTGGCCATGGGGTCAGTTTTGAGGACAGCCTCGCCGGGTCCGCCGCCTTGCTGGGACTGGAGTCCGGCCGCCGCATCGCCAATGCTTCGGTGGGAGGGCATGGCAGCGGCAACCAAGTTGAGATTGCGCGCTGGCTTCAGGAAGAGCGGCAAATCCGGGCGGATCACCTCGTTTATCTTTGCACTCCCAATGCGGTGCAGTATCCAGGATCATACGTCAAATCGGTGGTGGGCAGGGATGGAAAGCTCTATTCCCGTGAGCTGGACGGACTTCAGGCTTGGCGGGCGGCTTTGGAATCCGGAGCCAAACAGCGCACCGTGGTGTATGGACGGCTGCGGGATGCCGTGCGCAATTTGAACATTGGAGCGCAACCGGTGGAAGATGCCAATCCAATGCTGGCGCTCTACGCAGACGGGTCTGTGGGGGAAAATGCTGATGCACCCACCGTGGGGTTTGCCAACGAGTTAAAGAGTTTGGCAGAACGGCTGGGAGGGCGCGCCCATTTGGTTTATGTCCCGCTCACGGTGGAGTTCGATTTTGCGGGCATTGCAGCCGAAGCGGCCCAGTCTGGCCAGCAAGTGGAGCCGGACGCCGCCGCCAAAAAATTGGAGCGCGCCGCGCAGGAGGCCGGGATTGGTTTCTTCAACCTGAAACCCACGCTAAAACAAGCAGTGATGGACGGGTTGAACCTCCGTCTGAAAGGGGATTTCCATTATTCCCGGGAAGTTTCAAAACGGGCAGGGCAGGCCCTGTGGACTTACCTCTCCGCGCAACTTTGATCAGAACGCCCTTCTATTTTCCACCCAACCCTTAAAACAAACAAGCAAATGAGTGATTGTAACGCAACATTGGACCAGACCATGACCGATCTCCGGACTTTCGTCCGCGAAAAATACAAGGTGGCCGACAATGACCGGGACTTCAACGACGCCATCAACCTGTTTGATTATGGTTATGTCGATTCCTTCGGTGCGGTGGAACTGATCGGATTTGTGGAAAGCAACTTCGGGATCAAAATCCCGGAAAGTGATCTGGTGGTCTGTCCGCTGGATTCCATCCGCACCATTGCGGAATATGTCGAAGCCCGGCGCAAGTAGCTCCTCACGCTTCACGATTCAGCAATTACGATCCCTTTTCATCCCATCTCCGCTCCACTACACCTCCACTCTATCCCACCTCCACGCCATCCCATGAAGACCCTAACTATCCCGGTCGAGAAAATCGACGCCGACTATCTTGATCAACTGGATTATGCCATGGCGTTTGTAGACGAAAAAGTCACTTCCTACCGGCTGGACAAGGAGAAGCAGGTGTTGGAGGTCGACTTGCCGGATCTGGCCGGGTCCGCCGCCATCGAGGCCAAAGTCAATGAGTTGGTTGAACGCTACAAGGCCCGGGAGTTCGGCCTGCCTTCGGTGGTTTTCTTCGCCAACAAGAAGGAAATGGAGGCGACCGATGCCTACCAACTGCTCATCGATGCAAAATGGGTTACTCCCGTCGGAACCGGGCATGCAATTCTCCGTGGGCCTGCCGCCCAGCTGATGCAGGTCATCCAGAAAAAAATCGACCGTGAGTTTGCCCATGTTTTCGGAGCGGAATTGGAACTTTACCCATCCACCATCGACTGCAAGACCCTGGACCGCACCAACCACTTTATCTCTTTTCCTGAACACGTGGATTTTGTGTCCGGCATCAAGGGCGACCTTGAGGTCATTAATGGATTTGTCAAAGATTGCAAAGCGGGCGGCTGGGAGACGAAGCTCCATGAAAACCGCATGTCGGAACCGGAATTTGCCATCAGCCCCTCGTGCTGTTATCACGCCTACGAAGGCATGGAAGGATGGGACCTCGGGGACGATGGCCGGTGTATCACCGCCACTCTGGGATGCCATCGGTTTGAGCGGTCCAATCACGCCACCCTGAGCCGGCTCCGGGCCTTCACCATGAGGGAAGTGGTTTGGGTAGGCAGTCCTGATTACGTGATGGACAACCGCCGCCAAGGCGATGCCCTGATTGAGAAATGGGCGCAGGAATGGGATTTGTCCTGCAGCTTTGAGACCGCCAATGACATGTTCTTCACCGATGACTACGCGATCAAGGCTTCCTTCCAGCGCCGGCAACAGGGCAAAAAAGAGCTGCGGGCGGATATTCCCCAGGACAAACGCTCCATCAGCATCTTCTCCTCAAACTTCCATTCCAATACCTTCGGCAAAGCCTTCCACATCAAGGCGCGGGGACGGGATGCCGCCAGTGGCTGCATCGCCTGGGGGCTGGAGCGCTGGATCTATGGAATCGTCAGTCAGTTCGGACTCGATATCCGCACATGGCCGGACGCTCTGAGGAAAGAAATGGAAACTCAGATGAACCATGGATACTGATACCATTGGGATTACGGAACTGACGACGGAGCAACTCGATTTGGTCGCGGGCTGGTTGTCGGATCCGGCAACCAACCGGTGGCTTAATTCGGAATGGCGGGGCAAGGAAGCCAGTCCCCGTCTGGTGGCTATGGCCATGCGGAATCCCCGGATCCGGATGTATGTGGTGAACTTCGGATCAACCCCCTGCGGGCTGATTGCCCTTTACGACATCGATGAGGCCGACCGCACCGCTTCCCTTTGGTATTTTCTCGGCGAGAAGCAGTTTGCCAACCAGGGCGTGATCACCACCGCCCTGCAACAATTGTCGACGCTGGCCTTCTCAGAGTTGGGTCTGGCATCCTTATCCGGCTGGATCATGGCAGACAATTTGGCCTCCCGCAAAGTCCTCGAAAAGGCGGGATTTAAACCCGCGGGTTGCCTGCGGAAATCAGCCTGCTCGGAGGGCCGCCTCGTGGATCGCCTGTGGTTTGATCAAACAAAGGACGATGCAAGGTAGCATGGCCCGTCCCGGCCTTGTTTTCAGGCAACTGGCCCGGAGCACCGCCTTTCCCCTGCTCAGTTCAAGGCCGGGACTGGCCTTGCTACGGGGAAGCTCCATCAGGTCCCCGGGGAGCACACGCGCCCCCGCGTGTCACGCCCGGCACCCCCGCCGGGTCTTAGGACCCCATTACCCTCACCCCGCCCTGGGATTCAAACCTTGATGGATGCTCTGATTCCGCCTCAAGGCGGGACTCGTGCGCCATCGAGCCGCACCACCCCGCCGGGTGGGAGACCCGGCATTGCGAACCCATGAAAACCGTAAATAACTCAAACGAAACTGCGTCACCGCGAGGTGGGGTGGGGAGCATCGTGAGGAGAACTCAATCGACCG
>JBBQWG010000081.1:0-15293 GCA_038210825.1 Verrucomicrobiales bacterium
CACATCAGCTCTTACGGGGCTGTATCAACCTTCAGGCGGATGCGAACCGCCCTGTGGCCTGCGTGATTCCCTGTATACGCTTCAACCATGACGTTTCCCCATCCTTCGGCAGCCTTGCGGGCCGCTTCCGGGTGCATGTTGGTCACGCGGTGCCTTCCGCGGATTTTCGATGGGTTAGCTGTCATGCCTGCAATACTCGGTAGTTCCTACTGGCTAAGTTTTAGAACATCATAACTTTCATATGATAAGAAGCGCCTTGCTTTGCTCGGCGCACGACCAAGCTCAGCGACCGCCGCCGGAAACGCCCAGTCGGCTGCAACAATCGCTGACAAATTACCTAAACCGTCCGACTGAAAAGCGGGGCGGCGGTTCGCTGCAGCGCTCTGGTTAGGCGACGGTCTCATGACTCTTCTGAATCCACTGTCTCGCTGGTGTGGCAAGCAGCGCTCGCATGTAGGCCAACGAACGCATCTCAGGACACTCCCTTACGGCTCTCTGAAACTCCGCAGGTGGACAGTAGCTGTGCGCATCAATGTAATGCGCGATGCTCGTCGGGGACACGTAAATAGTCGAACCGCTCGGAACAAACAACATGCCGCTCCCAACTCCAGAGATGTGATGACTCTTGAATGACGCACTACCGCCTCCGCTGAATCGGCAGAATCCACACCGATGCATTCCAGCACATGCGACAAAAGACCACGGCTCGACCAGCAACTGGCAAAGCCGCTCGAAAAACTCTGGTGAAACGTCGCCGCGAGCAAACTCGTGCTCCGGCTCAAGCCAGCCAACCGCAAGACAGTGTGAACTCGAATCAGAGCTGACATATCCGCAGGCGGACAAATCGGGATAATGTGCCATACGCGCGAAGTCGCCTAACAGTTTATTATCCCAACCGGAGGGTTTGGATATCCATTTTGGAATGCAGCATAGTTTAGGAAGTAATGGGGTGGCAAGAGGCTGGGATTGAAGGGAGTAGCATCAACATGGCCCGTATATCCAGCCCAAACTGGATTTGCCGGAAATTCCAGACTTTATCCGCGAAGGTTGATGATTTGGGGAGGGGCCATTTTCTGGCGGTGGCGGGGGAATTCTGGCGGGTTTTCCCTCACGCCGGGCGGGTGACGGTCACGGCGTTGCTGCCGCGTTCGTTGCCGGTGGTGAGGATGACGTAGACTTTGTAGCTGGCGGCATTGCCTGGGGCGAGCAGGGCGAAGTCCGTGCTGAAGGTGCGCGGGGCGGCGGGGAGGATGGTGCCGAGGGCGACCTCGTCCTCCGTATCGTAGTCCGGGCCGGCCATCGGCAAATTACCCGGTTATTTGTTTTACCCGGTTATTTGTTTTATCCGCATGGCCCCAGGCACGACGCTCACCATAGTCCGGATAGGATGGTGACTGGTCCATTTCTTCGGCCCAACGGTTGCCAGGTGGAGGGCTGGGAGTTTCCGCTTTTTGACCGCAGCCGGTTACTGCCAAGGCACAGGCAAACAGAAGGTGACTTTTCATGCTATTGGGCGATGGAGGCAATCTTCCCCAGGAGTCCTTGAACTACAACACTGCCGGGCCCGGACGAAATACGACTCTCTCAGTCATCGTAAGCACGTTTTTCGCAGATCTGCACGTTGCCGCTTTTCCACGATACTCTTATCAGGATGGATGCTCTCGTGTAATTTAAATTGGTAAGATAATAAGAGATTGTGTCCCAACTTTTTCCTAGCTTAGTTCCCATTATAACAGTGTCGCCTGCTGATTCGATGCTTTGTAGAAAGAGAAGGGACTCAACTGGAGGGTCTGCGAGTTTTTCCGGCCAATGATTTTCTGGAATCTCCACCTCTGGTTTGGTGTAGGTAGCTCTTAGAGCGTGGATTGGAACCCCCAAGTCCAATAAGTATTGGGTGAATTCCTCGCGGTGTGTTTCCGGCACATTGAAGAACCATGCGGCACTTGTGCGTTTGGTTTCCTCCACGGGGGCACCGCCCCGTAAATCGGTAATATAATCGGGCAGTTCCCGCATAACCAGATTTCGGTGCCGTTGGCTGATCTCATAGTGGCTCCATTCCCGTTGGTCCGGGAGGATAGGATATCCTGGATAATGCGATACTTCCCTGGACCATTCCCGGACCGCTGGTTTGGCCATTGAGGTTGCGGAACCAGTTGCTGGTGGAGGGCTGGGAGTTTCCGCTTTTTGACCGCAGCCGGTTACTGCCAAGGCACAGGCGAACAGATGGTGTCTTTTCATGTTATTGGGCGATGGAGGTTAAAAATTCCTCAAGGTTCGTGTAGCCATCCTTATCGTCATCAAAGCTGCCATTGGCCGGGTCGAGGGTCCATGGAAGGTAGCGTCCAGCGGTCACGGGTTCCCGGTCATTGGGGATCCCGTCACCGTCAAAATCCTTCACGGGAGTGGCTGCGGTTTTCAGCTTTGGCCAGCCGCCCACGGCTGCCGGGCTGTCGATGATGGTGCCGCTTCTGGCCTGATATTCCCCTCCCAGCCCATTCTCAGCCAGGAGCCTGAGGTCCAGGGCATCCCGGCGCAGGCTGGCCCCGGCTTTCGCCCGCACGGATTGTTCATTGAGGATCGCTTCCGTGACGGGCACGGCATAAATCCCGGATGGGTAGCCCAACGAAGGAGCGGAGTTGAAGGTGTCCCGCATGGTGGGGGTGCCATACTCGACGAAATCCGGGTGCCACTGGTCGCCCGGCAGAAGACTCGAGGGTCCTCCCCCGGTCTTGATCCGGTTCCCTGCCAACCAGCCATTAACGAAAACGTTGTCGATGCGGAACCACTTTTTGGCCCCTGCCACCGTGGTCCACAAGCCATCAACTTTCTGGGCACGGACGTTGTTGAGGCGTCCCCGGTAGTAGTTGTTCAACAAATTGTATTTCCCGACGCCATCTCCCTGGTTTGAATCTCCGTCGTCATAACCCGCTTCATTGCCGGCTTCCACCGCTTCGCTTCCTTTGTCACCCCAGCCATAAATCACATTGTTCACAAAGTCCAATTGCAGCCCAAGTGTATCAACACTTCCGTCCAAAGTCCCGCCTGGCCGGGCGCAACGGGCCCGGCAGTGTGCATATAAATTTCGCCAGAAGGTGACCTTGCCGCCATGGCCGATACGAATGGTGCTGCCGTAGCCATGATTCTGAAGTTCGCCATCTTCAACATGCACGTTACGGTCCAATGGCCATGCCAAGAGACAGTTTTGAATGGTGATTTTCCGATTTGGACGGGAATAATAAGCACCACCCGCTGACACTCTCCCCGTCGCCACATCCATGAGCGCGTCATTGGAAAAGCTGGCCGAGCAATGATCGAAGATCACATTGTGGCAAAGCTCCTCGGCAGAAAAGCTATCAGCATTCGAGCCGCCCGCAGGCCCGGGGCGGCTGCGGACATGCCGCACGATCACGTCATCGCTGGTGACCCGCAGGCCGTGGTTTTTCAGGCAGATGCCATTGCCGCCACTCTGAAAAGCCGTCTGTCCGGCGATGGTGCATTGCCGGTTTTTAATGAATAACGGACTGCCGAGTTCGATATTGCCGTCGCTGGAATGTAGGGCAAAGACAATGGTCCTGGGCACCGCCGCATTGATGGCGTAGCGCAGGGAGTTGATGTTATCGGCGTCGTCGGTGCTGGTGGTGACTGTGTAAACATGCCCGTAGCGACCACCGATGGCTTGTTTGCCGTAGCCTTGAGCGGTGGTTTCGGCAGTGGTCCCTTTGAAGGCGAGGAGGTTGGCGGCGGGGTTGGGGTTTCCAGTGGCATCCAGGGGGATGGAGGGGACGCAGGTCAGGGTTACCCAGGATTCCGCGCCGGAGATCTTGGAGTTAGCGGCGGTGCCCGTCCGGAAATCGAGGCCGATCTTGAGGAAGCCGTCAAAAACCGGATTGATCGTGTCGTTCGTTCTGTAGGAGCCCACGCCGTTTTCGCCCGGATAGGGCATGCCTTTGAAGAGGATGCCCTCCAGCACAAACTCATAGGGCGGCTGGGAATTGCCGGGTGTCGGAGCAGGCCGGGTATCGATGTAGCCTGGGGCCTGAGGTTTGACGTATTTACTGATATCGACCTCCGGTCCGTAGCCAATGGACGCGCCGGTGACTCCACTGGGCAGGGATCCCGCGGCGGGCGGGCGGCTGGCCGTGTGGCAGCCCCCCCAGATGGGGATGTGCGTTTTGACGGCGACTCCGCCTACCATGGAGTGTTTGACAATATAAAGGTGAAAGGCCTTGACCTTATCTGACTGCCCGTCGGGAAGCGTCAGGAAGACTTTCAAATCCGGCTTGCCAAAAGCGATCGGAGCGATCTGCATGGGAGCCATTCCGGCCTGATTGTCCGCAGGCTTATCCGGTGGACCGGATATCGCATCCAGGATCCAATCCTCGTTTTTGGCTTCGATTTGGGTCTGCAGTTCGCCGTCCGCATGACGGGCCGTATTCGGAGCGATATTGACCCATTTAATGGCGTCCTCCACCGGCGTTGTGCCTACCATCCGATTTTGGTCGTGATCGTAATTCACAACATACACTGCGGGCTGGTGGGTGTGGTAGTCCTCCGGGCCGATGCTGCCGTTGCGGCTGGTGTCGGCGCGCAGGCTGATCTCGGCATGGGTCCATTCGGAACGGATCTGATGGCCATCGGCCACGTTATTGATGGAGGGGCGGGGAATGGTGACGGGAGCTGATTCCACCGGAGCCGGGGAGGCCGAGGGGGACAAGGTGTGGGTGACCACCGGGGAGAGGGTATAGTTCCAATTGGTGATGGGAGGAGGGGAATCCAAGGGCACGCTGGCACTCTGGATGCGCCGGACCGGAAGGAAGCGGCGGTGCAGGGTTTGGGGCGGCGGGCGGTTGGAACTCAGCTTCAAGTTGATTTTCATGCCGTGACCATCAGCAATGCTGGAGAAGGAATTGCCATAAGCGCTGGTCAGAGGGCGCGGGCCGGAGGCTCCGGTGTAATAACGGCCCGAAGCGTAGGCATTCAGGATGGCGCTGGGCCGGTCCTCGCCTGCGTAGTGATTCATGCTGGCCGCGTTCGCGGCTCGGCTCCAAATCTCTCCAATGGCGCTGTCGAGACCCGAGCCGATCAAAACCCCGGGAACGGATCCGATGTAGTTAAAGGCCCCATTGGTGGCATTTTCCTCATTTTTAGGGTTGGCCTCACCGGCTACAAGTCATTGGTGGACGCTGACCATGCTGAAACTGGAATTGAGTAGCACGGGAGCGGGATCAGCCGTGCGGGGATCCGTGCCCGCCGCCAGTTCCTGGGCATTGGTGTAGCCGTCTCTGTCCTCGTCCGCATTTCCGGATATGCCGGCAGTCAATACCGGGAAGCCATATTGGATTTCCTGCCAATCGGGGATGCCGTTGTGGTTGCTGTCCGCCGGGATTCGTCTGATGCGGACGAACTTGTGAGGGCGCTCTGTGGTGTCGGGCTGCCCTGGAGCAAAGGGCACGCTCAGCTTGGCGGTGAGCTGGTTGATAATGGATTGGAAGACGGCGAACTCAAACTCCTCCTGCGCCCCGGCATCTGGCAGCATATCCGCAGGCTGAGGAGCCCCGGTGGTGGCGGTTTTGACATGCGGCTGATTCCAGGCCATCGTCCCGGCGTCCTCATATGCGAGGAAATAGCACTGGCGGTTTCCCTCCTGCGGGCGGGGCAGGGGGATTTCCACGACTTTGTCCCATGCCGCAAAGGGCTCAAATGCTTCCCTTCTCACGTGAATAACCGGAGATGCCGGATTGGCGGACAGGGTCACTGTCCACGAAATGCTGCGGAATTCCTTGGTCACCGGACCTTCCGGCGGCCCCGCCGCAGGAATACCGTCCGGTTCCGGCGGCACGGGTCCAGAGGTGATGAACCGGCGTTTCAGTCCTCCATCCCCGTAGGCAAAACCGCCTGCCATCGGAGTCCAGGCACTCAGGTCCTGGCTCTCCTCAATCACGTAATTCCATCCCGGGAGCGTTTCATATTCCAGCCACCATTCCTGGGTTTCCGCATACCCCCGGTAGTTCCAGGAAATAGGAGGGGGATTGGCCTGAGCCTGTGAAGCGGGGACCCCCAGCAGCAGGGTGGAGGCGAAGCCGATCAAGTGGAGAGGTTTCATCGTGGGCACCGGTCTACTAGCCACATTGAACTGCACGTGCCAAGGGAATCCCCGTGATTTTTCCGTAAGCACAGCCGACAAACGGATCACCGGCTTTTTTTAAAGTTTCCCAAGGCGGCGGCGGGGGTAATCGGGGCCGAAGAAAAATCCGTAGCAGGGTCCGCCAGGATGCACCATAACAGAGCAGCCCGCGACGTGCCATGAAGAACTACCGACCGATCCTGCTGCAAAACTTGGCCATGACTGTGCCCGGGGTGCGGGTGCGGCAGATGCGGCTGAACCAGCACACGCCGGAGGCGGTGTGGACGAAGCACTCCCACGAGCACGGCCAGCTTTTGGTGTATTTGTCCGGCCGGGGCCGCCAGAAGGTGAATGAAAAGATGCACGAATGCCGTCCCGGCACGGTGATGTATCTGGAACCGGGAGCGGTGCATGGCTTTGAGCGGGTGCTGGTGCGGCCGCCGCTGGTGCTGGTGATTGATATTGATCTGGAAATCACCCGGGCCACGCCGCATCCCTGCGCCCAGATGCCGGATGCGGACCTGACCAAGGTGCGGGGCTCGGTAACCCGGCTTTTTCAGATCCGGCAGGTGGAACACCGGGAGTCGATGCTGCTGGTGGCGTCCATCGTGCTGGAAATCCTCGACCGGGTGCTGCTGGCGATAGGCTGGATCAAGCCCTTTAACCGCTACGGTGACGGCAAGCTGATGAATACCACCCGGTTTGTGGAACGGGTGCTGGACCGGATGGATGGACCGGAAGTAACCCTTGAAACCATTGCCGCGAGGTCAGGTTATCAAATGGACCACCTGAACAGGCGTCTGAAAGCGGAATGCGGCCTGACCCTCGGGCAATTGCGCTCCCGCCACCGGCTATTGCGGGCCCAACGCATGATTCAGCAGGGATTGCCCATCCAAACCGTGGGCGAACGGATCGGGATTCTGGACAACAACTATTTTTCGCGCTGGTTCCGGCAGCAAACCGGGATGTCGCCCAGCGCGTGGAAAAAATCGCCCCAAATGGCGGTGCGGTTTTGAGGACGGTCCCCGTGGTCCCTTGCGAATGGGGCGCAAGTTTTACTGGAGTTCGGGGGCAGGCTGGACTACCCGCATTCCGGCACGTGCGTTCGCTGGATCCATTTCCATTGTGAAACCCGCACGGCCCGGCGACCTTTTTACCTGCTCCCATGGACCCCAAACGCCCCCCCGGCAAAACCTACAGTGAATCCATGAACGAATGGGCTGCGCAGCGGCAGATCGTGCATGGCGACCGCAGCCGGCTGCTGCATCCCCCTTACGATGCCCACCCGGTGGCCAAGCTGTTTGGCTATCTGTTCCGTTTGCTGGTCCTGTTTTTGGTGCCCACGGTCGTTTATTTCGTGATGCTGCGGCAATACGCCAAGAGTGATGCCTTCAACGAAACCCTCGGCAGCGGGTTGGCAGCCACTCTCAATGCCCAGAAGGCGGAATCCCGGAAGGCGGCGTGGTCCTTTGATGGCATGCTGACTTTGAAAAGCGTCGAAGCCAAGGGAGCGCCAGGGGCCTTTTATGAGAAATTGGATGCCCGTAATATCGGCACCCGTGTCCCCCTGGTCATGCTCTGGCGCAAGGATTGGGTCCTGCCCCGGGTCAGCATTGAGGATCTCACGCTGGCCCTGCGCTCGGGCGGACTGGGCACGGCTCCGCAATATCAACTCGACGGCAGTGAAGATGAGATCCGCCTGCCCAATCTGCCCTCTGCATTGGACCCAGTTCCCAAAACCGGAGCCGTCTCCACCCGTCCGCCCCGGGTGCTTCGGGCTGGCCTCGGGATCGCGCCTGACTACGCCAATTTGAAGATCAATGGAATCCAAACCGCCCGGCTGCAGGCCACCTGGGGCAATGCCCCGGCCACCCGGGGAGCCGTGACCGGCATGCAGACGGATCTGACCCGGACTTCCACGGGCTGGGCAGTTTCCGGAAACGGCGGCACGTTCCGGCTGGGGTGGCTGGAAGACATGGCCATTGAAAAACTTGCCGTCACCGTGGGCCAGGAGGAAGCGCTGATGGAGGAAATCCTGCTCACCCGCGCTACCGGTGGCAAAGCCGCTTTGGCCGGCCGCTTGACGTTTGGGGAACTGCCGGAATTGACGGCGGAACTGAATCTGGAGGGCGTCAAACTGCAGGATCTGATCGCCTCGGAGCCGGGGAATCTATTCTCCGTGGAGGCGGGGGGCACGGTGAAGCTGAGCGGCAGCCTGAACCGCGCCACCGGCATCCGTATGGAGGGGCAACTGAACCTTGGAGCGGGACGCATCGCGGGCTTGCCGGTGTTGAGAGCCTTGAGTCAGATCACGGGCGAGGACCAATTCCGCCAAGTGATGATCCAGTCCGGCAAGGTCGACTTCACCAGTGAAGGATCGGCGGACCACGGTGGCCTCATCGTGGAAATCCAACGACTCGAAGTGGATTGCGGGAGCCTTGTCCGCCTCAAGGGAAACTACCGTCAGGAACGCATCCGCGAAAACACCCTCGCCGAGGGTGGCATCCCGGTTGACCGGCTTAAAGTGAGTGGCCTGCTCCAGCTTGGACTTGCTCCCCACCTGGCCTCGAAAATGAAACCGGCCGTGTTGGAACGCTTTTTCAAAGCTTCAGCAGACGGTTGGCTCTGGTTGGACTTGCCCGTGGACCGCTTGCCGGGAGGACAGTTCACCCGGGACATCGCGGGCCAACTGCTTGAGGCATGGAATCCGTCTCCCTGATGCGTGCCGGGCACGCAAGGGGTGACCTTGCCAGGGTCCTGCGTCATGAATGACACCCTCGGCTCCCAGTCACTCCATGCCGCCGGGCACCCCTGCCCAAAGCACCCCCAAGGCCACCATGACCATCCACGCATCGGCAGTTAGGCCGCAGACTGCGGCAGGCCACCGGTGGCGGCCCCAGTGCATTACCGCAAAACCCGCAACACAAACCGCCACGCCCAAAAGCATGGGGCGTGTCCATGGATCCGCCCCGAACGCCTGGGCCAAGGCCCCGAACCCCACGGCGGCCAGCAGCCATGGATAGATGCGGCGCAGCAGGGCGCTTTCCGGATTCTGCTTCTCCGCCGGGCCCGCTTCCCACAAGCGGATCCCCAACGAATTCAGGGCACAGGCTCCCGCAAACAGCATGACCGGAGCCGACCGCAGCAATCCCAGCCAGTCCTGGGTGTGCGAAAAAGGAGCCGCCGCAACGCCAATAGCAAACAGGTATCCGCCCATGCCCTTCTTGACGAGGGTCCATGGCGGCGGATCGTAGTGAAAACGAAAGCCGAAATAGAGCACCGTGGCGATGGTGCCCACCGCCACCGCCCGCCACAGTTGCAGCCCGATGGTGCCCTGTTGCTCTCCCTGCACCAAACCGAGAATCATCACCGCACTGATCATCAGCAGGAGCGGTTGGCTCACCGCCTTCCAACTGGAAGCGGCCACCACGATGAAATAGACCACTACCGCCGCTCCGATCCAAAGCCCGGCCTGCACCGTGATCCAGCGCATCTGATAGAGGGCCAGATAAACCATTCCAAGCCCCACCCCCAGCAAGACAGGCACCAGCCATTTCCAGTGCCGCCGGGCAAAGTCATGCCGTTCCCGGCGATGGAGCGTCCCCCGGCTGTCCACGAGGCGGTCCAGCATGTAAATGACCCACACCGCCGCCGCCAGCATCACACTGTTCACCATGGTCAGGCGCGCCCCGGTCATCTCCCCGAACACTGGCAACCAAGCCACGGCCACCAGAACCGCATCAAGGGCCAGCCAGTTGAACCGGTGCCACCAGGGATGACGGCACGGCGCGGGAGGGGAGATCGGTTCAAGCATGCAGGGCTCCCAGCTACCACCAGTCCCAGTCGCTTTGCAAGCTGCCTCCCCCTTCACCTCCAAGGGGGAAATACCCTCAAAGCTCCTTCAATTTCAAATGACGGAATTCAACCTTCATTGCCAGGCCGTCATGGATCTGCAAGCCGATCGGGCCGGGCGCGGCACATTGGGCATTTTGATACCGCACGGTCTCGGTGCCATTGATCCACACCGTAAACGTGTCGCCTTTGGCCCGGATCCGGTAGTGATTCCACTCCCCTTCCTTCACGAGGGTGGCACGGTCTTTCGACTGCCCTTGCTCAGGATAACCGCCGAAGTAAAAGCAGCCGGTCATGTCCTGCTTCAGGCTGCGCGAAACGCCCAGTTGGAGTTGCAGCACCGGTTTGCGCATCATAATCCCGCTATCGATTTCCCCGCTCCATTTTGCCTCGGCTTCCATTTCAAAATCGCCATACAACCGCTCCGTCCATAACATGCTGCCCCGTTTGGTTTCGTCATTTTCGCCCATGATCACGCCGTCCGTTACTTTCCAGAACGGGTTGATGAGCGGAACTTTCCAGCCGCTCAGGTCCTTCCCATTGAAAAAGGGGACTGCGTCCTGCGCTGGAAGGAGCGGCAAGCCTGCGGCCCCGCCCAGCAGGAGGAGCAGGGTGCATCTGCGGCGGGTCAGGCTGGGAAAGCGATTCATAAAATTGGGTGGTTGCGGTTACAGGGAGTGGGCTCCAGCAAATCAAATCCTGATCCATGGTGCCAGCTTCTTTTCTGCATCATTTCCCCGCCCCTTCCGCCCATGATTTCCCTCAATTGCTCGCCGGAAGGAAAATTCTCAGTCATCGGAGAATCGGGGACCGGCGACCTCCCGGAACTTGCTGCCGCCTTCCAGCGTTCTCCTGCCGAAGGCCTGCTGATCCTTTCCCGGAATCCGCCGGCTCCCGCCCTGCCCGACCCCGGACTCGCATGGCTGCAGCGCTTCAGCCACCATTGGCTGGCCCGGGTTTGCCGCACCCGTCAGGAAAACCCACCATTGCCGTCGGAAGGCCTTGCCTCGTGGGTCATGGACACCCCGCCGTTTCCCGGTTCGGAATACGTTAGCATTGAAGGGCTCTCCACGCTCTGGCAAGCGGCCGGCAGCGCATTGGCCGGTGCCTGCGCCCCCCTGCCCCGCGGCCTCGACGACTGGCTCGCCACCAGTCAGAGCCCATGGCATCTGGTCGGCCGCGTCACCTTCCACCTTGCCGAAAACAAACGCGACCCTGACAAACCCTTTGCGTTTCTCGCCACCTACACCGGGTCTCTCAATGCGGCCGGGAAACCCCAGCACCTGCCGCTGGGCCGCGCCTTGCAGGCTTATGCCGCCGCCGCTGACCAGCCCTCCCTTGACAGCATCCTGACTCCCGTCCGCACGGCGGCGGAAACGCTGCCCTGGGTGCACGACCTCCTCCAAAGCCGCCGGGTTTTTCAAGCGCTGGCATGGTCGCCCCCGGAAGCCTACCGCTTCATCCGCGACCTCCCCGCCCTCGAAGCCGCCGGCCTTGTCCTCAAAGTCCCCGACTGGTGGAAGGGAGGCCGGCCCTCCCGTCCCTCGGTGGAAGTCAAACTGGATACGAACCCATCGTCTCTGGGCATCGGGGCCATGCTGCAGTTCCACATCAGCACCACCCTCGACGGCACCCCGCTGACGCAGGAGGATTGGGACCGCATCAAAGCCAGCCCCTCCGGCCTGATCAACCTGCGCGGCCAATGGATCGAAATCGACCACACCCGCCTTGGCCAGGTGATCGACCATTGGGACAAAGTCGCTGCGGCCCACGCTCATGGGGGCCTGACTTTCCATGAAGGCATGCGCTTCCTCGCCGGCTTCACGCCCGGGGGAGCCGGAAGCCACGCTGCAGAATTCACGGAAACTCTAACTGACTGGACCACGGTCATGGCCGGCAAAAACCTTGCGGCCGTGCTCGGACAACTCCGCGATCCTGACAAGGCCCGGGAGATTCCGGCCATCCACGCCACCCTGCGGTCCTACCAGGAAAAAGGCCTGGCGTGGCTCAGCTTCATGCGCCGCCTTGGCCTCGGGGCCTGCCTCGCCGACGACATGGGCCTCGGCAAAACCCTCCAGGTGATTGCCCTGCTGACGTTGGATGGGCCTGCCAACCCGGAGGTGGAAAAAGCTCCCGCCGCATTCCCGCAGCCCTTGCCCGCACCCCAAAAAGTAAAAAAGCAGAACCCGCGAGGAGCTTCGTCCACCGCCGCAGCTCCCTCCTCCATCTTCCTTCCACCATCCTCTCTCCCCTCTCCTTCCCTGCTGGTGGTCCCCGCCAGTCTCCTCGGCAACTGGCTCTCCGAATTCCAAAAATTCGCCCCCCAACTCCGCGTCTTTGCGGCTCATCCTTCACGCACTCCCCGTGACCTTCTCGACAAGGCTCTCGCCAATCCCGGCCAATTTTTCCCTGGCCACCATGCCATCCTGACCACCTATGGCCTGCTGCAGCGCAGCCCGGCCTTGCAGTCATGGCCATGGCAGGCGGTGATCCTCGACGAAGCCCAAGCCATCAAAAATGCCGGCACCGCCCAGGCCAAGGCCGTGAAAAAAACCACCTCTCCATGGCGGCTCGCCCTCACCGGCACACCGGTGGAAAACCGCCCGGGTGACCTCTGGTCCCTTTTCGATTTCCTCAATCCCGGGCTCCTCGGCAGTGCCTCCGCGTTTGCCACCACGCTCAAACGGCTTGCCGGATCTCCCGGCACCGGCGGCGGCTACGCCCCCCTCCGCCGGCTCCTTCAGCCCTACATCCTGCGGCGCATGAAGACCGACAAGGCCATCATCCCGGATTTGCCTGACAAAACCGAAATCACGACCGCCTGCGCCCTCAGCCGCAAGCAGGCCATCCTCTACGGCAAGCTGGTCGAACAACTCAAATCCGACCTCAAGGATCCCAACCTCGACCCCATGGCGCGCCGCGGCCTCGTGGTTGGCTACCTCATGAAGTTCAAACAAGTCTGCAACCACAGCAGCCACTGGAGCGGCGACGGCGTCTATGCGCCGGAGGACAGCGGCAAATTCCAACGGCTCGCCGGACTCTGTCAGGACATCGCGGACCGTCAGGAACGCGTCCTGATTTTTACCCAGTTCCGCGAGATCATTGATCCCCTGCACGCTTTCCTGACCTCTGTGTTCAAACGCCCCGGCCTTGTCCTCCACGGGGGCACTCCGGTCAAGGAACGCCAGACGCTGGTGGACCGTTTCCAAACCCCCGGCGGGCCGCCTTTTTTCCTGCTCAGCGTCAAAGCCGGCGGCACCGGACTGACCCTGACGGCGGCCAGCCATGTGATCCACTTCGACCGCTGGTGGAACCCCGCCGTGGAAGACCAGGCCACCGACCGCGCCTACCGGATCGGCCAAAAACGCAACGTCCTCGTCCACAAGTTTGTCACCGCCGGAACCTTGGAGGAACGCATCGATACCTTGATCCATGACAAAAAAGCCACCGCCCGGGAATTGCTGGGCTCCGACGGCGGTCCCGAACTCCTCCTCACCGAAATGTCCACGGAGGCCCTGCTGGATTTTGTCAGGCTGGATGCGGCAGCCACGTTGGGGGACTAATGGCAGATCCGAATCCAGAAGCCCCCCACAACCGGTCCGCCCAGCAACGCGTGAAGGCGGGACCGCCACCCAGCATCAATGAGGGCGACCCGGTCCTTTGTGCTGAAGACCAGATGATAGTGCAATGACAGATGAGTGGAGGGCACGCGATAGTTTTCCATTCCTTCCACTGCTTGCATCTCTTTTCTGACGGCCGCGGCCGTGCCGCAATGCCGGGTCGATTCCCGGCCCCGGCTTGACCGGCGCGGAATTCTCCGCATCGTCCCCCATGCCATGGTATTCCTATGAAAACACCGGCGACCTCAAGGCGGCGGTGCAGCGCAAGATTGAAAAACGCCGCAAACAGGGTGAGAAGTTTGAATCGTTTGAGGCTCCGACGGGCAACAAACTTGCCACCAGCTTCTGGGGGCAGGCGTGGTGCCGGCATCTGGAACAATATGGTGGTTATGAAACCCGTCTGCCCCGCGGCCGGTCCTACCTGCGGCAGGGAAATGTCTATAACCTAACCACCGGAGCAGGTTCAGTCACCGCAGTGGTCGCAGGCTCGGATCTTTACGAAGTGGCAATCCGGATCACGCCCCTCAATGCTTCCACATGGCAGGCAATCATGGATCAATGCGCCGGGCAGGTGGGCAGTCTGCTCGACCTTCTGGGGGGAAAACTGGGCGACGGAGTCATGAAAATTGTCACTGATCCTGACACCGGCCTTTTTCCGAGCCGTAAGGAAATCAAACACTCCTGCAGTTGTCCGGATTATGCGGATCTCTGCAAACACCAGGCCGCCGTGCTTTATGCCATCGGAGTGCGGTTTGACCAGGATCCCAAAATCTTCTTTGAACTGCGTGGCGTCGATCCCTCGGAACTGATCGCCGCTTCCGCCGGCTCCCTGACAGATTCCGCCACGGGAACCGGAGCAGAGTTGGAGGGCGAAGATTTAAGTGCGTTGTTTGGCATTGATCTGGGGGAATCGGAGGAAGCGTTGCCGGCGGGGCAAGCTCAACTACTCCAAAAGCCAGCCCCCGCCGCCCGCCGCCGCCCTGCCAAGGCCTCCGCCCGCACCAAGGCCGCGACCGTTTCCCAAACAAAACGCCCATCAAAGTCGTGAGGGGAAGCCGCCCCCGGAGGCCCGGCCGGGCTGAACATAACTTGACGGAGGGCTGTCTGATGTCCTAGCTTCGCAAGGCATGAAAACGTTTCCGGTCCGTCTTCTGCTTTATGTGCTGGTGCCCGCCGCCATCGGCGCAGGGGCAGCATGGCTGAGCCGTCAGGATCCTGGTATGACCCCTCCAGCCGCCGTGATGAAGCCCTAGCCCCCGGGCGGCCTGCCCGTTCCGGTGCAGACGCGGGCCCCGGGACTACCCGGGGATAGCGCCCTGGCAGACCAGAAGCGCTTTTGCGAACGGCTGGGGGCGGCAGACCTGACCCAAATGCTGGAAATGCTGGAAGAGGCCCAAACCTTTTCGGACACCTTCCGGTGCCGCTCCACCCGCACTTTGGTGATGGAACAAATGGCGCGCACGGATCACCTGCGGCAGGTGGCCCGCGATGAAATCAACAATAGCAAGTCAGGCGATTCCGCCAGAAAGCAGGCGGCACCTGATGCACTGAAAGAGAATGCCCGGCGCTGGGAGCGCCGTGCGTCCCCCCCGCCCCGGGGCTTAGGCCCTGATCAAGGCTTTGGTTTTGGGCGTCCGGTGCGATGAAGCCGGCGGGACGCACGGCGCACCCAGCGCCCCGCCGCGCGGCCCACCCTT
>JBBQWG010000082.1:0-14703 GCA_038210825.1 Verrucomicrobiales bacterium
CAATCCTTCAGCAAGGAAAGATGGCGCATCACCAGCCGGGACACAGGTGCCCTTGTCTGCGGGATTGAAAGGACCTGGGGGCTGGACTGGGCAACCCTTGAGGTTTCGTTCAATATGTGGATTCATGGCCGACCGGTCAAGATCACCCCCCGGGAAAGCAACGTGCCGGAAATCGTTCCCGCCGCTCCGCATGCGGACCCGCTGCCGGAATGCGGGTTACGGTTTCACAAGGGTGTCTCCATCACTTGCGCGGTGTAGCCCGCCAGTCCCAAGGAGCGACCGGAGCCGGATCAGCCCAATGCCCGCGTCAGCAAATCCGAATAGAAGCGCTGCGCTTACTCCTGCCGATATAATTGTTGGTGACTCCCTGAATTGTTCACAGGACGGAACCGACGGGAGTCGAACCCGCACACGCGACGCGGCCTCCTACTCAGAGGCTTCTTTCAGTCGCGGCTCTACCAGTTGAGCAACGGTTCCAAGGACTATTATTAGGCAATTTTCCCCGGTCCAAGTCCAATTACACCACCACCGGCGGAAATTTTCCAGCAACTTCTCGGGCGGCGTAGCCCTCGGCCTGAAGGATGACTCGGTTCTTACTCATAGTCGGGCCGGGAGGCAGGGGGAGGGCGGGTCAAATCGCTGGAGGTTCAGCCCTTAACACCGACACGGGGAGTTTCGCGTAGAGATACACAGCTTTTGAACTTCTGACCCCTCTGTTATTTCTGAACTGAGAGAAATCAGACCATGGGGAAAATGGTGATTGGTGGACAATCCACTCAAGGGCGTGAATATTTCTCCATGAAGACTTTCAGTTTGCTTCTCTGCTGGGGGTTGGCCGTTTTCGCTGGATTTGCAATTGGTCGGTCGGGTGTAGGGCGAGGGGACGGGGGAGGGCGTTTTGCCGATACCATTTGGATTCAAAAAGCCAGTAACGATATTCTCGAAGAACTACCTCCAGGAGCAAAGCTGACATCATCCGAGATGAGGCAGAAACTGATCGAGAGGTTGGATACCGCGCTGCGCGACTACGAGATCTTGGCCTATCGAGGCGGCTTTTTATTTGAAAAAGTGCGGTAAGAAGAGCTGTCCGTCGGACACAAGATCCTTTCCCCTGATGGGAAATGCACATTGCGGAACATCGGATTACTCCGCCGCACATGTTCCGAGTTTGGTTCCGACCCTAGCAATTAAAAACCGGTAACCCCTTGATTATCAAAGTGGTCGGGCTGGCGAGATTCGAACTCACGACTCTACTGCAGCGCGTGTAATACGTTAAATATTAACGAATCAATGGCGGTTCTAGGAACGAATCTCGGAACAAATCCAGATCTGCCTGAATCTGTATGGAACCGTCCAGTTGTGACACTACCGGACGTTGACCCTGAAAAACTGCTTCGGGGTATTTGCCGGGGCGGTAAATTTCAGGTCGCTCCCGTCGCCATTCAGTGGCAAGCCGATATCGCCCCACTGCTGATTATCGGACGATCCTTGGACTTGGTATCGGCGGCCAATGATTGATGGCCAAGTGATTTCCATGGCGGGCTTGACCTGTAAAGGCGGAGGGGCCAGCGGAGTCGCTCCGGCAACGGGCGAGGTGATAATCCTTCCCCCTGCCGTGCAGGCTATCCACATGTCACCGCAAAAGCCCACTTTCATTATTTCCCCAGAAATCCCTGATGCCTTGAAGCCCCATATGGAGCCATTAACGGAGGTGTAGAACCCCAAATCCGTGCAATTCACAAATACACCGGGGCCAGCCGCTCCGCGACCTTGCCCGTCTTCCGGTAGCCCGCCTGTTATCCACGTCAAACCATCAGAGGTTCTGGCGTCCTCGCTAATAAAGGACCCATTACCAAAGAAATAAATGACATCATTCCTCTGTCCTCCAATTTGAACCCAACTTATTCCATCATTGGATTTGATGCAGTAACCCGCTCGGGTGGACGCTAGAAAGAAACCATTTCCGAAAGCAAGTCCAGTAATGCTGTCCGCAGGGGAAAGTTGCTTGATCCAAGGCCCGGCCTCCGACACCGCTCGATAAATTTCCCCGCTATCCGTTCCAACAACGATGCAGTCAGATCCGGTAGCAATGCGTGGATCTCTTAGGTAGGTTCCGGGCAGGCTCCAATTATAGATAGCGCCATCTTGGGTTGACCAAACTCCAACTGCTGAAGCCCCGATCACAGTATCTCCAATTGTAGTAGTTGAGTCAGCATAGGGGAGGGTGGTTTGCCGCCAATTTATCCCATCATTTGATGCCGCGAAGCGATAGCCGGATTCCTCCCGAAGGTCCGTCCCCACAAGATAAAGTCCGGGCCGACCTGCAACTATGGCGGGGTAGCCTCCCGCCTCATGCCGCAACGTCCAAACATCCTGCCCGGCTGCCACTCCGGAAAAGGCCAGCAGAATAAGCAGGGTGCGCATGTGGTTGGCTTAAGCGATATCCGCGCCATTATCAAGCATTGGTCCTACCGCTCTGCCGGTCCGGTGTTGCGGGCGAAAGGCAGACCCCCTGTGGGCAAAACGGTTGAACATTTTAGGCGGGTCCCTGCTCCTTCATGGCCCACGCCCAGCCATCAGGAGAAAACTTCGGCAGGGTCTTCGGCACGGGCTTAATCCCCTGCCTTATCATCGCAGTCCGGATTGTGACGCCTGAAACCCCAAACCGGGCACCATCGGCGGCAAGGGTGGTTGGCACAAAATCGGCCGGCAGTGTGAAGCATCCGATCCGGTAACCATTCGGGCCTTTTCCGCGTCCGGTCGTAATGCCACGCCTTTGCATGGCTCGGTAGAGGGTGGACGGCGCAACACCAAACCGCTTGGCGTCCTGATGCACCGTTGTGGGCGTGAAGCCCCGGGGAAGGACAAACTTCGGGCGTCCCTTTTTACCTAGCCTGCCTGCTTCCCTGTGCCACTCACCGGCAACCATCGGAGGGATACCGTATTCCGCAGCGGTGTCCCTCGCTGTATCCTTCAAGATGAGCCCCCGGGGCTTCCGCAACGACTTTGGTGGAAAGAGGGCCTGCCTCATCTGCCTGACGTATTCACGCGAGAAACCTGTTTCCCGGGCAATGACAACATTTTCCTTGGTCCACTCGAGAGAGCGCCAATCGATCTTTGCCTTTTTCTTTGGCATGGCAGAGGGAGGTTCCCGCGAAGGTGCATCCGGTCCATTGCCTCTGCAAGCTTGATCAAGGCGGCCTGCCTGACTCCACCTTGCGATTCAAGCCCTCTGCGGCATCGTTCCGGGTGATTCGTCTCCTCGCCCTTCTCTGTGCCCTACTGGCGGCCTCCTGCGGCCCTGTGGGCGCGCCTAAGGCGTCTGCGTTCCCGGTAGTCCCGGCAGCGGCCGGAACGGCTGCGCAGGTCGTAGGCGTCACTGATGGGGATACTCTGACGGTTCTGATGGGTGGCCAGCAAGTGAAGATCCGGATTCATGGTATCGATGCCCCCGAAAAAGGCCAGCCGTTCGGGGATGCCTCTAAGCGGGCGCTGTCGGATCTGATTTACGGGCGAGACATTCAGGTGGTCGCCCAAAGCAAAGACCGATGAGGCAGGGCCATTGCCCAGATTTATCTGAATGAGCACGATATCGGAATGCAGATGGTTCGGGACGGGATGGCGTGGCACTTTGTGAAGTATGCCCCGAAGGATTTATTTCTGGCAGGGAGTGAGAGAGCAGCACGGGCAGCAAGGCGGGGGCTTTGGGCTGATCCGGCTCCGGTCGCTCCGTGGGACTGGCGGGCTACACCGCGCAACTGATGGAGACACCCTTGTGAAACCGTAGCCCGCATTCCGGCAGTGGGTCCGCATGCGGAGCGGCGGGAACAATTTCCGGCACGTTGCTTTCCTTGGGGCTGATTTTGACCGGGCGGCCATGAATCCACATATTGAAGGAAACCTCAAGGGTTGCCCAGTCCAGCCCCCAGGTCCTTTCAATCCCGCAGACAAGGGCTCCGGTGTCGCGGCTGGTGATGCGCCACTTCTCCTTGTTTGCGGATTGCGCCAAGAGCTTGGAAGGGACGGGAGCGCATCCCGGGCGCACATGGCCAAAGACATCCCCATCCCGATTCAGGAACTGCATGGCAATGGTCAAAATACCGTCCTCCCCGCGCTCAAAGGTCAGTAGCGGGGTTTCTGTGCCGTCGGGCTCCGCCCGGGCAATCAGGGTGCGCGGGCGGAGGAAATACAGCCCTCCCAAGAGAACCTTGTAATCCGGGAGCACTTTCCACATGGGGGAGTTTCAACACGGGCTGGGGTGTGCTTCAAGGGATACCCGAACAAATGTTCGGTATACGCACGGGGGGCTGCGGCACCGTGGCACCGTTGACTTGGCCCAGAGCGGATTGGCTTGACGGCACGGCAATAGGGCCGGACGCGTCAACCATGAGCGCCTCCAAAATTCAAACTGCGATTTTTGCTTTCGTCATCTCTATATGCTCCCCAGTAACTGGCGCGGAGTTCTTCACGCTGGTTGCATCAAAATCGGCGGATGCTTCAGGTGATTCGCAGACTATCACAATCAATGCAGGGGATACTGCGGAGCTAAAATACACCAGTGTTAATTCTCCCAATGATCCGCTGTCTCTTGTTGTGATTACTCAGGGTAAGACGTTTTCGCTTTGGCCGTATTTGAATGGGGCCGTTTCCCCTGTGAAGGTTGCTGGCCCGGCTCAGATCCGCCTGCATTATCACTCGGATGGTTGGACCGAAAGCGCCTTGGCTACCATTGAAGTAAACCGGGCGGGGACAGCAAGCAATGCTGCCGCCATTCCTCAGGAGGCGGGAACGGTTTGGCAGGTCATCCTTGAGGCAAGCAGCGATCTTGTTAATTGGAGCCCTGTGAATCCGGGCGATTACCCTGCGTCCAGCCCGCAGCGGTATTTCCGGACAAGATTGGTGAAGCGCTCTTAATAAGGGGCCGCGCCAACAAAAAAGACCGCGCCCCAATGAAGGAGCGCGGCCCTGATGGTTCCGGTTCTCTCAATGCCCGGAAGTCTCCCTCCCTTCCAGCCGGTCCAGTAAATCCGGATCAAGCTCCCGGAGCACTGCCACCACTTCCCGGGGGATTTCTCCCCGGTTCCTCATGGCGCGGAAGACCTGCGGCCCGTCTGGCAGGGAGGCGATAGCAGCCAGGCCGGCCCGGGCTTCCCTTGCGTGCTTTTCCAGCTTGCGGGCGAAGTTGGCCAGCAGGTGGTAGGGCGTGTCATGCCCGGGGCAATCGTCAAGCATGGCGATCATTCCGGCTTTCCCTCCTTCCCTGCTTCCTCGGCTTTCCACTTCGCGCCAATGGTCCTGATATTGTGCTCGGCGGCTGCCGGATCATCGAATATCCATCCTTCCGTGATCAAATCCACCCGACCTCCCGCAATTTCATCAAATGCCCCCGAAAGGATGTTTTCCGCGATTCCGTCCTTGGGTTCCAGTTCGAGAACTGCGTCCAACTCTGCGGCACGGCGGGCGGTCCTTTCCGACAGGGCCGGACGGCGGACTTGATGCTTTTCCAAGTAGAGCCGGATCACTGCTTGCAGTCCGACGCCTGGATCATCGCCTTTTTTCATCAGGCCTGCGGCGATCCAGTTCCGGGTGAAGGCCTTGATTTCAGCCAGGCTGAATTCCGCTTCAATCCAGACTAATCCTTTAGGATCTTGTCCAGCATTTCGTTTATCAGCTTCAGGGATAGGCCCTGTGGGGTTTGTTGATCCTGCTCCCATTTTATGAGGGTCGAGTGAGGCACCCCCCATTCCTTGGCTGCTTGCGCTTGGGACAGCCCTAGTTTTGCGCGGGCGGCTTTCAGCTTGCGGCGCAGTTCCTCTGACATATGGTTTATTCATGGTATTGAGTAGATAATCCCTACTTAGTATCTAGGCCCGGTTCAGTGCTTAGACCCACTGGCCGGGCTGCTTCATTTCCACCCGTGGAACGGGCTTCAGCGTGAATGGTTGTAGCCGGATCGGCTACAGTGCGCAAGCCCCAATTACAGATTTTTCCGGAGCCTACCCGGCATTCGGGCCGCTGAGATGGCCGCAATCAGAAAGTCCTGCCAACTCTGGAAATATTTGCCCCCTTGTGCCGTTTGGATACTGTCGCGGCATTGGTGCTTCCCTTCCTTCTAGGTGGCAGAGCAATCAATCTGCACGAAACATCATGAGCCTCAATCCCATCTCCCTAATCGAGAAAGCAATCAACGAGCACGGAAGCGCGGCCATCCTTAAGGAGCGCTTATCGCTTGCCGCCGATCAGTTCAAACAACTCGAAGAAGAAAACCGGAAACTTAAGAGCGTGAATGCAGCTCTTGAGGGGAGGGTTTCCGAGCTTAGCCGGAAGCTTGAAACTGGATCTGTTCCACGGGATTTCGTTGAATCGCGCGGGGTTCTTTTCCGCAGGCAAGCCGATGGCAAGATTGAGAAGGACGCCTATTGCCCCACTTGCAAGACCGTCATGTTTAGCCTCTCGGGGGTAACCCCATTTCATTGCAGTAAATGTAAGTTCTCTGCCAACTTCACGGGACGCGAAATTGATCGCGTCATTTCAGCCATAACTTAGGGCTGAAAAGGGCCCGATGACTCCGGGGACAATCCAGATTTGGCGGGTCCAGATTTGGTTCGGCGGGGTGAACGCAAATTTGCGTTGGCCTCTGACTCGCGGCGAATTCCTTGCAAACCCGGCTGGCGGTGGATACTGTCGCACCAATGAAAATCCCGCCCGTCGTCGTTACCCGTCAGGGTTTGCCGTGAAAAGATTTTGGCCAAGGCTGGGGCTTTTCTGTGCGCTCATGCCCGGCTTCTTGATTGTTGGCTTGCTTTTGGTCTGTGTCCGGCTCGGAATTCATCCTTATTCCGACATTCCTTTTAATCGCGCATTTGAGGTGCTCTTCCTTTGTGGTTTCGCTGGATCTATGATCTTTCCTTTGCTGTCCCGCCAATCGTGGTCAGAGCGACTGAACGAACTTGCTACTTGCCTGGTAGTCTTTGCTGGAAACTTCATTTTCTTTAGCGTGCTGCTTTTTGTGCTCTTCGGAAAGCCTGACTAAGTCGAACGGATCATCCCTGCTTTTTGGATTGCCTGCTCCCGCCTCCGATACCGCGCCTTCCCCTGCATGAATTCCACAAAAGCCCGGGCCGTTTCGATCTCAAAATAAACCGGCGGGCATCCATGGCCAGCAATGCGGGGGCCATAAACCGCAGCATCCCCGATCCCCAAAGTATTGGCTTTCCGGTAGCGGTGGAGGGTTGCGGCAGTAATTCCGCAGAGTTCCAGCAGTGTTGCCTTGCTCCAATGCCCCGCAGGAGGCGCTACGGCTTGCGCTGCGGGCCTTGAATCCTTCTTGAAGGGCTGCCATGGCCCTGGACGCCTTCAAACGCGCCAGCGTGCTTCTAATGCGTTCTGGCGTTACGCCTTCCCTGCCATGCTTCCGGATGACAGCTTCCCGGGCGGATTTGAGCGCGGCGGCTTCCGGATTGCGGGTGTGCCAGTCGGCTTGAGCGGCCCGGCGGCATGCCTTGCATTTGTGATTAAGTTTGTCCGTGGTGTAAGGATCGGAGCCAAAGGCATTTCTCGGCAGGGCAAGCCGGCATGAGGAACAGGTTTTGATGTCAGAGAATGATTGCATCGTCGTGGTGGTGTTTTGGTTGGCCAGTTTCCGCGCTGTGTTGCTTTTTTGATCCCTTGGAAACTCTAGGTTTCCGCGCTGTTTCCATTGGGGTTTCCGGATTTGACGGGGAGTTTCCGTCTTGTTTCCGTGGGTGTTGCCGGTCTTGTCAGGAAGTTTCCGGGTTTCCATCCCTATGGGTGAAACTGCGGAAACTTTTCTCACGGGGTGGCCAGTGTGATGGTTTGGTTGGTTTTTTTGAGCTGTCCCTTATTGCATCCCCTCTTAACCCATCGGCTGATGGTCCCCTTGGGTTTGCTCATCATTTCGGCAAGGTCGGTCACCGACTCCACGCCATCGGCGATATGCCTGACCATGAGGTCAAACTCCCCTTCCTCTGCGGGTTCGCATTTGATCTCAGTCCGCCCGGCTTCCTCGTCGGTGGTGAAATGCCAGAGAAGATCCGGAATAAACTTGCCGGTGTTGCGGCTCGGCTTGGCAAAGCTGGTAATGAACTTGGCCCCTTCCTCCCCGTCTTCTTTCGCGTCCCTGAGTTCGATAATCCATGAAGCGGCATCCTCCCGCTTGCTGTGGCCCCGCATGAATCCGCCCCGTCCGGCATGGTGCACCATGATAACGGTGATCTTGCGGCGGCGGAGTTCCAGCAGCCAGGCGGCAATGGGTTCGTAAGCCATCCCCTTGTTTTCGTCCACTCCGGACGCCAGACAGCTAAGGTTGTCCAGAACGAGGAAGTTTCTGCCAGTCTGCATCAAGAGCGCGGTAATCGCTTCCTGGTGCTCCATGTCACCGATATTGAGCGTGCGGCCCAAGCGGTCGAAAAGGATATCGTGATGCAGATAAGCCACGTCCCCGCCTTCCTGCTTTAGCCAGGTGTGGCGGGCCTTGCTGAGTTCCAGCGGCATTTCACCATCCAGATAAAGGACGGAGGCGTTTTCCTCGCCCTGGCTCCATTCCCCCAGAGAACGCCCGGCACTGACGGCATGGGGCAGCGCCATGGAAAACCAAGTCTTGCCCACTCCCCGGGGAGCGAAGATAAAGCCAAGGTCTCCCTGACAAAGCCAGTCATCCAGCAGCCGGGGCCGCTTGTGGACTGTCATAGAGGTCAGTTGGTCGCCTGTCAGAACACAGTCTGCCAGTGCGGTGGTGGTGATTGGTGGCAAGGCCTGTTGCGCGGTGGCTCCGGCCTGCGGAACGGACGGAAGCGCGTGGGGCTGCCGTGGGAAGGGTTCAACTTTCGATGCAATAGCGGTCATAAGAAAAGAGAGGTTAGAGGGCCAGGATTGCGGCCATTTCGTGGTGGGAGGTTTCCAGAGGTGCCGTCAGGAGGTCGCCCAAGTCTTTCATGCCGGGCGGGAGGGTCACCAGTTCCACCTGGCAACCGGCGGTAGTGAGTTCATGCCCCCAATCAAGAGCGGCAGTGCGTCCGCCCGGGTCGCTGTCCTGAATGATCCTGACGCGCCGTCCGCTGATCTCGCGGAGGATCTCAGGCACGTTGCAGAAGCGGCTGGCGTTGGCGCTGTGGGCCGCCATGACTTCCCAGCGGTTCGGATAAGGTCCGGCCCATCGGATTGCCGTCAGGGCTTCCAGATAGCCAATCACGCCCTCCACCAGGAGAATGGGATTCCGGGCCGCATCAAGGGAGGGCTTCCAGATAAATCCCGTCGCAAGGGAGCCGGGGATGTTTTTACTTTTGATTCTCTCCCCCTCCCGGGTGGTCTGTTGGATTCCGTCGAGGCGGCGGGCCTGCCGGAGGTTTTCGCCAAGGATAACAAAGCAAAGGTGTTTCTGGCGGTCGGCCCAATCGAAGACGTATTCAAACTGCATCAGGCCATCCCTGACCATGGCTTCCACGCAATCCCGGGAACTGTGCCGGAGGTGTGAAACAGCGTCGATGTAGTCTAAGGTCGGAGGGATAGGCGATTCCCATTTCTCCCGCTGCGCCGCCTTGGCTTCCAGTTCCGCCGGAGAGTAAATCCTCGCGGTCCGGGGTGGTTTCGGCGGCAACGGTGCGGGGCGGCTGTTGGCGTAAGTCTGGCGCGGGTCCCTCAACAGTTGGCCATATGGCATTTTCCCGTCACGGGCCGCGCTGTTGAGCTTGGCGACAAGTTCACGCTCGGACCATAGTGGCAGGGCTTTGGTGTCGTTCCACTCCTTCAGGTGCATCAGGGAGGTTTCGTGATCGAGGTTGAATCCACGTCTCAGAACCACGGCTACTGCATACAGGGCGGCGCTGCCCTGGCTACCTTCAATGCTTCCCGACATCCGGTCGATATACCGCCGGATGTTTTCGGCTGGTGTTTGGGAATGATTATTCATGACAGCAGGAAAAGGTTTGGGTTTGTTGCTGCCGGATGGCGCGGCCCTCACGGCTCCTGCGGGCAAACAGGGCACGGGCGGCAATGCGGCGGACCCTGGCTTCTGCATTTCTCGTCAGGAGGTGCAGCAGCATGGCAGGGGCTAGTTCCTCGGCGGTCTTCATGACTGCCCCCTTCCTATTGCTTGCTGGTGCTCTGATTCCCTCTGCTTCCGGTGGTAGGCTGTCAGCTTGATCAATCGGCGCTGGCGGGCCGCCTCGATGCGGGCGGCTTTTGGGTCCGGGGCAGCTTCGGCCCGCGCGGGTTTTCTTTTTACACTCATGGTCTTGCTTTTGGTTGCAGGCCATGCCGGGAGGTTGTAAGGTTCCGGAGCGTCCCTGCTCCTTAACCCCGTCTCGCCCCAGGCTTGGCGGGTTTTTGGTTTCTATCCCTTTCAGTCTTGACCGGCGGTGGCAGGGGTCTCAGATTCCGTAGATGGACCCTGACCAAGAATTCCTAAGGATACGCGAACTGATGTTTGACGAGGCGGCCACCCTTCCCCGGGAAGGCCAGCCGGTAACGAACGAGGATCTTGCTGCAACGCTCCGTCAGATTGCGGGCGGGCTGATGCGGCTTCAGGTTGTAATTGATCAGATTGATCAACGGGTTGCAGCAATCGAGCAAGAACTTCGCACTGCCCGGTAAGGCGTTCCGTGATGACCTTCGCTAAGGCGAGGCTTCGCTGCATGTCCGAGAACTGCCCCTTTATAACACCCAAGGCGTTTTCAGACAGTTTCGCGGCCATTCTAGGCGAGCTTAAGTCGGCGCATTGGCCGCTAGGTAGCGATTCATGCGATTTTGCTTCGGCAATCTCAGATGCGACATTTGTTTTTTCCATGATTTTTGCTCCTTTCAGTTAAGGTTAACCATGGGGTCAGGCGGCGATGGCAGCGGCCCGGCGCTTGGCGATCTTCGTTCCGCAGTCGAAGTCTCCGACCGGCGCTGATGAAATGAACGCATCCAGACTTTCCCGGTCGATCAGCCGGGCGCGGCCAATCATATGACTGGCAACCTTCCGGCTGTTCAGGATCTGGTATAGGAAGCTGCGGGAAATCCCGGCGTAGCTGAGGGCGGTTTCCACGCGAAGCCAGCGGCGAAGCGGCTCCTGTGATTTGGACTGACTGAGAACGTCGGCTTTTTCTGTGGCGAGCATATTGTTTTGGCAGCCGTGGTTTGGTCGGCTTGCTGGCACAATAGGCGTGGAAATGCACTGAAGTCATGCTAATCCTAACAATAATACCCGCGTTTTTTCTCCCCGTAGAGTTTTCCGCTGGTATTTTCTGGCACACAGGTGGCTGACAGCCAATAGCCTACAAGGTATTTTTTGGCCGCCCCGATTTGTCAGGCGGTAAGCCATCCAACCCCGCCAGTCTGAGCATTCCCCTGTAATCGGTATCATTCAAAGCAAACTCGCCCCCGGGAACTCTCGTTAAATGTTTGCCAAGCTCTTTTTTGGTAGGGAGGCGATCAAGCTTTTGGCAATACCTCAGAGCTAACGGAATGGCCGCTTTAGCCCTGATGGTTGGTCTTTGAGGCTTCATCAGGTGCTCTGAAAACATACGGTCTATCACGCCAGAAACAAATTTGCAGGCATCTTTCCTGAGCATCTTGGCCTCTTCTTTGGTGCTCGGCTCCACCTTCCAATCATCAAGCGATACACCAACGGGGCGCGGCATCAAAAGCCGCTTTGCCAGCGGCAGCAGAAACTGAATGGCCCACAAAATTTCTTCCCGCCCAGTGCGGTGGTCGGAGAGATAGTCCTCGCCGTAAATTTCAGCCAGCCCATCCCCTTCCTTTTCCAGGCGTAGTAGGTTGAGGCGGGAGGTCTCAAGTGCCAGGAAAGCGGATTGAATTTCCCTGTCTTCAATGTTTTCAATGCGCTGCATTTTCAAATCCAGTATGGATTCAGCGTTTCGGAGATATTGGGTTTTTACCCAAACCGCCCTGCCGTTTTCCGTGACTTTTTCAAATGGCTCCGGCTTCGCGTTGCCTTCGGGCTTTGGTTTTGTGCTCATAAGGCAGGGAATGCAGCAGCGGCTTTTTCCAGCGCTTCCCGGCCGGTATGGGTGTAACCGGCGCTGACGTCGGCGGAATCGTGGCCAATGAAGTCCATGACCACGCTCTGGGGAATGCCGGCCTCCTTCAGGATGCTGGTTGCGGTGTGACGGAGGGAATGAAAGGACAGTTCGTAGGCGGTCCTTGCTCCGGTCTTCTGCCCGTCCTTTTCAGTGCGCAAGCCTGCCGCCTCCAGGATCGTGGCAAACGCTTTCGACAGCGGGGCCGCCCTGCCCTGCGCTTGGATGAGCGCAGCGGCCTTCGGGTGCAATGGCGCTTTGGGATCGTCCGCCGTGGTCATCCCTGCGATATGTGCCACAAGCGAAGCGGGGAGGGGCAGGTTCTGGCGGCGGCCAGTCTTGCGGGTAACGAGCCGGATTTCGTTTTTTGCTGTGTCGATATTCTGCCAAGTCAGTGTGGCAATGTCGCTGAGTCGCTGGCCGGTGAAAAATCCAAACCGGATCATTGATTTCCATTCGTCGTCCGCCTCCGCCAGCACGGCCCTGAGTTCGTCAAGGGTGAACGGACGGCGGGTGGATTCACTGCGGTCCTTGATGGTGTCCACGTCGGCGGCGGGATCGTCGATAAGCAACCCTTCCTTCCTGGCGGCGGCAAAGAACGCTTTCACGGCTTTAAGGGTGTTGTTCGTGGTCCTGGTCCCTGCCTGGCCCGCCACGGCGTTCCTGTAAGCCGTAATCTCCTGTTTGGTGATCTCGGAGATGTCCACGCCCGCCCGGTCGCCCAGCCATGCCTGAAGGCGTTTGGAGTGGCCCTTGTAGTAATCCAGCGTGGCCGGGCCAATCTCCAACTTCTTGCCTTCAATGAAGCTGGCGAAGAATTCCTTGACCGTCATGCTGGCCGACTCCTCCCCGGAGAGTTCCTTGTAAATGTCAGCCAATACCTGCCGGGCCTGCCGGGCGGTCCGCTTCGCCCTGCTCTCCTCCTCAAACTTATTTGCGATCTTGAGAGCGGCCTTTTTATCCGTGGATTTGGTGGACCTCTTCAATCGCCTTCCCTTGCTGTCGGTGAAACACGCGATGAAAAATTTACTGCGGGGATTCTTCCAAAGGCTAGCCATGTCGGAACATTAGTCGGAACATGCGCCGATGTCTAGGGAAGTTTCTGGATGTGCGTTTCCCCGTATAATCAACAGGTTACCGAAGGGACAAATGAAATCGTGAGTTCGAATCTCGCCAGCCCGACCACTTTGAGTTCCAAAAGGTTAATGGCTTTTATTTCCCAGGACCGGAAACAAAGCCGGATTTTCCACGGGGGATCAATCCGGTGTCCGCTGAAGTGAAATTCTTGCCACGGAGGCTGTTTGGCTTAATGATATCGGAGTCATGAGTGTAGATCCTCTACTTCAATTTATCGTAAACGCTGCCGAGGGCCTCCTTGATAAAACGGAAGGACAAACCAAAACGGATATCACTGTCATGTGCGGGGGAATGCTGGTATCGGGCACCATCTGCACCCCCGGAGATTATATGATGAGCGCTCCCTTTACAGACATGCTGCGGGACTTGGTTGGAAAATTCGACGACTTCCTAAAAATAGGCCGCCAGGAATCCCCTCATTTGATTCACCTTACGGGCGTTCAGTTTTTCCGCCCTGGCGGATCGCCTCTGCCCCCCACTGAAGCACTTGGGGTTAGTTGGAGAGGCCGTCTCTCTGAGATCTCAGGATTTAACATGGGAAGAATGGTCGTAGATCCCCTTGCGATGCCATTGAGATGAACCGGGCAGGAACGGCAAGCCCTGCTGCCGCCATTCCGCAGGAGGCTGGCCCGGCTTGGCAGGTCATCATGGAAACAAGCCCCACCTTTGTTCCATTGCTCCTCCGCGCAGGGACTTGGCGGAAGAAGCAAATGAGATCGTGAGATAGAATCCCGCAGCCCGACCACGTGTGGGTTAAAACAAATCTGTCTGGATCAACGTGTCTTTATGCTTCTTCAGAGGGCTGGGCACGATGTTATCGGTCACCTCTATCCCGGGGGTTCCCGTCAAATCCCCGGATGCTCCAGCCATCCACCGTGCTCCATCTTCCGGGCTGAGCAGAATCGGCATCCGGTTGTGGATCTTCCCCAACTGGGTTTCGGGACCGGCTTCGGCCATGATCATCGTGAAACAGTTGCCCAACTCCTCATGGGGTTCCCAAAGGCCGGCTGCCAGAAGGGGACCCTCCTTCACCGGTTCCAACAGATGGCAGGTCAAATGCCGGGACTCCCCGCTGAACTCATACCACCCGCCCATGGGAATCAGGCAGCGGCCCGTGGCCCAGGCCGTTTTCCACATCGTATCCCGTTTCTCGATCCTGGCATTGTTGATGGCTTTCGCCCATGGCCGCACAAATCCCCAGCGCATGAGAGGAATTTCGCCACTGGGAAGGAGCACCGGGGCGGGCATGGTGGGACGCACGAGATACTTTCCTTCCGTTTCCAGCAGTTGCTTCTGGCGTTCATTCAAGGTCACCAGTCTGCCCCGGGCAAAGTCCTTCAGGGTATCACGAAAAAGAGTGTAGGTGTTGCACACGGCAGAAAATCAGTATCCGTCAAACGCCGCCCCGTGGATCTTGACTTGACGGGAATTGCGTTGGGTTAGGCCTGGGGGGATTCCGCAGGGGCTTTCCGGGCGGCGGCCCAGCCGTGGGGGGTGAGGCCGGGGAGGGTTTTGGTGGTCTCGG
>JBBQWG010000083.1:0-13777 GCA_038210825.1 Verrucomicrobiales bacterium
GCTGCTCCGGGCTGTAACTGACACGCCCAGTGGCATCGCGTTTCAGGATCGTCGATTTGAAGTCATCCATAAGAGCCGTAGTTTATCGCTACGGCTCCGGATAGCACGGCGTTTCCAATGGGGCTACGCTTGACGGATACCTACGATTGGATCCATCCGGGTTTTTTATGATGGTTTCCAGCAATTCGCCCGTGCTGGCGTGTTGGCTCCACGATGTCAAAGCATGGTGGCGCAGGGTCGGGTCCTCAATCGCAAAAGCATAGTCCCTTGCTTCCATGGCATTGGTTCCGCACCACACCCTGAAAATCTCACCGACGCAAAGGGAGTTGGGCATCGCAAGGTTTTCCTCCCACCACGCGAGCGCGGCTTTGGGATCTTTTTTGGCCAACTCGGCCAAAGGGGCATAGGCGCTCATACGCTCTCCGGAATCGGCTTGGGTAGCCAGATACGCGAGTGCTCCCGGGGCATCCTGCTCGGCCCACTCATCTATTATGCCGGTGAAGGCATCGTGGTGCAGCTCCGGGCGCAGTGATTTCATCCAAGCCATGACGGCCGCCCGGTCCTGTTGCGCCCATGCGCCCGCAAATTGCCTAATGAGGGAGCTGGAGTAGGTGCCGCCGGTGCAATGTTCCCCTAGCAGTGCCGCTGTTTGTGCAGGCGGCAGAGACTTCGTCCACTGGGCATCGGGAGGCAGCGCGGTCCGGATATGCCTGTCCACCTGAGGAAGCCATTTTAAAACCGTCCCAAGGCCATCAGGAACGCTCAACACGCTGCTCATCATATTGCTGAGCACCATTTGATGCCTGGGATTCCTCCGGAAATCCGCCGGTAGATTGAAGAAAGCAGTGAAGGCCGCATCCGTATCCTGCGCCGCCCATGCGGTGAATAACAGATTGAGCAGATCTCGTTCCGGAATAATGCCGCGCTGCACCAGCCAAGCGCAAAAACCTGCGGGATCTTCCGCCGCCCAAGCTTGAGCGGCGGGCTTCCAGTCGCCTTTCAAGTCCAAGCTCCGCGCGGGTTGGGACGATGGTGGCGCAGGCTTTTTGATAACGCCGGCAGCCGCCGCAGATGGGGAAGACACAGGCAGCAGCCGCGCGGCGGTGAAGCCGAGAGCTAGGGAGGCCAGGCTGAAAAGCAGGGTTTTCATGGAGGGGGGGGGAAGCGCAAAGCCGCTCTGGCTTCCGGGGAAAGGTAAAGCCTGTTCAGGGAATCCATCACGGTGGCTTGCGCTTCCGGCGCGGCGCGGGTGATGACGTTTTGGATGGCCGACAGCCGTCCGGCTTCCTCTTTCACACTGGCGGCCCACACCATGGCTTCCTCCGGGAAATTCTTCGCCAATCCTCCGGCGAGCCCCTGAATCGCGGCGTCCTTGATTTTGCCGTCCGGCAGGTCTTTTACCCACTGGGATGCCATCCCGACATTTCCCTCCACCCAAATCTCCGCGAAGTTATTGTATAACGCTTCCGTTTTTAGTGACTCCGGCAGCTTGGCCAGATGCGGCGCGGCGCGGATAGGATCCGTTTGGGCCCAGCTCGAAAAATGTTCGAGTGTCAGGGGCGCGGCCTCCTCCGGCGGCATGGCTGCCAAGCGTTTCACCGCGTCCTCTCTGTGATTTGCCAGCAATGACGGGACAATCGCCCGCTGGATTTTCCCTTCCAGGTATTCCCGGTCTTCCGACGGGAATGCAGCAAGCTTTTTGTAGGCCGCTTCAATGTCCAGATGACTGTCCACATTGAGAAGCAGGTAAGCCAGGAGTGCTCTGCGCTCGGAGGCATGGGGAAGCGCTGCCGCCAGGGAGATGGCTTGAACCGGATCCTGAGGATACAGCATCGTCAGAATTCTTGGCAGCATTACGGCCTTCACCTTTCCGTCAGGCAATCCGGCATAAAAAGCCCGCAGAACCGGTAATCCTTCGGCGGGAAAAACTGGAGCATCTTTCCAACTAAAGCAGCAGTTTCAGCGGATTCCGGCAGAGCAGCCGCCACGGCGAGTCCCGCAGCCGGCTCCCGGCAATAAGCCCAGACGACCGCATCCCCTAACAACGCCTGCCGCACCGTTTCCGAATCCGTCACCATCGCTAAATAATCCGTGAGGGCTGGGGGGGCTCCAAGGCCATTTGCCTCGCCCGAGACCCGAAATCTGCTTCAGAACCGGACACCCTCATTTCCATGCCCACCGCCTTCCCGTCTATCACTTTAGCGGTAGGCCTTTTTTCTACCTGCTGGGGATCCCCTAGCCCCTCAGCAAAATTGAAATTCCTCACGGGCGAATCCGCCACCTCGGCCGAATTACCCGCTGTTATCTCCCGGTCCCCCGGCCAAACCCAGCGCCCTGCCGCCCAACCAACTACCGCAACCAAACAATAGCCGCAGCCGCGCAGGGATTCCATTATTTTAGACTACGTTGAAACGGGCGTGGTGACTACTTTTTTTACAATCGGTCTTGCTACCCCCGCCGGCCGGATGAGCAGCAGAGGTTGGCGGCCGGGGTCGGTCCCATTCCGTTCACTGCAGGCGCGGGCCAGATAGTGATTGTAGACTGCTACCGGGAAGGCTCTTCTGAGCTAAAAGCATGGCTCAGTCAGTGCACGGGCCGCGATGCTGCAGGCGGCACTGGCAGGCAGAATTTGACCCGTTCGAGGAACATCCGGGTGTATTCTGCCATGGCGGCTTTGCCGAGATGATCGCCATCGTGATACATGGACAGGAGCAAGCGCGGGTCTTCGGTCTCGTCGATTAACAGATGGCCCTGGCTTTCCGCCCAGGTGCGGAAGTCTTCGGTGTAGGCCCGCAGCTCGTCATCCTGCTCCACGATATTGCGGGCATCGGGGCGGCGCTTCACGCGGTAGAACACCAGGCGCATGCCCCGTTCGCGTGCGGTGGTGTTAAATAGTTCCAGCAGATTTTTGGATGGATCCACGGTAAACAGCTTGGTGGCGGTGGGGACGATGTCGTTCGCCGCCGCGCCCGCATCGAAGACATCGGCCCGGAGATTCTGGAAATCGAAGAGCTGACTGAGGTGTTCCTGAATGGCGGTGTCCCCGGTGCGGCCCCAGCCCACGGCTCCGGTATCGATAGCAAGGTCATTGATGGCATCCCGGATCTCCAGGCTGGCCTGCTCAGGCAAGTAGGCGTCGAATGCGGTGCGGGGGGCTATGCCGCCCAGTTTTCTGGCAAATGCCAGCAGTTCCTCATCCCCGGGCCTCATGAAGGTCCGGGCGGTGTCCAGCCGTTCCCCGTCGAGGTGATGCCACGGCTCCGTAAAATCGTAATCGCGATAGAAGATGAACACGACCTTGGGAGGTGGCTCGAGGGGTGCGGCGAAGTTTTTCAGTTTGAAATACCACACCATGCTGCGGGTGCCTCCTTCTGCGACGTAGGCAATGGCATTGGGAGCGGCGAGTTCATCAAAGAGTTTTTTATCCACGCGGGTATTCAGCATGGAATTTCCGATCATGACCACCTGGGGACGTCGCCGCGCCGCCTTGTCATACCGTTCCTGATCAAAGGCAATCGGCGTCAGGCTTTCCTCCGGCGGATCCGGCGGCAGGAGCAGTGGAGCCAGCAGGATCACTGCTACCAAGGCAAGGAATTGCCTGGTTTCGGCTCGGGAACGGGGCAGAAATTTCATGAACTGAAGCTGGCGGCCACAGCCATATCCCTGCACCGCGACAAGGGATAAAGACAGCAAGCGGACGAGGTGACAAGCCGGTTCTGCGCCCGCCTCAGGGTTCAAGGAGAAACAAGGCCATGGTCACGGCCCATGCCTCTTCAAGGTTCATTTGTTTCATTTCGCGTCCGGGCCCCCATGAGTCTGAATAATAGATCACCCGCTCCTTGGCATCATAACCGATGATGAGGCGCAAATGGGAACCTGCCATTTCTTCCGGCGGCCGTTTGGGGCGGGAGGAAGGACTTCCGTCAGTGAATTGTCGTGGCCGGTCAATTTTTGCCGGAAGCAATCGGCTGGGGGGCACCGGACAGGGCGGCGGGAGCAGGCAAGGGGGCCGCCACTAACGGAGGGATGGTTTGTTCCAACTCGAATGGATCCGCCGCAAGGAACGGGTTGGGCAGGGTCCGGGTTTCCGGGGGCTCCGGCACCGGAGATGCCGGAGATGGCGGCGTGGGCGGACTCCCGGCCATGCTTTCCTCCAAATGCGGTTGCCACGGCAAGTCCAATACCCATTGCCGGTCCTTCAAAAATAGCACCAGCGCCGCCCCCAGCCCTCCGGTTATCACCAACAGGGCCACGCGGACAAGGCGGAAGGCCGGAAAACCGGGAACCCGTCCCGCCGGCCGGTGGCCTGACGACGCCTCGTCCTCCTCCCGGGATGTTGCCGGCGCTCCGGAGGGATGGGCCATGACCAGTTTGGCATGAAATCCCTCATGGCCCGAAATCCCCCTGCCTTTGGCAAAGGGATCATCATTGGGAAACCGGAGGGAATTTTTGGCAGCGCCGGCAGGCAGCACATAGGAGGATTCGGTCTCCAAGGGAGATGGCAGTTCACCGCCAAATCCCGTGGTTTCCAATGGTTTCCAATCCGGCTCGGGAACCGGCTCCGAACTCTGCCATGTTTCATGCCGGCGGTCCAGCGGCGGCAGCGATACCGCCGCCGGGGGCAAAGGAGGAAGCACCAGCTCAGGCGCACGAAGAGTTTGGCCACAGCAGGGACAGGGGCCGTCAATTCCGTGCAGCGCTACAGGCACACTCAATTCACTGCCGCACCCCTGGCACCAAAAATACAACACATCGCCGGAACGCTCTGAAGTTTGCATGATGAGGAGCGGGAATAAGTTGTGGCTTGAGGCCGCCCGCAAGCAACTCGCGGATGCCTCATTAAAATCTATTCAATTCCTTCTGTCCACTAAAAATACTGCTTCGACTGACTGTTGATGTTTGTTAAGTTTCTGGTCCATCCAAATTTCTGGAATGCCGGGAAAACACCTTGCAATAATTCCTATAATCATGGTAATTATGGTAATATCATCAAATGTCAGACACTCTATCCCCATGCAGCTTGCCTCTGCCTTGTCCGCAATGCATGGCCTCCTTGGTGGTGCCGCTGAGCGCGGCAGGGGGAACCAGCCGGTGTTCTCAATGCGGGTATGTTTTCCCGGTGCCCGGCCTGCCTGCGCCACCCCAAGCGGGGTCCACTTTTGCGGGAGGAGCCGCGCCATCTGGGGAGGAGCAGCGGAGGACGTTGCGGGTTCGCACTCCGGCCATGCCCGGCAGCCGCTTAAATCAAGCAGGAGCCAAAGAGCCACCCCGACTGCCCAAGCCGGGTGAAGTTACCGTCTCCACGGATGGACAGCCAGGCGTTGAGTGCCCTGAATCCGGAGGTTTTCCGGTTCCGGCGACGAAATCGCCTTACTCCCCGCCGGCGCGACCGGTAGATTTTCCGCCGATCGCCCTGCCCTCGGTTCCTGCGGCAGCACAGCCCCCGCCGCTGGCCACCGGGGGGCCGGTGATCACAATGCTTCCGATTTCTGGAAGCCCCATTCCGGCCGAGGTTGATGCGGTTCCCGGCTTGGTTGCTGAGGTTCCCGCCCCGCTTCCCAGCGGATCCGGATTTCCTCCGGTTCAGGCCCCGGCCCCGCCTCCCTTTCTCCGCACCTCTCTGACCAACCCAAAACTGGGCTTGCGGGGCCGCATCCGCTTTCTCCTTCCAGTCGCGGGAGCTGCTTTGGTTTGCTCCGCAGCAGTGGCCGCATGGCGGGTCTGGCCGGCCGCCACGTTTTTCACGGACACCTCGGAGCCCAGTGAGGAACTGCTCTTTCATTACCAGCCAAGCTCCTCTCCGCAGTTGTTGCCCCCGCCGCAGCCGACCGATCTGTTTGAGGAGTTCGAGTCCGAAGGATTTCATTACCAGTCTCCGGCGGATTATTGGGAACGCACCACCCCGGCCGGTTCCCCCTTCGCCCTGCTGAAACCCGCATTTACCCTGCGCCGGACGGAATCCTCCCCGCCGTCTTCGTTCGGGGTCGGAGCCTGCGATTTTGCGGTATCCACCGATCTCCTGCCCGCTGGCACAGAGGTGGACGACGGATGGCAGCACCTGCCTGCCGTGCTGGCGGTCCAATCCCGTTTTTCCTGCGGTCTCCCCGAACGCTATGAAGTGACCACTCCCGCCGGGCCAGACGGGAAAGGCTTGCGCTGCCTGCGCCTTGTTTGGGAGATGCTGCCCCCGGGAGGAGGTGAGCCGGCACGACACTTGGAAATGTGGATCCACCAGCGTGAGCGCGTGGCATGGGCCATGACCGGTTTAATGCCTGGCTCCACTGCGTCCTATGCGCTGACCCGGACCATGGAGCGTCTCTCCGCCGGGTTTGCCGTGCTTCCGCTGCCGTCGGCAACGGTCCAGTTGGCGTTGGCAGACCGGGACATGCAGGGCGCAACTCCCTTGCTGAACGCCCCCGTGCCCCAGCCTCTCTACCGCTGGAGCCAACTTCCGGACGGAGCCACCACTTGGCCCGGAGGCCGGCTCGCCGCTCCGGGCGCAGATGGCTTGTGGGCCGCAGGGCCGGCGCGGATTGCGCTCGCCTCCCTTCCCATGGACGGTCTGGAACGGGTCCATCCCACGGCCCTCCTGACTGGTTTGCGCCAGATTTGGCCCATGCTCCGGGGCGTATCCATTCCCGTGATTGACCCTGCGAAAGTCCCGGCCGGGGAGACCTTGAAATTGGTATTGCCGGCCCTGATGGACGGCTCCCCCGCGCAGGCCGTGCTGCATTACCGGTCCTCGGAGCGGGGCATTACGCTGGCCTTGGCCCTGATTCCCGGAACGGTCGAAGGAACCATGCCGCCCGACCCCGCCTCCTTGCTGGCTCCGCTCGATTTGACCCCGGTCAAAAACCCTGAGGAGGCGGAAATCACCGTTCCTCCATCCACCCTTCATTTGCCTTTGCTGCAGGCCCTCGCGATGGAGGCCCATGCCGACGGGCGCGGAGAAGAGGCGGCCGCCTTTCACCTCGCCCTGTTCAATCACTCCCAACGTCTGGAGGACCTCGCCTCAGCCTGCGGATCCCTCGCCAGTGCCGGCAAGGTGGAACAGGCCTCGCGGCTTTTTGAATCCGTCGGCGAACGATTTTCCCACACTCCGGGCTGGGATCTCTACCGCACCCTCGTGCTGGCCCGCCTCGGAGCCGGTGCTCACGCCCACCGCGCCGCCATGGAATTGTTGAACGCCCGCCGTTTCCCCGGCTCTCTGGCAGCCCCTTACCTTGATGCGCTGATCCATAGCCGGTCGTGGCCCCAGGCCAAAGCCTTCGCGTCCATGTTGGTCCGCAACGATCCGGGTGCGCCCGTCTGGAGGCTGCACTATGCCACCATCCTGGCTGAAACCGGCGAACGTGCCAAGGCCCTCTCCATCATCCACGCCACCCAGCAAACCTGGCCCGAAGACGCGATCCTCGGCATCGAATGTGTGCTCCGCCTTGTGGAATGGAAAAACCTGCAGGACGCCTCCGCCCTTGCCTCCCGCGTCGCCCTTGCCCACCCCGGGCATGAACAGGCCCAACTCATCTTCGGACAATGCCACACCTTGCTGGGCCGCACCGAAGAGGCCCGCCTCGCCTATCAACGCGCCCTCAAAGCCGCTCCCTCGTCCGCCATCGCCCGCAGCGCCCTCGCCGGCCTCGCCGCCACCAATGCGCAATCGGACAGCGCCATTTTCTCCCCGGCTCTGGATCCGGTCCCCTTGCCCGTGGCTCTGACCACCGGCCTGCCCGTCGCTCCCGCAGAAACACCCAGCCCCGCGCTCTATCTTTCCCGCATCACCGGCTACCGCTACCAACGTGGCCGCCTGCCCACCACCACCGTGCGGGCCCGCCTCCTCATCACCAATGCGGAAGGCATGAGCCAATGGAATACCCTGACCATTCCCGTCAATCCCCACCGGGAACGGATCGCCCTGCACTATCTGAATGTGCTCGACGCCTCCGGCAGGCTGATGGCCCGCGCCTCCATGGCGGACCGCTACTCGCTCGATACGGCAGACGGCGGGAAACTCGTCCACTTCCCCGTGCCTGGCCTGACGCCGGGCTGCATCATTGACTACGCCTTCACCACGGAAACTACCGCACCGGCCCAGGGCTGGCCCTTCACCCGGCATTCCTTTTCCCTGTCCCATCCCTGCCTCGCCGACATTTGTTATTTGACCGGAGACACCGCCAACCTCACATGGCGCCACAGCCGGCAGGAGGCACCGGTGAAAGCCGGCGATGCCCTGATCTGGCGGGATGATGCTCCCGTCTTTCTGGCCAGCCCCGCCCCCACCAAGGCACCGGTCCTCTTTTTCGGCACCGTTACCAACACCTGGGAATCGGTCGGCCGCGAATACCTTGAACAAATCCGCCATCATCTGATGCCCCAGCCCGCCGTCCGCGAAGCCGCCGCCCGCTTCCTCGGCGGGATCACCGACCCCCCGGCCAAAGTGGCTGGGCTGGCCCGCCGGGTCCGTTCGGATATCAGTTATACCGCGATTGAATTTGGCTATCGCGCGATCATCCCGCACCCGGCAGCCACCACCCTGCAAAACCGTTTTGGGGACTGCAAGGACCAGGCCGTGCTGCTGCACAGCCTCCTCACCGCAGCTGGTCTGCCCTCCCACCTCGCCCTGATCCACAGCAGCGCCCCGCTTCACCCCGACTTTCCCGCCCTCAGCCAGTTTGACCACATGATCGTGGCCATTCCCGTGGGAAATGGACGCTACGACTTCATCGATCCAACCGACAAATTCCTTGAACCGGTGCCGGGCACGGCTCCGCATGGCATGGCCGGGCGGCAGGTCCTCGTCCTGGATCCCGCCATGCCTGTGCTCGCCCGCACTCCTGACGAAACCCCTCCCACCCGGGCCACGCTCCAGCGCATGGTCACCCTGCTGAACCCGCAGGATGCCCGGATTTCCGATCACCTTGTGCTCGATGGGCCTTCCGCCGCTGCCCTCCGCGCTGCCATTTCTCCTCTCGCCCCCGCAGGTCACCGGACCGCGATCCACCGGCTGTTTGGCTTCGACAGGCTCCGGGAGCCCATTGAGGAGGTCCAGTTCACCGCGCTGCGGGATCCTTCCAAGCCATTGGAGATGCGCATGGTCTGGGAAAGCCGCGGAGCGCTCCGGGCCGGCCCCCAAGGCCTGCAACTCTTCCTCTCTTCCGCGATTTCGGACTACCTCCTTTCCGCCTCGGGACCTGCAGAAGCTCCCGCTGCGGCTCCCATCACCCTGCCTTCCCCGTTGCAGCTCCGCAGTTCCCTGACCGTCCAAGCCCTTCAGGGATACACCCTGCAATCCCCTCTGTTCCCCACCCCGCGCGGCGAGCGGGTTTGCGGCACATGGGAAACATCCGTGAATGGCTCCACGCTCGATTGGACCGTCACCCTGCGGGCCGGGCGCTGGACCGGGGCGGATGCGGAAGCCGCATCCCGTTTTCCCGCCGAGGCGGTCGCCCCCCTGCGCCAGCCTTGGCTCCTGCGCCCCGGCTCCTTCGTCACGGCCCCCCTCCCGGATCCACGGACGGGGCAAAAACCCTTTCCAGAACGTTGAAGCGACCGATTGGCCGATTGGCTTTTACGAAAGCTCATTTGACAAACCGGGGCCAGCCACTACTTTCCGCCCCTTCATGCCCGCCGGGGCTCTGATTCACCTCAACCGTTATCCTGTCAAAGGACCCACTCATGCCAGAAATCGCCGTCAAAAAAGGAGAGCCCATCGATCGTGCCCTCAAGCGCCTCAAGACCAAAATCGAAACCGAAGGCACTCTGGAAGAATTCCGCCGCCGCCGGCAGCACGAGACCCTGACCCAGCGCAAAAAGCGCAAGGCCAAGTCCGCCGCGAAAAAGAAGAATCAAAAATACCGTTTCGTTCCCTAGCCCGGTTTTCCCCGGCAGCGCACGAATCCCTTTCACAGAAAAGCTCCGGTCCTCCGGAGCTTTTTTGTTTTCCCTCCGGCGGAAAAAACTCCCGGATTTCCCATTGCCCCAGATCCAGCTTTTTCTGCCCCTTCAGACCTCCCTATCCAACGTTCGAATTCCTCCACAACGTCGCCGTTCCGCTGCAACATTCGGCGTTGGACGTTCAACGTTCAACGTTGGACGTTTGTCCCTTCCCCTTCTCCTTCCCATGACTGTCGCCAGCTACTGCACCACCTTCCTCAAACCGGAAATGCTGCACATCTACCGGCAGGTCACCGGGCTGCAACGGCACCGCACCTTCATCCTCACCAAACACCGCCAGTCCCCTGACAAATTTCCGTTTCCCGACATCGAAGTCATCCCGCCCGCCCGCAGCAACTTCCTCCGCCGCTTCCACCTCAAATACATCCGCCGCGAGGCTCCCCTCATCTACCGGGGCGAATACCGCTCCCTTCTGCAGATCCTGAACCGCCGCAAACCCGACCTCCTCCACATCTACTTCGGCCACACCGGCGTCCACCTCCTGCCCTTTCTTCAGCATCACCGCAGCCTCCCCGCCCTCGTCTCCTTCCATGGGGCAGATGTTATGCCGCGGGACGGCCAACCCGGCTACACCGACCGCCTGCGCACCCTCCTCCTGACCGTCCCTCTTGTCCTTGCCCGCTCCCATTCCCTCAAGGACCGACTCATCGGCCTCGGCTGTCCCCCTGACAAAATCCGGTTAAACCGCACCGGTATCCCAATGGACGCCTTCCCGGTGGCCCCGGACCGCTCCTTCCCCGCCGACGGAAAGTGGCGCTTCATCCAGGCCTGCCGCCTTATTGAGAAAAAGGGCCTCTTCCTCTCCCTCGAAGCCTTCGCCCGGTTCCTTCAAACCTTCCCCGGCAGCCATTTCACCATCGCCGGCGAAGGCCCCCTCCTGCCCGATCTCCAAAAACGTTGTCAGGAACTTTCCATTGCTGACCAGGTCACCTTCACCGGCTTCCTCGACACCTCCTCCCTTTGCCGGCTCTATCATCAGTCCCACGGCTTCCTCCATCCCAGCCAGACCCCTCCTGACCAAAATCAGGAAGGCGTTCCCAACTCCATGCTGGAAGCCATGGCCACCGGCCTTCCCGTCCTCGCCACCCTCCACGGCGGCATCCCGGAAGCCGTCACCGACCACCAAACCGGCCTCCTCGTCGAAGAACGCGACGGCGACCGCTTCCTCGACAACCTCCTCCGCCTCGCCCGCGAACCCGGCCTCTGGCAATCCCTCAGCCAAAACGCCGCCGCCAGCGTCCGCCAAAACTTCGAACACCGCGCCCAGATCGCCAACCTCGAAGCCATCTACGACGAATGCCTGAACACGAACTCCCCTTTGTAAGCCCCACCGGCGCACCGGCAGATTTCAAGGCTCAACTTTTAAGGAGAGGCGGTCTCTGATTCGCCTTGCTTACGTTCCTGTCGGGTCCCGGCTTCATTCGTGTGGGGAAGGCTGCGGGGCATTAGCAGATGGGTTTATCGCTGGCCAAATCCATCGCCGCTCTGCATGAATTCGATTCGGTTCCCGAATGGATCCGAACTATAAAATCGCCTTCTATCAGGCAAGGTATCATCCCAGCTAATAGCGAATCCCTTCTTCTGAAAGCGGTCCGCAAGTTCATCAAGGTCGGCCACGCAAAAAGCCGGGTGCGCCTTCTTCTGAGGAATAAAATCCTTCTCAACGCCGAGGTGCAAAATCACCGCTCCCGAGCGAAACCAACATCCGCCGCGTCGTGCCAAAGGATCAGGCTTCTCCTCTTCGGTCATCCCGAGAGCATCCCGGAAAAACTCGCGCGCCTTCTCCTCTTGGCCGGATGGCATTGCCATCTGCACGTGATCTAGTGAGTTAATCATCTTTTGCTAATGGAGATTTCACCGACAAAAAACGCAGGCAAGGGTTCCGCACTTGGCGCATGGCGCCCCACTTCTGTGGCACCGGCAAAATTACCCGGATTATTGTTTTCAGGCTTATGCCTCGACAGCTACCCCTCCTCGCCGTGCAAATTCGATGAACTGAGCAAGCGCTCCTGAGTCGTGGAATGCGGTGACTGGGAGGTAATAAAAATCATTCACTGTTTGCGGGTAGAGAACAATGCCTGTTCGGGTGCGGCGAAGAAGACGAATGTCACTCCATGGCATCCGAGTGGTAACCTCGCCGCCAGAAGCAGCAAGCGACTCTTCCGTGGCTCGCCATATCAGTTGCATGTCTGCATCGGGGCGCCTGCGGAAACGCTGTCGAGCACGGAGTCGGTCGCCGCAGATGGATGTGGCAACGACAGCACCGGCGATAACCCCCACGATGATAATCGGCCATCCTGACATGCGGTGGATGAGTGATGTTATCAGCGCAACTGCAGCACAGAGCGCAAAGGCGTAGAGCAGCCAATGAATAAATTGATGCGTTCGAGGCTGTCCCTCACTCTTAGAGCGGCGATCAACTCCGAAGGTCCACTGAAATTGTAGGTTTACGGCGTTCGAGTCAGTCATAGCAGATTGCAACGGCAAAACAGTTTATGTCAACCGGCAACCGGCTGTTGGCTGTCCATTTATAAAATACAGCCTATTTTTGGGGGGACTGGACGTCAAGGAGCAGGCGTTGCAGGAAGTAGCGGCAACCCGGCCCGTGTATCCAGCCCAAACCGGACTTACCGGAGACTCCCGGCTTTATCCAGTAAGGTTGATGATTTGTTTTGGGGGCCAGTTACCGGCGCGGGCCATGCTTTTTTGGGGGGGCCGTGCCGAAGGAGAGTCGATCCCGCAATCGCTTCGAAGCGGCCCGGCAGCTTGCCGGTTCATGAATCCGGTTATTCCCGACAACGCCAATCGCCCTCCATCGATCCATGGGCCCCGCTGGGCGATTCAGAGATCGCCCCTCCTTGGAGCGCGGCTTTCGTTTCGCAAAGCAATAAGGGGAGGGTGAAGCCGCGCGGGAAACATGGCCTGGGCCTTTGCCTGGCCGCAGCCAGAGTGCCGCGGGAGGCCTCAGGATAGCCTGAAGCCCTGACCGCAGGGCGGCCGCGGATGTTAGCCGTGGGCTTCAGCCGGGCTTCAGCCCACGCGAGCCCCGTTCCGGGAAGTTTGCCGCAGAGCGGCAAAGGAGGAGACGCCAGAACGGCAGAACGGCAGAACGGCAGAACGGCAGTCGATGGCCGGCTGGATCCGGCGTCGCGCTGCGACGCACCGGGGTTGTGTGCACCTGCCATTGGGCTGAAGCCCACGGCTAACATCCGCGACCGCTCTGCGGTCCATCGCCGGCGTCGCGAGTGCGGGTCTCTGCCTTTAACCTTGCCTTGAAGCCCTCCGCCAGAGCGCAATCTTTGCCGTCCCGCGTCCTGCCGCGAAGCCCCTGCAGCCTGATTTGCCACTACCCTTCCTCCCGCCTTACAAGCCAGGCCCGGAGCCCCACCCGGGACAACCAGCCGTGTTCCTATCTACTTTCTCAAAACGGCCGCGCGTTTAAACAAATCCTACCTCCACCACCAAAAACCACTTATCCCCCCTCGCACCTCGCCCTTGCCCAGGCGTGTCCCCCCCGCCGCATCCCATCGTTTAGTCCGACGTTTTGCCCGCAAAATTGGTCGCTTGGCTGCTGGCACCCGTGAAACCGCAGGATCCGGTCAGACGTGCATGCCCGGCAGGGCGAAGATGGTGATAACGTGAAGTTTTTTAATATTATCTTGCATCTGCGAGCTGTTTCCCGCACCCTGTCACCGGTCACTTCAAAATGCACCACCTGTGGTCACTTCAAAGTGCACCACCTCGGATGATGGGTCTTTGGGGGATGGAGGGTGATTTGGCAAGGAGAGAGTGGGCTGTTGGGGAGGTTTTTTGAGTTGGTAGGTGC
>JBBQWG010000084.1:0-13687 GCA_038210825.1 Verrucomicrobiales bacterium
GAACGCTGATCGATCCGTTTATCGCCGAAACGGGCACCCTGCATCTCCAAGGCCAAGGGTTCCCGCAGTGTTTCCGGCGTGGTGGTTTGGATTTTCATCAGAATATTTAAGATATCTTAAATAATAGATCCAACGCCTTTCCAGCCCCGTGCGAGATGTGTGTAAAAGTCAGGGTTTCAACCCCGGGAAATCAGGCATCACCCTATCGGGAGCGCTGCCCTGACCGCAGGGCGGTCGCGGATGTTAGTTGTGGGCTTCAGCCCACGGGAGCCCCGATCCAGGAATTTGCCGCAGAGCGGCAAAGGAGGGAACGCCAGAATGGCAGTCGATGGGCGGCTCGATCCGGCGTCGCGCTGCGACGCACTGGGGTTGTGTCCACCTAACCGTGGGCTGAAGCCCACGGCTACCTTCCGCGACCGCTCTGCGGTCCAGCACCGTCGTCGCGATTGCGGGCTGGAGGGCGGCCATGAGCGGCCCGGTGATTTGCCGGGCCCGGGGGGCGCAGATGAAGATATGGAAGCGGAGCAGCAAATTATCGTGTCGATTGTTTAGATAGTTAGGATCGATCGAACATGAGGCAAGGCGTCGGCAGGTTCAATCGATGTCCAAGGAATGTAAAACGGGAGCCCTTTTGGGGAATCAGGGACGGCAAATTACCCGGGTATTTGTTTTCCGTAACGCCCGAACCACCGGCAGCGCCAAGGGTGCGTCCCATGACAGCCTGGGGTTTCAACCCCAGGAAATCAGGCATTACCCTATCGGGAGCGCCGGGGAACCCCTTCAGGAAAGAGTCCGAGCCCCGGGTAATCACGGCGCGTTCCATGAGGGGCGTTTTGGACGGAGACGACCGGGTGGGGAAACCGGCTTACAGGGGGATTCATGGACCGGCAAAATGTATCAGAATCAGCCGCATGGTGGTAGAGCGCTGCATCCCATTAGGCGGAGATCCGTTCAAGTGTCCTTTGTGCTCGCTCCATAATCTCCCGCCAGACAGGGCTGGCAAGCCAGGTGTGAACCGTCCCCCGACTCTCCGGCAACTGGCATTTCCGCGCATCGTAGAACTGGTGAAACTCGGCAATCGCCGCCAACTCTGCACCGTGGAATGCCGAATCAACACTCGGAGGCATTCCGTGATATAGGTCGTCGAACCACATGCACTGCAATTCAGCGGTGATATCCACATGTGGCACGTCGCGCCCGTAAGCCAACTGCTCCTCCTCAGACGCGAGAAGCTGCAACATCCCACGAATCTGTTCTCGCCTGTGTGATCCATCACTCATGGGCTGGGCACGCTGACTAACATTGGGATATCCAAACCCGTTTGGATATCCACTCTGCAATAGTCAGGCGTCAGGGCGGGCGTCAAGCAGCCGTCGTCTTGTTTCAGGTTGCCCGGGCCCGCGGGACGCGGGCGCTCCCTGCGGGCTCAGAGGCCGAAGGCTTTTTCCATTTGTTGGCGGACCTGGGTGAGGCGTTTGACGGTGCCGCCGCCGACTTCGGCGGTGGTCCAGCCGGTCCAGTTGGTGTCGGCGATGGCTTTGCGGACCTGGTCCCATGGGAGGTCGTCGTCCTCGCCCGTGATGTCAGTGAATTTGTTTTTGGCGCGGCTGAAGCCTTTGACGTCGAACTTGACGGCGCGGGGGCCGAAGGCGCGGAGCCAGTCGCCGGGTTGGCCGTATTTCCAGTGGTTGCCGATATCGTAATACTGGCCGACCCAGGGGCTGTTGAAACTGTCGATGAATTTGATAAAGCGGTCAGGGGACTGGTCAGGGCCCTTGTCGTGGTCGTAGTGCATCTGGTTCCAGACGTTTTCGAAAAGGATGCGCTGGCCGAGGGCGGCGGCGAGGGGGAGGGACTTTTTGATTTCGGCCTGGCAGCGGGCGTCGATTTCGTCAGGGGGGCCGTCGGCGCCTTTGCCGATGACAATGAGGATGCCGCTGCCACCGGCGGCGTGGGAGACGCGGAGGCAGTGGTCCATGTTGGCGCGGGCTTTGGCGCGGGTTTCGGGATCGGGATCGGTGAGGCGGACGCCCCAGTGGGCGTGGTTGATGGCATTGTGGACAAAGACGCCGCTTTCCTTCACAGCGGCGCGGGCCTGCTCCGGGGTGAAGTTGCCGGCTTCATCAAAATCAACGCCATCAAAGCCGGCTGCGGCGGCCATCTGGAGGCGGTCGACGATGGAGAGCTTTTTGCTATCGGCTTCGGCGGCGATCATGCCGAGCTTGCAGGAAAGGAGGATGGGGCGGTTACTTTTGGGCAGGACGATGGCGGCGGCCGCGGCTTCCTGGGCAGGGGCCTGGGTGGCGGTGGAAGCGAGGGCAGCGGTAGCAGCCACGGAGGCAAGGAGGAAGCGGCGGCGGTCGGGCGAGGAAGGAGTCATGATGGGGCTATAGTGTAGGCTGGAGAGGCGTCAGGAAAGCTCAAACATTTCTGCTTTCCCGACCTGTGCAAGGCCCGTCCCGGCCACGGGCTGAGAGCAGGAGTTTAAAAGCCCTGGCATGGCAGAAACGATGCTCCGCACAAGGCCGGGACGGGCCTTGTAACGGTTGACTTTCCCGATTCAATCCAGCTGGGGAGTGTTGCCGGTGCGCAGGAGCCAGAGTTCCTCCAATTCCGGGGCGGGGCGCTCGGCGGGGTCGCCCAGGTTGACGGCCAGCCATTGGCCATCCGGGCTGAAGGCGAGGTGATTGCCGGCGCGGGCGTGGGGCAAGGTGGCGACCTCGGTGGCGGTTTCCAGATTCCAGAGTCTGACGGATTCAAAATTCCCCAGGCTGGCGAGGGTGCGGCCGCCCGGGGCGTAGGCGACGGCATTCACGTCCTGGACATGGCCGCGGAGCACGGCATGGGGACTGCCGTTATCCGTTTTCCACAACCGCAGGGTCGCATCGACGCTGCCACTGGCCAATTGCTGGCCATCGGGGGAAAATGCGAGGGAGGTAACGCGGGCGAGGTGGCCTTTGAGGATGACTTCGTGGCTGGTGGCCACGGTGATGAGTTTGATGACGGACGTGGAACTGCCGGAGATAGCGAGGAGGCTGCCATCGGGGCTGAGGGCCATAGGGAGGGTGCGGGAACCGGCGGGCCGTCCGAGCAGGGCGAGGCGGCGGCCGGTGGCTACGTCCCAGACGCCTGCTTTGTGATCCGGCATGGCGAGGGCAAAGACGCGGCCATCGGCGGACCATGCTTTGCTGTCGATTTCCTGGAAGCGGGCGGGATCGCCTTCGAGGACCTGGGTGCGGGTGATTTCCCCCTGGTCATTGAACCATTCGAGCCGGCCGGGGCGTTGGATAAAGCGGCACCAGCCCTCGCCTGCAGCGGCGGTGTCGCCGCCCAAGGGGAGGACTTTCCCGATCAGACCGAGGACGGGATCGCAGACTTGGGAGAGATTCGGACGCACGGCGACGAGAAATTTGCGGCCATGCGACGCCCAGATGGCGGGCCGCAACATATAATGGGGCGGGGTCAGGAGGACTTCCTCCGGGCGGGCGGGCCAGAGGCGGACGGTGCTGTCCTTGCCCCCGGTGGTGATCCAGCGGCCTTGGGGATCGGGCTCAACGCACCAGACCTCGTCCCGGTGGCCACGCAGCAGGCCGGTCTGCTGCCACTGGTTAGTTTCCCAGAAGCGGACGGTGCGGTCCGAACCGGTGGTCACCAGTTGGTCGCCCTGAGGAGTGAAGACGAGGTTTTTGACATCAAGGCGATGGCCCGTGAGTTTGCGGGGCGGCGATCCGTCCGGCTGCTGCAGGTCGTAGACAACGACATCCGGTCCGCCACAGACGGCGAGGTAGCGGTTGTCCGGAGAAAGGGCGGCGGCATTGCGGCGCCGGCCGGTCGGGATGACGCGGGGGGCCTCAATAATGGGCCCTTCCCTCACGGGGGAGAGCCGCACCTGCCCTTCCCCATTAAGGACCATCAGCCAGCGGTCATCTTTGGAAAAGGCGACTTGAACCCCGCTTTGCGGCAGCCGGGCCAATTCCTGCAGGGTATCGCTGTGATAGAGAACCACGGTGCCGCTGCCGGGTTCGGTCACCGCCAGCCATGGGTGGGCATGGGCAAAACAGGCGTAGGATCCGGACACCTCGCCGGTTTGACGGGTCCAGTCGCCGGTGGTCACGAGGCGTGTCCGCCCGGACGCCGAGACGAGGAGGCGGTTCCCGTCTGCGCTGAACTGGAGGGACTTGACCGAACCCACGCCGGGGGGACCGGAAAACACTTTTCGGCCGGTGGCGGGTTCCCAGACATACCATGTGGATTGTTGCTCTGCCCAGCCGGTGACAAACCGGCCGCCGGAGGCGAGGTATTTCCCATCCGGGGAAGCGGCCACACAGGCGACGATCCACGGATGGCCGGAGAAGACCTGCAAATCCTGACTGCGGGTCCGCTCGCGCAGGACATACCACTCGGGCCCCCGGAAGTCCTCGGCCCCTTTTTCGGGCACCAGGCGGTCCAACAAATCGCCGGCAAGGCCGATGTCCTCACTGATCAGCGCCTGGCTGGCTGCATAAACGCCGGCCGTGTAGGTCCGCAGCCGGGCGGCCCGTTCCCCGGCCTGGGCGAGCATCCGTTGACGTTCTTCCGCCGCCGCTTTCCGTTCCGCCCGCTGCCACTGGGACACCACTCCGGCGGTGCCGCCCAGCGCTGCCACCAGAAGGGCGGCGATCAGCCCCGCCATGGCAGGCCGGCGCCGGCACCACCGCACCACCCGCCCCCATGGCCCCACGGGCCGCGCCAGGAGCGGCTCTCCGGCTTCAAACCGCCGCAAATCGTCCGCCACCGCCGCCGCTGAAGCATAACGCTGTTCCGGCTGTTTTTCGAGACACTTCAGACAGATCGTCTCGAGATCCGCCGGCACGGTGGGATTCAGCCTCCGGGGGGGCACGGGCTCTGCTTCCAACAACTGCAGCAACACAGAATCCAGGGTAGGTCCCACAAAGGGCGGCCTGCCGGTTAGCATGTGATAGAGCACCGCTCCGAGACCATAAACATCGCTGCGCACGGAGGACATGCCTTTCAGGGCCTGCTCGGGGGAAGCATATCCCGGCGAACCCAGGGTCTGCCCCGAACTGGTCAGGGCGGCCGCCCGGGTGCCCATCGCGGTGGAATCCTCCAATTGGCGGGCCAATCCAAAATCCGTGACCTTCGGAGCGTCATCCAGCCCCATCATGATATTGGAAGGCTTCAGATCGCGGTGCAGCACACTGTGCTGATGCGCATAATGGATGGCTTCGGCCACCTGGCGCGCACAGGCGGCCGCTTCCTTGGCTGCGAGGGGGCGCTGCTGGACCCGTTGGGCCAGATTGTGCCCTGGCACATAATCCATCGAATACCAGCAGACGCCCTGGTCTTCGCCCACATCATGGATCGCCACCACGCCGGGATGCTGCAAACGGCCGGCAGATTCTGCTTCGCGGCGGAAGCGGCGGCGGGCCTCGGGTTCGGCAAGGGATCCGCCGCGGAGCACTTTAACGGCCACGGTGCGGCCAAGGCGGCGCTGTCTGGCCCGGTAGACCACCCCCATGCCGCCGTGGGCCACTTCATCATACAAATCGTAATCGCCCAGACGCGCCCATGCCGTTTCCTCTCCCCGGGCGGGCTTCGGCGGCGTTTCCAGCCGGGCCGTTCCCTCCGGCCCCCGGGTCTGGCAGTCCTGACAAATCGTCTGGCCCACCGCCATGGCCCGGCCGCAATCCGGGCATGCCGGCACCCCCGTAGCTTTGTCAGGAACACCGGCGGTCATCCGTGCGAGTTATAACACCGTCTGGAAAAAGTCCAGCCCAAGGATTCGGCACGGCCTGCGTTTTTAAGGAGGGGTGCAGCCATGGATGGAAAACCGGCCGGGGTTTCAGAGGGTCGGTTAGGGCTGGCTCAGGGGATCCGGTGTCCTTTGGCCGCCTCCCACAGGCCATACCAGTCTTCCTTGGACAAGGCGAGGTCCACCGCTGCTGCGGCGGAGCGCACCCGTTCCGCTTTGGCGGTGCCCAGCACGGGAACGGGCCGCGACGGATGGGCCATGATCCAGGCCAGCACCAACTGGTCCACCCCCGCATCCTGATAACGCCCTGACGTTTCCGCACAGGCCGCCCGGAAACGCAGCGCTTCCGGCTCTGACGAGAAAATCCGTCCGCCGGCCATGGGGGACCACGCCATGGGTTTTACCCGCTTTTCCTGACATTGGTCAAACACGCCATTGTGGATGGGATCCATGTGAAAGGGATGGAATTCCACCTGGTTGGTGACAAGGGGCTGGTCCATCCGGCTGCCAAGGGCGGCGAACTGGCCGGCGGAATAGTTGGAGACTCCCGCACTGCGGATCTTGCCCTGTTTCAGCAACTGATTCAGCCCGGCGGCGGTGTCGTCGATGGAAGCTGTCCAGTCAGGCCGGTGCACCAGCAGGCAGTCAAGAGTCTCCACCCCCAGCCAGCGCAGGGATTTTTCCGCACTTTTCACCAGCCGCGCGGCGGTGGCGTTATAATGGGCAAAACGGCGGTCCGGATGGAACGCGTTAGGGACATAAATGCCGGCCTTGGTGATGATTTCCATGCGCTGCTTCACGCCCGGGTCCATGGCAAGGGCTGCCCCCACGGCCTGCTCCACCCGGTAGCCTCCGTAAATCTCAGCGGTGTCGATGGTGGTTATGCCCTGATCCAGACAAACCTTGAGCAGAGTCAGGAGCCCTTCCGGAGTAGCGGTAGCGGGATCGTCAAGGATCCGCCAGGTGCCAAAGACGAGGGCAGAAAATTCGGGGGAGGTGTCGTGCAGGCGGAGGCGGGTCATAGGCTTCAGCTTAGCGGAATTTCGCGCCTGTCACCGGGCAATTTCATCCGCGGCCCGGTTCCGTAAATCCCGGATCCTCATGGAGAAAGCGTCCGAGTTCCTTCCGGCCGAACGAGGCCGCCTCCCAGCGCTCCGGTAAAATGTCAGGAGCCGTGCCGGCGGCAGCACGGTAAACCCAGGCCGGCTGCCGGGTGCCGTCTGTCAGCGTTACCTCCACGGGAACCCGGTCATAAAAGGTGCCTTCGAAGTCATCCAACCGGGCCATCGCTCCCCGCGGGACATCGGTGTAAAGGATACCGGCCGTCACCGCCCCATCCTCTTCCACGAGGGCCGGATAAGGCTGGCCCCGGATCCGGCAGGCCGCGTGGTGGCCGAGCGTGGCCGGTAGGCCATGTTGAGTCAGCCCGGTGACCCGGTGCCAAATTTCCGGAAACATCAGCGTACCGTAGGCGAACAGGTTCATGGGCTGGACCAAATAGAATTTACTGCCGGGGGTGCATTGTCAGGGCATCCCCGTGGTGGCGGGCCCCGGGACGATATCCACCCGGGCCCCCTTCCCCACCTTGTCATACAGCCATGCCACATCGACCGACCGCATCCGCACACAGCCAAAACTGGCGGGGGTGCCCAGGGCGGCTTCTTCCGGCGTGCCGTGGATGTAAATATAGCGGGAGAAAGTATTCTTATTCTGCTCATCGAGCCCTTTCAGCCAGAGGATGCGCGTTACGATAGGGTCGCGTCCCGGATCGTTGACCGGGACGATTTCTCCGGTGGGCCGGCGGCTTTTGAATTTCATGCCGAGGGGCTGTCCGCCGCCAATTTTTTTGGCCACGGCATGCCGGCCGAGCGGGGTGTAATTCGACCGGACGGAACTGCCCAGACCGAATTTCGAGGTGCTGACCGGGAACCACGCCACCGGTTTTCCTTCCTCCAGCAGGACCATGCGCTGTTCAGCGACACTCACCACCATGTGGTGCCGGGTATCCGCGCAGGAACAAAATAACAAGGCCGGCAGCAGCGCGGTCAGGATCCGTTTCATGGAAGCGCATAACCCAGGCCGGCCGGTCTGTCCAGAGGCAGGCGGAAAATCTGCTTAAACTGACTCCCGGTGCGGAGCTAACTGTTGCACGGCGCGGTGGACGGCGGGGGCCAATTGCGTGAGGGCCGTCAGCCCGAGGGCGGTGGACCGGGGCAAGGCCAGCACGAGGGCATTCTCCGTCAATACCGCGAGGGAGCGGTCCAGAAAATCAGGCGACTCCGGATGGAGATGGCGGCGGATGGTTTCCCCGAAGGCTGGCAGTTCGCAGCCGGCCAGAGCCCGGCACGTGCGGGGAGTAATGTCGTCCGGACCGGTTCCGTTGCCACCAAGAACAAGGATGACCTGACATCCCTGACTGGCAAAATCCAGCAGGGCGGCCATGAGCGGGTCCGCATGGGGCGGCACAAGGGCTTCGGCCATGATCCTGAGCCCATGTTTGGGGGCGGCGGAGAGCAGCGCCGGACCGCCCAGGGCATGCCAACCAGCTGTAGTCGGGTCGCTGGTAACAGCAATAATTCCGGTTTGGATCATGATAGGGAAAGCTGGATGGGTGAGGGGCAGTTCACGGCTGGGACCCGGCTTTTGGAAACCGGGCCACGTTCCCACCGGACGCAGATCGACCTTTCAAAATCGGTTCCGGGATGGTGAGGGTGCTCTTCAATTGGACGGAACGGACCTGAAGGCGTGCTAGACTTTGGCAGGTTCGGCGGCAGCGGGAGCCGCCGCAGCGGGAGCCGGAACGGATACGGGCTGAACTTTGTAGAAGAGCGGCTCATACTGGGCCCAGTTGTCGGTAATGTGACGCGCTTTGACACTGTCGGTGGCATCAAAGTGGCGGAAGACGAGGGCCTTGAGAATCCCAATATCGGCGGGATCGGTCAGGCGCACCCGCTCCGTAAGTTCCGCATTGTGGAGCTGCTCAAAGACTCCGGCTTCATCCAGCACATAGGCCGTGCCGCCGGACATGCCGGCTCCGAAGTTCTTGCCGGTGGGTCCGAGAATCACCACCGTGCCGTTGGTCATGTATTCGCAGCCGTGGTCCCCGATGCCTTCCACCACGGCGGTGCCGCCGGAATTGCGGACACAAAAGCGTTCCCCGGCGCGGCCGTTGGCGAAGAGGAATCCTCCGGTGGAACCATACATCACGGTATTTCCGAGAATGGAATTTTCGGCTGCGGCAAACTTCACTCCCGGACGCGGCTTGATCACAATCTCGCCGGCAGTCATGCCCTTGCCCACGTAGTCATTGGCCTCGCCCGTCAGGATCAGTTTGATGCCTCCGCAGAGGAAAGTGCCGAACGACTGGCCGGCGCTGCCTTCCAGATTGACCGTGATGGTGCCCTCCGTCATGCCGTTGTCTCCCCAGTGATAGGCAATTTCCCCGCTCAGCTTGGTGCCGATGTTGCGGTCGGTGTTCTTCACCTTGAAGGAGAGACGGATGGGAATCTGGTCGGTGATGGCATCCTTGGCTTCCTGGATGATCTTGTCATCGAGCGGATGCGGATGGATGCCGTCATTGCGGCCCTTGAGGCAAATCCGCGGGACATCCTCGCCCAGTTCTGCGGCGACGTTTTTGAGGACGCGGCTGAGGTCGATGGTGTTGGCCTTGGGATGGCCTTCGATGTGGCGTTGTTTGATATATTCCACCTTGCCGATCAGATCGTTCAGTTTGCGCACACCGAGGGAGGCCATGATTTCCCTGACTTCGTTGGCCACGGAGTTGAAGAAGTTGACCACGTATTCCTTCTTCCCTTTAAACTTGTCGCGGTATTTCGGGTCCTGGGTGGCGATGCCCACCGGGCAGGTGTTGAGGTGGCATTTGCGCACATACACACAGCCCATGGCGATGAGGGCGATGGTGCCGAAGTTGAATTCTTCTGCTCCAAGAATGGCCGCGTGGATAATATCCATGCCGCTGCGGAGACCGCCGTCGGTGCGCAGGGTCACCCGGTCGCGCAGGCCATTCAGCATGAGCACCTGCTGCGTTTCTGCGAGGCCGATTTCCCATGGCATGCCGGCATGTTTGATGGAGGAAATGGGGGAAGCCCCAGTGCCGCCTTCATGGCCGGAAACAAGGATGATATCGGCATTGGCCTTGGCTACCCCGGCCGCGATGGTGCCCACTCCGGATTCCGCCACCAGCTTCACACAAACCCGGGCGCGCGGATTGACCTGCTTCAGGTCATGGATGAGCTGGGCAAGGTCCTCAATGGAATAGATGTCATGATGCGGAGGCGGGCTGATGAGCTGGACGCCGGGCTGGGTTCGGCGGAGCCTGGCGATGATGCCGTGCACCTTAATACCCGGCAACTGGCCGCCCTCGCCGGGCTTGGCACCCTGGGCCATTTTGATTTCCAGTTCCTCGGCGCTGGCCAGATATTCGGCAGTCACTCCAAAACGGCCGCTGGCAATCTGTTTGATCTTGCTATTGCCCCACTCGCCATTTTCATAACGCTTGAAGCGCACCGGATCCTCGCCGCCTTCACCGGAGTTCGATTTGCCGCCGATTTCATTCATGGCCACCGCCAGAAGTTCATGGGCCTCCGGACTGAGGGCACCGAGGGACATCGCGGCCGTGGTGAAGCGGACGCGGATGTCTTCAATCGGCTCCACCTCTGCCAGCGGAATGGGGTTGCCAGGGATCAGCTCAAACAGATCATGCAGGGAGACCGGACGGTTCTTTGTGTAGTGTTCAACGTAAGCGGCATAGTCCTCGGCTTTGCCGGTTTTGACAAAGGTGTGGAAGTTCTTGATGAAGCCGGCGTCGATGGCATGGCGCTCTCCTTCCCGGCGGTAGCGGAAATATCCAGGGTCCCCGAGATCCTCCGGCCCTTGGGGCAGGGCGTCCCCATAGCCGGCAAAGTGGCGGGAGAGTGATTCGGCGGCCACCTCCTCAAACCCGATGCCCTCAATTTGGCTGGGGGTGCCGGTGAAGCAGGATTTGATCAGGGCGGTGCTGATGCCCACGGCTTCAAAAATCTGCGCGCCTTGATAGGACGGCAGGGTGCTGATGCCCATTTTGGACATGATTTTGAGCACCCCCTTCTCAAGGGAGGAGCGGTAGTTCTTCATGGCCTTGAGAAAATCGGTATTCCCCAATTCCTTATGTCCCTCCACCATTTCGCGGACCGTTTCGTAGGCAAGATAAGGGCAGACGGCCTGGGCACCATAACCAAATACCGCAGCGACCTGGTGGGTGTCCCGGACTTCGCCGGAATCGACAATCAGGCTGAGAAGAATGCGCTTCCGGATGCGGTTCAGATGATGGTGCACGGCACCCGTGGCCATCAGGGCCGGAATGGGCACGCGGTTTTCATCGGTGGCCCGGTCGCTCAAAATTAGAATGCGGACGCCCTCATGGGCCGCCTTGGCGGCTTCATGGCACAGGCGGGCCACCGCCGGTTCGAGGCCTTTTTCCCCTTCACTGACGGGCCAGGTGGTGTCGATGATGCGGGCGGGAAATCCTTCCACCGATTGCAGCGCCGCAAATTCGTGGGGCCAGAGCACCGGGTTTTCGACGTGAATGATATTGGCGTGTTCCGGGGTTTCCTTGAGAATATTCCGGTAATGGCCGAGCGCCACGGAAAGAGACATCACGAGCCGCTCCCGGATCGGGTCGATGGGGGGATTGGTAACCTGCGCGAAAAGCTGCTTGAAGTAGGTAAAGAGCAGGCGGGGTTTGGTGCTGAGCACGGCCAGAGGGGTATCGTCGCCCATGGAGTAGGTGGCTTCGATCCCATCCTTCAGCATGGGGACAAAGGCCATATCCAATTCCTCCTTGGTATATCCAAAGGCAGCCTGCTTCTGGGAAAGCGTCAGGATATCCAGCTCGCCCTCAAGGGGCTGGGGGGCCGGGTTGGCAATCGAGGCGAGGGGAATGCGGTTGTTCTTCAGCCATTCGCCATAGGGTTGGCGGGCTGCGAGCGCTTTTTTGATTTCGGCATTGAAGCGGAGAGTGCCGGTTTCGGTGTTGATGCTGACCATTTCGCCTGGGGCAAGACGGCCTTTGCGGACAATAGTATGGTCATCCAAACCCATGACGCCGACCTCCGAGCCGAGCGTGAAGATGCCTTCTTCGGTCAGTTTAAAACGGGAGGGACGCAGGCCATTGCGGTCAAGGCAGGCCGCCACGGTGCGGCCGTCCGTGAAGATGAGGGAGGCGGGGCCATCCCATGGTTCACTGAAGCACTGGTTGAATTCGTAATAGGCTTTTTCTTCAGGCGTGGTGAAGGGATCGATGCCATAAGCCGGCGGGACCAGCAGGGCCATGGCCTCTTCGGGGGAACGGCCGGACATGACCAGCAGTTCCAGCGCGGAATCGAGGCTGGCGGAGTCGGATTGCGTCGGGTCCAACATGGGCTGGAGGTGGCGCACCCGGTCCCCCCAGATTTCGCTGGAGAAGTCGCTCTCCCGGCTGGAAAGCCAATTGCGGTTGCCACGCACGGTATTGATCTCGCCGTTGTGGCACAGCATCCGGAAAGGATGGCAAAGGGACCACGTGGGGAAAGTATTGGTGGAGAACCGTTGGTGGTAAAGGCAGAGGGCCGTCTCGTAATCCGGATCGGTCAGGTCACTGTAGAACTTGCTCAGCACGGTGGGCAGAGCGAGGGCTTTGTAGACAATAGTCCGGTGGGAGAAGGACGGAATGTAAAAGTTGTGGACTTTCTCCGAGCGGAGGTGGATCCCAATTTGGCGGCGACCGATATAAAGGGTGCGCTCGAATTCGTCATCGCTCATGCCAGCCTCGCGTTCGACAAACAAATGGCAGATCGAAGGCCGGCTGTCCCTGGCCTTTTGGCCCAGCTCCCGTTCATTGACCGGCACTTTGCGCCAGCCGATCACATTAAGACCGAGGTTTTGCAGGATGAGTTTGGTGGCCAGCTTGGAGTTGTGTTTGGCCTCGTCGTCATCCCGCGGCAGGAAAAAAACACCCACGGCGATGTCGCCATCGTTTTCGTATTCATAGTCAAATTCCGCCTTCAGCACTTTGCGGAAAAATTTGTGGGGAATCTGGGTCAGAATGCCGGCTCCATCACCCGTCTTACGGTCGGCCTCGGCTGCGCCGCGGTGGATCACATTACAGCAGGAAGTAATGCCGTATTGAAGGATGCGGTGGCTCTTGGTCCCGTGAATATTGGCGACAAACCCCACTCCGCAGGCGTCACGTTCCATTTCCAGAAGGTGAAGGGAGCCTTGGTTGGGGATGGGCACGGGATAGTGGTGATTCATGTCAGTGAGAGGAAGGTTCGGCTGGGGGGACGTAGTGGAACAACCCGGGATTTCACGGGGAAAACAGCCTTCGGCGCAAATGGCGTGCCAGGCAAGGGATTGTTGAAGGGCGGACTTTTTCCTCGCGTCTGGAAAAGACGTTCCCCAGTGCAGATAAGACGGATTTTTCCCGGATCTTCTACCCAGCGGCTATTCCGCCCTCCGGTCAAACGGGCGCTTCTTATCAATAGTGAAGATCAAGGATCAGCTTGCGGTTTAATTGAAAATATGGTTTCTATTACGGATGTCTGATATATTAACTCCTCTTGAAGCACCGCGGGCGATGTGCTGGAGTTTGGAGTTGATTGGGCAGTTGGACTGGCACCGGTTCCAGGAGTTGGCCGCCCACCTTCTGGCCCGGGCTGGCTACTTGCCTGAATTGGCTTGGATCCGGCCGGATGGGGCGGTGGCGCTGGCCATGGCGCATCCGCTCCGGCCCCGTCGGCTCGAAGCGATGGTCCAATGCGCGCCATGGTTGATGCGGGAAATCGATGCCCGGGTGATCCGCGATTTCCACCAAACGGTGACCGCTCAGGGCGTGCAGCGGGGAATTTACGTGACGCCGGGCGTTTTTCGGGAGGATGCCCGGGCGTTTGTCCGTATGAA
>JBBQWG010000085.1:0-13666 GCA_038210825.1 Verrucomicrobiales bacterium
TTACGGCCGAAACGAGCGCGGGTATATTTCGTTGTGTTCCAAATCCTAACTCCCTACCGGTAGCCTGCCTGGCTTCGCGCCGAGGCAGGCACTTTTTTTGCTACTGCCGGTAGCCGTCCGGGCACTTCCGGAACCACTCCCACGCCGTTCCCACGATCTGCCGCAGCTCCGGGTAGCGCGGCTCCCAGCCCAGCTCGCGGCGGATCTTCTCGCTGCCGGCGATGAGGCGGGCGGGGTCGCCGGGCCGGCGCGGACGGACCTCCGCCGGGATCGCGTGCCCCGTCACCTCCCGCGCTACCTCGATCACCTGGCGGACGGAAAAGCCGCTCCCGTTCCCCACGTTGAACGCCTCGCGGCCGGTCCCGCCCTCCAGGGCGTGGAGCGCCAGCACGTGCGCGGAGGCCAGGTCCATGACGTGGATGTAATCCCGGATGCAGGTGCCGTCCGGGGTGGGATAATCCGTTCCAAAAACCGTGACATGCGGGGCTTCCCCGGTGATGGCCATGAGAGTGCGGGGAATCAGATGGCTTTCCGGCGTATGGTCCTCCCCGATCACCCCGTCCGCCGAACAGCCGCTGGCGTTGAAATAGCGCAGAATGACATGCCGGATGCCAAAGGCCTGATCGCAGTCCCGCAACACCTGCTCCAGCATGAGTTTGCTTTGGCCATAGGGATTGATAGGCTTTTGGGGATGTTCCTCGTCCATCGGCACATATTCCGGATTGCCAAAGGTGGCGCAGGTGGAGGAAAATATGAAGTGCCGGGTGCCGTGCTGCCGCATGGCCTCCAGCAGCACCAGGGGAGCCGCGAGGTTGTTGGCGTAATACTTCAGCGGCTCGGCCATGGATTCGCCCACCATGGCATACGCTGCAAAATGCAGCACCGCCGTAATCTGATAGCGCGCAAAGATGCCGGCAATGACCACAGGATCCGCCATGTTGCCCACCACCAGTTCGGTGTTGGGGGATACGAGGGCATCGCGGTGGCCATATACAAGGGAATCCAGAACCACGATGGGTTCCGGGCTGAGGGAGGCGAGATGCCGGATGGTATGGGAACCGATGTAACCGGCGCCGCCGGTGACGAGGATAGCTGAAGGAAGGGGCATGGGAAAGGGAAAGGCAGGGAAGAAGGGGAAAGAAAACAGAAGAAGTTAGAGCCGGGACACGGGGCCGGGCTGGAGCCGCTGATAGTGGGCCTGGACCCGGCCGAGAAACCAGTTCCACTTGCGCCCCGGCCGGCCATTTTCCATCAGAAAATGAGGGCAGTTTTTATTGGGGGGATTCTGCCCGCGGCGGGGCCAGTGGTAGTGGGGCACCACATTGCGCAGAGGAATGTTGTAGGAAGACATCAGATAGGCCGAGAGTTTCGCGGTGCGTTCGATGGTGGCGGCCAGATTATTGCCGCGGTGCTCGCACATTTCGATGCCGATGGAGTAGTTGTTCCCCGGCCCATCGAAGTCGGCATGCTCCCCTTGTTCCGTGGTGGGGAGGTGCTGGATGGCGAGATTGCCCTGGACGGTGAAGTGCCATGTAAGAAAGCCAATGCGGTTGCCGCCCTTGCGCTGGCGGGCGCGCAGGGCCCCGACCTGGAGGGCCTTGGCATGGGCGAAGGCATCCCCGGTATAATTTTGGGTGGAGTGGATCGTAATATACCGCGGCATCATGGGCCGGTAGAGGCGGCGGCCGTATTTGCCTTTGGGGATCAGCCGTGGAATGACATTGACCTCCGTGCGCAGCAGTTGCAACGGGGTCACCGGAGGGCCCACGGGTCCTGGCGGCATCGTCGGCGCCAGCGGAGGGCCGGCACAGCAGACGATCACAACAGTTACCGCAAGAATCAGCAGCGGAGGCAGAAAACGCATGCTGAGGGCCATACCTGCCCTGACCGCGTTCGTCAAGGAGCCGGGAACCCTCCGTGCAGCCGCCTGCGGCCGGCGACTCCAGATTCTGCACCTGCTTCCAGTGGCCTTTTGCGGTGTCCGCATGGGAGGCCTGCCGGATTTAATTGGACAACACAGTCTTCAATCTCAGGTATTGGCCGGTTCCGGCAGCCCCTGCCTCCGGGGGGGCGATGAGCGTGAGGCCGACCCGTCCGCCCGGGGCGGCCTCCTGCTGCAGACTAGCTGCGGGATTGGTCAGGAACTGCCACTCCCCTGCGGATGGCGTCTTGATGGCAAGATCCCTCCAAACCACCAGATCCGTGGAATCCTGGAAAAGATAAGTGATGCCATGGGCCCCGTATCCTCCTCCGCTACCCGATACCGGAAGGCTGAAAGTCAGCGCCAGCGCAGAGCCGTGGCGGGAGACCACTGGTGCCCGGTCTGCTCCCTCCCCCGGGTCGGTGCTCAGCGGATCGCTGCGCAGGGCAAATTCCATCAGGCTGGGCAGGCCGTCGCCATCCTCATCGGTCCCCGTCCCTCCTGGCAAACTGTAGAAGGCCGTCCATGCCGGATAATCCAAGGGAGGCGGCACGGTAAAACCACCGGGGGTGCCAAAATCAATCCGGCTGGCCTGCCAGGCATGGCGGTCCCCATAGGAGGAGGGGGATGTGGCGGCGACGGCGAGCTGAAGGCTCCGGCCCATCCCCTGAGTGCTGGCCTGCCATGAGGGTTGATAGCGGAACCGCAGCACATGGCCACCAAAGGGTGGCGGCAGGGCAAGGGCGAGGGTTTCCCCGCTGTTGGCGAGCCTGCCGCTGTAGACTCCGGCAAGGGGAACCTGCAAGCCATACCGGGCTTGGAAGGCAGCACGCTCCGCCACCAGGACCGTCTGTTTTCCGGGATCAAGCATGGCCGGGGAAGCGAACGTGAAGTCGATCCCTTCAACAAACCGCAATCCCGCCAGATCAAGCTGGACCGGGCCGGTGTTGGTCAGTTCAAGGTATTCATAATCATTTCCTCCGGCGGGATGGAACATGATTTCGGTGATGCGCAGGAAACGCAGGATGTTCGCGGCATTCTGATAGGCCGGGTCCGTGGGGGCCATGGCAAATCCGCGGGTGGGCAGCAGGGACCAGACCGGTGCGCCGGTGGCGCTGCGGCTCTGCGACTGATCCCGCACCCCGGGTCCGAAGAGCACGGTATCCAGTCGGACATCCCCATCATCCAGCACGAGGGCTTCCTGCTCCGCATCCAGAGCGAAGGGCATCTGGTTGCCGCCGGTTTCGCCGTTCAACCGCAGCACCACATGGCCGCCGGCCACAATATAACTGTTGGGCGGCAGGGGATGCCGCACGGCTCCGGTGTCGGCACGGTCACTCAGATACAGGCCGCCCAGAGCCACCGGCAATTGCGCAGGGTTGACCAGTTCCACCCAGTCTTCGCGGAAGAGGATATCCGGGTCGGCAAACCTTTCGCTGATCCGCACCCCTGCAGGATCCCCGGTCAGGGCCCGGATGTTGGCCGAGCCCGGGGTGGGATGCCCCAGGTGCCACGATGCCCCTTCGCGGATCAGGCTGTAGCCGGCCGCCTGCGGACCGAACACCAGACGATCCACCAGAGCCCCGCTGTCATCATACAGCAACACTCCGTCCCCCTCATGATCAAGGCCAATCCCCGTCAGGGGGCCCGGCAACAGCAGGGGCAGGCCGGGGGCAATGACGGCACCGGCGGGGAAGACATACCCGGTTTTGTCAGGGGCATCCGTGAGGCGCCATCCGGTGAGGCTGGCAGCCCCCCCGTGGTTGAGCAGTTCAATAAAATCAGGATCCGGTCCGGTGGCGGCCCGCACCTCGTGAAGCTGAACCCGGGGCTGGGTGGAAATCGTCCACCTCCAGGCAGTGGGACCCGCCTGGGGGCCTGAGACCACGGCAGGATCGGAATCCTGCCAATTTCCGGCCATATCCTGTCCCAGGGCTTCAAAGAGGTGCGGCCCTTCCGGAAGATTGGTCAGGAATACGGTGGCCTGCCGCTGGGTCAGGCCGGTGCGGGGAAAGACCCCGCCGCTGCCGATCACTTGGACCGCACTCCACGGACCGCCATTGAGCCGCCACTTGAAGGCGACCATGCCGGGCCCTCCCACCGTGAAGGTGGCTGAAGTTTCCACGGTGACCGGATCGGGTTTGCGGGAAAGATAGATCCATTCCGGGATAGTGGCCCCGAAGTCCATTCCGCCCGGAGCGCGTCCGGCGGCTTCCGAACCCGGCCCCGGGGAGTAGTCCGGGTTGAAACGCGGATCTCCTGCCACATTGCCCCCGCCAGGGACCGCATAGGCCGGATGCAACGCTCCACCCGGATGGTTAGGACCCAGTTCAAGGGTGCCCAGCCGGTGCAGCAGGTTGCTGCCGAACTCCAGCTTGGTGGTGACATCATAGACGGGACTGCCATTCGAGATTCTGGCATCGGCACCGCTCACCAGGCGGGGCAGATTGCTGAAAATGTTATATCCCATGTAGGCGCCATCACCCCGGGTGGGGCTGATCCCGTCTTCCGGCACAAAAACATTGATCGCCGCGCATTTGACGGCCTGGGTGAACGGGCTGCCCCCCAGCGTGATGCCCGAGTAGTCGAAGTCAGGATTGAAATCCGCCAGGGTGTTGTGCTCAAACAGGGTGCCGGTGCCGGACTTGAGGTTGATGGCGTGGTCCACCTGGGAAAAGTAGTTGCGGGCCACCATGATGGTGGTGCCGGGGCCACGGTCGCCGGAACTGATGGCGTTGGAATATCCGGTGTCCGAAGTCCACTGATCCTTGGTGGCCCGTTCAAATACATTGGAGGCAATGTAGGCATCGCCGCCCAGATCAATGTGCTCATCCCCGGAGATGCCCCGGAAATGGTTGTAGCGGCAATCGAGCACAAACTGCCCGGCCACGCCCCAGCGGCCGCTGTCGGCATCAAAGACATCATTGTGGCCCCGGTTGCCGTTGAATTCGTTGTAATACACCCGGAACCATCCCCCCGCCGGGAACCCGTTGTTGAAATTGGGCTTGCCGGTGACTTCCGGATCGGTGGTGGGGTATTCCACCTTGAGCGGTTCCTGATTGTTGTCGGCCGCCCCCGGAAAATCCTGCGGTTCCTCGATCCGGTTCAGCACGGGGTCAAAAAGAAACATGTCCGGAAAGACGTTGTTCCTGACCGTCAGTTTGGCATTGCGTCCATAACACATCCGCAGATGGGTGCCCGCCCAGGTGCAGAATTCCACCAGTCCCCACGACCGGATAAAGCCGACACTGCCAAAGTTTTCCGGACCGGCCGGGCTGGTGCCCTGGGCATCAATGAAATCCACATGGGATACAATGTTCTCCCGGGTCATGCTGTCGATGATGCGCAGACCGCCCCATTTGGGCGGGCCACTCTGAATCCCATTCTTGATAGGATCGGAATCGCCGGCCGCCACTACACCCGGAATCCCGGTAAAGAGGATCCGCTGTTGGGCACTGCCCTGCGCCAGCAAATGACCCATGACGGTGATGCGGCGGTTGGCCGCCACCTGGACGTGCACCCCGGGATCAATACGCAGGGTCAGGCCGGCTGGAACGGTCAGGTTTTCCATGACCCGGTAGGGCGATCCCGCCCGGGTCCAGCGGACTTCCCCCGCTTCCCATCCCTCCGGCAACGCAAGGAGGGCTCCCATGTCAGTGCGGGAACCGTCAGGATCGGGCGGAAACGCCGGATCCCCGGAGTTGCGGCAGGGCGAGGCATGGAGGGGAGCCAGCAGGCGGGCTCCCTGGTTCTGCAGCAGAGGCGGGGCTGCAATATTTCCCGTGCCCGGCCAGGGCGGGGCGGTGGCATTGACCGCGTCCACGAGATTGCTCCATGTCACTACAGTATTGGCCGCAGGATACAGGGGATCCACTTTCACGGGTTCCTTCGCGTGGATCAGGCTGTTGCTGACCTGAATGGCAAGGACGGCCCCGGCGACGCTTTGACCGCTTTTGTTCTGCGTGTAGAATCCGGTGCTGGGGGTGTCCGGATCGGGATCGGAGGGCGGCACGGTGTAGCCCCATGGAGAAAGAGAGGTATCGTGATCCTCACTGATAATCGTCACGTGATCGGCGCTCACATTATAGGTGGCCACGGTGTTGGCTTTGACCGCGATGGCCTTGTCGCAATCCACGATCTGGGTGCGGGAAATAGTGAGGTCATTGTTCAGAAGGCTGATGCCTTTGTCCCACCCCTCGCGCAGGATGCTGTCTTCCACCGTGAGGGGTCCGCCCAGGCCGTCTATGAGATCGTCCCCACAACGGGCCAGCACACTGCGGCGCACCACAATGGGATTTCGGCTGGTGTTATGAACATACAGGCAATCCTCGTCATCCGGGGCAGGATCATCACTTTCGCGGTAGTGCGGCAGGATTTCCTGAATGTTGGAATCCTCGATCAGCAGGCTGGTGCCATCCTCCAGCTCGGGACCGGTGATGGTCCGGGCGATCAGGGTGCGGCGCAGCGTCAGGCTGCTGAGGCCAGTGGTGTAAATGGCCTTGGCGGGACTGTCTCCAAGGGAGCAGTCCTCAAAAGTGACGGTGCTGCCCGTGAGCCGGACCAACGGGCCTTTGCCGGTATGGCCCCGGCCGGGACTGCGCCCGCCCTGCGTGATCCGGGTGTGTTGCAGCAGGCTGGACCCGGCTGCATTGTTGAACCACAGTTCCCCCCAGCGGTGGGCCGCATCGGAACAAGTCAGGGTCACCGGCTGGGCGGCAGTGCCTTCGCTCAGGAGACGCCCATTGATGATCAAATCCGTGCCGGCACTGCTGCCCGGGATGGCATTGCCGTCGATCAACACAATGGTTCCGGCAGCCAGCCGCAGCGTGGCATCGGCCGGAACCGTCACGTTGCCGGAAAGCCTCACCAATCCGCTCCAGACCGTTTCGCCGGAGGGGAGGAGCGTGCCCGGGACCGCCGGCGGAACGGCAGTTCCCAAACTTGTCAGGGCAGCTCCGGCACTGCGGCCGTCCACCGTGGCGGTCAGGGTAAAATTTCCGGGATCGCTCACCGGCGACACGGCTTCCATCGCGCAGTCGAAGCTGAGGTCATTGTTTCCGGTGCCGAAGTTGTGGATCTGGACCGCCAGCAAATTGGGGCCGGGTTGGATCAGGGAGGCAAAGGCACTCAAATCATAGGTCCGGACCGCCGTTTCTTCCGATCCAGCCCGGTTGGCACTGGCCGGAGTGGTCAGGGTCAGGGGGCCGGCGGGCACGTTGTCACGATGCACTTCAATGCCATTGAGGTAAAACACCGCGCCATCATCCAGCACCGCCCGCACCCGCAGTGCCGTAATGGTTCCAGCGTCCGTGACATCAAAGGCATGACGGAAATAATAGGCGCGCCGCGTGTTGGTGGTGGTGTTGACATTGTTCACAATGGTCCGTTCGTCCCCGTCTCCGGCCCCGGCCTGGAGCACCCCGGACCGCCACAGGGTGTCATCAAAAGCCAGACTGCTGCGCCATGACGGGTCCGGCTCGGTGCCCGCATCCAGAAAACGCCACACCGGAGCCCCGGCCAAGGGTGCGGCCAGGGTGCCGCCTGCCTGCACGAGCGTACGCACGGCCCCACCTACGGTGCTGCCAAAACTGACCAGCGCGCTGCCGCTGCCGTTGTAGAGCGGCACCGTCGCCGGGGTCAGGGTCAGCCCATTGGAAGCCGTCAGGACCGCATGGCGGTTCCACACCGCGCGTTCCAGCCCGCCACTGGCGGTCAGGGCATCCACCCGCACCAGCACCGGCACGCCCGGAACATAACTGTCAGGCACCCCGAGCAGGATCTGGTCAGGCACCGTCACCTGGCTCAGAGTTCGCGGCACCGTGGTGAAATTTCCGGCTTCCGGCACATAGATGTCCCTGACCATGCGGTGGACTACGTTGCCGGTGCCGGCGGGACCGTCATAAAACTCGGCCGTCACCCGGTTCAGGCCGCGGCCCAGAAATCCGGAGCCGGCGGCAGCGTTGAAGTTCCAGGTTCCGGCTACAGCGGTGCCCAGCGTCCGGTAGTTCAGCACGGCCGCTTGCCCGTTGAGGCGCAGAGACCGGGTCTCGGCAACGTTGAAAGTTCCCGTGAAGTTCACCGCGCCGGTGCTGCTTTGCAGAAAACTGCCGCTGCCAGGCACCAGATTGGTGTTCATGGCATAACTCACCGGAATCTGGCCCAGCACACTGGCACGGCGCTCATCAATGTATGTTCTCAGAGCTGTCAGGGAGGCGGTGCTCACCCAACCACCCAGCAGTTCGTCAATCAGCGGATCAAGGCGTTCCCTGTTGAATACGTGATTCACCAGATGCAGCATCCTTTGATAGTAAACCGGGACCAGAGCGGGATGGGTGAAGAGCCGTTCCAGGCCGGTGACACTGGCACTGCCGGTGTGGAAACTGAAGATGCTCCGGTCACGCGGATTTCCCGGCCCGTCAGTGGTGTTGAAATCAAAACAGGTATCGAAGTCGTGGGGGATCAGCAAAAAGCGCGGATCCTTGACCCCGCGGTAAATCGCAAAGTCATCCGCCCGTCCGGTGGGCAGACCGCCTTCCTGATTCCCCACCAGTGCGTCCAACGCCAGATAGGTGAACCACTGCTCCACATCAATGACCTCCCGCACCCGTTGGGGATATTCCGCATCACTGATGGCCGGCTGGCCGGCCGTGCCTCCAGTGGCGGGGGCGCTGATCACCCGGCACAGATTGATCAAATCGCTCCAGTCATTGAGATCCTCATTGGTGCGCTTAAGGAAGGTATCGGCATAGGCGAGCGGATTGTTTCCTTCATAACGGAATTCCCCGCTGCCCAGATCTCCGGGGATGCCTCCCACCGGGTTGGGTGCATGGTCGTCCACGCGATAGAGATTTCCGTCAGGATCATCCGGATGATGCCGGGCCACCCAATCGCCGTTGAGGGTCTCGATCCTCGCATAAGTGCCGAACATCTGGGGACCGGTTTCGGCCACACTTACGCCGTTTACGATCACCCGGACCGGACGGGCCTGTTGTTCGGCAATGCCTCCAAGGGCAAACACATTGGAAGCCAGGACCTGGGAATGAGGATACCGGCAGTTCAACTGCAGGGCTGCCCGGTCCTTCCAGTGGTCATCCGGGGGAAAATCCACATGAAAATTGTTGGGCGGTCCGAGTCTGCTGCCGTATCCGCGGTTTCTCACCGCCGAGCGGTGGCGGAGTTCCAGCCCGCCGCCGTCCTGACTGATGAAGGTGGCGTTCATCGCAGCATCGCTTTCCCGTTTGCTGCCGGTGGTCTGGATGCTGCGCAGTTCCTCCCGTTCTGCCGAAGTCATGATCAGCCGGTAGACCGGACGCGCCCCAGGGGTCCATGGAGTGGCCGCATTGTAGGTGTTGTCCACCTGATACAGGGCATTGGCGGCCTGCGCAAAAACCGCCGGCACCACTCCTGGCGCCGAAGTGCGGGCGGGGGCCGGCCAACTGGTCCGTTCCCCGGGACCGGCGGTCACCGAGATATAATACTCCACCACCGCGTTATTGGCCTGGGCGGGAATCACCGCCTGATAGGTGGCATCCGTTGTCGTGGCGCTTCCCGCTTCCTGCCAGGCAAGGGACAGGGGAACCCCAATGAAATTACTCTGACCATCCCGGCGCCAGTGCAGCGTCCCGGCAGGCTCCGTGGTGCCATCAAGACCCGCCAGCACCCGGGCATACACCGTGACACTTTGGGTGGAACGCGGAATCACCGGCTCATGGCGGACGTCTGTCAGGACAACCACCGGGGACACGGGCGGAGTCACCCCGGGAGTGCCTCCCGCCACGGTGCTGATCTGCCAGTTTTGCCCGGCTTTTCCGCTCAGATCCGGCCGACGGCGTTCCAGAGTTCTTCCCCCCCCATCGGCAGGACTTTCCCACTCCCAACCTTGATGGCCATAAGGATCCACCGCCGGGCGCACCCGCAGCGCCCAGTCGCCTCCATCAGCATATTCCACCTCATCCAGAACGGCTCCGGCGGCATTCTCCAAGCGGATGGTTTCGCCTTGGCTGCTCAATTTACCGGTCCATCCCCCCACCACGGTTCCCGCATAGGAAGGATAGGCAGCCTGAAAAGAAGCGGTATTGGCGGCCACGATCAGGCTGGTTCTTTCAGCAAGCAAAGTGCCCTGAGCAAAGGTGAAGTTGATCCCCCTTGTGAACTTCGCCCCGCTCAAATCCGCCGTTCCGGTTCCGGCGGCATTGTGAATTTCCAGCCACTCCCGGGATTCATCCTCCGGAACCGAGGCTGGATGGAACATGATCTCAGAAATGACCGGAGCGGCCGGGACCGCCACCGGGAACAGTGCACACAGACCAACCGCCAGACGCCATGCGGCTGGCAGGGATAACAAAGAAAACGCCATGGGAAAAACTGGGGGGTAGGGGGAGCCGGACACCTGGAAGAAACAACGTCCGGATTTACCCTCCGGCACACTGTCCCGGCCTCATCCTGGCCGGTCCTGCAGTGTATCCGAACGGTTTGGCCAAGGAAATCCCAATCTGGCAGAATCGTCACGAAATGACTATCCGGCCGCCGAACCAAGCGGGTGCCGTTCAACCAGGGAATACTGGATCCTCCATTTAGGGGGGCTGGGGACCCACCGCCTAAATGGGATGGTCAGGCTCAGCCGAGACAGGCTGCCTGACACATAGTTCAAGTCAGTTCGCAGCTCCTCCTCCTAAATTGGCCGATCCGGCGGCGGAAACTGCCTGCGGCTAATTAAAAAGGGTAAACCCCCGGCTAAGCCGGGCAGACTCCCAGAGTTTGACAGATCCGGGAGTCCCCCGACGGGTGAGAAGTGAGCCGCTCAAAGCACGCTTCAAACCAAATCATGGATCAAACCGAAAGTCTCTCCCACACGCGATGGGAGTGCAAGAATCACATCGTATTTATCCCGAAATGCGGCCGGAAAAAGCTCTACAATCAGTTAAGAAAGGAGTTGGGGCCTGCTCCGAAGCCTTGCCGAGCAAAGAGAATGCAAGGTGGAGCCGGGAGGCCTGCAACCCGATCACGTGCACCTGCTGGTGAGTATTCCGCCGAAATACTCTGTCTCGCAGGTGGTAGGATAGTTCAAAGGCAAGAGCGCGATCTGGCTGGCGCGGCATTATGGCGGACGAGTACGAAACTTCACGGGAGCCCGCTTTTGGGCGCGAGGATATTTTGTATGACCGTGGGCCGTGACGAGGAAACAGTCCGGGAATATATCCGCAAGCAGGAGAACGAGGATCGGAAATTTGACCAGATGAGTCTGTTCGGCGACCGGACCACGGAGGACTGACCGCGCCGGCCTGAGCCGGCACCAAGCTCAATTAACCCGCTTTGAGCGGTTCACAAAATCCAAGCCAGCGGCTTTGCCGGTGGTCACTGACTTGGCGGCTATTGAGAGTGTAGCGGATATTTCCTTAGTGTAGCGGATATTTCCGTGGGAGATTGAACTCCTCCACCTGCGAAGCCCGCAGGACGGGACTGCAACGGGTGTCGGGGAAATCGACGGCACCGCGATCAGCCATTTCTCAGTGTGGGGCTGCTGGTTGCTGGCTGCGAGCGGTTGTTGAATTCCATGCGTTCCGGCAATCATGGCGGTTCGCGACAACGGGACACGTTCAGTTCTGGAGCGTGGTTAGTGCCGAGGTGAGGAAAGTATACACTTCGGTTTGGGCGGCGCAATCCGTGATCCAGTCGCGGCCCGGGCCATTGCCATCCGGGGCTCCACGCAAGGCGCAACCATCCGTTCTTTCGATGGCCTGTTTTAGCTTGCTGATTGCTCCGGCGACGTCTCCCTCGTTGATCAGTGCCACCGCCTGCTTCAGGAAATTTCCGAACGCGTTCTGGTTGCCGCCGTTGGTCACTTGCCCGGGAAGGAGATTTTCCGCAAGATCGCCCGCATCCACGATCGGGGTGATGGCATAATCGTCGCGGGTGGTGGCCACGAATTCTGCTGTCACGGTCGTCCCCTCCCCGAGAAAGTCGCTCACGATAAGGGTTACTTCGTAGCGGCCCGGAATGTCGCTCATCAGCGTCGGAAATGCGGTGTTCCCTTCCATAAGCGTCGCCGCGCTGCCTGCGGGAGCAGCGGAAATACTCCACGAATAGGTCAGCAAGTCGCTCTCAGGATCGGTGCTGGCCGAACCGTCGAAATATGAAGTGCTTCCGACAATGACCAGACCGAAGTCCACGGTCGCCACTGCTGTCGGAGCTTGGTTGTCGCTGCTGATGATGACGGTGTCCGGCTGGCTGGTGGCACCCCGGTCGTCAATGACCACCAGTTCCAGAACATAAGTGCCAGCCACATCGGCGATGAAACTTGGCTGCGCGACGGCCGGACTGTCCAAGCTGGCCAGACTTCCCTCCGGCTTCTCGGAGAGGCTCCAGGAATACCCCAACGCCGCCGAATCGGTATTGTCATCGAAGGAAGCGCTGCCGTCGAGGACGACGGTGGCTCCGGCACGGATCGATTGATCGGCTCCGGCGTTGGCCGTTGGCGGGGTATTCGGGGTGATCCCCATGTCGTCTTGAATGTCCGCCGCGGACAAGGCGCGCGCAAAGATCTTCAGTTCATCGATGCCTCCACGGAAGAATTCTTCCTGAGCGATGGCTTGCGTGTGGTGGGTAGGACCGGTGTATGAGCCACCAATGCGGAGGAAGTTGATGGTTTCCCCATACTGATCCGTGAGGTCTCCAAGCACGGGCACCGCGCTTGATCCCTCCAGAACTCCATCGACGTAAAGCGCGATAGACGACCCTTGTCTTACAGCCCCGATATGATGCCAGTCTCCGGGCTGAATGGGATTGTTAGTTGTCGCCATGATGAGGTTGCCGGATACATCCCGGAAGTAGAGAGCGGGTTTATTCTCCGCATGGTTGTAATAAACGTAGACATTTGACTTCCTCCCAATATTGCTAGCGTAATGGTGGAACAATGTCCCTCCCGAGGCGCTCTGCTCGGGTTTCATCCACAGGGTTAAACTGAAATCACCCTCGCCGAAGTTCCCGACCCAGTTGCCGGCGATGACCGCGTCGTCCACGCCGTCGAACTGGAAGGCCTTTCTACGTGCACCGGCAGCACCCACGGTGGCACCGGTGTGAAATCCCCAGGAGCGGCCCGTGACTTCCGAAACCTCTGTGCCGCCCGTTTCCTCGAAGGACCAATGTGCGATGACGTGGTTCCAATCCGGCAGGCCTTGGAGCACGGCAGCATGGTTCTGGTGGATCTCCGCAGCGTTGAGGGCGCGATTGTAGACCATGACTTCGTCGAGAAGGCCGTTGAGGACGCCCTCCGGAGCATAGAATTGGGTCCAGTGATTGGGTCCGGTGTATGCGCAACCGAGTTGGACATAACGAATGGGGCGCGCTACCTGGTCGGTGCAGTTTCCGAGTCCGGGCGCAGTGGCACTCGCCGCCATGACACCATCGACGTAAAGGCGAACGTCTGATCCTTCACGGACAGCCGTCAGCGTGTGCCAGTCGCCCACGGTGAGCGCTGTACCCACTGCCGCAGGGTAATTGCCTGAACTGTCACGGATATATACGCCAGGTATTCCACCTTCGCCCAATTGGAGGAGAATTGCGGCAGCCCTGCCCGCGTAGCTGGCGTAATGGCTGAAGAGGTAAGCACCCCAATTCTTATGATAGTAGGGAGAATTATTTACGGACTGGTGCTATTATTTTGAAAGGAACAATATCCTCGAGGTGTAGTTTCTCTCATGAAAACTGCCGTTTTCACCAAGAAAAATAGTTATGCCGACGTGGTTC
>JBBQWG010000086.1:0-13400 GCA_038210825.1 Verrucomicrobiales bacterium
GCGCCCGGCCCCCAAGCCGTGAAAGGACGAAACCGAAATCTTATGGATTTTACAGTTAGGCTTGCGGAAATGGCCCCAAAACCAGAAGCGGCCTCAAGAGCGGCCCAAAATCGGCCGATGACTTTTTGCGGCCACATCTTTGGAGGGATGGGATCTGGAGCAATTGTTGGCGTCATGGAAGAAGCACCCCGCCCGAAAGATCAACCAGTTATTGGTCCGGAACGGAACGCTATGGCAGGCGGAATCCTATGATAGGATCATCCGGGATGGGGATCACTTCCGCAGGGTGGTGCGGTATATCGTCAGGAATCCGATGAGGGCGCATCTCCGCGATGACGAGGCGACGGTTTGGGTACATCCTGGGATTTTGGGAAGTGTGGGGTAGCACGGGGAATAAGCGGAAATGATGTGGTATGACTGTGGCATGACTCTGCCGCAGGCGAGGCGTGTTCGAAGCATCGGCACGTGCCTTGGGAAGGCTGACCGACAGGCTTTTGAAAAACCAATGCTCTGCTCGCGGGTGGTCTGCGACACACCCACGCCACGATGGACGACACACCCACGCCACGATGGACGACACACCCATCGCCACGGCGCCGCTTACGCTCCGGCTGGAGCCAGGGCCCGGCTGTCCTTCAGTCCGAGGCTGGCGTAGATCTCGCGGGTGGCGCTGGACTGGTTGAGGGTATAAAAATGAATGCCGGCCACATTGTTATTGAGGAGATCGGCGCATTGTTCAGTGGCATAATGCAGGCCCACGCGGCGGATGGCCTCAGGATCATTGCCGGCACGCTGCAGGGCTTTGAGCAGGCGGGCCGGAAAGACCGAGCCGCCTGACAAATCCGCCATGCGGCGCATCCCGCTGGTGGTGGTGATGGGCATGATTCCGGCGATGATGGGGACATGGATCCCGGCAAGGGCACAGCGTTCGCGGAAGTCGTAGAAATCGTGATTGTCGAAAAAGAGCTGGGTGCAGATGTAGTCGGCCCCCGCATCCACCTTGGCCTTGAGGAAGTCCATCTCCGCCAGCCGGTTGGGAGTCAGGGGGTGGCCTTCCGGAAAGCCGGCCACCCCGATGCCAAACCCGCGTTTGTCAGGATGGGCTCCGGTTTCGTTGAAGCGTTTGATGAACTTCACAAGGTCGGCGGCATACTGGAAAGCATCCTTGGAGCGGTCATATCCTTCAAGGTTGCCGGGGGGATCGCCCCGCAGCGCCAGGATGTTGCTTACCCCGGCGGCGGCATAACGTTCCAGGATGTCGGAGATTTCCTTTTCCTGATGGCACACACAGGTCAGGTGGGGGATGGGATCCAGTTCCGTGGTTTTTTTGAGCCGCACCACCAGATCGTGCGTCATTTCCCGGGTCCCCCCGCCTGCGCCGTAAGTCACACTGACAAAATTCGGGCAGTAGGGTTCCAGCTGGGCGATCGTTTCGTAGAGCCGCTCCACGGCTTCGGTGGTCTTGGGCGGGAAGAACTCGAAGGAAAGCGTGGTAGGCGTGGCCGCCAGAATATCGGAGATGTGCATGGGAAATTCAGCCCGCGCCGGGGCCGCATACCATGACACGCTGCGGCCAGTCCTCAAACCCGAATAAAATTAACCAAGGTGGTCGGGGCGGCCAGATTCGAACTGACGACTTCTTGCTCCCAAAGCAAGCGCTCTACCAAGCTGAGCTACGCCCCGTCATGCCATGTGCTGGCGGGGCGTCACCATGCCGCCCCCAGCCGGGCACGCAACCGGAATTCCGCCCTCTTGAAAGATCGGGCCGGCGCGCGGCGTCCCCGTTGGTCTATGATGATCCGACCGCTGTTGTTGCTGGGCTGTTCTTTGCTTTTGGCCGGTGCTGCCTCCGCGCAGGAAAAATACAAGGAACCGGACTATCCGGCCCCTCCCGAAGCCGTCCTGCTGCCGGGGGTTCCGGAGGGGATGATCCAGCGGTTTACCTTCCCCTCCAAAGAAGGGGTCTTCCCGGGAACGATCCGCCGCTACTGGGTGTATGTGCCAAAACAATATGATGCGGCGAAGCCGGCGGCTCTGATGGTGTTCCAGGATGGCCATGCCTACGTGGACCGCAAAGGCCAGTTCCGCGGGCCGACGGTGATGGACAATCTGATCGCGAAGGGTGAGATGCCGGTGACAATCGGGGTTTTTGGCAATCCCGGGGTGTTTGCCGACAGTCTGCCGGAGGAGGACGGATGGAATTTGCCCAAGGGGGTGAAAAGCAACCGGTCGGTGGAGTATGACACCCTCAGCCCGGCCTACGTGACGTTTTTGGAAAAGGAGCTTTTGCCGGAGGTGTCCAAGCAGTGGAATATCACCACGGATCCTGACCAACGCGCGATCTGCGGGATGAGCAGCGGTGGGATTTGCGCTTTTACCGCCGCATGGGAGCGTCCGGATCTGTTCCGCAAGGTGATGAGCCACATCGGCAGTTTCACTGACATCCGCGGCGGCCATGTTTATCCGGCGGTGGTCCGGAAAGCCGATCCTCCCAAACCACTCCGGATCTTTCTTCAGGATGGGGCCAGGGATCTGGACAACCGGTTCGGCAACTGGCCCCTCGCCAACCAGCTGATGGCCAACAGCCTCGCCTTCCGGAAGTATGACCACAAGTTTGTCTTCGATCCTGACGGAGCCCACAGCGGCAAACACGGCGGCTCCATCTTCCCGGATTCCCTCCGCTGGCTCTGGAGGAAATAATCTGCGGGGTGGCTGGAATCAGGCTTCCTTCCGGTGCAGGGTCCGGACGGACGCCGGTGCGGCGGCGGCCTCTTTCAGGGCAACCATGACCTGCTTCGCCAGGGCGGTGACCACAGGCACCGCCACGCTGTTGCCAAACTGGCGGTAGGCCTGGGTGTCGCTGACTTCGATTTTAAAGCTGTCAGGATATCCCATGAGCCGGGCGCATTCGCGCGGGGTGAGGCGGCGCGGGTTTTTCCCATGACCGCGGCTGATGAGGATTTCGCTGCCGTCTTTGTGATAGCGGGCGCTGAGGGTGCGGGCCACACCGGTGCCGTCGAAAACGCTGCATCCGAAGCCATTCCCGGCGGCGGCGTGCTTGGCGGCGTAGTCCTGGAGGTATTGCCAGAGCTTGTCGGACAGGATGTATTTTTCAGGAGGATCCGGGTCGAGGATACTGTCCAGCTTCGGCCCCGCAGACGGCGGGTCGGGGAACTCGAAGGGTAGGGGATCACGGAAGCCTATCAGGAAAATGCGCTCCCGGTGCTGCGGAAGCCATGGTTTGGCGTCGATGATTTTGTGGTGGACGGTGTAGCCCAGATCTTCCGTCAGGGTGTTATGGATCACTTTGAAAGTGTTCCCCTTGTCATGGCTGGCGAGGTTTTTGACATTCTCCAACACAAAAGCCGCGGGCCGGTGGTGGTCCAGAAGGCGGGCAATTTCAAAGAAGAGATTCCCCTGACGTTCATCCTCAAAGCCATGGGCGCGGCCCAAACTGTTTTTCTTGGAAACTCCCGCCAGGCTGAACGGTTGGCAGGGAAAGCCGCCGCAGAGGATGTCGTGCGCGGGCACCCCGGCAGTGGGCATCAGGGTTAGATCGCCGTGGGGAAGTTCACCGAAATTGGCGGCGTAGGTCTGCTGCGAATGTTTGTCCCAGTCGGAGGAAAAGACACAGCGGGCTCCGGCTTTTTCGAAGGCGAGGCGGAAGCCGCCGATGCCGCAGAAAAGATCAATGAAGCGCAACTGGTCACGCGTTCCGCTACCCCAGGAGGACGGGAGAAGGTCAGGCAGACCGGGCGGGGCGTGGTGGCGGGCAGGCATGGCGGGGAGTTTGGCGGGATGTGCGCCGGGGGCAAGCGCGCCCATTGCCGGAAGTGCCCAACCACCACTTCCGGCCTTCGGATGGACGGCTCAGATTTTGATTGAGTGCGGGCGGGCAAGGGGCAGAATGCGGTTATGAATTTGATCCGATGGTCATGGCTGGTGGTGGTGGCAGGCGGCTGCGTGCTGGGGGCAACTCCGGCGGTAGCCCGGCTGGGGGAAACGCGGGAGCAATGTCAGGGTCGGTATGGCGAGCCGCTGGCGGAGGTGCCGCCCCTGCTGGAAACGGCGACTTCGGCGGCCTACCTGTTCAAAGGCATCCGGCTCCGGATTGAGTTTTTGGAGGAACGGGCGGCCTTTATCAGTTTTTCCCGGGCGGGTCTCCGGCATGAGGAACGGGAGATTCTGCTGGCGGTGAATGCCGGACCGCTGGTTTGGAATCCGCCCGCAGAGTTTGTGGGGCGGATGTGCTGGACTGCGCCGGCCAGCGCAGCGGAGCGCCCCCGGCATGCCACCGCCTACCAAGCGGCGGAAATTGGTTATCTGGATCTGGCCACGGATGCCTGGACCAAGGCCATGAAGAGCCAGTTGGCGGTGCAGTTTGCCATCCAGCCCCGGCCGGTGGCACCGGTGGTGCCTGCGGCGGGGGGACCGGCTGCCCCGGCGGTGCCCGCGGCCAAGGGCAAGCTGGAAGGGTTTTGAGATGACGGAAGGAGGAGGGAGGATTCTGCCGCCTCAAACTGTATTGTTATGCTGACGCGTTTTTCCATTCTCGCTTTGCTGATTCTGGCCATTGTGCTGGTGCTATTTTTGCGCCGGGCACTTGGACCACCCATGGCGGACAACGACCGTCTGGCGGCAGTGCGGCGCCGGGTGGGGCCGGGGCTGAACGAGGAACTGAAGCGGGCCCATCTCAAACCCGGGGCTCCGGTGTTTATCCGGATCTTCAAGGAGGAGAAGGAACTGGAATTGTGGATGCGCGACGAAATGGGCGGTCGTTACAGCCTGTTCAAGACCTGGCCGGTGGTGTCCGACGGGGGCCGGGGTTTGGGCCCGAAACTGAAGGAAGGGGATGGCGTGGCCCCGGAGGGTTTCTATCATGTGGCAGCGCGGCAGCTTAATCCCAACTCCAAATTCCATCTCGCTTTCAATCTGGGTTACCCCAATTCCTATGATCAACACCACCGCCGCACCGGGTCTGCCCTGATGGTGCACGGCAGTGACCGTTCGATTGGTTGTTATGCCATGACCGACCCGGTGATCGAGGTGATTTATCTGCTGGTGGACGCCGCGCTGCGGGGGAAACAGCAGGATGAGGTGTCCGTCCATTGTTTTCCCTTCCGCATGACGGAAGCAAGGCTGGCCCGGGCAGAAACCGAGGGCACCGAATGGGCGGGTTTCTGGAGGAATCTCAAGGAAGGGGCGGATTTGTTTGAGCAGACCAGGGTTCCGCCTTTGGTAGGACAAAAGGAAGGGAAGTATGTCTTCCGGCGGCGTGATCCCTAACCGGAATTAAAAGTTGGCAGCATGAGCACCCCGGGAACGGCCGCGCCGCCAGACAAGGTCAAGGCGGTGATCTTTGATGTGTATCACACCCTGTTGGCGGTGGGAGCGGGCCCGGCGGATGCGGCAGAGCAGTGGGTGGGGTGGTGGCAGGAATTCTTTGGGGCGGTGCCGTCTCTGACCCTGGCGGAATTTGACTGCAGGTGCCATGAGCTGGTCGCGCAGGATCATGCCTTGCGAAGGGAGCAAGGCCTCCGGTTTCCCGAAGTGGACTGGCGGAGCGTGGCCTGCAGGGGCGCCCCGGATTTGTCAGGACTGGCCCCGGACCGGCTGGATCGATTTTTGTCCGGCCATGCCGGTCTGCAGCGGACGACGCAGGCGATGCCCGGGACGGAAGCCTTTCTGGCTGACTTGCGGGCCCGGGGCCTTGTGGCCGGGGTGGCGTCGAATGCGCAGCGCTACACCTGGGATGAACTGGCTGCGGCAGGAATCGCACGGGAGGGGTTTTCCGCTGACTGCTGTTTCTGGTCCTTTGAGCAGGGCTTCAGCAAACCCGACCCGCAGGTGTTTGTCTGGCTGACAGAACGCCTCTCGGGCCGGGGAATCCGGGCGGAGGAAACCCTCATGATCGGGGACCGGCTGGACAATGATATCCTTCCCGCCCGCGCCTGCGGCTGGCAGACGTGGCATTTCCGGGGGGATTGGCCGGAGCTTTGAAGGCAGGTTGGCTAACGGAGCGTTGCGGCGGCCGGCCCGCGTTCCCGCACCAGCAGCAGCGAGGCTGCAAGGATGAGCACCGCGGAGCCTATCGCGGTGGGGCCGACCCCGAACCGGGCGGCACAATAAAAGGCCAGGAGCGGCGCCACCAAGCCGCGCACGCCGGTGAGAAAGGTATGGACCGCCATGTAGTCGGTGACGCGTTCCGGCGGGGCGACCTTGGTGACCCAGAGGCTCCAGGCGAGGTCCGCGCCGGCATTGGCGATGCCGAACAATAAGGCTCCCGCCCAAAGGCCGGCCGTGCCACCGCCCGTAAAAAATGACAGGATGCCCAGCATAAATCCGGTGTTCAGCAGGATGCGGAGGGTGAAAAAATTCATGCGGTCAAAGAGCCGGCCCCAGACGCGGGTAAAGAGGAGGCGGGCCGCATTGGGAATGATGGCGGTGAACAGCGCGATGTCCGGAGCCGTTAGGTGCAGGCCATAACGTTCGTTGGCGAGATACTCCACCCGCAGGGGAAACATGATGAGATTGCCCATGCCCATGAGCATCCAACTGATCAAAGTGAGGCGGAACAGCCGGTCGTGACGCACCCAGCGGAAGGCCCGCAGGGGATTTTTCCCTCCGGTGTTGGCAAGAGGCACCGGAGGCAACCGCCAGACGCACCATGCATTCACGGCGAGGGCCAGGCCATAACAACCCAGGATCCAGCGGAAATGCGCCGGATTCCGGTCAAACAACTGCCCGGCCAGCCATGCAAACACCACGCCCACAAGGATACGCACCACAATGTTGCGTGAGAAAAGGTCGCCCCGGCGTTCGGCACGGTAATTTTCACTGTAGATGGAAGCAATGAACGGAGCGGTGGCCGCGACACAGAGAAAGCCCAGGCTGGCTCCGCCGAGGTAAACCGGCAGGGAAGGAAACATCGCAGCAGTTGAAACGCCCACCGCCGCCACTGCAAACAATCCGGCCGCAGCCCGCTCCGCATTCCATCCAAGGGCAGCGGCCCATGAAACCAGCAGGGGTGTCAGCAACAGCCCCGCGCTGGAGGCACCGATGAGAAGTCCCTTTTGGGCCGGGTTGGCATCGAACCACCGGGTGGCAATGAGCAGCAGAAAAGTGACCTGGGCCGTTTCCAAAATGCCCCCGGCCATGGCCCGCCATCGTTCCAGCCGGAAGGTGGCGGACTCGCGTTGGATCTGGGGGTTCATGGGAAGGCGCAGGTTGCCCCGGGGTGGCCGGGTCTGCACGGGCAAAAACGGCCGGATTCAGACCGGCGGTCCAGCAGGGGGCAGGACACAGCGGAAGCCTGCAGCCTGAAGAGCAGTCAGGAGCGTTTCCAGCACGGCCACACTGTGTGGATGCCCCTGGTGAATCAGGAGCACGGATCCAGGCCGGAACCCGCAGCGCAGCCGGGCGAGAATTTTGTCAGGGTTGGTTTCCCTGGTATCGAAACCACGCACCGTCCAGCCCATGTAGCCCAGCGATGCCCCGCGCAGGACTGCTCCAGTGAAAGGATTGCGGAAACCCGCCGGAGCACGGAACCACCGGGGCGGGCCGCCGGTGAGCCGGGCCAGCAGGGCGGAGGTTTCCCTGATTTCCCGGCGCTGCCGCGCAGGACCATAGGCCCAGAAGGTCCATGAGGGATGTGTCAGGGTGTGATTTTCCACCGCATGGCCGCGCCCTGCGATGGCCCGCACTGCGGCAGGATCGGCTGCGGCGCGGCGGCCGATGAGGAAAAATACCGCCTTGGCGTGGTATCGGTCGAGCAGGTCAAGCAAGGCAGCGGTATCCTGACACGGGCCGTCGTCAATCGTCAGGATCACGGTGCGCTCCGTCACGGAAAAATGGCGCACGGCGGGGCAGAAGGGCGTGGAGCCGGGCCAAAGGGTGAAGGCCAGCAGCACCAGGTGCAGGGCGGCCATGGCCATCAGTCCGGGTAACCAGCCGACCTGCCACGCCACCATGACCGGCCCGAGGTGGAGCAGGATCAGGACCGCAGTTAGGCTGGGGACGGTGCGCATGACAGAGTCAGGTCAGGATTTGCTCCAGGGCCAGAGCAGGAGATTCAAGGCCACGAAGACCAGCCAGCCCTGACAAATCATCGATTCCCAGCCGGGTTCCGTGCTGCGCAGGGCGGCGTATGCCGTCATCAGGGCAAGGCAACACCAGTCCTGGGCGGCTTCGCGGGGCAACCGCGGTCCCGCCAGCCACGGACTGACCAGCGAAACGGCCGCCATGAGCAATTGTGGCACCGCAAAGAGCAACAGCGCCACGGCAGGCACCCGCAGCGGGAGGGATGTCAGCAATGAGGTGGCCGGAATGGCCCAGCAGGCCGTGAGCAAACCGGTGGCGCAGGCCAGAAAGGCCGCTTCGCCGGCATGGTTGCCGGAAGAGGGAGCCGGAAATTCCGGAATGCCAGGCCGGGCCGCCGGAGGAAAACGACGCTCCCACCAACGGAACAGGGGGGTGAAGGCGCGTGGGGTCATGGTTGGAAAGCAGGATCGAAGACCAGCCATTGGTCCGGATGGTCCCGGACCACGGATTCCAACAAGGCCACCCAGCGGGTGGCGAGGTCATGAGTGGCGGACCCGCGGCTGAGGGCCGGGTCCGCCGAAAGCGGCGGATGAAAAGTCACCCGGTAGCGCCGGTGCCCCAGTCTCCTGACAAAAGCAGGCAGGCAGCAGGCGGCGGCTGCCGTTGCGAGGACAAAGGGTCCTTTGGGCAGCAGCCAGGTTTTCCGTCCGTCATCCAGAGGCAAGGTGGTCAGGCCGGGCAGGGCGCGGTCCGCCTGGATCGCCACCCAGTCGCGCCGCTGGAGGGCGCGGAGGAGTTCCACCGCGAGGATGTTTTCGCTGGAGTTGTAAAGGGCGGTGAAGCTGCCGTGCTGCATGCGGCGCAGTCCTTCGCCGCGCAGGGCCTGCAGATGGGGATTGCGCTCCGGCAGGCGGACCGCGAAAAAGTGACGTCCCATCTTTTCGGCGAAAAAAGCGGCGGCACTGTCATAACTCCCCATGTGGGCGGTGCAGAGCATCACCGGCCGGTCCCCGGCGGAAGCAGCTTCAAAGTGTTCCAGGCCCGCCACTTCCCATGCGAGCCCCTGGGCTCCCTGTTGGTAGCGGATGCCATCGACGGCGGCCCGGGCAAATTGATAGAATGTGCGCCATGCCCACCAGAGACGGAGCAGGGCTGAGCGGTCGGGCAGGAGCTTTTTCAGGTTGGCCAGCACGGCCCGGCGTTTGGCTCCGGCGCAGAGGAAAATGAGGAAACTCCATCCCGCAATGCTAGGGGTTTCCAGCCATGAGGGGCAGGCCCGCACGCCTCCCATGAGCAGCCGCCATGGAATATCGCCATGCAGCGACCACCGGGGGTGCTGGGCAGGCGGGGGGACATCGGCATCGGACATGGGCAAGCCGGAGGATTGCCGGTCCGGGGGCGGTGTCAATGCGGGGACCGGACCGCAGCCGGCGGCGCCCGTCCCCGCCTTGCCAAAGCGGGCCGCCCGGTGAAGGTGCGGGATGATTGCAAAACAGGTGTTTTATGCCGGGCGGGTGCAGGGCGTGGGCTTTCGTTATACGGTGCGCCAACTGGCGGCTGGGTATGAGGTTTCAGGGTGGGTCAAAAACCTGGCCGATGGCCGGGTGGAACTATTGGCGCTGTCGCGCGATCCGGAGGAACTGGAGGCCTTCCTGACGGAATTACGGGACCATTCCGCAGTGGCTCATTACATCAAGGAAATTGAGGAACGGGTGGTGTCGCCCGCTCCGGTTGGAATCACGGGGTTTTCCATCGCGCGGGATTGATCCCGTGGGGACTTGCCTCCAGGATGGGCCCATGGAACTTCTCAGCATCCGCCAGATCCGTCAGGCTGCCACGGAGTCTGCCTGCATGGCCGTGACCCACGTGCAGGTGGAACGGGCGGCGGTGAAACCCACGAAAAGCGGCAGCGAATTCCTCGAACTGAAACTAACCGATGCCAGCGACCATCTGGTGCTGCGGGTGTGGAGCGATTCCGCCGGATATACAGCGGCCAGGGCCTTGCCGCCGGGGGCCTTTATTGCGGTGCAGGGGGAGTGGAGCAGCGGGACCTACGGCCTTGAACCCAAAAACTGGACCCTGCGCCTACTGGAGGAGGCAGAACGCCTCGCCGTGCTGGGCGGCCCGCCGGAGTTGCGGAACAAGCAGGAGCGGGACTATCAAACCATCGTGGAGCTGACGGGGCAAATAGCGGATCCCCGGCTGCATGGCCTGTGCGCCCTTTTCCTTGAGGAGTATGGCGAGCGGTTCCGACGCACCGGGGCGGCGCGGGAATATCATCACGCCCGCCGGGGTGGACTGGTGGAGCATGTGGCGCAGATGATGCGGGCCGCCGTGGCTTTGGCCGCCGTTTATCCCGCCACCAACCGGGACCTCCTTGTGGCCGGGGTGCTGTTCCATGACTGCGGCAAGCTGTGGGAAAATTGTTATGAACGCGATGGATTTACCATGCCGCATACCGAAGCAGGGGAACTGATGGGCCACATCCCCATGGGCATCGAAATGGTGAACCGGCTCTGGCGGAAGCTGATGGAGTCCGGTCCTGCCGGCTGGGCGGCGGCCACTCCTTCCAGCGAAAGGGTGCGCCTGCACCTGCTCCATCTCATTGGGGCGCATCATGGCGAATTTCAATTCGGCTCGCCGGTGCTGCCGCGCACGCCGGAGGCCATGCTGCTGCACCATGTGGACAACATCGATGCCAAGCTCGAGATGCTGGCGGACGCCTGCCAAACCTCCGCACTGCTGGCGCCCAACATTTTCGAACGCCGCCGGCCCCTGCCCGGCAATCCAGTGCGCCCGCTGGCTTGCTATGACCCTGCCGCCGCCTCCGGTGAGCCAGGGGACACGCCGTGAATTCTTCCACCGGCGATGCTTTCAGCCCGTCAGGGATTCCATTAGGAGAAGGTGGTCGCTTAACGGAAGCGGGGGTTGTTCCCGGATCAAAGCCTTCACCTCGGGATCCAAGTCCTTGGGCGAGCGCTTCTTCGTATTCACCAATCCCATGGTCTTGACCCTGTTTGAGGGCAGACATGGCCGGGGAGTCTCCGTGGCAAACCCACCCCAAACCCCGAACGGGTGGAGGGGTTTTCCACAAGTTCTGATCAGTTCGCACCCAGCCATCATGCAGACTCCAAGTAAAAAAGAGGGTCTGGGGACTCTGGAATGTCGGATTTTTTTACAAAAACCAAACAGGTATTAGATTCTGAAGTCATAGATCCATTTTTAACCCGTTGCTCTTCAGCAGGTTAAAAATACTAAACGCCAGTTGGCCCTGGTTTTGCTTATGATTATTTGGGTCCTTCTACTTCTTATGGTTAAAGGAACTTGGCCTCAAACTAACAGCGAAATCAAAGTAATATGAAACAACTCCTTAAAATGCGATCCATGACACCATTCCTCGGTGCCCTCTCCCTATTGGCTTTCAACACCTTGGCGCAGGCTGCTGCAGTCCGAACCAACACAGGTTTCACGACCACAGCTCTGGCTGCGAACGATGATGGTTCGACCGGATTGGTAAATACCGGAATCAACTTTAATTTTTACGGGGTTTCCGGCCCGAATGTTTACGTAAATAACAATGGCAACATTACTTTCAACAATACGCTGAGCACGTTCACACCCTTCGGTTTGCTGACTTCCACGCAACCGATCATTGCTGCTTTTTTTGGCGACGTTGATACTCGTGCCGGGTCGTTGATGACCTATGGCACCTCAACGATTGATGGAAAAGCTGCTTTCGGGGTGAATTGGGTGGATGTCGGTTACTATGCCCAGAACACCGACAAGCTGAATTCTTTCCAATTGGTCCTGATTGACCGCTCAGATGTGGCCGCCGGTGATTTCGACTTCGAGTTGAACTTTGACAAGATCCAATGGGAGACGGGTGAAGCCAGCGGGGGGACCAACGGTTTGGGTGGCAGCTCGGCCCGGGTCGGATGGACCAATGGAGCCGCCGACAAATTTGAATTGGCCGGATCCGGGGTCAATGGGGCCTTTATCGATGGTGGTCCCAATGCGCTGGTGAGCAACAGTCTGAACAGCAGCGTGGACGGCCGCTACACCTTCAACGTACGCAGCGGCACCGTGCAGCCGCCGGCGCAAGGCGTCCCGGATGGGGGAAGCACTCTGGCCATGCTCGGTTTGGCAGTAGGAGCATTGCTGAAGTTCAAGTCCCTCCGGAAGGTATAACACTCCCCGGCCCGGCCCGGCTCCAACCAGCGGCCCTGACTTACCTCGAAAAAGCCGCAGGATAACCCTGCGGCTTTTTACCGGGGGAAGGGGGAGGAACTTAAGGGACAGAGTCAGGCGGTCGATTAGACCAACCGCATCAGGCGAAGCGAGGGGGGGCCTTAACCGGGTCCCCCCTTTTTTTGCGGGCAAAATTCTGTCTTGAGATGTGGCCGCAAAAAGTCATCGGCCGATTTTGGGCCGCTCTTGAGGCCGCTTCTGGTTTTGGGCCATTTCCGCAAGCCTGACTGTAAAAACCATAAGATTTTGGTTTCGTCCTTTCATGGCTTGGGGGCCGGGCGCTTTTCCGCTCTTCCTAACGGTTGTGGGGTTTCCGGGCGCGGCAAAAACGCCTCCTCAGGCGGCCTGCAGCTCCATTTTGCGGGCGGCGATGCCGCGTTGGGCATAGGTCTGCCCGGCTTTGCGGATGTTCCATCCTATGGTCTTTAAATAGAGTGCCATGCTGACGGCTTTGCTTCCCCTCACCAGCAGTTGCTTGATGCCGGTGACCCGGTCCAGCGCCCGGTTGACCCCTTCCTGTCCGCTTCTTTTGCCTATTCTTTTTGCCACGCTTCAGTTTGCTGTTCGGTGCGCCGTTGCTGGAGGCGTTCCTTGCGGGTTTTGGCTTCTTCAGGGGGCACCGGCGCGTCCCCGCCTGCGGGGATGTCAGGCCCATTTGCGGTTGTGCTTTCAGCCTCGGCAGCGTCCTTGGCCCCTGGGGATTTTCCGGCCACCGGACTGATGACTTCGATCCCGGCTACGAATTTGACCTGATTGAAGCTTCGGAAGCGGATATTGAAAGTGTCGACCAGCGCTGCAAATCCCGGATTAGTCCTGGTATTGATGAAATAAACATCAAGGCCATCACACCGGAAGGAAAACCGCCATCGCGCAAGTGTATTGTTATTGAAATACCGCAGTCGGATACCGCCCATCAGTGTTCAGTGAATGGGCTCTACTACCGGCGAGGAAACGCCACCAGCGATTGGATGAAAGATGTGACCGCAAAAAGTCCATGATTGTTATTGCGAATCCTAAAAACACGCATATAATTGGTGCTTAACTGATTAGCACAACCAATGCGCCATCTGCTCACCCCTTGGGACCTGCCACAAAGTCTGCTCTTCGACGAT
>JBBQWG010000087.1:0-13267 GCA_038210825.1 Verrucomicrobiales bacterium
AAACCCAAGGGCCGCCTGCACACCGTGGGAGCGGTGCTGGAGCCGTTGGATGTCGCTGCATTCCCGCTCATCAGCGGGCAAAAATCGATCTCCGGCTCGCCGCTGGGTAGCCCCGCCACGGTGGATACCATGCTGGAATTCTGCGCCCGCCACGGCATCGCTCCGGTCATCGAATCCTTCCCTCTCTCCCGGGTGAACGACGCCCTTGATCATCTGCGCTCCGGCAAGGCCCGCTACCGCGTGGTCCTGACCAATGATCTTTCCTGAACTCCTCCTGCGGAGCACAGCGCTGGGAGCGCCGCCCGTCCCGGCGGCCCCGGAGCCCCGTTTGCTCAATATCAAGTTAGGTTCTTTGTTATGGAGCCGCCGGGACGGACGGCGCTCCCAGCGCGGCCTTTCCGAACTTGTGTACGAGTCAACTTCCACTCAAACACCTACCCACCCACCGACCCACCCACGCTTTCATGTCATCATCGATTCTCTTCACTCCCCTCAAGGCCGGGGCCTTCACCTTGCCCAACCGCGTTGTTATGGCCCCCTTGACCCGCTGCCGCAGCAGCGAAGGCCGGGTGCCCAATGATCTGATGGCGCAGTATTACCGTCAGCGGTCCAGCGCCGGATTGATTCTTAGCGAGGCCACATCGGTTGATCCCATGGGTGTCGGTTATCCTGACACTCCCGGCATCTGGTCTGATGCTCAGGTTCAAGGCTGGAAAAAGGTCACCGCCGCCGTGCATGAGGAAGGCGGACTGATCCTGCTGCAGCTCTGGCACGTGGGCCGGGTTTCCGATTCGTCCTATCTGAATGGCGCGCAGCCGGTCGCCCCCAGCGCCATTGCCGCCAAAGGACATGTCAGTCTGGTCCGGCCGCTCAAGGACTATGAAACGCCGCGGGCCCTGGAGACCCGCGAACTGCCGGGCATCATCGATGCCTACCGTCGTGGCGCGGAGAATGCCCAACGGGCAGGCTTCGACGGCGTCGAACTCCACGGGGCCAATGGTTATCTGCTGGATCAGTTCCTGCAGGATTCCACCAACCACCGCACCGATGACTACGGTGGCCCTGTCGAAAACCGCGCCCGTCTTATGCTGGAGGCAGTGGATGCCGCCATCAGCATCTGGGGCGCGGACCGGGTGGGCCTGCACCTTGCCCCGCGCGGCGATGCCCATGACATGGGAGATTCGGATCCGGCCGCCACCTTTGGTTATGTGGCCCGCGAATCCGGCAAACGCGGCCTGGCTTTCCTGTGCGCCCGCGAACACCATCAAACGCCCGCCCTCGGGCCCCAATTGAAGAAGGCCTTCGGCGGGGTCTTCATCGCCAATGAGCAGTTCACGAAGGAAAGCGCCGAAGCCGCCATCGCCGCCGGTCAGGCCGATGCCGTGGCCTGGGGTCAGCCCTTCATTGCCAATCCCGATCTCCCCCGCCGCTTCCGCGAGGGTGCTCCCCTCAACGAACCCCAGCCGCAAACATTTTACGCCCCGGGGCCGGAAGGTTATACGGACTATCCGGCGCTCGAAGCAGCGGCGGCCCCGGCCTGACGGGCCCCGGCCTTGCAGAACCGGCAAGGCGATCCGATTTTGGGGGTTGATCGGGACAATTTGCTTTTCATCCGGGCACCGGATTCCGTAAACACTCGGAATGATCAAGGTTATTTTGTTCAGACGGTCCAACTGGCAGGCCGCGGCCTTGCTAGGTTTGCTGGGGATGGGGGGAGCATTGCCGGCCGGGGCGGCACCGCCCCCGTCGGTGCCACTGGCGTCTCCCTCGAAAGGGCCGGGCTCTGAAATGTTTGAAGCGGTGCCGTCGACGGAATCGGGGCTGCGTTTCATCAATCCGATCGAGGCCGGCCATTCCCTGAAATACCTTTATGCTTCCTCCATGAGCACGGGCGGCGTGGCGGTTGGGGATGTGGATGGCAACGGGTTGCCGGATGTTTTCCTTGCTGGGGGTCCAGGGTCCAACCGGCTGTTCCTGCAACGCAAGCCGTGGAGGTTTGAGGACGTGACAGCCGCAGCCGGAGTGGGCGGTGGAACCGCGTGGGCGGTAGGCTGTGCCTTGGTGGACGTGGAAGGGGACGGGGATCTTGATCTCTACGTCTGCAACTATCTTTCCCCTAACCAGCTCTTTTTAAACCAAGGCAACGGCGTCTTTGTAGAAGGGGCGGGCCCGGCCGGACTCGACATGACCGACGCCAGCCACACCCCTGCCTTCTGTGATTATGACGGGGATGGCGATCTCGATCTCTACGTGATGACCAACCGCTGGTACCGGCCGGAGGGCTTTCCTGATGAACCGACTCTTGAGGTGGTAGAGGGACGCCCCCGCATCCTGCCAAAGTGGGAGAAGCATTATGATGTGGTGCAGGTCGGGGATAATCAGTTTGCCACCCATGTGGTGGGGCGGCCCGACCGCTTGTTCCGCAACAACGGCAACGGCACTTTTACAGATGTCACTCTCCAAGCAGGAATCCGGCACCGCGGTCATGGCCTGTCGGTCACGTGGTTTGACTGGACCGGGGATCACAAGCCCGATCTTTGGATCGGTAATGATTTCAATGATGCCGATGCCCTCTACCGCAACAATGGGGACGGAACCTTTACCGAGGTGTCACGGACGACCGTGCCCTACACGACGTGGTTCAGCATGGGGGCGGACTTTGGCGATGTGGATGGCGACGGGTGGATGGATTTTTTCATTGCGGACATGGCAGGTTCCACTCATTTCAAGCAAAAGACCGCGATGGGGAATATGGGCGGGGCGGACTTGTGGTTCATGCAGAATGTGCGCCCCCCTCAGTTGATGCGCAATGGTCTGTTCATCAACGCCCGCAATGGGCGCTTCCTCGAAGGGGCATGGCTGGCGGGGCTGGCCAAGACCAACTGGACCTGGGCAGTCCGCCTTGCGGATTTCGACAGCGACGGCATCAATGATGTCTATGTGCAGGCCGGCATGTCGCGGAATTTCAACGAAAAGGATGATCCGCGGGTCGGGGAAAATGCCGACACCCGGACCCAGTGGGACCGCTACCAGCACCTTCCCCCGATGAAGGAACCCAACCTCGCTTTTCAAGGACGGGGTGGGCTGGGATTCGAGGATGTTTCCGCCCGCTGGGGCCTCAACCACCTTGGCATGAGCTACGGCTGTGCCCTCGCTGATCTGGACCGGGATGGGGACCTCGATATCATTTCCGTGCGATTGGACGAGGAAGTGGCCCTGCTCCGCAATAATAGTCAGGAGGGTGGCCGCGTGCTGGTCAGTTTGGCCGGGGCTGGTGCCAATCCAAGGGGCGTGGGCACATGGCTGCGGGCCACTGCAGGGGGCAGGCTGCTGGTGCGGGAGGTCACCCTGACCCGGGGATATCTCGGCCAGGATGAAGCCGTCGCGGCATTTGGTCTGGGCAGCGCGGGGAAAATTGACCGTCTGGAGGTTGTTTGGCCGGATGGCCGGACCCAGGATTTCCAAGGCTTGGCCGCCGGACAGCACTACACCCTGCGTCAGGAAAAGAACGCCTCTCCGGTGCGCCCGGCCGGGCCGGAGACTCCCCGGTTTGTCCGCGAGGATCTGCTGAAGGATGCCATTCACAAGGAACTGGCTTTCGACGATTTTGTCCGCGAACCGCTGCTGCCGAACAGTCTGGCCTTTCAAGGGCCGCAACAGGCATGGGGCGATGTGGATGGCGATGGGGATCTCGATTATTATCAAGGACAAGGAAAGGGGGCCAGCCGCTTCCTTTGGATCAATGAGGGGGGAAGCTTCCGGGCGGTTCCCTGCGAGGCTTTTGCCAAAGACGCGGGCTGCGAGGACATGGGGTGCTTGTTTCTGGATGTTGATGGTGACGGGGACCTGGACCTCTACGTGGTCAGCGGCGGAGTGGAAAGCGGTCCCGAGGACGTGGCTTTGCAGGACCGCCTCTACCTCAATGATGGGAAGGGAGGTTTTGTGGCGGCACCCATGGACGCGCTGCCGGCAGAGCGCGACAGTGGAGGCCCGGTGGCGTCGGCGGATTTTGATGGGGACGGAGACCCGGATCTATTTGTGGGCGGGCGCTCGGTGCCCGGGGCGTGGCCTACGGCACCGGTCTCCCGGCTGTTGCGCAACGACGGCGGCAAGTTCACGGACGTGACTTCCCGCCTCGCCCCGGCCCTGACCCGTCCCGGTATGGTCACGGGTGCCCGCTGGGCGGATCTTAATGGAGACCGGTTGCCCGACCTGGTGATTGTGGGGGAGTGGATGGCACCCCGGATCTTTCTCAATCAAAAGGGTCATTTGGTGGAAAAGGAGGATTCCGGACTGACCACTCTGACCGGGTGGTGGAACGACCTGCGTTGCGGGGACCTTGATGGGGATGGAGACCTTGATTTTGTGGCCACCAATTTTGGACTGAATTCAAAGTATCACGCATCGGCCGCCAAGCCGGCCACGGTTTATTATGGAGATCTGGACGGCAGCGGCTCCCACCACATTGTCGAAGCCGAGTGGGAGGGCGAGACCCTGTTTCCTGTGAGGGGCAGGAGTTGCTCTTCCCTGGCAATGCCGTTCATCAAACAGAAATTCGCCACCTTCCGTTCGTTTGCCCTGGCGTCGCTGCCGCAAATCTATGAGCCGGACCGGCTCAAGGCCGCCCTGCGCTATACCGCCACCGAGTTGCGTTCCGGCGTGTTTGTCAATGACGGCTCCGGTCGGTTCGTCTACAGCGCCTTGCCTTGGGAAGTGCAGTGCGCCCCGGCTTTTGGGGTGGTGATCAGCGACCTCAATGCCGATGGCCGGGCTGATCTCGTCATCGCCCAAAATTTCAGTCACGCTCAAGTCGAAACCCAGAGCCTCGCCGGTGCCCTCAGTGTGGTGGTCATGGGCACGGCAGACCACCAGTGGGAGGCTTTGCGCCCCGCGCAGAGCGGCATCTCCATTCCGGCGGATGCGCGCAGTGTGGAACAAGTGAGCCTAACCCATGGTCAGCCACCCCTGCTCGTCTTCGGGCGGAACCAAGGCTCACCAGCAGTCTACCGCCCCGTGGCCCGCCGGGAACCCTGACGGAGCCCCTCCAAGCGCCCGAGGCTGGTGCCGGTTCGTGTTCTTACATCATAGCGCCTTTCCGTCTCCTTCTAACTTTCGGTGGGCCGGGGGATGGAAAACATTGACATATATCCGGTATTTTCCTAAAGCATCGGAAAATATTCCATTCATGCAGTCTTAATCAAGCACGCTCCGTGTGTGTGTTTGTCATTCCTACGCAAAAAGCCCCCCACATGCTCCCATGAAAACACCCATCATTTGTGCCCCTCAACCTTTGGCCCTCCTGGTATGCAGCAGCCTCCTTGCTCTTTGCGAAGCGGAGGCGGCCCTCACGCTCCGGTATAGCTTTGAGAACGTCAACGATGTCACCACTGACATGGTGACCAACCTCGTTCCCGGCACCGACGGTATCATTGTCTCTCCAGAGAAAGTCGAACTGGTGCAGAATACGGTGGTTACGGTCGGAACCAGCCGGTATTTGCTGGGTAAGGGGCTGCGTTTCATCTCCGGGGAGGCGGAGGAGGGGGCCATCGCGGGTCATGTCGACACAGGGTTGTCGCCGGAGGTGCTGGGTATGGCGAATGGCTCTTCGACCAATCGGCCTTACACGGCGATGGCTTGGGTAAACTTTGCCAGCCAGACCAACGACAATATGGTATTCGGTCAGACGGACGGCGGGGGGAACGTGCTTCACCTCGGGGCACGGGGAGCAGCATACCACTATGGCCACTGGGGCGACGATGTTGCCGGGGGACTCACCAAACCAAATACCTGGCATCACGTCGCATGGGTCAACAGGACTGACAATCAACAGGAGATTTATGAGGATGGGGTATTGGTGGCCGGTCCTGCATCAGGTGGGATTCAAGCAGCCTTGAGCAGTGCCAATCTTGCTATCGGCACCTCCCGCAATCAAGGCTCGCTTGTCGGAGCAGTCGACGAAATCAAAGTCTTCGGAGATCAGGTCCTGACTCCAGCCCAGATCCAGGCAGAGATGATCAATGGCCTGCCCCTCTACGTGCTGGCCACCGTGACCGAGGCTAAACTCGATAATTCCGGCTACCGGTTTACCATTGTGGACGATCCCGCGAGCATGGTCCAGACTGCCTCCATAACTTTGGAGATTGACGGAGCCGCTGTGACTCCGACTTCAGTCACTAAAACGGCCGGAGTCACCTCCGTATTTTATGCAGCCACGGGACTGCCACCAGCCTCCAGCCATACCTATGCTCTCGCGGCCAAGGACCAAACCAATACCAACATCACTGGCTCCGGCACGGTCAGATCGCCCTATTTCCCCACCGCCCCACTCCCGGGCCCTGCGGGTTCCCCCGGAGTGTGGGGGATGCGGGAATACCGCAATGGCACCGGATGGGGATCGGGTCTGGATTTTGCCGTTGCTGCCGCAGCAGCCCTGCCCGCTACCGATCCCGATCCGGCTGACCCTGCCATTATTGATGGCACGGCTCCGGTAGTGAACCATATCGATCCAGAGCAGCCGGGAGTCGTGGGCAATTTCAACAACGACCTCCCTTTTATCGGCAACCAGGAGGGTCCTGACGACAACGTGATGGTCATTGCAAAAACCCAGATTGTGATCACAGTTGCCGGTCCCGTCACTTACAGCATCCACAGCGATGATGGCATGGGCCTTCGCATCAGCGGCGGTCCCCCTGCGGGGGCTGACAGCAAATTCATTTCCTTTTCCGGAGGAGGGCTCATTGATCAGGGAGATCCGCAAACCCTCGTGTTTCCTGGCTTCACCGGGGATTCGAATACCCGTGGGGTTTATAACTTTACGGCTCCCGGGACGTATGACGTGCAGTTCGTGGCCTTTGAAGGCGGTGGCGGATCATCATGGGAGGTGGCATCCGCCCCGGGCACTTTCAGAGCGGATCGGGATACCAACACGTGGACCCTGGTAGGAAATCCCAATGACCCTGCGGTGCTGGCGGTGCCCTATAAACCCCGCTGGGTTATCGACCCACCCGGGATTTCCGGAGCAGACGGCAAATTTGGCGTGCGCACCTATTTCTCGGCTGGCGGAGTCGATAACCTCCAACAGACCAGTGATTTTCTACGGGACACGGTGCGCACCCCGGAGGATGGGGACAACCTGACGTTTGACATCCTCCGCAGCACCCTGAACGCGCGGGACCCCGGATCAACCGGCACCGCCCAGGGAACGATTCTTGGGGATGACATTATCACGGAGGATCCGAATTCGCCGATGGGAGATAACAATAATGTGGTCACCGTAGCCAAAGGGCGCATCACGGTTCCCTCCTCCAGTGATTACACATTCTGGGCCCGTGGGGATGATGGGTTTCTGCTGCGTATCAAAGCGGTGTCCGGGCCAAATCCCAGCTTTAAGCGGGCCACTCAAGCCGATCCCAACAACGCGAACGGCCGCTTCGAAATGTCCAACCCGAATGAGCTGTTCTTTGAAAACGGAACCGGCGACAGCAATACCCGTGGAATCATTTTCCTCGCGGCCGGGGAATATGATATTGAATATCTCCAATGGGAAGGTGGCGGTGGCTTTTGGTATGAACTCACGGCCGCGGTCGGCGCATTCCCCCATGGGAGTGAGCCCCCGCAGGGTTGGAGGCTCGTAGGCTACGAAGCGCCCGCCACCACCATCGTCGTCCCTGGGATCGCTGCTCCCGGCTGGAGTGTAGAGACTTCCTTGCCGGACACTCTGGGAGGCAATCTCGGCAGCATTGCGGCCGCCGAGGCTTTGCTGGATGCCGACAAAACCACCACAGTCTGGCCCCGGGTGGATTTTTGGGACCCGGAGGCAGGAGCCAATGGCAGCTTTGTACCGAATAATCCGTTCCCGCGCAACACAGCCTCGGATGATAACAACTATGCGATGCGGGCAACAGGAAGTCTCGTAATCACCGAGGCCGGTGTCTACAATCTGGGCTTCCAAGGGGACGACGGCGGGTACATGGACATTTCGGGTCCCGGAAATCCGGTCTGGACCTCCGTGCTGGAAACGAACCACCCCGCCCAGGCCATTCTAACTGAATCCGTGCCCGGCAGTGGCGTGAACAATCGACTTCAAGTGGAAGTAGGTACGGGAAACAGCCGCACCATCGGTAATATTACCCTGGCCGCCGGAACGTATACCCTCAAAACACTTGTCTATGAAGGCGGCGGTGGATCCTGGTGGGAAATTATCGGAGCCAAGGCTCCTGTTTCCGCCGGTTTTAATTACCCGCTCCTCGTGGAAGGAGCGGGGAGTACCTTGAATGACTTTGATCTGCTGGTCCTCGTAGCCCCTGCTGCGCCGGAAACTATCCCGGTCACCAACTTTACATTCAATCCCGCCACCGGGGCCTATTCGTTGACCTTTGTTTCCACCGCCGGTGCCAACTACCAACTGGAATACAGCACAGCCATGGAATCCGGTGCCCCAGGCACTCCCGAAAAATGGAATATCGCACCCGGCGCGCCGACTTCGGGTAATGCTGGCACAACCACCATCTCCGGAAACATCTCCGCTCTGCAACCAGCCGGGGGAGGGGTGCTCCCGGTAGGGACGACGCGGACCTTCTTCCGGGTTCGCCGCCTCGCTGCGGCCGGGTAGTTCACCCGGATCAATTAGGCCCCGGAACGAAATGGTTCCGGGGCCTTTTGCTGGCATTGATCCAGCGGGTCCCCAGACAACCAACCCGTCGCAGCTCACCCGGGAAAGCGGTGTGGGAATCGCCTGTTTTGCCGCACCCAACACTCCCCAGCGGCCACCCCACAAAACGTATTCCTGTAACTTTGGCCATATTTCATTCGTAGCTTGAGGGCCAGCCGGATTTCCACAGGCTTGCTCGATTTATGTCCGGTTTAGCACCCCTCACGCAGCCCACCTCATGGCGGTGGAAACCAGTTATCGCCGCCGCTTGCGTCGCATTTGGACTAGCTGCGGTCACCCCCGCTGCGGAGGACACGGAGACCGCCCTGAAGCTGCTCCGCAGAGGCGATTATCCCGCTGCCCTCGCCGCCGCAAACACGGCCCTTGGGGATGCGTTTAATTCCCGCGAACCATGGGATCTCATCCGGATGCAGGCCCTCATGCAAACGGGCCAATACCCGGAAGCACTCACCGCAGCGGGGGAAGCCCTGGCCATGGATCCACGCAGCCTGCGCCTCATGTGGGCCGCCCGGAGTGTCATGCTGGCCAATGGCCAAACCGACGCTGCCAAGTCCATCCCCATGGAAATCCAACAATTGGTCACCCGGCGGGGGGGCCGGGCCTACCGGGATGTGGCAAGCATCGTGGTCTATGGCCAGGCGCTGATGGAACTGGGGGAAGATCCCAAGACCATCCTGGACAAGGTCTTTACGGTGGCCGCGCAGATGGACCCTGACGCCCGGGAGCCGCTCCTCGCCGCCGGGGAGTTGGCCCTGCGCAAAAATGACTTTGCCCTCGCCGCCAAAAAATTCCAAGCCGCGCTGAAGGTTTTCCCGGAAGATCCTGACATCCTCCATGGCCTGGCTCTCGCCTTTGCCCCCAGCGACCGCAAGGTGATGCAGGAGAACCTGGACGCCGCCCTCAAACTCAACCCGAACCACCTCCCCTCCCTGCTCCGTCTGGCCGACTACCGGATCGATGCCGAAAAATACAACGATGCCCTGGACTTGCTTGACCGGGTGGAAAAAGTCAACCCCCACCACCCGGAACTCCACGCCTACCGGGCCGTGCTGGCCCACCTCAGGAACGACCCGGCGACCGAATCCGCCGCCCGCGCCGCCGCGCTGAAATTCTGGCCATCCAACCCGCTGCCCGACCACCTGATCGGGCGCAAACTCTCCCAGAAATACCGCTTTGCAGAAGGATCCATCCGCCAGCGCCAAGCCCTCGCTTTTGACCCGGATTACCTTCCTGCCAAATCCCAGCTCGCCACCGATCTGCTGCGGCTCGGCGAGGAAGACGAAGGCTGGCAGCTCGCCGCCAACGTTCAGGCCAACGATGCCTACGATGTCTCCGCCTTCAACCTGATGACCCTGCGCGATGCCATGACCGCAGATTTCACCGCGTTGAAAAACGACGATTTCATCGTGCGCATGAAAGCCAGCGAAGCCGCCATTTACGGCCCCCGCGTGCTAGAGTTGCTGGGCGAAGCCCGGCAGAAGCTCGGCGAAAAATACGGAGTCAGCGTGACCCGCCCTATCATCGTCGAAATCTTCCCCCAACAAAAGGACTTCGGCGTGCGCACCTTCGGCATGCCGGACAATCCGGGTTTCCTCGGCGTGTGTTTCGGCCGCGTTGTCACCGCCGTCAGTCCCGCCGCCAACCGCGGCCGCGCCATCAACTGGGAAGCCGTGATGTGGCACGAGTTTTGTCACACCGTCACCCTCCAGGCCACCAATAACAAAATGCCGCGTTGGCTCAGCGAGGGCATTTCCGTCTATGAGGAACGCCAGGCCGACCCGTCATGGGGCGAACACATGGATGCCGACTACCGCGAAAAAATCCTCACCGGCAAGCTCACTCCCATCGCGGCCATGAGTAGCGCCTTCCTCGCCCCGCCCACCCCGCAGGACCTGCAGTTTGCCTACTATCAAGCCTCCCTCGTGGTGGAGTTCCTCATCGACCGCTACTCCGCCGGAGCCATCAACGCGATCCTGAGCGATCTCGCCCAGGGCACGCCTATCAACGAAACGCTCGCCGCCCACACGGCACCCCTCGAAACCCTCGAACGCGACTTCGCCCAATACGCCCGCGATCTTGCCGAAAAACTCGGCCCCGCCCTCAACTGGGACCGCCCCGACCCCATGCTCCTCCTCCCCGGCGCAGAAGCCGAACTCGCGGCCTGGGCCAAGGAACGCCCCTTCAACTACTGGATGCTGCTCCGCGAAGCCGAAGACCATATCGAAGCCAAACAGTGGACCGCCGCCAAGGGCCCCCTGCAAACCCTGCTCGACCGCAGCCCCGCCCTAACCGGCTCCGGCAGCCCGCTCGCTCTCCTTGCCACCGTGCACCGGCAGCTCGGCGAAGCCGAAGCCGAACGCGCCATCCTCACCAAACTCACCGCCCAGGACGCCGCCGTGCCCGACGCCAACCTCCGCCTCGCCAGCCTCGCCGCCGGCACCGGCGACTGGCCCCTCGCCGAACGGCAGGCCCGCCGCGCCCTCGCCGTCAATCCCCTCATCGCCGCCCCGTGGCGTGCCCTCGCCGAAGCCGCCGAAAAATCCGGCAGCCTCCCCTCCGCCATCAGCTCGTGGCGCACCTTGCGGCAACTCGACCCGCCCAATCCCGCCGATGTCAACTATCAACTCGCCCGCCTCCTCCACCAGACCGGCTCCCCCGAGGCCCGTCGCCAGGTCCTGATGGCCTTGGAGGAAACCCCGCGCCACCGCCCGGCGCTGAAGCTGCTTCAGGAGATCCCGCCTGCAGATCCCACCCCCACGGCAGCCCCCGCCGCCCCCACCCCGGCCCCATGAGCTTGGACAAACGGGGGAGTGCGGCAATCCTGGCTTCTCACCAATGCCGGTTTCAAGGGGGATAGGCGGCATTGAGGGCCGTCTCCCTTCGGCGAAATCCCGCAATCACTAGTCCGCCTTAAATCCCCGCAACCTCCCAGCCTTTCCGGTAGGACGGCCTGACCAGCGCCTGGGCCGCTGGGTTGTTGGCAAAAGTCATGCGGGCGGAATCCCAGAGGAGCCTTTTGCCCGGCTGACGCACCGCGATGGCACCCAGCAGGGTGGCCTCGGCCAGAGGGGCGGCATAACCAAAGTCGTCCGTAGTGGGTTCCCCGCCGAGACAGGCCTGCACAAAACGGGAATAGTGCTCCTGCGGGCTACCAGGCACGGCGGGCTGGCGCAGGGAGCGGTCCTTCTCCAGCGGAATCAGATAGGGCCGGCCTCCGTAGTGGACGATCACCAGCGAGGCCTCTGTGCCGATGAACAGCGCTCCATTCGGAGGCACTTTGCGTTCCCTGAATGCTTCCAGCGCGGACGCCGCGAGGGGATGCCCCCCATCGGTCCAGTAGAGCGGCAGCCGCGGTACCGCCGTCAGTTCATTGCCCTCAAATTCATACCGGAAACTCTCCCAGGCGGGCCATGACTCCCTGAAGCGGGAAGGGGTGTGAATCCATTCCTCCTCTGCCCCAAGGCATTCGACCGACACGGGGGCTTTCAGTCCGAGGGCCCGGAAGGGCGTATCCATGATGTGGCAGCCGAAATCACCGATGGCTCCGCCGCCGAAATCCTGCCAGCCGCGCCAGTTGAAGGGATGGTATATCGCTTCGCGGTAGGGCCGTTCCGGAGCCACCCCCAGCCACAGATCCCAGTCCAGCCCTTCCGGCACCGGGTCTGCTCCTTCCGGCCGCTCCTTTTGCGGGTATTTTGCCCCCGTCCAACAGTGGACCTCTCTCACTTTGCCGATGGCCCCTTCCCGCACCATTTTCGCGGCGGTGCGGTATTCGCTGCTGCTGTGGATCTGATTGCCCATCTGGGTGACCAACCCCGCCCCGCAGGCGGCCGTCTGCACGGCCCGGGCCTCGCTGATGGTCCGCGTCAGCGGTTTCTGGCAATAAACATGCTTTTTCAGGGAAAGCGCGGTCAGGGTGACGGCGGCGTGCATGTGGTCCGGCACCGACACGTTGACACTGTCGATGCGGCCGGCCTCCTTGCGGAAAAGCTCCCGCCAGTCCTGATAGATTACCGCATGGGGAAAGCGCTCTCTCGCGGCGGCATGGTTGCGTTTGTCCACCTCAGCAATGGCTACCACCTCCAGCAAGCCTCCGTCCATGAGCGCCCCGATGTCCCCACCCCCTTGCCCGCTGATGCCGATGGCCGCGTGCGCGAGCTTCTTTGACGGCCCCTGAGCCCGCAGGCCGGAAGGCAGCATCAGCGGGACTGCACTGGCGGCAGCGGTGGAAAGAATCCGGCGGCGGGTCATGGGCGTGGCGGTGATGTGTGCAGGGTTGGGTGGATGAGGAAGATAAAATAATGAAAGGCAACGGTCCGCAAACGCTGGCCGGGCCGCCGCCTTTCGCCCGGGAGCTGTATCCGCCCGGCCTGGGCTTTTCAAAATGAGCACAAAAGGAGCAACTGTTGATCCCGCTGGCTGAAGTTCTGCAAGTTCCCACGGAAATAGAAAGAAAGTTCTGCAAGTTCCCACGGAAATGGAAGGAAAATTCTTGAAAATTTGTCAGTATTTGGAATATGGTATGGAGTCGTTTTCAACCCAACCAATCCGAACCATGCCCCGCGCGCGTCCCTTTTTGTTTGATGGCTCCCAAGC
>JBBQWG010000088.1:0-11237 GCA_038210825.1 Verrucomicrobiales bacterium
TGGAAATCATTCCTGATCAGCACCCGCACGAGCACCTGAAATTCCACCGGCAATACCGGGATGCCTTTGATGCCAGACTGCAAGCCCTGCTCCGGGCGACCAGTTCCAACCCCAATGGCCCGTGGCCGCTCACCCAGGAGAACCTCCTGGCGCGATTTGACGCCCATGCCGGCGCGTTCCGCCGCACGTTCGAATGCGAAGCGATGCGCTGGGGCGACCACTACGTCCGGCGCAACACCCCGTTTCCCAATGCCGCCAATACTTTGCCCGGAGTCTGGGCCGCCAATCTTCAGGAAATCCGGTTCGCCACGGATGAACCCCCTGCCCCCATGCTGCGCACCCGCCGCAATCTCAAGGAACTGGCCCGCGAAAGCCGCCTGCTCAATGACATTCCGCCGCCAGTAATTACGGTGAGCGGCAATACTGCAACTATCACGAGACCTGCGGGTGGAATAGGGGTCATTTATGTCTTTGTTGAGGATTTTTTTTAGGATCCCCGGGATTACATCTCACCCGACTTTATCCCGGGAAGTCCGGCATTGGAAAGTCGGACGTTAGGTGCGCAGGCTCATACCGTGGCAGCAAGAATATTTGGTCCGGATTTGGAGGGCGAGCTTGCCTGGTCAGCCCTCACAACGTTTGAACTTCCTTGATGTTCTTATGAAAGAAGCATGCTTTTTCCTGGCTTCACTGGTTTCAGGTGTGGAGGCAGCATTTGCTGCAACACCGACATACTATGCGGTGGAAAACTATAGAGGCCGTGTCGATAACCCCTTTCTGGGAAATCCCGGATTGGGGATTGTCTATTTGGATGATTTTGAGCCTCCTAATAATTATGCTTCCCCCGGAAGTATCCTTGTTACACCAAATGCGACGGGCTGGAATGGAGGGATCAGCGCGGCCCCCTTCAGAGGGGTCAAAGAAGACAGTTCGGCCACTGATGAGGATAGGGGATTGGGTTACAGATGGACGTCCACTGTCATTGTTGGGGATACGCAGAAGGATCCACCCGGGATCCACTTTGATTTCACTCCGGATGAGCTGGGCAGACTGCCTGAATATGCCGGGGCTGCTTTATTGGGTAAATACGACCTGCAAAATGCAGGTGGACTTTTTAACAATATTTTCGTCGTTGATTCCCTCGGAAACGAAGTGACAGGGGGGGCATGGCAAATTCCAAAACCGCTCCTTAGCGATCCATTGCCAGAAGATCCAAGCGATTTTTTCATGCATTTTGAAGGCCTTCATGTTCCCGGGGGCATCTCCCGGATCCATTTCCGGGATTTTGTTGAAGTGGATCACCTGACCTACGGCTACGCCATTCCGGAACCGTCCGCAGTATGGTTAGCAATGGGATCAGGATTTTGGCTGCTGCACCGACGCCGGGGGCGAGGTCCGGCCGACATCCCGCATACCACCGCGGGGTGTAGATGGGGGATGAAGATGCCCCAGAGGAATGCGGCAGTCCGTCAGTGCTGAATAATCCAAGAGCCGGCAATGACGTAAAATCATACGTAAAGCTGCGGAAATTTCCGCCTGAATTTCCGGGCATTCTATGCACCCGTCTCCTCCTGCCGCTCCGGCAATCCACGCTTCACCCATTTCCCTGTCCCATGGCCTTCCCGATCCGCAGTCCCCGCCATCTCACCCGTGGCATCGTTGTTTTTGGCAGGATTCTGGACAAGATCCGCCTGCATGCCGCCGGCCGGCTGCCGGAGGGCTATCATTTGGGGATCATGGAAGGCAACCGCACCTTCGATGACCGGCTCTGCCGGTTTCTCAAGGTGGATTTCGGTGCCCTGACCAAGCGGACCCTGGAAGGAGGCACGGATGAGGAAATTCTCGAATGGTGTTTTGAAAACGGACAGCGCCCGGATGCGGAGCAGATTGAAGTGTGGAATGCCTTCCTGACCAAACGGGGCTGGCGCGATTCCGGCAGTGCCGGGTTGGTCAAAAACAAGGCGGAGGCCGGTCTCGCCCACCGCGATGATCTCCTCACCTATTTCGATCTGATGGACGTGGAGGAAGGCCGCGCGTCCTGACTTCCCCGCGTGCCTGATCCGCTTCTTCCACGTTTTGAATTCAAAGACCCACCAGCAGCGCTGGGTCAGCCGGGAGCAGGGATTTCAAGCCCGGCTCCGGCGGAATCCCCACCCCAGGGCAGCCGCCAGGGCGAGGGCATGGATGGCAGGTTCCGGCACCGTCACCAGCAAGGGCACCGGTTCCGGTGCAGGGGAAAGGAGGCCTGCTCCGGGAGGGTCCCCGGCAAGCGGTCCGGAAGCAAGGGGGATCGATCCTATGAGGGTGATTTGCCCGAAAGGATGGTTGCTGCGGGGCTGTTCCCCGGCCGGCAGGACGCTGCTGTCGATGTGATAGGTGAGATCGCCGAGGGCCGCTCCCCTGAACACCAATTGGGACAGGATCAGGCCCTGAGCATGCCTGTTAGGTTTTTGACCGGCATGAGCCGGATAGGAGAAGAACTGACGGATGTCGTCCGGCAGCTGCGGTCCGGACCGTGGACTGGCCGGCAAAGGGGCCACTGCTGCGGCGGTCTTTTTTTCCGGGCCCGGAAAAAATGGCCGCAGCGGATCCAGTTTTCCCGCCAGACATCCTCCCAGAAAAAGGAACCAACTCCAAGCCAGCCATTTCGTCCGGCGTTTCATAACCTCCAGGCCCGCCGGCGGCGGGAAAACATCACCATGGCGGCATCATTCATGATTTGAAAAAAATGGCGCGCCGGCGGCGCAGGTTAAACCAACCTCCCGCCATCATTCCCAACAGGACAAGGGAGGGCTCGGGAATGGGAGTCAGCACCACCGGCCCTGCCAGCAGAAACTCCATCTGGGGCCGGCCAGCCACCGTTCCGTCCCCCGAAAAGGTCATCTCCCCGGTCAGCGTGACCGAAGCAAAGGCCTCCCCCGGAATGCCGCTCCCATAATAACGCGTCACTGCGGCATTGCCCGACGAACTGAGATTGCCGACCGGCGAACCGTTGAACACCAAATTCGACAGGGTCATGCTCACCGCTGGCGCGTTGCGGCCCTGGGCCACCAAGGCCAGCGATTGAAACGCCGTGCCCACAAACTCGGGATACACGTGGGTGATCGTCTCCCTCATCGCGCCCGACGTCACATCCCCTGCCGTGCCATTTTTGCCGAAATCCACACTGAAACTCAAGGCCCCGGTGGCCCCATCCCATGCCGCCTGGAACGGATAAGCATGGCCGTAGGTCCAAACGGGCGAACCGGTAGGATTCAGCCTCGCCACGTTCTGAACCGTCGGCTGCCTGTCAAACATCACCACTTCCGCCGCCGTCAACCCATTCCGCGCCCGCACCCCGATTTCCGGGGCCATGCCCGGATTCGCCACCACCACCACCGCCCCCCAAAGCGGAACCGACAGGCCAAAGAGGCTGAGCACCACCATAGGTAAGGACTTGAGAAGATTCATAAATGCGGAATGAAAACTTCTGAAAGTATACGATAATTATGGAAATTATCAAATTAATTTTTCCAAACACCCTTCGAGGAGAGCTATCCAAGCCTAGTGGTGACCTTATGGTGATTGAGGGATGGTGGGTTGCCCCTCAATTCACCGAACGGACCCTCTATGAGGTGTGAGCCACGCGGTCTGCTTCTGTGAGATCGGGAAGCCGGATGGTAAACAGGGTTTCTACCCCGAGCGTGCTGTCGACGGCAATGGTGCCGCCATGCGACTCGATGGCGCGCCGGACAATTGACAAACCCAGGCCCGTGCCCTTGATGGCTTGGCTGTGGTGTTTTGCCACCCGGTAGAAGCGCTTGAAGATAAAGGGCAAATCCGCCCTCGGAATGCCTACGCCATTGTCCCGGATGCGGATGAGCGATTCCCCCGCGACCCGTTGAAAACTGATGGTCAGCACCAATTTGCCATCGGCTTGGTTTTCCTTCAGGGCATTTTCGAGCAGATTAAAGAAGATCTGATCCCAATAAAACCGGTCGGCATCAATCACATCCGAGCTATCGACCGGAAAGACCAGCTCAACCCGTGCCCTTTTTTCCTCGATTTTGGGGCCCAGCCGGTCGACGACATCCTCGACACATTCGCGGCAGGAAAAGGACGCATGGCGCAAACTGGAGGTGCCTCCTTCGGAAGCGGATTCGAATTTGGACAAGGTCAGCATGTCCTCCACGATGCGGGCAATCCGCTCCCCGTGCTTTTGCATGGTCTGGAGGCTCCGGGTGGTCATGGCGGGATCGTCGATCACCCCATCCAGCAGGTTTTCAAGGTATCCATTGATGATCGAAAGGGGGGTCCGGAGTTCGTGAGAGGCATTGGCGACAAAATCTTTCCGGATTTGTTCTGTTTCGTGGCGGTCGGTTTCATCGCGGATGACCACGCGGAGGTGGTCGGGGCCATCCTGTCCAAACAGGCGGACCGGCGCGGCACTGACGACAAGGTAGCGTTCCTCGGGACCGCCTTCCCGGAGCAGACCGACGCGGAATTCCTCCTCCTGCCAGCGGTTCCCCGAGGCCACACGCTGCACAAAAGAGAGAATGGGCTGGTTTTGGATCAACTCCGCCAAGGGGGTGCCATTCAGTTGGCGGGTGGTCCGGAAAAGATCATGGGTTTCGTGGTTGGCGAACACGATTTCCTGTTTGTCATTCACCAGCAAACAGGAATCACCCAGTCCTTCGAGCACACTCTCGAGCACATCATTCCGCTGCCGCAGTGCTGCGGCCGAGTCGGCCAGGGGCACACCAGCCTGCTTCAGCCGGAAGTAAAACCAAAGCGCCGCCAGACCGAATACGGCAGTGGCAGTGGCCAGCAGGGCAGTCAGAAAAGGCATGGCTTCAAGCTCCGGCCACCACGGGAACAGGGCTGAAACGGTAACCTACCCCGCGGACGGTCTGAATGCAGTCGGCGAATTTGCCCAGTTTTTCCCGGAGACGCTTGACGTGGGTATCGAGAGTCCGGGTCAGGGTGGTATCGGAATACCCCCAGACTTCGCGCAACAGGACATCCCGTTCCTGCACTTCCCCGTTGGCCTCCACCAGAAGCCGCAACAGCTTGAATTCAGTGGCCGTCAGGTCCACCCCATCGCCGGCGAGGAACAATTTGAGGGAATTGCGCTCCAAATGGAAGTCCCCCACCCGCAGGCTGGAATCGACCGTGACCTTTTTGGACCGCTTGAGCAGGGCTTTTACACGGAGGACCAACTCCTTCGGACTGAAGGGTTTGGTCACATAATCGTCGGCCCCCAGCTCCAAGCCGGCAATGCGGTCATTCAGCTCCCCTTTGGCCGTCAGCATGAGCACCGGAATGCTGCTGGTGCGGGGATCGGCCCGGAGTTCCTTGTAAACCGTAAATCCATCCTTGCCCGGCAACATGAGGTCCAGCACGATCATGTCAGGATTTTTTTCCTTGGCAATCCGCACGGCATCAATGCCATTTTCCGCCATGAGAACGGTCAGCCCCTGCCGCTGCAGGTTGAACGAGACCAATTCCAGAATATCCGTTTCATCATCAACAACCAGGACAGTGTGCATGTGCAGGCAGAGTATCGGTGCCGTCGGGGACAACAACGGAGTTTCGTGCAACGAAATCGTGACATGGACCCCGGGGCTTGGCAAGCTTTGTTCCCACCCAAGGTTGGCGGGTGGGTGGGCAAAACTGGGAGGATTCCTTTCGTTCCGGAGCCCCGCCCTCCTCATCCCTCGAAAAAAATCGCGCGGACGGCGGGGTAGTGCGTCAAAAAGCGGTCGATTTCCTTCCGGCTCATGACCATAAAAGCGGTGGACAGGGCGTCAGCCAGCGTGGCAGAGGGTGCCACGGCCCAGCGGATCACCCGGCTCACATCGACCCGCTTGCCACGGCGGGGATCAATCACATGGGCCCCTTTAACTTCAAAGCCGGTCCCGCTGAGCGCCTCGTCTTTCAGCCAAAATGGTTCAGGGTTTCCCGCCGTGACACTCCAGCCTTCCCCGTCGGGCATCGTGCCCATGCCGAGCAGGGTGCTGGTCCCCGCATTGAGCAGAAAATCCGTCATGCCCCAATCTTCCCGCAGCAGGTGGGCGGCCTGATCAAGGGCATACCCTTTTCCAATCGCCCCAGGGTCCAGCAGCATGTCCTCCACCAAGGGTATCACCGTAAATTCTTCAGGATCCAACTGGAGATGCTGGTAGCCGCAGCGGGCGCGCGCGGCTTCCCATTCCTCGGGGGATGGCTCCCGCGGCAAGCCATTGGGCCAGACAAGGACGCTGGCCAGCGGACCCATTGTCAGATCAAAGGCCCCGCCGGTCTGCTCCCAGACCTCCTTGCCAAAACTGAGAATATCCATCGCGGCCTCCCGCACAATCACCTCCCGGCCAGCGGGACTGCCATTGATCCGGGAGAGATCACTGTAGGGAATGTAGCGGGATATCTCGGGTTCCAGACGATCCATGTCCTCCCACACCGCTGCAGCAGCTTGGGCCGCTTCGCCTGCGTCCCCATGCACCAGATGCAGTTCAAACCGGGTGGCCATGGCCATATGGGCGAACTGGTGAATCCGGCGCTCCTTGCTCATAATCAACCTAATCCGTGTTTTATTACGTGATTTATTTATTTTTGAATCGGCAGGTCCGGCCATGGTGTTTTGGCCAGATACGCTTCCCAGATGGACCGCCGGACGAACACCGTCAGCCGCCCCGAAGGATGCAGCGTCAGTGGAAACTCCCGCCATTCCGCTGCCCCTCCTTCCACCCCATCTGTTCCCCGCACCGATTCCGGAAGGTTGGGCCGGAAATCCAAGCCACTCAAAATCACATCCGCCTGCTCCATCAAAGCCAAATCTCCCCCCTGCCAGATGTAATTCGGGAATTTTCTGGCTAAAAACCACGGCAGAGGCCATCCCCCTAAAGCGTCCGCTTGCACGATCGACAATTGATTCCCTTTGCCACTGACCTCGGCAAACCGGTAGATTTTTCCCACCCAATCCATGCAATCAGCGGATGTCATGCTGTAGTTCAGGGGATTACGAACGTGCGAGGCAAACGACGGAGCCCCCCGGGAAGCCCGGTAGGCCAGAAGGCCGGCGTGGAGAAACCCCGCCGCCAGAAGAACGCCCACCACCGCCCGGCCCACCCGGCCCTCGAAAATGCGCATCAATGCCGCCGCCCCAACCCCAGCGAGAATTAACATCCCGTGCCACGGCCCCAGCACCAACCAAGGCGTTTTATAGGATACCGCCGAGTAGATCACCATCAAAACCACGCTGTAGACCGCAAGGAAGCGGACCAGATGCCGGCTTTGATGCCTCGACGGTTTCGTGGTAAAGGCCGCCACCAGCCCCACCAAAGCCAATAAGGCACAGAAACGCTCCCCCCAGACAATGCGGCCGGAAGGAATCATCCCCAGCTTCTCCGGAACCAGTTTCCAGAACAGCGGATTTAAAGGATTCGAGGATTCCGTAGCGGTCGCCGCCGCCGGGTTGTTCCCACCCCCCGCCACCCCTTCCTGGCCTGTCCTCCGGGCTGGCCCCCCCGACATGGGCCCGCCCCAGATCAATTCCCGATAATACCCAAACGGCTTTTCATGTCCCTGCCCTTCGGCCCGGTTGACCATCTTCAGATAAGTGGTGACGCTATTTACCGCCCCGGAAGGCTCCGTCAGAAACTTGGAAAAAATCAGCACGGAAGTCAAAACTGCCGAGGCCCCGAAAGCCAGCACCTGGCTTTTTTTAACGGGATTTTTACGCGACCGGTTTACTACCCCCATCCCGGAACCAGCGGAAAAAAAGTCCACCACCCATACCACCGCCAACGCCACCCCGATCGCCGCAAATTGCAGCACAAAAGTCTCCTTCGTGGCATGCATCAGCCCCGCAAAGACCCCCGCCCCGATCAACCACCCCGTTTCCCGTTTTAAGTAAAACCGCCACCCACACCCAATCATCCCAAAGGTGAAAAAAACCAGCAACATCTCCATGATGTAATACCGGCTGTAAAAAACCATCAGGGGCGACACCGCCACTGCCACCGCCCCCCAAGCCAATTCAGAGGGCGAAAGACCATCCGCCACCAAGACCAACAACAGCAACAATCCCATCCCAAACAGCACGGGCACCAACCGAAGCTGGCTTTCAGTCAGATCGGACCACGTTTTTGCCGAAGAAAACCATTTTACGGGAAGTGTGGCATAAAGCAACGTAGGTCCATGATGATCAACAGGGTCATACTTGTATTCCCCCTGCATCATCTCGCCCAGCTTCACGGCTTGGGTGGTTTCATCCACATGCATCGGTTTGGCCGCACGGTCCGGAAACCGTAAAAAGGCTGCCATCACCACCGCCACCAACACCAGCATCAGGGCACGACTCATTTCATGCGCACCAGCGCGGGCTTCCGGGGAGGATAATTTCACGGCTGCCACGCTAGTGCGTCCCCTGAAAAAGCAACGAGGAAATCCCACGACTTCCTCCCTACCGGACCCACCCCCCCACCCCTCCGGGATCGCGCCGTCAATTATTCAGTAAATACTGATTATATGGTATTTGTAGATTAGCACAAATATTGATGATTGTTTCGTCTTACAAACAAATGCTCAGTATTCAGAATTGACCGGGGCAATCATGGCATGTATAAATACCATAACGGTTTCCCGAAACTTCCTCCGCCTGCTTGGCTGATGTATTCATCCCTTTTCCACCTGATTCCGCCCTTTTTGGCGGCCCCGCCTACCCCGGAGCAATTCTGGGCGGTGATGGTGTGGGGAGTGATTCCGGCCGTGGCCGGGATATGGCTGGTTTACCTGCATCATCAGGAGCGACTGCGGAGAGTCCATCGTCGCTTGCGGCAACTGGAGGCCCGTTTGGCCTGTTTGACCCATAACCCGCTACCCTCGCCGCCCCATTCCGCGACGGCTGTCCCGCTCCAACCCGTCCCCAAAAGTCCCCAACCGTCCGCCCTGACGGCGCGGATCTTTCATCCCCCAGCATCGGAGAAAGTCCGCAGCTATACCCAACCGATCGCCGGGCCTCTGTCCTGACTCCGGCCTGAAGGGGTGGGGTCGCGAGCGCCGCCATTCCAAGCAGTCCAAAATCCGGTGTTCCCATCTTGCCACGGCCTGATGCCCCCCGTTTAATGGGCAGGTCATGTATTTGCCCGCCCGAAGTCTCCCCGTGATCCTGCTTTTGGCGGGATGGGCCCAATTTTGGGTATTGTCCCCACTTATGGCGGATCCTGACGATTCAGGAAATCCCGGCCCGGAACCAATCAGCGCCAGCGGGTGGGTTTCAGGCACGCTGCATCCAGGAGTCGACGAAACCATCCGGTTTGGCGTGGTGGGGGATTTTGGCATCAGTGGAACCACCTTGGCTGGCATTTCATCCATGATCCGCGGATGGAATCCGGATTTTGTGGTCACCACAGGCGACAACACCTACGGTGACCTCGATTCCTCAATCGATCATGATCCAGGACTTCCCGGAAATCAGAACGATTGGGAATTTAATGTCGGGGCCTACTTTGGGGATTTTATGCTGGGACGGGTGGATGGCCGCTTTCCTTTGCAAACGGCCGAAAAACAGCGCTTTTTCCCGACCGTTGGCAATCACGACTCGGCCCCCGATGCGAACAATGGGGGCACTATCGACGATTATCTGGAATATTTCCACGCCAATCCGGGTGGAATCCCCCGCCTGCCCATCGACCGCGGGGCCGTTCACCACGCGGAAGTCAGCTTCTACGCCGTGAGGCAGGGGCCAGTCGACCTCTTCATCCTCGATGGCGACGTCCCGACGCGCCCGGACCTGATTGCGGCTCAAAAATCATGGCTGGCCACGCAGGCCGCCCATTCCACGGCCCGCTGGAAACTGGCCATTTTCCACCAGCCTCCGCTGACTTCGGGCTCCCGTGGCGCGGCCAGTTGGATGGCATGGGAGGAACTCCGGCTGGTGGATGCCATCCTGTGCGGACACGACCACTTTTACGAACGCCTCGATTATTTCGGCACTCCCCTGTTCATCACAGGAGCGGGCGGCCAGTTTTTATATTCGTTCCGCTCCCCCCCCGACCCGGCCAGCCTGACCCGTTACAATGCGCATCACAGCGCAATGCTGATCACGGCAGACGCCTTCTCCCTCCGGCTGGAAAGCCGGGCCCTCGAACTCCCGGCCCGGCAGGAAACCCTCGTGGAAGCCATCACCCTGGGCACGCCTTCTCCCATCGACAATGACGACACCTATTCGTTTTTTGCCGAAGCGGGAGAAATCATCAGCCTCCGCACCACCACCCCGGCTCCGCTCAGTCAGCCGCCTCTCGATCCAGAGTTGCTTCTCACAACCCCCGGGGGGCCGGCCGTGACTCCGGACCAACTGGATTCCCCTGACGGACGCAATGTGCGGCTCACCCATCAAGCCACCCAATCCGGTCGCTGGACGGTGAAAATCAGTGCCAGCCCGCCGGGCCGGGGGGCCTACACCCTCCAACTCTCTATTCTGAGTCCCTTGCCGGACTATCCAACCTGGAGCAGCCCACTGCCCGCCGGATTGCAGGCTCCAGATGCCGATGCCGACCGGGATGGCACCCTGAATTTGATGGAATACGCCCTGCAAATCCCCCCCGATACCGCAGCAGGGGCCGCAGTTCCCGGGCCGTGGCAGGACCTGCGCGTGGACTACCGGCCTGCCGATGCGGCCATCGTCCTGACCTTCGATCTGCCCAGTCCCCTGCCTCCCGGAGTCTCCTATCAAATCGACGGAGCCCCCGATCCTGCCGGCCCATGGCAAGTCCTCGCATGGAGGCCCTTGGCATTGGACTGGCAAGATGTGGCCGCAAAATGTCATCGGCCGATGTTGGGCCGCTCTTGAGGCCGCTTCTGGTTTCGGGGCCATTTCCGCAAGCCTAACTGTAAAATCCATAAGATTTCGGTTTCGTCCTTTTATGACTTGGGGGCCGGGCGCTTTTCCGATCTTCCTAACGGTTGTGGGGTTTCCGGGCGCGGCAAAAACGCCTCCTCAGGCGGCCTGCAGCTCCATTTTGCGGGCGGCGATGCCGCGTTGGGCATAGGTTTGCCCGGCTTTGCGGATGTTCCATCCTATGGTCTTTAAATAGAGTGCCATGCTGACGGCTTTGCTCCCCCTCACCACCAGTTGCTTGATGCCGGTGACCCGGTCCAGCGCCCGGTTGACCCCTTCCTGGCCGCTTCTTTTGGCGTATTCTTTCTTCCACGGTTCAGTTTGTTGTTCGGTGCGCCGTTGTTCGAGGCGTTCCTTGCGG
>JBBQWG010000089.1:0-11165 GCA_038210825.1 Verrucomicrobiales bacterium
CTTCGTAACCAGATCGTCTGATTGGTATTTGCTTCAGATGCGCTTACTATCGGATTCATGTGACATCTTCTGGAGGGTCTTGGCCGCATCCGCCTTGATGCGGGCAAAGTCCTTGTCGTGTTGGACCAATTCCGCAGCGGCCGAGCGGATCCTGGCGATGGCCCCCTGGATTTCCCTGGTGATGCGCTGACGCTGGTCTCCGATTTGCCGGGAATAGGCTTCCGTGGCGGTCTGGTGTTCAAGGTGGGCTTTGTTGATGCCGAACCAGTCAAAAAAGGGCAGGGTGATTCCGACCCTGACAGCCCATTCCTCATTTTCCCCGGTGCGTCCGGAAGTAGTGGAGGTGGACCATCCGGCATCCGCAAAGGTGAAGAAGGGAATTCTGGCGGAACGGGCCACCTTCAATTCTGCCTGGGCCACCAACAGCCGCGCCTCAAGGTCCAGCAAATCGGAACGGTGCAACTGGGCCATGCTCACCAGGTAATCGACGTCGAGGGAATCGACCGGAACGATCCGGCGGCTTGGCTTGCCGATGACCGCGATGCGTTCCGGGTGCTCAAGGCCGCACAAGTCCGCGAGTTCCAGGCGGGACCGCGCGATGTCACTGCGGAGTTCTCTTTGATCGCGCATGGATCTGCCGACACCCACCCGGATATCCGCCGCGAGATCGGCCAGATCCGGAGAATTGAGGGTTTCGAGGTCGGCCCGGTATTTCTCCTGCACCACCTGCCGGGATGCTGTGCTCCGTCCCATACTCTCGAGGATGTTGAGATCTTCGTAGAGGGCCCGGACTTCTCGGATCACTTTGTCTTCCTCTATCAGATAGTCGGACTCGGCCCGTGCGGTCTCGGCCGCAGCCAGTTCGATATTGGCCCGGCGCTCCCACAGGTTGGGGATCCGGAAACGGATCAGGATGCTCAATTCGTCGTCGCGGGAATAGTCATCGGGGTGGTTGATGATTTCCCGGGAGCGCTCCACGATGCGGCGGTCGGTGTTCTGCGAGACGCCTTCCCGGGTGTTGAAGCTGGCCCCCTGACTGCTCACCGCCGTGTTTTGGCTGAAGGACTCCCGCGCGTTGCGGCGCTCATAAACGGTGGTGTCAATCACATCCCGGTAGCGCCCCGGAGTGACCCGGCGCTCGATGGTGCGGTAACGGCTGGTGCGGACTCTGCCGTTTCTCTGCTCGATTTCGGAGTCACCGGCAAAGGGTTCGAATCCGGTGGCCAGATTTCGTGAGGATTCACTGCTGGAATACCGCTCCTGGGCGGTGATTCGTTCGGTGGCCCGCTCCACAAAAGGTTCGGTGAGGCGGTTATCCCGGTCCCAGGCATAACCAATCCGGAGTTCGGGATTTTCCCAGTCGCCCGCCCCTTTCACTTTGGCCCGCGCGATCTGAATTTGGGAGCGGCGGCGGGCGAGTTCCGCATCGTTGGCGATGGCGAGCAGGATCAAGGCGTCCTCATCAAGGGGACCCCTGGCGGGGATGCGGCGCTGAATGGTCTCTTCGTCCAGAGCCGTGCGGCGGGGTGCCGCCGGCAAAGCGGGCGCTGCCGCCGGGCCCTGGGGACCCCTCGCTTCCGCAACGGGGCGGGCTTTGGGGGCGGGCTTGGGCTTGACCTTGAGCTTGGGCTTGGTCGGGGCCTGTTGCCAGCCGGCACCGGTTTTATTGCCTGCCGGGAGCGGCTGGGGCAGGAACACTAGCCCAAGGCAAGGGACCAGCAGGCTGCAAAGAGCCACGGGTGGCATGAACAAAGGACGGGGCATGACGCGGACGAGGGGGACGGGGGTCTAAGAAGGGGACGACGAATTGGGAAAGTTAAGGGGAAATTGCCCGCGTGGTCCATCGCAAAGCTACGGAATGAGTCTGAAAGGGACATGAAAACCTCTGCCAAGCCGGGCGATTTCAACTGAGCTTTTGATTTTCCACCCAGCGGACCGCGTAGCGGACGAGTTCATTGCCACTCTTGAGAAGCAGCTTGTCTTTGATATTGGCCCGGTGGGCATCCACGGTTTTGATGGAGACTTTGAGTTCCTCGGAAATGGCACGGGTTCCTTTGCCATGACCAATCATCTGGAAAATCTCGAACTGCCGGTCGCTGAGGGCTTCGACCGGGTCCGTGGAGGCGGCGCGGCGGCCGGAGAAAATCTCGAGGATTTTACCGGACATCGCCGGACTGACGTAGATTTCTCCTTCCAGAATTTTCTGGATGGCCTCCATCATCTTTTTGCCGCCTTCCTGCTTCATGATGTAGCCTTGTCCACCGGCCCGCAGAACCCGCTCCACATAAAGACTTTCGTCGTGCATGGAATGAACGAGGAGCGCGGGCTGTTTGGTGCAGGCGCGGATATCCTTGATGAGTTCGAGCCCGTTTTTGCCAGGAAGCGAAATGTCGATGATGACAAGATCGGGCTTCAATTCGATGACGGCGGTGAGTCCGGCCGCCGCATCGCTGGCCTCCCCGACGACGACCAGACCGGGCTCATGGTTGATCAACTGCGCCAGCCCCTGCCGCATCAGGGGATGATCATCGACAATGAGGACTCGTTTTTTGGTCATGAGAAAAAAGAGTCAGATGCCAGGGAATACGGCCCTTGTCGAGCATTTTAAAAGCCGGCTAGCCTCTGGACCGGTGGTTCCGTGCTTCCCGGACAAGTTCCACCGCACAGGTGATGGCCACTCCTCCGCCCAAACGGTCGCCAATATGGAGGGTGCCTCCGATCAGTCCGGCCCGGTATTGCATGACGCGCAATCCCATGCCCCCGGATCCGCCGGTAAATCCCGGAGGCAGGCCGCTTCCATTATCTTCTACAATCAATTCAATGCGCCCTTCAATGTTGCCGAGGGTGAGGGTGATCTCGCTGGCCTTGCCGTGCTTGGCCGCGTTGGCGACTGCTTCCTGCGCGATCCGGTAGAGGTGGATGGCCGTCTCGGGATCCTCCACGGCTTCCCTGCCCCCACCAGTGAGGCAGCATTGACAGTTCAACCGCAGGTGTTTGGTGGCACTGGCGGCAAGGTCCTGCAGGGCCACGGCCAATCCCTTGCTTTGCAGAACCACCGGCGAGAGCCCGCGCGCCAGATCCCTGGTTTGGCCGATGGCTTCGCGGATCAAACCGGTAATCTGGTCAAGGTCGGCAGCTTCCTCCTCACGTCCCCCTGCCGCCAGCCGTTGGGACAACACCTGGCTCATGAACTCGATTCCCGTCAGGTGCTGGCCAAGACCATCATGCAGATCGTGACCGAACCGGCTCTGCTCCCGCTCCGCCACATTCAGGACCTCCGCTTCAAGGCGTTTGGTATCGGTGACATCGATGCCGCTCATGATAACATATTCTACGGTGCGCCCGTCCTCGGACAACAGCGCCGTATTCGACCATGAAATCACCCGCCGTTTGCCAAACCGGGACAGGATGCTGCCCTCGAAGGCGCTCGCCGTGGCTTCGGTGGTCAGTTGTTTGAAGGTCCGGCGCGCCGCCACCCTTTCGTCCCGGGGAATAAAGAGTTCCCATGGCAGCTTGCCCTGGACATCCTCCTGCATGTAACCGCTGACCGTTTCCGCCGCATGGTTGAACCGGACTATCCGGCCCTCCGCATTCAGCACGATAAAGAGGGCCCCGGTCGCATTCAGCAGGGCCTGGGTAAAGTCATTCTCTTTCCGCAGGGCATCCTCCGCCCGGCGCCGGTCCAGCGCATCGGCAAGGATGCCGCCGACAATCTTGAGCAGGGAAATCGCATCTTCCGTCCATTGCATTTCCATCTGCGTGGAATCGAGGCCGATGAACCCCACCAGTCTCCCTCCCACCGCCATGGGAACAAAGATGACCGACTTGATCCCCTGGGCGCGGAAGGTTTCCTGGTCGATGGCCGCTTCCGCACTGAGGGTATCCACGGAATAGATAGCGATGCCATCCAGCCGCCGCAGACGCACCGCAGACCACGGCAAATGCTCATCAAGGCGCAACCCGCGCGTCCCGGCCCAGGGATGCGGCCGTCCTCCGGCGGCCCATTCGTGGGTGTGATCCACCCACTGTTCGTCGCCATAGACCCGGCAGAGGTGACAATGATCCACCCGCAAAAACTCGCCCATCTCACTCAACGCCTCCAGAATCCCCCGGTCAATTTCCTCGCTTTTCAGCCGGACAAAAAGGCTGGAAATGCGCGACACCAGCGCCTCGAATTCGACCCGTTGCTGCAGGGCGTTTTCCGCCCGCAGAATCTTGCGCGTCACCGGCCCGGCAGAGAGCGGCTCCTTCTGCACGGGGTGCGCCGGCAAGACACTGTGGGAAAACCGGATCTCCCGGTCGTGGTCGTTGGACATGACCGCCAGGATGGGCCACAAAAGCCACAAAGAACACCGGGAAAAACACCGGAAAAGTTCTTTTGAACCAAGGGAAAGCAATCCGCCGGCGGGCATCATTCCCGGGGTCTCCCGCAACCAGGGAAGCTGGCGACGCCCGCTTCAAGGCGCGCCGAACGGATTGGCTGCGGCGCGTTTTTGGGATTCCACCAGCCGGGCCAACTGCGCCTGCGCCTCGTCCTCCTCATAAACGGCCAGCCCGATCACGCCGACATTCCGGGCTGCTCCGGCCTGGGCGGCGGCGGAGCCCTCCACCCTGCCAAATTCAAAGCGTTTCACTTTCTGGGCATTCACCCGGAATCCCTCAATGACCAGTTCACCCTTCGACGGAATGATATAGCCGCGTTTTTTCACCGACGCCGTCCGGCCGTCCATCACATCCAAACTGTCAACGCTGGCCACCACTTCCAACGGCTGCTTCGTTTTGTTTTCCAACAGAATGCCGTAGGGACGGCCTGTTTCCCCGACCACAATCTTTTTGTCCCGGGCTTCATAACGGGGGAGAGGTCCGGAGTAATTCCGCGTCTGCAGTGCCACCTCCAGCCGTCCTCCGGCCATGGCGAAGCGACCCCGTTTTTTGCTGCCGCCCCCAAGGGCATCCGCCATCGCTTTGGCACCCGTTTCGTTATTGTAGTGGAAGGAGTCCACCGCATCAGGCTGGCCGGTGGCCTTGCGGTAAAACGACGATGCCGTGAGGGGGGAGAAGATTTCATAACCTGCCTGGGTGGCCAGGCCCTGACGGGGGGCTCTCCTTTTGGTAGCCTCTTCAGCATCGGTCTGCAGCCGGTCGATGGATCCGCTGGAAAGTGGATCCACCCCATGCCTCAATCCCCGGTTGGGGCTGGGACGGTTTTCGTCCATGGCTTGCATCGGAGCCGGCGCATAACCAACACCCGCAGGGCCGCCCCCGGTGGACTGGCAGTTTGACAAGGCAAGGACGGCACTGGAAAGGAGGAGACCACGGAAGAGACAAGTCAGGTTCTTTCTCATAAGGCAGCAGAGCGGGAAGCAGCGGAGCAACCGCCATCTCAATTGCGGAAAATTCCGCATTTCAGGGAAAACCGCAAGTTTTAAATTGCTGTTTTTTCAGCATTTAAATCAAATCCTTGTTGTTTATTGCCTCAGGATGCGCAAAAGAACGCACATGGCTCTCCCGGAAAGCGAACTGACCCGCCGCGAACGGCAGGTGATGGATCTTTTGTATCAATGCCGCCGCGCCACCGCGCAGGAAATCCAGGAGGCATTGCCTGACAAACCCCATTACTCCGCCGTGCGCTCGCTGCTGACGGTGCTGGAGGAAAAGGGGGCCGTGAAGCATGTCCGCGAGTCCCGCAAGTATGTCTACGAACCCACCGTATCGCCCGGCCGCGCCAGCAAAGGCGCTCTGCGCCGGCTCCTGGCCACTTTTTTTGAAGGTTCTCCGGAGCGGCTGGTCCAGAATCTTCTGGACCCGGTGGAGGGTCCCCTGTCTGCGGCAGAAGTCGCCCGGGTGCGGCGACTGCTGGATTCCGCTGAGGGACGGACGGCGGAACCTTCCGGCTTAAACCCTAAAAGGAAAAAAACATGATCCTCTCCGGCGATTGGCTTTTTCAGGCAGCCTTGCGGGCCACCCTGCTCCTCGCAGGACTGTATGCGGCGTGGCGGTTCCTCCCGGTCTCCCGTCCCGGACTGCGACGCTGGCTGCTGCTGCTAGGCGCGGTGGCAGTGCTGGTTTCCCCATGGTTGTCAGGATGGTGGGGTCTTGATTTCCGGCCAGCCGGGACGTTGGCGCACCTGGCCCCACCACCGGCCGGGGCCGGCTTCTGGCCGGCTGTCATGGCAGGATTGTGGCTGGCGGGCAGCGCGGCTTTGGCACTGCGTTATTTCAGGGAAGCGGTGGCTCTGAAACAACTCATCCGTCAGGCACGGCCCTGGCCCGGTGCTCCTGCCCTGCCCGGCCTGCGGCTGCTGCAGTCGCCCGCCGTTTCCGGTCCCTGTGTGGCGCGCGGCCGCGGCCCGGTGCTGCTGTTGCCGCCCGGCGCGGGAAATTGGAGCCCCGCCCAGTGGCACATGGTGCTGGCCCATGAACAACAACACATTCGTCAACAGGACCTGTGGCTGGCTTGGTTGCCCCGAATGGTGCAATGTTGTTTCTGGTGGCATCCGCTAGCCTTGTGGCTGAAACGCCAGTTCCATGCCGAAAGCGAGGTCTTGTGCGATCAGGCCGTGCTCGACCGGACAGGCCAGCCCCGCCGCGACTATGTGGAATTCCTGCTTTCCCTGGATGCCGCCCGCCTTCCCGCCGCCGCCCTGGCCATGGGCCTGAAGTCCAGCCTGGGCCGGCGGTTGGAACGCCTCCTCGCCCCGCCCGTCACTTCCCCGCGCTGGGCAGCCAGCCTGACCATGGCCTTCCTCACCGGACTGGCAGTCTGCGCCCTTTCCCTGCGCACCCTGCCCAGACCGGAAACGGCAGCAGCGCCCCCGCCGACGGTGTCTGCCGGAGACGAGGCCGTCCTGCGACTAACCGCGGATCCTTTTCCCGGGGAGTAAAAGCAGGCACTCCTGACCACTTTGGGTGTGCCAGGAATCAGGACTGACAGTCCCGGACCCCGGCCCACGCTCCGATTATTTCCAGCGGTAGTGGCCATTGATGGGAAATTCAAACAAGCGGTCCTCCTCCCGGGTTCCCTGCCCGATATTGTGAATGATCAGCGGCACGCCGTGGGCATTGGCCCGGTCGCTCACCATCATGATATGCGGCAATTTGCCGGCCACCGTGCAGGTCACGAGGTCGCCGGGCCCGTAGTCCGTGGGTTTCCCGGAAATGGGCCGCGCCAGCCCCCGCCGCTTGAAATAAACCGCCAGATTCAGCACGCGGCGGTGGTCGATGTTGCGGTCGGTGCGCTTCAGACCCCATGTTTTCGGATAGACGGAAAAGTTCGCCTTCATGTCCTCATGCACCAACTGCTGCAGATCGCTCCCGTTTTCCCGCAGAGCCCGGATCACCACGTCGGAACAAACGCCGCGATCCTCCGGGACATCCCCCATGGGGTATTTGAGAACGGCATAGGCCGGGTCATAGACCAGCGTTTTCCCGATCTGCCTGCGGGCTGCCCTGACAAGGCTAACGCCCGGAGGTATCCCTGCAGCCGCAGCAAAACCCGGTAACGCCCCCGCCGCCAATCCCCAAATCAGCATGCCAGCGCGGCGGATCAGGGCTTGACGTGTCATGCGGATGATATGCCATGCAAAAAATCTTCTGACAATCCATCAATGGGTCCGGCCGCCCTCAGCCTCAAATCCTGCCCCGACCCCTAAATCAAATTGAACAATGATCGATCCGATGGGCTCCGGCATGCTTCCGCCCTAAAAAGCAGTGTGCCTGAAAGAACAAAGCAAATTCATGCTTTGTCCGCCGGGATGTCATGTAGTGTTGATGGCGTGCTGCTGCGGGCTTCGGCTTCTCCTCTTTCCCCCCGCCCAGAGCAGTGGATCCAGGATTGACTATGGTGGCTCCGGCGGGTTCTGGCCCGGCAGCCCCCGCCACGCTTGTGAAATTTTTCACAAAATCGCCTTGCCGCTCTTTAGGGCGCGTTCATAGTCCGGAATCGGGGATTTTTCCCGGAAATCCGACCTATCCCAGCCCAACCAGTGAGCACTGCGACGCAATCTTCCGGCCCAGCGGCCCCCCCTGTGGATCTTGTGAACGTGCAGGTGAATGGCGAGTGGCTGAAATTCCCCAAAGGCACCCGCATGATCGAGGCCCTGCGCCAGGCCTCGGTGGATGTGCCGCATTATTGTTACCATCCGAAGCTGAGCAGCCCGGGGAATTGCCGCATGTGCCTCGTGGAAACCGGGATGCCGTCCCGCCCTGCCCCCGGCCAAACCGAGGTGGAGAAGGACGAGCACGGATTCGCCAAAATCATGTGGAGTCCGCGCGCCGCCATCGCGTGCGCCAACACCATCTCCGAGGGGATTGGCATCCGCACCGAAAGCCACCTTGTGCAGGAATGCCGCAAGGGCGTGATGGAATTTCTTCTCATCAACCACCCACTGGATTGCCCGATTTGCGACCAGGCCGGCGAGTGCGGACTGCAGGAGTTTTCCGTGGAACACGGCAGGGGAGTTTCCCGCTTCCAGGAAAACAAGGTCAAGAAGCCGAAGAACCGGGAGATCGGGCCCCGCATTACCCTGGACGACGAACGCTGCATCATGTGCAGCCGCTGCATCCGCTTCACCTCGGAAATCGCGGACGATCCGGTGCTGGGCTTTACCGAGCGCGGCAGCTACACTGTCCTGACCACTCATCCTGACAAGGAACTGGCTAACAACTACAGCCTCAATACGGTGGATATCTGCCCGGTGGGGGCCCTGACCAGCAGCGACTTCCGGTTCTCGATGCGCGTCTGGTTCCTCAAGGATACCAAAAGCTTCTGCACCGGCTGTGCCCGCGGCTGCAACATGGAAATCGGCAGCCGCAAGGAAATCATCCACCGCCAGACGCCCCGCGAAAACAATGACGTCAACTCCGCATGGATGTGTGATGCGGGCCGCCTAGACTTCCACTTTGTGAACAGCGACCTCCGCCTGACGCAGCCGACCATCAAGGAAAACGGCACCCACCGCGCCGCCTCGTGGACCGATGCCCTCACCAAGGCGGCCTCCGCCCTGCAGGGCATTCCCGGCAGCCGGATCGCGATCATCGCTTCCGGCCGGATGACCAATGAGGAACTCTTCCTCACTAAACGGCTCGCCGACGCGCTCGGCGTGACCCACTTGGATATTGTGCCCCGCCTTGGCGAAGCTGACAACTATTTGGTCCATGCGGACAAAAACCCGAACTCCGCCGGGGCCCGGCTGATCTACGGCACCGAACCCGGGAGCCAGCTTGCCGCCATCCGCGACAAAGTCGACCGGGGCGAAATCACCACCGTCATCGCCCTGCAGGAAAACCTCCTGAAAAAGGCCGGATTCAGTGAGGCCCAGCTCGGCAAACTGCAAAACCTCATCCTCGCGCACGTCCTCGCCAACTCCAGTGCCGCTGCCGCCGGGGTCGTTTTCCCGCTCGCCAGCTACGCCGAAAAACGGGGATCCATGATCAATGCCACCGGCCGCCTGCAACGCCTTAACAAGGCGTTGGAACCGGTCGGCGAAGCCCGCTCCGGCTGGGAATTTTTACGTGACCTCACCCTCGCCGTCACCGGCCATAACGGCCTCTACAGCATTGAGGACGTTTTTAAAGCCATGGCCGCCGCCGTCCCTGCCTTCGCCGGCCTCAACCTCGGCAAGATTGGGGACCTCGGAGTTCCTCTCCTCGAAACCACTGAAACCATTCCCGTGCTGGAGCGTGAAAAGGAACGCAAGGCCATGGGGATTATTGTTGGCTGACCCTTGGAAAAATAGGCCCTGCCTGGCCCATACGCCCTATACCACCCTCCCCATCCCATTCCCCACTGGCGGTCCACTATTCCGAAAAACCGCTGACATCTGACCGCTGACCGCTGACATCTGACCGCTGACACCTGCCCCCTGACCGCTTCCCCATGGATTGGTTCCTCATCATCTCCTCCGGCGTCAAAATCGCCATCATCACCTTCGGCATCATTCTGCCGCTGGTGGCTTTGTCCTCCCTCGCGGAACGCAAGGTCAGCGCCTTCATCCAGGACCGGATTGGACCGAACCGCGTCGGCATTCCCATGACCTTGCTGGGGGCAAAAAAGGACATTGCCTTCTTCGGCTTGGTGCAACCTCTGGCCGATGGCCTGAAATTCATCCTCAAGGAGGATTTCACCCCAAAACACGTCAGGAAGTTTTACTTTTGGCTCGCTCCGGCTCTGGTATTGGTCCCGGCTCTGCTCACGGTGGGCGTGATTCCCTTTGGCTCGGAAATCAAACTCTTCGGCAAACAGATCCCGCTGGTCATCGCCGACCTCAACATCGGTCCGCTCTTTATCTTCGCCATCTCCAGCCTCGGGGTTTACGGCATCGTGCTGGCCGGCTGGGCTTCCAATTCGAAGTATCCCTTCCTCGGTGGGGTGCGTTCCAGCAGCCAGATGATTTCCTACGAAATCGCCCTCGGACTCAGCGTCATCCCGGTGCTCATGATTTTCGGGGAATTGAATCTCGGCTCCATCGTCCGTTTTCAGGACGCCAACGGCTGGCTGCTCCTGCCATTGTGGGGCGACGGCCTCAGCCTGCAGCGCTGGCTGCTCCTTGTGCCGCTGGTGATCAGCTTCATCGTCTTCACCATCTCCATCTTTGCGGAAACCAACCGCATGCCCTTCGACCTTCCGGAGTGCGAAACCGAACTCGTGGCCGGTTATCACACCGAATACAGCTCCATGAAGTTCGCTCTTTTTTTCCTCGGCGAATACGCCGCCATGATCGTGGGCAGCGGCCTCATCGTCACCCTGTTCCTCGGGGGCTGGTCAATTCCCTTCGGGCACTACCTCGGTCTCGGCGCCGCCGAAGCCGCCAACACCTGGTGGGTTGGTCTGCTGCATGTCGGCTGTTTCCTCACCAAAGTCGTGGCCTTCATCTTCTTCTTCATGTGGGTCCGCTGGACCCTGCCCCGCTTCCGCTTCGACCAATTGATGCGCCTCGGCTGGGTCTTCTTCTTCGAAATCGCCCTCTTCAACGTCTTCCTCACCGCGCTCATTTTGATGTTCGTGAAATGAAAAACCTTCCAGGCCACGGATGGCACGGAAAAAACGGATTACACAGATAAAATCACAGGATCTTACTCGCCACTCCAATTTCCCAACCGGCCCCATTTCCATAACATCCGTGCCTATACGATAAATCCGTGCCATCCGAGGCCCGTCAGCATTT
>JBBQWG010000090.1:0-11007 GCA_038210825.1 Verrucomicrobiales bacterium
CCTGCCTGAAAATCCGGAGAAAAAGAGCGGGGAACGGTGCCGCCGCCCCCGTCCCGCCCGCGCCGTCCAAACAAGGCGTGCCCTAACTGGGAAAAATCATGTGGAATCCGGAATCAGGACCCTATCATCAGAATTGGGGGGGCCGCACGCTGTGTCAACTTCCCGTTTTACAACGGGCCTGACATCGGTAGATTGCGCGTCCGCTTTATTCCACCTTCAACGCTTGTTTTCCTCTTCCCATGAGCCCTTCTGCCCCTGCTTCCTCCAAACCTGCTGAACCTGCCGCCCCGGAGCGCGGTGAACTCATGCCCGGAGCGGAAATCCTGGTCAAGTGCCTTGAGAAGGAAGGCGTCGAATGGATTTTTGCCTATCCCGGTGGAGCCTCGATGCCGATGCATCAGGCGCTGTCCAAGAGCGACAAGATCCGCACGGTGCTCCCGCGCCATGAACAGGGCGGGTCTTTCGCGGCCGAAGGATACGCCCGGGCCACCGGCAAAGCCGGGGTCTGCATGGGCACCTCCGGCCCCGGTGCCACCAATCTGGTAACTGCCATTGCGGATGCCTATCTTGACTCCACCCCGCTCGTCGCCATCACCGGCCAGGTGCCCACCTTCATGATTGGCCGCGGGGCCTTCCAGGAGACTGACTTTTTCGGCGTCACCCTGCCCATCGTCAAGCACAGCTACCTTGTCACTGACCCCAATGACATTCCCCGCATCGTCAAGGAGGCCTTCCACATCGCCCAGACGGGCCGGCCTGGTCCGGTGGTGATTGACATGCCCAAGGACGTGCAGGAAACCCGCACCCAGCCCATTTATCCTGACAAAGTGGAACTGCGCGGCTACAAGCTCCTCACCGAGGTGGATGAAGTGGCGCTGAACGAAGCCATGGGCCTTCTCAAACAGGCCAAACGCCCGGTGATCTACGCGGGCGGCGGCATCATCAGCGGTGAAGCCTCGGCGGAACTCCTTGAGTTTGCCGAGCGCGCCCAGATTCCGGTCACCACTACCCTGATGGGCGTGGGAGCTTTTCCGGAAACCCACCCGCTCTCCCTGAAGTGGCTGGGCATGCACGGCACCGTGGCCGCCAACAACGCCGCCAACGAGGCCGACCTGCTGCTCGCCCTCGGGGTGCGGTTTGATGACCGCGTCACTGGCAAGGTCGAGAAATTCTGCGAACACGGCACTATCATCCACATCGACATCGACAACGCCGAGATCAACAAAAACAAACTGGTCCGCCTGCCGATCCAGGCTGACATCAAGCTGGCGCTGGCCAAGATGAACGTGCTGCTCGACAAAGCCGGCTATCAAAAGGGCGGCAACCGCCACGCCGAATGGCATGGGCAGATTGCCCGGTGGAAGCAGGAATCCCCCATGCAGTATGAAGACGAGGATCCGGCTTTGATCCCGCCGCAGTTTGTCATCGAGAAACTCTACGAACTCACCAAAGACACCGACTTCTACATGACCACCGGGGTGGGCCAGCATCAGATGTGGGCCGCCCAGTATTACCACTTCGACAAACCCCGCCGCCTCATCACCAGCCTCGGCCTCGGCTCCATGGGCTACGGCTACCCAGCCGCACTCGGCGTCAAGGCGGCCTTCCCGGATGCGGAAGTGGTGGACATCGATGGCGACGGTTCCTTTATCATGAATGTCCAGGAACTGGCTACGGCGGTGGCAGAGAATATCGCCGCCAAGGCCATCATCCTGAACAACCAGCACCTCGGCATGGTGGTCCAATGGGAAGACCTGAAATACAAGTCCAACCGCGCCAACACCTTCCTCGGCAAGCTGCACGCGCCCAAGGACATCTATCCGAACTACGTCAAGATGTGTGAGGCTTTTGAAGTCCCCTGCGAGCACATCACCCGCCGCGAAGATGTCGTCCCTGCCCTCCAGCGCATGCTGGCGTCAAAGACCGCCTACGTGCTCGACATCATGGTCCCCCATACCGAACACGTGCTGCCCATGATTCCCGGCGGCATGACTTACAAGGACATCATCACCAAGCCGATCCGCAATGAGGACGGCACCAAGGGCTTCGGGGATATCAAGGTGGCCACGGCCCTCTGATCTCTTCTGACAAAGCAGATATCCCACTCAAAACAAAGACCCTCCCCGATATGGGGAGGGTCTTATTTGTGCTTACTTCGAAATTTCGAGCATTCGCAGAATAGGCTTCTCGGCGCGCTGGCGGATTTCTTCTGGCATCTCGACCCGGGGCTGCAGATCGCGCAGGCAGCGGTAGAGTTTTTCCATGGTATTCAGCTTCATGTAGCGGCAGTCCGCGCAGGCACAGTGCTCGGTAGGGCCGGGGATAAATTCCTTGCCAGGACACTCGCGGCGCAGGCGGTGCAGCATGCCGCTTTCCGTGGCGATGATGAATTGTTTGGCCGGATGATCGCGGCAGTAGTGGACCATTTTTTCGGTGCTGCAGACTTCATCCGCCAGCAGGCGCACCGCAAAAGGACATTCCGGATGGGCCACCACCGGGGCGTCAGGATACTGTTCCCGGATGCGCAGGATGCTGTCGCGGGTGAATTCCACATGCACATAACAGGCCCCCTGCCAGAGGTCCATGGGACGTCCGGTCTGCTCCATCACCCATGAACCCAGATTGGCGTCCGGCACAAAGAGGATGTTGCGGTCAGCCGGAGTGGCATTGACAATTTTCACCGCATTGCCGCTGGTGCAGATGCAGTCACTCAGCGCTTTCACCCCACCGCTGCAGTTGATATAGGCAATGACATAATAATTCTTGTCCTCATGCTTTTTGAGATACGCCTCGAGGGCCGGAGCCGGGCAGCTCTGCTCGAGGGAACATCCCGCGTCCTTGTCCGGCAGGACCACAATGCGCCCGGGATTGACGATCTTGGCCGTCTCAGCCATGAAGTGGACTCCGCAGAAGACAATAACATCGGCCGCAGTCTCCTTGGCCTTGTAAGCGAGACCCAGCGAGTCACCCACAAAATCAGCAATCTCCTGGATGGCTTTGTCCTGATAGTTGTGGGCCAGAATGAGCGCATTCCGCTCCTTTTTCAGGCGGAGGATTTCAGTGCGGAGATCAAGGGCTGAGAGCGGAGCGGCAAGGGTGGTCATGGAATGAAAAATCGGACGGATCCGGCAGAATATGGGAAAAACAGGACGGTTGGTCTTTGGAACAGGTGAATCAGCAGGACGGGTTCAGTCCACACCATCCTTGAGTTTGGAACTGGCACGCTGCAGGGCGGCTTTTTCCTCTGCGGTGAGGCTGTCCAACCCAAGCCGGGCAATCTTGTCCAACAGACCGTCAATTTCCTCGACCGCCTTGCGTTCCGGCGCGAGGTCGGGTTTAGGTTTGATTTTGGGTTCGTAGTATTTGCTGGCTTCTTTGGGTTTTGCTGCACTTTTCGGATAGATCTTTCCATCGGATGTCTTTCCATCGGATGTCTTTCCATGGGATGTCGTGGGAACTGGTTTGGCTTTCCGGGCAGGAAGGGCATCCCGGAACGCCTCCTTGACGTCCCCAAAACGGGCTGGTAAACCATAAGCACGTAACATCTTATACAACAGCAGGACACAGCTCAACAAAACGATGAGACCTACGCCATCGCGGTCTGCAAGATACGAAAGCACCGAGATGCCCAGGAGGAGTGGTCCAACCAGTTTCAAGGGGAGCCAATGGATTCCGAACAGGGGAGCTCCCGGATTAACCAAACAAATTCCCATGAAGAGGCAAAAGGTGGAAAGATTTGAGCCGGCAAAAACCTGGGAACTGCCCACCCCTGCAAGGAACGCCACGGTAGCCAGGAGGGGAGGAAGGATGATTAGCGCGGCATATATCCGTAGAAACACCCGGCGTCCGAAATCTCCTTCGATCTGCCTTCCAAAGCTGTATAAAAGATACATCTCGATCAGGAACCAGACCGTTGGGACCTGAACAAAGGCATAGGTCACCCAGCGCCATGGCTGAGCAAAAGGACTAAACGTGTTCGGTGCAAATTGAAGCATTTCCACGTAGGGCTGGCGGCCGATCACAACGCCCGAAAGCATTGAGACCACATGCACCGCCACTAGCACTGTAACGAGATAAATCGGGAAGTTTTTAAACTGTCCCAGTGGCTGGTTGTCCGGGTGGTAGGTGGAGAGGGGGAGGAACATGAGCGGGGTGATGCAGTTTAAGCACGGTAAATTAACCAACACAACCAGCAGACGAAACAGCGGGTTTTACGATTCCTTGCGCCACGGCGAAAAAGCCAGGCACGCCCAGGCCGCCAGCAGCAATACGCCTCCCATGGGAGTCACCGGTCCAAAAGCTCTCCATCCCATGGTGCTCAGCAAATACAGACTGCCACTGAAGGCGAGGGTGCCCGTCAGCATCAGAACCCAGGCGGTCCGATTGGCCCGTCCCCCCTGCAGCGCGATGACCCACAGGGCCACCGCATGCACCAGATGATACAGCACGGCCGTTTTCCAAACTTCAAGGCCATCCGGGCGTTGCCGCAGCACCTCCTTCAGGCCGTGTGCGCCGAAGGCACCCAAGCCCACTGCCAGGGCCGCCCAGACGGCGGAGACCCGGGCCGCATGACCCGATTCAAAAAAACGTTTCCAGTCCATTCGCATCGCTCCTCCCATCCGGCCGCCCCGTCAAAGGCAAGCCGGGGGCCAATCCGGCAATTTCCTTGAATCCGCAGCTTGCATTCCTCCCAATCCCGGTTCATACCTGCCCACTGTTACGGGAAATCCGTCGCGGGCTGTAGCACAGCTTGGTAGTGCGCTTGCATGGGGTGCAAGAGGTCGTGAGTTCGAATCTCGCCAGCCCGACCACTTAATTCCCCCAATGGGGGACGGTTTAAAACAGAGGTGGACAACCTGATACGTTCCGAGTATTGTTCCGATAATGGCCAGTATTTGGAAAAACCCCAACTCGAAATATCTCGTGGCCTGCTGGACTGATGCCAAGGGGCGACGAATGAAGCGGTCCACCAAAACGACCGATAAGAAAAAGGCCCTGAAGCTGGCGGAAAAGTTTGAGGAGGAGAGCCGGGCAGTTCGGACGGCGAAGCAGGCCCGGCGCGTGCTGACAGCCGTTTACAAGGATCTCTTGGGAGCCCAGATGGCAACCTCCACCGTCAGGGAGCACTTTGACGGCTACATCAAATTGAAGACCCCGGAAATCTCCGTGGCCACCGCCGACTATTACTCTGGGCACTCCAAGCGGTTTCTGACCTGGCTGAGGGAACGGGCGGACGACGACATCGCACTGGTCACCACCCAGGATATTGCGGACTACCGCTCCCACATTGCACGGCAAGCCGGTCCACGGACCGTCAATAACAGCCTCAAAGCAATCCGCACCTTTTTCGGGGCGGCCAAAAAGGACGGCTTCGTTGCCGACGATCCAACTGAGGGGGTGGGCACTATCAAGGACACAGGCGAAGCAACCCGACGGCCCTTCACATTGGACGAAATCAAATCCGTGCTGGCCGCCTCCAACCCGGAATGGAAGTCCATGGTGAAATTCGGATTCTACCTTGGACAAAGGCTGGGAGACATCGCCGCGCTGACTTGGAAAAATATCGACCTAACCAGAAAGCAGATAAATCTCACCACCCGAAAAACCTCCCGGAAACAGGAACTTCCCTTGCCCGCTCCATTGCTTGCTCATTTGCTGTCAGTGAACGACGGGAAGCCGGGTGATGGACCCCTTCACCCTCACGCCTATGAGGTGATCCAGAAGTTTGGGCGGGTCGGCATACTGTCTAAGGAGTTTGCCGAGATCCTCAACAAGGCAGGGCTTCGTTTTGCCGTTGCTGCCGCCAAGGGCGAGGCCCGCGCCAAGCACGAGTTGAGTTTTCATTGCCTGCGCCACACCGCGACAACTCTCCTGAAGGACGGCGGGATTCCGTCCAGCACCGTAATGCATTTCATCGGCCATTCCACTGGCTCAGTCAGTGATGGTTACACCCATCCGGGAACTGAAGCCCTTGAGAAAGCTGCCGCCGCATTCCCCGAAATCTAAAGCCATGAACAAGGTCGCCTACATGCTCTACTCTGAGCCGTCCACAATCTCAGCATCGCAGAGGCCGGAGATAAAGGTGCGGCCAAACGTCGAATTTTATCTGTATCCTGTATATCGCGGACCCGCTTGGACTTGGATGAGGACCATAAAACCGGGGTTTGATAGCTATCTGAAATCCAGCGAAGGTTACGAAATCCGGCTCCGCCGCGACGAGGGCAACATCATGATCTTGGATCTTGCGGCATACCGGCTAGATGGAAAGTTCAACGACCCTGAAAAGTACCGGGCTTGCCCCCACCATGATGATACCCTCAACGGATCAATCAGGATGGAGTGGGACCCGTCCCAAGGTGGAACCGTGGTCACAGGGATCAGACTCAATCAGGGGGCTTACAATTTAAAGAAAGCCGATCCGCGAAATTCCAAGGCAATGTGGGCAGTTGAACGCCTGTCGTCGAACCCGGAGAATATTCCTGCTGATTCCCGGATCGAAATACAGGAGGCTTGCCAGTGGATTGCCAAGGAGATGGTAGCACTATTAAGGGCCGGGAAGCCGACCGCTCAATTCGCATCAAAACTGGATCAAAAACTGGCGATTCGGCAGCGAATCAAAAAAGAACTTTTGGACAGCATCAGTCCAGGGCCCGAAGGGTGGGAAAAGGTTGAGGACACGAATTGGACCAAACCAGAGAAGTACGTGGCCGCAAAACTGTGCCGCATGATGTACGAAGGCATTCGGAATGCCGGCTCCAGCAAGCTTGAATTGCCCACGCGGAAAGATCTTGCGGACTGCATGAAAAAGGACTTCCCCCTCAAGTCACGGATGTCGGAATGGGAACTGAAGAGCAGTAAGCCTGTTGAAATTGTTGACACCGCCTTAAATGCCCTCGGGCTTGGCTGGCTGAAATAGCGTCAAGCGGAAAATTCGAGAACTTCTCCAAACGTCGATTTGCAAAGGGGCTCTTGCAAATCGACGTTTTGTTAGTTTGTAACCAAAGCTACTAGCGCCTCAGAATGGTGTGTGGTTGTATTCTTGTGTTCAGATTGAACCCGCAACATTCAACCCAGACTACTATGTTAGCCCACCAAAAAAACGAAGCCCTCACAAAAAAGGACATTGATATTATAAGCCGCTTTCTCCGGCCAGCCCCTGCGGCCAAACGTTCGGGGATCAGCCGTAGCCTGCTCTACAGATATCTCAGTTCCGGAGAACTAAAATCCCACCGTTTGGGCGGTGCCCGATTGATCGACTGTGAGGAACTCGACCGATTCATTGCTGCCCACTAAACGACACGGCCCCGGCAGAAAATCCACCGAGACCGGTCGCAGCACAACGATACGGTTATAAGGTAGATGATGGCCCCGGGGATTGCAACAAAAACCGCAATCCAAAATGGAAACACTATCAAAACCAATTCAGATTGATCCAGAGTTTCAGGCATTCTTTCCTCCACTGTCTTCCGCCGAACTAGCGGCCTTGGAATCCCTTATAGTTGAGGAAGGCTGTCGCGATCCGATTATGTTGTGGAATGGCTTCATCGCGGACGGCCACAATCGTTACGAGATCTGCACCCGCCTCGATATCCCATTTCGACAAAATTATTTGGATCTACCAGACCGGGATTCAGTGATTCTCTGGATGCTGCGGAATCAAAGCGGACGACGCAATCTGTGCGAAATCGACCGGATTGCCGTCGCCGCTAAAGTGGAGGAGATAGTTGCACGGAAGGCCAAGGAGAATCAGATCAGGAAGCCAGAATCTGTTTTGGCGATTTCGCCAGATCAAACCCCGATCAACACCCGCAAAGAATCCGCCAAGACCGCCGAAGTAGGAGAAAAGAAATATACGGAAGGTAAGATCATCCTAGAGGCGGTAGCGAGCGGTGAAGCACCAAGGGAGTTATTGGAAAAGGTCCGCTCGCGGGAAGTCTCGATTCATAAGGCCGCGTCGGAAATCAAGGAAGCCCGGAAACCTGCTCCGGCCGATGAATACTCCGCGCCCGAGACCGCACCAGCCAAGCCCGTCAAATACGCCATGGATGACGCGGAGCGGTTGTGGGGCATCGCCAAAATAAGTTTGGAGAAAATCCTGCCTAATGACCAGAGCCGGGTCCGGATTATGCAAGAGGTGGTCGCCTACGGCCAAAATAGGATTTCCCCCAGGAAAAAACTCAGGCTGGACCCTCGGACCCAAGAAGGCGCAACGATTGCCTCTGAGGTTATTTCTCACCTCGATCTCATAACCCGCCACGACGACGACTTTGTCGAAGCCATGGCCGCGGTCGTGGAATACTGCTGCCATCGGATCGGTGACCGCCGTTTCAACGCCGGGAATTTGGGAAGCCGGGTCACCAGTCCTAAATTCTCAACGGCGATGGAGCACGCCTGTTACCACTTGATGGGAATGATCAGGCCGGAGAATCCCCGCGCCCGTGAGGCCTTTGGAATGTTGCGGGGCCAGTGTGAGGCCCACCTTGAAAAACTGGGACCCGAGCCGTCCAACACGATCAACGTGGAAGGAGGGGCCAATGGATAATCAACCCCGCCCCCACCACGGCGATGTCGATGTCGATGTCGGCGGCATCAAAACCGTCGCCAGTCTGGTTCCTGCCGCCCTCCGGTCCCTCAGGGCTGCGGCTGCGGCGGGTATGGAGGAGCGGCGGCAAAACCGCCTGCGGAAACTTGCCGCCTGTCACCGCCGCCAGCGTGAGATCGACGCTCAGGAAGCTGTCAGGAAGGAGGGATCACGGAAATGATCGCCGACTGCACAGCGGATGCCTCCGGGCCGCCTCCTGCTGACAGCAAGGTCAACGGCAGCACGCCAGCGCGGTGTTTCCTTTATGTCGAAAGCGCCCTTGATGATGCGGGACTTTCTACGGCGGCCTTCCGGGTGTTGTGCAACCTCTCCCGGAGGCTAGGGAGGAAGGATAGGTTCCCGTCTGCCGAGAACATCGCCGCAGTCTGCCGCGTGGAGAAAAAGACGGTGTTCCGAGCGCTGAAGGAGCTTGAGGAAAGGGGGGCAATCGTCCGCACTTCCCGTCCCGGCAGGCCGACGGAAATTGAGATCCAGCACGTTGCAACCTGGGGTGCCAAACGGGTTGACCCCATAAGCCTCCCGGGTGGCCAAACGGGTCAAGGGGTGGTAGGCCAAACGGGTCGGGAGGTGACCCAAAAGGCACCCCACGAAGGTAATACTAATAAGGTAATACAAGAAGGTAATCCAGATAATGGGGATTTGGCTCTGGAACTGGATTCTGCACCGGTCCGGAAAAAGGACCCGAAATGCAAAACTGCCTATCGGCTGCCGGTGTCTCCTGAACAGCATCGGTTCAACAAAATCATGGGGCGGAAGCCGACAACGAAATGGTCACCGGATGAGGTGGCGGACTTCAAGGCCCTTGGGGAAATCGATCCTTCCGACCTCGAGGCGGTGGAGACCTTCTATCTTGAAAACCAGACTAACGAAAAAGCATATCTCCGGACATCTATGGGAAGGCTGCTCCGCCATTTCGCCGGGGAGGTCGACAAGGCCCGGGCTTGGGAGCGCACCAGCGCCAACCCGACCCCGGCACACAACCAACCTATCAAATTCTAAAATTCATGGACGCATTCAAAATAAAAGTTCCGGAGAGATTTGAACCGGAAGCGAATCTCATCAGCACCATCGTTGATGATGACCGCAGACTCCTTGAAGTCTACGATTCCGTTTCCGCCAGTGATTTCAGCCAAGAGGCATTCTCTGCCGCCTGGGGATGGTTTCATGAACTCCACCGGGCGGGCAAGAGGATCAATCTCTACACCCTCAAGCAGCACTACGGGACGACGAGTGATTTCGAGCAATTGCAGCAATTCCTGCGGACCCTGGCCGATGGCGTCATGCCGTTCCTCGTCAAACAGTATGCTGCCGATGTCCGCAGACATGCTTTACGGGTCCGGGCTCAAACAGAGATCACCCGGCTTGCCCTGCTGGCTGATAACGCCACTGGCCCGGAAGAGATCCAGGAAGGCGTCAGGGAGCTTTTTGATTCCGTCTGTTCGGTCATGGAGACCGGCAAGGCTAGGAAGGCCAGCGAGATCGTCAAAGACATTGAGGAAGCCATTGCAAACCCTTCATTCACCCCACGATTCCCCACCGGGTTCCCTGACTTGGACAAGATGATCAACGGCGGCCTAAAGGAGGGCCAGCTCATAATCATCGCTGGCAGGACCGGAGGGGGAAAGACGGTCCTGGCAATGAACATCGCAGTCAACGCGGCGAAGGCCGGAACCCCGGTGGTTGCATTCAGCTTGGAAATGAGCGCTCAAGACTTGGTTATGCGGTCCATCTGGAGTGAAGGGGTGGGCCGAGGGGAACAGGAGGCTTTTGATATCGTCCGGAACCTGCCGCTCTATGTGGATGATTCCAGCAACATCACTGCCCGGGGAATCACCGCAAAAATCAAACTGCTGGCATCCCGGTTTAAGGCCAAGGTTTTCGTTGTCGATTACCTCCAACTGCTGGGCACCGACGGCGGCAGCAAGGACACACGGGAACGCATCGTGGCGGACATGTCCCGCAGTCTGAAAATCTGCGCCAAGGAAACCGGTGTGGCCATAATCGCACTATCACAAGTCAACGAGTCGGGCGAACTCAGGGAGAGCCGGGCAATCGAACAGGACGCAGACCTCGTGCTGCACGTAGTCGATGTTCCCGAAACGATGCCGGACCCACGGAACAGGAACGGTCCGAGGATCGAAACCGGAGACTACAACTTTTTCCTTCGGGTATCCAAGCAGCGCGGCGGCAGAGCCCATGGACCAATCAGCCGGGCCAAGGCCGGAGCCCCCGGAATCCCGCTCAATTTTGACGGACCCAATTTCAAATTCACAGAAGCATGAAAACATTCAATCCATTCACTCCCGCCGATTGCGTTGCGGTTCACTGGCAGGAGATCAAGCGCACCGCAGAACGCCTCTTCGATTTCACCATGCCCGCCATGCTACGGCAGATGGGGATTTACC
>JBBQWG010000091.1:0-8872 GCA_038210825.1 Verrucomicrobiales bacterium
GCTGCTCCGGGCTGTAACTGACACGCCCAGTGGCATCGCGTTTCAGGATCGTCGATTTGAAGTCATCCATAAGAGCCGTAGTTTATCGCTACGGCTCCGGATAGCACGGCGTTTCCAATGGGGCTACGCTTGACGGATACCAACGTTGAACGTCGAACGTCGAATGGGGGGCCGGGGAAGGGGACAAACGCTGCCGGTGGCGAGGCGTTTGAGGCACAAACCACGAGGGATCGGAGTGGTTTGAGACAGCCTTTGGCTGGGGCTATGCCCCGAAGGCACCAAGTGGGGTGCCGTAGTCAACTTCACCGGGGACGGTTTGGGGCGTAGCCCCGGAGGCGCGGTGAGCGCCGGAGTCATTACAGTCCCGCACGGCGTCCCGCCGGGTGCCGATGCCCGGGTTGAGGGGAGAACGTCGAACGTCGAACGTCGAATGGGGGGCCGGGGAAGGGGAGAACGTCGAATTGAACATTGAACATTGAACGTTGAATGGGGCGCGGGGGGATGATGGAGGGTGGATGGATGGACGGTGGAGGCTCCCGGCTTGTTACGGTGGCCGCTGGGAAAAGCGGCGGAGGGCCGCACGCACTCCAAAAACTGACCGCTGACTGCTGACTGCTGACTGCTGCAATGACTCCGACCCCTCCCGGCTTTTTCGGGGCTACGCCCCAAACCGTTCCCGGTTGGTCTCAAACGCTTCGCCGCCGGCAGCGTTTGTCAGAAAACTCAGCCCTCCCTCACCTGTGCTCTTTGTGTTCTCTGTGGCCAAGACGGCGAGATCCACGGGGAAAAGCGGCGGAGGGCCGCGCGCTCCAAACCTTTCCGGGGGTATCGTTCCTCAACCCCCGGCTAATTTCCGGAAAGCCTTCAGCTTTCCACTTTCCCCGCTCTTTGGGTTCTTTGTGGCTAAAAGCCGATTCCCGCTCCTTCCCTTTGGACGTTCGACGTTCGACGTTCAACGTTGGACGTTCTCCCCTCCCTCCCCCTGAACCCTCCGGAACGGTTTTCGAGGATAGTTACATCAAGGTAAATGTTGACACCTCTTATCTTTTATTGTAATTTCCATACGAAATGCAAATTCCATACATCCGATGCCTCATTTTGGCGGTTTTGCCGGGGTTTTGGCTGGCTTCTCCGGTCGTGGGGGCCCTGCAGACGGCTCCTCAGGGGTTTTACTCGATTGAGCTGAAACCCGGCGATCAGGCGGTGGGGGTGAGTTTGGTGAATCCGGCGTTGTTTAATGGCACGGTGGCGGGCAGCGCGGGGAACCGGCTGACGCTGGCGGCCCCGGCCCCCGATGCCGGATCGCTGCTGACGGCGGGGAAAGCTTGTTATGTGGAGTTGGTGGCGGGCCCGTCGGGTCCGCTGGATGGGATGGTGGGGCATCGGTTTGAGGTGGATGTGGCGGCGACTTTGGCGGGTCCGGGCGGCGCGGGAGAGCTGGTGCTCGATCTCAATTCGCGGCACAGCACGCTCGCGGTGCTGCCTCCCCTGGCGGGATATGCCATGGAATTGCGGGAGCATCTCACGCTGGATCAAGTATTTCCCAAGGAACGGCTGCATGGCAGCACCAATTTTGCGGAAGCAGACCAGGTTCAGTTCTTCAACGGCAAGGGGTTTGAAATTTGTTATGTCTACCGCCGGGGCGGGGGCCAGTCCCAGTGGACCGGGCAAAAGGTTTTTGCTTCCCAGGATGCGCGGGTGCTGCCGCCGGGCGAGGGATTTATTTTCCGTCGCAGTGCCAAGGGCCCCGGGCCGGTGACGCTTTTGGTGAGTGGAGTGGCCCGCACCACGCCCTTTGTCCAGCCCCTTGCGCCAGGCAACAATCTCGTTTCCGGCGGATACCCGGTCGACAATTCCTTTGCCGACCGCAAGGCATGGCCCAGCGGCTATCAGGACGGCGACCGCGTCAAGGCCTATCAATCCGCCGGCTTTGTGACCTACCGGCTCTACAGCGCCGGCACCAGCATTGCGGATAACCGCTGGGTGGCCCTGGGAGACCGGAATTTTACCTCCGTCAATCACGTCCCCGTCTTCGATTACCGCCGCGCGGCTTTCCTCCAATTGGAGGTGGGCGACCCCGCCCACCGCTATTTCCCGTCCTTTCAACCCTGATCCCAAACGGAAAAGTGAGAGCCCACAGATGGCACGGATAAAACTGATGATCACGGATCTATGAACAAATCACCTATCACCATCCGGGTAAACCCCTCTGCATGTGTATATCACGGTATATCCGTCACATCCGTGGCCCGTCCGCGTTCTTTTCATGCTGATGTCCCTGTCTCGCAAATCCCCAAATCACGATGAAAACCCACTCCTTTTTCTGCCGGCTTGGAGCCGCGCTGCTGCTCTGCGGATTGGGCGCGGCCCCCGCCATGGCGGACCGCACCATCAACTTTTCGAGCACCCTCGAGGCGATCAATTATACCAGCGAAGGGACCGTCTTTGATGACACTTTTGATCTGGAGCTGGGCATGTTCACGGGTGGGTTTGTGCCGGATGCCAGCAACACATCGGAGTGGCTCTATTACTGGATTCCGGCACCGAATTCCAATACCAGTGTGCATGCCGGATCTCTGGTGAGTTATTCCACGGAGTCCGTGCCTTTTGGGGGTCCGGCCAATGCGTTTCAGGGATTTGTGACCCTGAACAGCAATGACACCCTGTTCGCCCCCGGAGGGCAGGCTTACTTCTGGATTTTTGACGAACGGCAACAAGTCGCGTCGGCCGAATGGCTGCTCCTGACCAATGAGGAATGGAAGGTCCCCACGGTGATGCCGGGGGAAATCGAACTGACCGATCTCAACTGGCTGACCAGTGACCTCGGGACCACTTCGGTCACCGGCAGTGTGAATCCGGATTATGATCCGGAGTTGCCCGTGGCCATGCAGGCCCCGCATCTGGTCTCCACTCTTGTCGCAGTGCCCGAACCGGGAGCCCTGCTGCTCGCCCTGCCGGCAGGCCTTGTCTTCTGGTTCCGCCGCCGCCGTTGATTGTTATTTTTTCCTGCTCCTGCCATGTTGCGCCGATTCTTTTTGTTGTGTTTTTCCGGGCTGGTTATTTCGGTCAAAGCCGTTCATGCCGAAGCCACGATTGCGTTTGGCAGCAGTGTGGGAGCGGTCAATCTCACCAGCACCGGGGCGGTAATGGACAGCCGCTTTTCCTTTGAACTCGGCTGTTTTGCGGCGGGTTTTGTGCCGACCCGGGACAATACCGGTCAATGGCAGGCCCACTGGCAAGCCTTCCCCGATGGCACCGCTGCCTACCGTACGGATTACCTCGGCGCCCCTTTTCCCGCCGAACACCGGCTGAACAGTTTTGCCGGGACCACCCTGGTGCTGAATAACACCTTGCCCTTTGCCAGCGGGGTGCCGGTTTACCTTTGGGGATATGACCGGCGCACGGCGGCGGGGGCGGCGGAATGGATTTTGGTGACCGCGCCTTCGTGGGTGTGTCCCGATGGCAGCTCGGTTAATCCGGCCGTGAGTTATGCGGTGGCCAATGCCACCACCGCCATTGTCGGCACCATCAACCAGGGTGGCATCGAAATGCGCACCGCAGCGGTGGCGCTGTCGCCAGACCCGGAAAGCTTCGCGAACTGGCAGGGGCGTCTTTTTGGGGAAGGGCAGGGTAATGCCGGAAACGAACTGACCCTTTGGGGGGCGCTGGCAGACCCGGACCAGGATGGGCGACCCAATCTGATGGAATATTTCCTCGGCACGGACCCGCGGTATCTCGACGGGGCGGAACTCAGCGGTCCCTTTGCCGATGCCGGTGCGGTGGTGATGCGTTATCGCCGGAGTGCCCTGACCACGGAAGTTTTTGGAGGCATGGAATGGTCGGGGGACCTGACGCACTGGAGCCAGTCCGGCCTGTCGGAATCGGTTCTGACGCAGGATGGGGCTTCCGCCCTGATCGAAGTCCGCTTAACCTCCCCCCCTATGGGCGCCGCCTACTTCCGGCTCAAGGTGGAGCAATGAGCAGGGAAAAATGCGGGCCACGGATTTCACGGAAATCACGGATGATACTGATAATCACGGATTTGAGTGAAAAATAGTTTCAGCACTTACAGATTCTACGAAGGATGCCCGGGCCACAACGAGCGCGTAGTGGAGAGAGCCGCAGGGAAAATGACGGGGCCACGGATTTCACGGAAATCACGGATTTATAATGGACTTTTTTACAATTTCAGGACGAATCATTATTGCTGGATAATCTGTGAGGATGTGTAACATCCATGAAATTGCCTGCGGTGGTGACCGCTTTGCTCCGGCTGTGGACCGCCGTCCTTTGCGGAGTCTCTAAATTGTTGCCGCTAATCTACCTATATCCTTAATTTTCAGTGTCATCTATGTCATCCGTGTCCTCCGTGTCATCCGTGGCCCGTCAGCGTCTTTTTAGGCTAACTTCCCTTCGGATCTCCCCATGAAACCCACTCTGCTGATTGTTGATGATGACGAGGAAATCCGCACCCAGATGAAATGGGCGCTGACTGAGGAATATGCGGTGCTGGTGGCGGAGGACCGGGCCGGGGCGTTGCAACAGTTCAAGGAGGGAGATCCGGTGGTGACTTTGCTGGACCTCGGACTGCCCCCGCGGCCCAATGGTCCGGAGGAAGGGCTGGCGGCATTATCGGAATTGCTCGCGCTCGATCCGGCGGCCAAGGTGATTATCGTGTCCGGGCAGGGAGAAAAGGAAAATGCGCTGCGGGCGGTGGGGGCGGGGGCCTATGACTTTTTGTGCAAACCGGTGGAGACGGAAGAACTGCGCATGGTGCTGCGGCGCTGCGTGTATCTGGCCGGACTGGAACAGGAATACCGGGCGCTGCAGCACCAGTTGCGTCCCAAGGTATTTGAAAACATGCTGGCCAGCAGCCCGGAGATGCACGGCATTTTTGAGATGATCCGGAAGGTCGCGGCTTCCAGTGCGCCCGTCCTTGTGCTGGGCGAAAGCGGCACCGGCAAGGAGATGGTGGCCCGGGCCATTCACCAGCAGAGCGACCGCAAAAATAAACCCTTCGTGGCCATCAATTGCAGCGCCATCCCGGAAAACCTCATCGAGAGCGAACTCTTCGGTCACGAAAAAGGGTCCTTCACCGGAGCCGACAAACAGCGCAAGGGCCTGATCGAAGGGGCCGCCGATGGCACCCTGTTCCTTGATGAAATCGGGGATTTGCCCTTAAACATCCAGGTCAAATTGCTCCGGTTCCTCCAAGACAAACGCCTGCAGCGGGTGGGCGGCCGGGAAGATTTCCAGATCGATACCCGGATCGTCGCCGCCACCAATGCCGACCTCAAACAAAGCATCACCGAAGGCAAATTCCGCGAAGACCTCTTCTTCCGGCTCGCGGTGGTGGTGCTGAACCTGCCGCCCCTCCGCAAACGGGGCATGGATGTCACCACCCTCGCTCAGGAATTCCTCATCCGGTTTGGCGCGGAAAATGGCCGCAAGGACCTTGTGTTTGCTCCTGGCGTCCTCAATGCCATCGCTACCCACCCGTGGCCCGGCAACGTGCGCGAACTGCAAAACCGCATCCAGCGCGCCGTGATCATGGCCGATGGCAACCGCATCCGCCTCACCGACCTCGAACTCAGCGAGGCCTCTACCCCGGCCCTCACTCTCAAGGAAGCCCGGGAATCCCTCGAGCGCGACCTGATCCAGCGGGCCTTGAGGGCCCACGGCGGCAAAGTCACCGGCGCGGCCAAGGACCTCGGCATCAGCCGGCCCACCTTTTACGAGTTGATGGAGAAACTGGGCATTGCCAAGGAAGCTGGCTGAGCCTTTCCCCCGTCGGAAACCCGGTGCAGGATGCCATCCACAATAATAAAAAGAGGCAGGACCGTTGGGTCCTGCCTCTTTTGCGTATTTTTTAGGAATTAAGCGGTCTTGACCAGCTTCTTGCGGGCAGCGGCAAGGCCGAGCAGGCCCAATCCAAGCATCGCCACGGCACTGCCACCTTCAGGGACGGCAGAGGTGAAAGACTGGAAGGAGAAGTTATTGCCTCCTCCCGCTGTGATATTGAACTGCCACACACCCTGGGTAGCTTCGAAGCCGTTCCCCGTGATGACGCCGGTTCCGGAAACATCCAGGAACGTGGCCGTGGATGTGGCATTTTTCATGGAACTGCTCAGGGTGAAAGTGAAGCCACCAACGTTCCAGAATGTAACGGCAGGACCCGGGTAGTTGAAAGCCCAGGGAGAGAGCAAGGTCACCAAATCTCCAGCTGCAGCTTCGGTAGCGTCTGTGGTGAAGGTGTCGAAATCTCCGGTAGCATTGCTGACCCGGGGGTTGGTCCAGGAGGCGACGCCCGTCGCATTGGCCAAAGTAACGGTGGGACCTGCGGTAACTGCGGGGCCAGTGCCTAAGACCAAAGGACCGGCAAAGTCAATTTTCCCGGAGATAAGTGCTGCTTGGGAAGCGGCAGTAAGCGCCAGCGCGAACACGGCAGAAGTGCCGAATAGTGATAAGATTGATTTTTTCATGAGGTGAGGTGTAGTTTGGAGAAATACCGCTGATGAGCGGCTGCAACGCAAAGAAAGCAAGCGTCATGCCAAAAATTCAAATCACATCACAACTGGATGAATATGAATCAGTTGAGCCGAGTGATTTTTTTCAGGCGTCAAAAATCCACGATCAGGAACCTCCTGAATCCACTGACTTGTAAGGAATTCCGACACTCCACCAACTAAAAGCTGGAAATGCCGGCGTTTGTAGCAACCGTTAAATCTCCAGTTATTCCAATAAAGGACCGTGATGAGGTCGATTGATCCTACCAGAAGAGGTGACAGTATGGGAATCTCTGCGCGAGCTGGCCTTTGAAGAACTTGACCACTGACATCCCCGTAGTATATTTATTAAATTGATGAAACGTATAACCCGTTCCTGGCATCGTCCGAAGGCGTCTCCTTTGCTGGAATCAACGGTGATGAGGCCTTGGGTCGCGGTGCTGATTGGTTTGGGCAGCCCTCTGACGGGCGGGGCGGTGGCCCCGGAGGATTTCCCGTCCATGGGGGAATCCGCCTCCCCCGCAGGACCATCATCCCAGGCAGTAACGGCAGAAACGGGTTCATCGGAATCCGCCTTTCCCCGGGGCGGCTTGCCGTTTGATCATTTGTTTGGAGTCTATGATCCTGTGCCATCAGCGGGGCCCAGTCTGGTGCCGGGCCGGATTGATTTTGGTCCCATTGTGCAGGGATTTTCCGGAAGCCTGGGCACTTCCGTCACCCATGACACCAACATCTTCCAGGATGCGGAGGATCCGGTTTCCGGCATGATGCTGAGCACCGACTTGAACCTCAGTTTTCATCTTGGACAGCGAAAACCCATCGGAGGCTTTTTGGGGATCGACTACAGCTTGGCCTATTTTCATTATTTGGATGAGGAGTTGAACGAAGGTCGCGAGCCTTGGGAACACAATTTCAGCGGGTTAGTGGGGGTCAAAGGAGCCCGGACCACGGTGACTCTGACAGGATCCTTCGTGCAGAACAACGGTGGGGCGAACAATGCAGTGCGCATTGAGCGGGAAACCTTCCAAGAGCGGAGCAACGAGTATAGTGTCAGTCTGAGCGCCATCCGCCGGCTGCGCCGGACTTCACTCAATGGAGGGCTCAGCTTCCGGCTGCAGGATTTTATGGATCCGGAACCGGCCCGGAGCACGTCCGACGCGGCGGTTGCTCCGGTGGCCACACAGACGCCGGTCACGGCGGCTCCTGTTACCCTTGCCCCGGTAACCACCAACTCGACGGTGCCCCCCGTCACCGCCACGGTGGTTACGGAGGAGGCATCGCCCCCCCCGCCGGAGGAGGCCGAAAGGGACCCCGGTGAGAACACGGTGACCGACCTCCTTTCGTGGAGTGGTTATGTAGGGTGGAGTTTCACTCCCCCGGCGGCTCCCAAGGTGGACTTCCGTCCCACCCTTTCCTTTGGTGTTTCGGAACAAGCTGATGGCGTAGAGCAGACGTATCTGAATCCCTCGCTTGGGGTCATGTATCGGTATAATCCCAAGCTGGCCTTTTTTGGCAGTGCCGGTGCCGACCTCCGGCATACGGACAGCACCAACTCAGCCGGGGAGGACACCTCTTTTGATCAAACCGCTCCCACCTTTGATTTGGGGATAACTTGGCAACCTGACCCGCGGACCTCGCTGGGAGTGAGTATCTCGCGCTCCACTTCGCCCTCGGCGCTGCTCGGGCAGAGTTCCTCCGATACCACTTCCCTTTCTCTCACCGCCGCGCGGCAATTTGGCCGGGGTATTTCTGCAGCAATGGATTATAGTTATGAAACAGCCACCTACACTGACAGCACTGGCCAGGAAGAAACGGACAGTGGAATTGGGGGATCGGGAACGACAACCCCGAAGGATTTTCACCGTTTTAGTTTTACCCTCGGGAAAGGTTTTGAATTGAGGGGCCGCTACACGCTCAATGCCAGCCTGTTTTATCAATATATTTTAAGCGAAGGCGATGATTCCCTCAGTGAATATGACCAGAGCCTCACCGGGATCCGATTGGGGCTAAACTTCTGATCCGGAGAAACAAGCCTCTATACCACTCCTTCCAGTCCCCGGCGATTACTTCGAGGGCGGATTAGGATCCCAGCGCCCAGTGCTTCGCGCGACTTAGCGCGTTGCGCAGGGAGCGGGTTGCGAACGTGCGTCCCCGGTGCAGGAGGTATGCAAGGCGATCGCTACCCTTCAGCGAACGAACCCGGTAATCCAGCCACAATCGGAAGTAGGTATCCGTCAAACGCCGCCCCGTGGATCTTGACTTGACGGGAATTGCGTTGGGTTAGGCCTGGGGGGATTCCGCAGGGGCTTTCCGGGCGGCGGCCCAGCCGTGGGGGGTGAGGCCGGGGAGGGTTTTGGTGGTCTCGG
>JBBQWG010000092.1:0-8741 GCA_038210825.1 Verrucomicrobiales bacterium
CCCCACCGCCATCGGCAAAAAGAACTGGCTGTTCATCGGCGACCCCAAAAGCGGCGACCGCGCCGCCGCGTTCTACACCCTGATCGGCAACTGCCACCGAGCCGGCATCGACGCCCAGGCCTACCTCACCGACCTGTTCACCCGGCTCCCCCTTCCCACCGAGACCACCAAAACCCTCCCCGGCCTCACCCCCCACGGCTGGGCCGCCGCCCGGAAAGCCCCTGCGGAATCCCCGCAGGCCTAACCCGACGCAATTCCCGTCAAGTCAAGATCAACGGGGCGGCGTTTGACGGATACTGTCTTCCGTCGCCTCCATCACATCAGCCAGCCATTCCTGCGGCACCCCATAACCAAGCAACTCCTCTGCTCCCAATTTGGCAAACAGCGCCGGTTTTTTCACCGGGGCGGGTTTCGAAGGTTTTAAAGGCTCCTCCTGCAGCATCATCGGCACAAAAATCTGCTGAACCGTCTCCCGGATCTCCAAACTGCGCAGCGCCTGTCGCGGGAGGCGTTTCCAGCTTCCGCCGACCTGCCCAATCGTAAGACTTGTCGTGGTGGTTCACATAACACAGCAGCAGACTGGCCGCCGTTTTGTGGACAATGATCCGGATGTCCGCATTCACCCGCACCGACCAGAAGTGCTTGTCCCTCGCCTTGTCCAGCTTGTGAAAGCTCAGCCCGGTGCCGCCAGATTCAGCTGGAGGTCAAAGGCCGTCGTTTTCACGGCTTTCTGCTCCTCGCCCGTGAGACGGGCGAGGCTGTCGGTGAACGTGTCGGCGAGGAGGAAGTCCATTCCGGGATGATGCATTCCTTTTAAGATATCAGCCGTCTCAAGCCGTCTCTCAGCTTACCGAAGCTTGGGGAAGTATTGCGGTCCGGAACGAGGTAAGGACCAATTTTCTCGGCCCATTCATGCTTTACTTGTCCGGGCAAGGGCCATCCCACCATTTTGATTGCTGTGGACCCTCCCGGATAGATCGCATCTGCCAACACTTCCCAGGTCCCGCAAATTGAATCTTGCTTATAGCGATTTAATATGTCCTGTTTTGCCCGGGGATATGCTGCTAGCAGGGCTACCCGGTCCCCAAAATACCACGCTTCTATTTCTTCAATGGCGATCCTAAAGATAGCGTTGGGCTTTGGCTGGCAACCATCAAGGATGGAGTTTAATTCTCCAAGAAAATCGACACAGGAGCGACGATCCGAATCCAAGATTACCACCACGGCGTCGATTCCGTGAGTTCTGCCGTACCCACTTAACAAACGGGGAAGGTTGTCCAGCAGCATGCGTTTCGAGGGATCACTTGCTTTTGTCATGCCCTTGGGAACCCGGCCTATCCCCTTATAGGGATGCAATCTCCAAGTATGTGGAGATCCTTGCTCCCCGAGAAGTTTCGGCAATAACTTGCCCATTAATTTTTCCCCGGAGCTGTCTTCAATCAGGAATTCGATGTGCATGGCTAACGGGCGTCCAGGTAGTCGCTATACCAAAGGCCGCCAAGAGGAAGGCCTTCATTCACGAGATTTTGGACAATCTCGATGTCCGAGACCCGCCGCAGGGTAGAATATCCCGTTTTCTCCTTTTCCAATATCCAAACCTCCTTGGGAGCCAGCGCGTCGACAAAGTAGGGTTGGTGAGTAGTCACGAATATTTGAGGAGCGCCTTTTTTGCCAGTGGCATGGGAACGGAATTCCACGGCCAAGGCTTCCAAAAGCTTGTGGTAGAGACCGTTTTCGGGTTCTTCGATGCAGATAAATGGTGGTGGTTCCGGATCCTCCATCATCAAAAGATAAGCAAAGACTTTAAGGGTCCCGTCTGACATCTGCTGCGCAAAAAACGGATCATCGAATGCCCCGTCATTGAACTGTAGTAATACCCGCTTGTCGTCGGTGACCTTGGTTTGGATTTTAAAAACCCCCGGAATTTTAGTGGCGATCCGATCAAGAATCGCCCTGAACCGGTCTTTGTGCTCCCGCTCGAGAAATTGAACAACATTGCCGATGTTGTCGCCGTGGATATTTAAATGCCGTTGAGGTCCGGCGCTCGGGAGACTGCGGGCTGCGTCCGGGTGAAAGTAGGACAGATACCATCCCTTCAGAAAATCCCGGAACCTCTTGATGCGGGGATGCTCCTTAAGGGTCCCCAAGGTTGCAATGCCCAGCTGTCTCAGATCCGTTAGTTCCACGGTCTCCAGAGTTCGGTCTTCTTCGCCTTCGATTTCCACCGCATCTTCTCCGGCCCATACCGCACCTTTGCCATGCACCAAACGCAAAAAAGGGAATGGCCTTCCGTGTTTTTGTCCTTTCCGCCGTTGTTTTAGAACTTCAGATTCCACGAATGGACGACCGGTCTGGTCCTGGGCAATGGAAAGCTCATAGGTCATCGGACGCTCTCCGTGCCCTTCACGGTAATAAATTTCAAACCGCAGCGGTCCTGATTGTCCGCGGGAAAGCATCCGCTCGAATCCTCCCCGCTGTTTCATGTCGCATGCCGCCTCCACATCGGAAGAAAGGCAGTCCGACACAAATCCGAAAGCATCGAACAAGGTGCTTTTGCCTACTCCATTTTTGCCTATCACAACAGTAAGGGGAGTCAACGCCTCACCCTGTTGTTGCCCCGATAGTTTGCCGAGAGTGACGTCCTGCAATGACCGGTAGTTTTGAACCCGGAATCCTTCGATTAGTGCCATGGAATTGTCGTTTGAAGATTATATTTGCCCATAGGCTTTGTAATCTGGGCTGGTCCGGTTTAGCAACGGAACACCTTCACTGATTTTGTTGCAGGCCATGTCGGCGAGTTGCAGATACATGAGCAGGGCGGGATAGATGTTGCCCTTGCAGACGAGGCAGGTTTCCAGCCACTGCTTGGCGATGCGCTTGAGCTGGCCAAAGGCGTGGGAAACGGATTTCCAGATGGTCCTGCTCGGGACGGATCGCTTTGACTTGGATAGTCTCGCGGGGCGGCATGGGCGGGGAGATGACAGGCTTGGCGGTGAAGTCGAAAGGAATGCCAAAAACGTCGGCATACTCCACGTTGAACAGACCTTCCTCATTCAGCTCATAGGATTGACGGCGCAGGGCGCGGCCGATGACCTGCTCGCAAAGCAACTGGGTGCCGAAAGCGCGGATGCCGAGCACATGGGTGACGGTGTTGGCGTCCCAGCCCTCGGTGAGCATGGAAACGGAGACGACGCAGGGGATGCCGCCGCCGAGGCTGCCTGGCTTGCCCACGGTATTCATCACCTCGCGCAACAGATCCTGATCGGTCAGGTTTTCCCCGGCCCGGGCGTCCCCGGCACTGCCGGGAATATTCTCCGCTACGGGGACACGCGGCAGCTTCACGATGCCGCACTCAATGGCATCCATGAGGGAGAAGTCGCTCATGGTCCAAGGGAAGAGGGTTCCCTCCACATAACCGGAACCGCTGAGGAAAAACGGGGTAGCGGAAAGGTCGATGACCCGGGAAACGCCCAGCTTCCGGTTCACCGCTTCCAGACCGGAGATCCAGAGACGGGCGGCTTCCTTGTTTTTCTCAGCTTCCTTCTTCTCATCGCCTTTGAGGTCTTCCTCATCTTCGGCCTTCTCGCCGACCTTCTCACGATAGCAATGATGGGCTTCGTCATTCAACACGAGGACATTTTTCATACCCATGAGGTCAGGCATGACGCGCTGGATCATCTGGCCCTCGGTCTCGGTGGTCTGGAGGTCCTCACCGGTGCGGCCTTTGAGAAGTTGTCGTCCGCCTTTTGATACTTCGATACGCTCCCTCAGTTTGAATGCGTGATAGTTGGTGATGACGATCTTGGCATGGTTGAGAGCCTCCAGCATGTCTTGTGGAACCAGTTCCCGGCTGGCGTAATAGCTGTCAGGATCATTGGGCTGAAGGACACGGAGGCGGTCCTTGATGGTGAGGCCGGGCGCGACCACGAGAAAACCTCTGGTAAATGTTTTTGACCCGGAGCGGCGGACCGCATTAATGGCCTGCCATGCAATGAGCATGGCCATAACGGTGGTCTTCCCGGCTCCGGTGGCCAGCTTCAGAGCCATCCGCATCAGTTCCGGGTTGGCCTCCTTATTAACACTGTCCAACAGGTCCAGAATGCGTTTCCCTGATTTGGAGAGAGGGGCGACCTCGGTCAGCCAGATGGCCGTTTCCACCGCCTCAATCTGGCAGAAGAAAGGGCGCTGGTTGCTGAACTTGTGGTTTCGCCAGTGCTGGAGGAGCCGCTGGGTTTCAGGGGTCACCTGCCATTGGCCGGGAGCCAGTTCCCGCCAAGTCTCCACGTAGCCGCGGATCTCATTGATGATCGGATTCGGGTCATACTGCTGTTCCTTCGTCGAGATGCCCTTGCCCTCGTCGAAGACCATTTCCGTCTGGTCCTTGGCGCCTTTGCGCTTCTTCGGCTTTGGTATCGGGGTGATGAACTCCGCCCGGCGGCGGGTGGCTATTTTTTGCTGGGTCGGCTGTCCGGAATCATCCAGTTCCCAATGCTGTTGAGGGCATTCGTAAGGAGAATTGAGAATTGGGTGATCAAAAAACGGATTGGACATCAGGAATGCCGGATCAAAGACGTGGAACCGAGAATGGGGTGGGGGGTGTCCCGACCATAGAAGGCGGCAAGCCTCCGACAAGTTATTCCTGACGCTATTTTACGGGTTTCATGAGGAGGGCGGACATTCTGTCCGCCGGGGACAGGACCGTGGGTAGAGACCGGGCAACAGAATGTTGCCCCTCCTCAGCCAGGGACTCATTCCAGGTCTCCCGCGATTTTATATGCGACAAATCCCGTCCCATTCGCTATAAGCCGCGCATGTCCGCGAAATCCATGCTCTTGCCGATGGCCGCGTTTGCCGGTTCCGCCGCTTTTCTGATCTGGCAACATGCTGCCCACGATCCCGTCCGGCAGCAGGCCACGCTGTTCCGCGAGACCATCCAGATGGTGACCACCCACCATACAGAAGCCAGGGCCAGAGCGGCTGCCGCCACCAAGGACAAAGCCGGCAGGGGATCCACCGCTGTTCCTGCGGAAGCATCCCGCGCGGATATCGATCTGAAGGAGCTGGCGAAAGCGATGGCCGGCATGAGGAACGGCATGCCGGATATGAAGGCGATGCTCAAGCTGCAGAAAACCATTCTCGAGCTGTCGCCGGAGGAACTGTCAGCGCTGATCACGGACGCCGGACAGTTGGATCTTCCTGCGGCTGAGAAGGACAGCCTGGTGATGATGCTGATCCAGGGTCTGGCTGAAAGCGATCCCAAAGCCGCCGTGCTGGCCGCAGCAGAGTTCATGCAGACGGCTCCGAAGTCACCGCATAACATGATGAGCTATCCGATGCGGAATGCCTTTTCCTCGTGGGCCAAAAAGGATCTCACCGCTGCCATGGCGTGGTTTGACGGGGCCGTCGCCGCCGGGCAATTTGAAAACACGGCGCTTAGCGATGTCAACGAACAGCAAACCCAGATGATCGGAAGCGTGCTGAAACAGTTGGTGGAGAAAGATCCCGATTCCGCCCGCCAGCGGCTTCTCGCCCTTTCGGAAAAGGAACGCAGCGCGGTCCTTGCCAACACCAATGGATTCGAAAAGGACGAAGCTTCACAGAAACGATTCAGCGAACTGGCCCGCGGGATCCTGCCGGAAAAAGACCAGGTGAATGCCCTCAAACGGCTCGCGGAGCAGGTCTACAGCAAGGACAGCCTGGACGGCGTGACGCGGTATTTCACCGCCATCGAAGCGACCCCGGAGGAACGGAAAACCCTCGCCTCAGGAGTGGCGGATTCAAGCATCCGGCAGCGCACCTGGGACCACAGCACCGACAAACCCAATATGGAAAATTCCACCAAACTGCGCACTTGGCTGTCCACCGAGGTTGCCGCCGACGGGGAGGCCATTTTGGGAAAAAGCCTTGCCTCATCTGCCCGCGCCCACGGCAACTACAGCCCGGCCCAGGCCTTGGCCCTGGTCACGGAACTGCACACCGCGCAGCCTTCGGATGAGCTGCTCCTCTCCTTCCTCGATCAGTCCAAGCCGAAATCCAACCTGGAAGCGTGGCAAACCCTCGCGGGAAAGATCGCCGACCCTGCGGCCCGCGCCACCGCCCTGGAAAAGCTGGCCAAACCTGCAGATTGATGGAGTCGGGGCTGAAATGCGATCCCGGAGACCTTGACCCGTTATCGGTGATGAACTCCCTACCCCCTTGGCCACCTCCAGTTTGATTCACGGGCAAGGCTTCCCTCAACCTCAACCTCAACCTCAACCATCAACCATCAACCATCAACTCTCAACTTCTTCCCGTGAAAGCCTCCCTCATCCTCACCGCCGCTATCCTCGGCATGGCTGTCCTCGCCGGGTGGTGGCAGCACCGCGCTGCTGCCCTTGCCCATACGGAGCGCGATCAGCTCCGCGCTGAAGTGGTCAGGCTCGGCATTGACCCGGACTGGCTCACCGCCCAAAGCCATCCTGGCAACCTGACTCCGTGGAAGAGTTCGCAGGTCATAGCCAAAGCCGATGCCGCCGCCGCCTTCGCCGCCCAACAGGACAACGTCCGCGCCATCGCCAAAGAGATCATCGCCTTCGCCAGGGAGCAAAAGGACAATCAGAAAGCGGGCCGGGAAATGGATCCGGAGACCAAAAAACGCGCCATGGCCGTCTTCGAAAAACTCCTGGATCTCAAGGAAGCGGACTTTGCCATCCTGCTGGAGGAGATCCGCAGTGATTCCTCCCTGCCCAAAAATGCCCAGGGCGAGCTGATCGGCATGTCCGTCATGATGTTGGCCCAGCAAAATCCGCGCAGCGCCCTCAAGCTGGTTCTCGAAAGCAAGGACCTCCTGAAAGACAATCCTGGCATGAGCCATATGGCCGGGATGGCGATTGGCCGCCTCGCGGAGACGGATCCCGCCGCTGCCTTCGCATGGATGGAGGAGCACAAGGACAGCGGATTTGTCAACGAGAGGGCGCGCCAGCAGGCGCTCGCCGGACTAGCCAAGGCCGACCCGGAACGCGCCCTCCGCAATATTCTTGAACAGGAAGACCCGTCGGATGCCGGGAATAACCGCTTTGGCTCTGCCCGTTTCGCCGGCTCCATCGCCCAGGGGGCGGACCGCGATACCCTGCTGGCCGCCCTGCGCAAGGTCACTGCCGCCCCGCCCGCCCCCGGCTCGGAAAAAAAAGTCACCCAGCTCCGCGACTCGGTCCTGTCAGGCATCGGGTCGCAATTGGTGCGGGGCGGCATCGATACTGCCGCCCCATGGCTGGAGTCCGCCACCCTCTCGGCGGAAGAAAAAACCAAGGTGATCACGGGGATCACCGGCGGTCTCTATGGCACCGATCCCACCCCATGGCTCGGCTGGATGCAGGAAAACCTTCCTGCAGAACAGGCCGGTGAACATATGGGCGGCGTCATCCGACAATGGACCCAGCGCGACTACAATGCCGTCGGCACCTGGTTGAACGCCCAGCCTGCGGGCCCTGCCAAGGATGCCGCCACCCTCAGCTTCGCCGAAACCCTGCTCCCCCACGAACCCGAAGCCGCCCAGCGCTGGATCGATACCCTGCCTCCCGGCGAAAAAAAAGACAGCCTGCTGCAAAAGCTGCAAAAAGAACCGGAGCCCAAACCGGAGGAGTGACACCGGCACCCGGGAATTCAGCGGCTTCAGGGAGCACCATGCCGAGAATCAGCCAATCCAGGCAGAGGGCCCGTTACCAAACATTTCCAATCCAAGCCTAACTAGTTAGATTCAACCCGGTGCCCGCGATGACAGATCCCCCCACCGCCATCGAAACCTGCTGCTTTGCCGATGACGGAGCGACGCCCAATCATCCCCGCGACCCCGTCATCCTTTTGCGTGGCACACCCGCCGCCCAAGCCGAAGATCCCGCTGCCTGGTTCGAGTCCCGCTTTGCCTCCCACGGCTGGGGGGCAAGCTGGCGGTGGGGTGTGTATGACTACCATCATTTCCACCCGGACAACCACGAAGTCCTTGGCGTGTCCCGGGGAGCGGCCACGCTGCTCCTCGGCGGAGAAAAAGGTCAGGAATTCCACGTTTCAGTGGGATATGTTGTTATCCTCCCCGCTGGCACCGGCCACAAATGCCTGCGCTCCTCCCCGGACTTCCAAGTGGTGGGGGCCTACCCCAACAGCCGCGAGCCCAGCCTCATCCGGTCCCGGCGAAACCCCGCTCCCCGCCCTCCGTCAGCGCATCCCCGCCGTCCCTTTGCCCCCGGAGGATCCCGTCTACGGAAAGGGAGGCCCCCTGTGCCAGCATTGGCAGGCCAACCCTTGAACTTGGAATCGGTCTTATGGCCTGCCCAACGTGTCGCCAACCGATCGCATGGCTATGGAATTCCAGGCGGGTCACGGGATGGCTGTTATCCCGACGGCGCGCTCCGGAGGCTTACCGCTCACATCCCGTAAAACCTGCGGACTGGATGATCCTGGATAACAGGCCATGATTTACCCGGGGTCGACTAATTTCCCCATCGCCGACCGTCCTCCCTACCCAATGGGCCCAACCCGTCCTTGGAACGCACCGTTGGCGCTTCGAATGGGGTGGCACCGGGTTTCCTGGGGTTGAAACCCTGACTTTTACACATAAGTCAGTTCAAGTGCGGGTGAAGGCGGGTGAAAGCTTGCCACGCTTCGCCGTAGGCTATCACTTTCTGCATTCCGCACCAAAGAACCTGCAGCCCCGGGGCGGGATCGTGCTTGCGGTTCAGGTAGCCGCCCAGGCTCGCCACTTTGAG
>JBBQWG010000093.1:0-7017 GCA_038210825.1 Verrucomicrobiales bacterium
GCTGCTCCGGGCTGTAACTGACACGCCCAGTGGCATCGCGTTTCAGGATCGTCGATTTGAAGTCATCCATAAGAGCCGTAGTTTATCGCTACGGCTCCGGATAGCACGGCGTTTCCAATGGGGCTACGCTTGACGGATACCCATGATCTGCTGCCCTCCGGCGCAGGATGCGGCATGAGCGGCGTTGAAGGAGGCACCACTGCGGGTGCCGGCCAGCGTGATGGCGTGTCCTCTGAGTCTGGCGCAGTCGTGGATGGCCCCGGTGTTCCGGCTGGTACGGGTCAGCCGGGAGAAAAGGGCACGCAGGCATCAACAAAAGGCAAGCGAGGGACAACCCCTCCACCTCATCCACTGGACACAGAACGGCGTTGGGCAATCATCCCTTGTCCAGTTGGGACAATCCCCCTCCTCCCCATTGCTCATCAGACCGACCACGGGGCTGGCCACCTTGTTAATGGCCTTGGAAAAGACGTGGCCCATGGTGGCATGTTGAACCAGATGGACGGGTTTGCTGTCCAGGTTGGCCCCGGCCCCGGCCTGGTCCGGCCATCCTGGAGAGATGATCGGAGGAAGCGAAGGATTCGGGGGGGCGGCACGCAGTCCCGCCACGAGTATGGCCCCCACCCCAAAGGAGTGCAGGACGACATGATGGCTACAGCGTCGCCGGTCTGCTCTGGTATGGTATGGCCCCACACCCCTAAGGGGTGAAGGACGACAACCTGGGGTTGGCCGGCGCAGATGGCCTACCCGAGGTCGCCTTAAGTCCGAAGGGAACTCCCAAGGAGTTCCGGAATTCCTTCAGATAAGGCCGGAACGGACCCTTTCCCACCACTCCCGCACTGCCGCCGTCGCCCTCGGCCGCGATGTCGATAAACCCCGCATCCTGGCCAAGAGCGTCACCGTGGAGTAATCAGACGCCCGGGAAGACCATGAATGCGACGAAGGCCAGAAACTGACCCTAAAAACGTGAGTTAAAGGCCAATCCTTCTCCCAAATGAGGCCGCTCCGATCCCGCCACAGTCCGGGCCGCCAAGTCGGAGGCTGGTTAAACGCCGGTCTTTTTTCCAAATGAGACCGCTCCCGTGCCCCAAAGGGGCTGCCTGTGATAGCCTGGGGCAGCCACCCCAGGTCCGTGCCACCGGCCGATGGGGCAGCCCTGAAAGGGCGTGACTCCCCGGAGTTTCGCCCTGTCAGGCTCTTTGGCGACGGGTCAACACACCCGGGGCAGTTCCTCGGGCTGTCACCTTAGCCCCTTTGGGGCTGGGCATCCTTTTTTTGCGCAGCCCGGTCTGAAAAGTAGACCATCGACTCTGCACTCCGCCCTTCGCCTTTTGAATGACTTCCCCCTCGAACTCTATCAGTAGCCCGGTCTCCACGCCCTCTGTGCGAAGCACCTCCCGCCATCGCACAATGTTCGTTCTTTGCTATTCTGTTCAATTCCGTCGCGGCGTTTGGAAATACGCCGCCCCTGAAGCCATTTTAGCTAAAATAGCCCGATGAAAACGTTGAACGCTACGGAGGCCAAAAACAATTTTGGCCTATTTATCGAAACGCTGATGATGGATGAAGGCGTCATCATTACCCGTAACGGGCGCCGAATTGCGTTGTGTAAAACAACCGAAGAAGAACTGATGCGGCGGGAGCAGGCGAAGGAGGAAGCCAGCCGCTGGTTGAGCCGCTCCCTTCAATCGCCGGTCCCGCCCGCAACAGAGCAGGCGACGGCCGGAGAGTTGATGGAGTTGATGGACATTGGCGGGGAAGAGGCCCGCGAGCTGTTTCCTGAAAAATTCGGGAAATGAATCCCGCGTCCCGTCTGCTGGTCGTCGACACGAATGTTTTTGTCAGTGCGCTCTTCGTGGGCTCGGCCGCAGGGCGGTGCCTGCGATCATGGCATCAACCCGGAGGGTGCGTTTCCTTCCCGTGAGGTTGAAAAGTTGGGCCGCCGCCGTGGCTTGCGGGCCGTCGAAAGGAACCACTTCCTGACTTCTGCCTGCGAGACTTCCCACAGGGCGGCAAGGGTGCGGATGCGCTGGGTGGTGGCTTCATCCAGCGCGAAAGTCGTCCGGTGTGTCATCGTAGCCATACATTTACGACATACCAGCATTCAGTGGCTCGGCAAGTGGAGCTTCTGCCCGCAAATGGATGACCGCCAGGAATACATCGGCAAAGCCCAAGGACCTCAGTGAACAGGCGGCAGGGGGGCGTTGGGCAGCTTGTCCTTCTGCCGCAGCACTTCGGCCCGGGCTTCCAGCACCGGCCAAATGGGCATCCGGCCCTGCCTGGGCGTTTTGACAAACCAGTCGGGGTTCGACGTTTTAAGGCCAGTGATGGACTGGTCGGCGAAGGAGAGCGCGCTCATCGCGCCTTCCAGTTCAGCGCGGGCATAAACGGCGAGTTGATAGCTGCTGATGAGGTTGCTGTTGGTGCGGTAACCGTCAATCATCACCCGGCCTTCGGTGCGCCGGTTTTCGGCGACGATCTCATCGATGGTGGCGATGAGTTCCTCGTGACGGTCGAGAACGGCCCCGTATTTGCCAGCATAGAAATCGTAAAACTGGAGCTGGTTGCGGGCACGGTTGTTGAAGGGATATTGGTCCAGGCTGTTTTCCGCCAGCAGGATGGGGCTGCGCCATACCGTGCCGCGCTGGGCACTCAGGAGAATAAACCCTACCACGATGGATCCGGCCGGCAGCCAGCGGAGTTTGCTGGCGGAATAATGGGAGGCAAGCGCAGTCAGGCCACAGCCGGCCAGCAGACCTACCCAGGGCAATGCATGATAGGCCCGGTATTCCACCATGATCTCTATGTTGGTGTATAACATCCGCATGACCAGGGGAATCATGGCGAGCAAAAACAGCAGACTCAGCCCCCGGCGCTGGCTGGACCCTTTGGTGAAGGCAGACCAGCCAGTCAGGCCCAACAGGAGCAGCAGCAGTCCGAGTTTCACAAGGGTTGCGGGATCGCGGAACGTGGACCAGGGCTGATAGTGATCACTCGCCAGTCCGAGAGGAACGATCATCCGCTGAACATATTCCCAAAAAACGCGGCCTTGCGTGGCAACGTGAACCGGGAACAGGCCAGACCAATGGGAGAGGACATCAGAGAAGCGGTATAGAAAATAGCCCGTCAAGGACAGGAGCAGAGCCGCGAGGGCCGCGAGGAGGGTAATATTCTTCGGACGCAGCAGGGTGGCCCGCGGGGGCAGGACCTGACGGAGCGGTGCCAGGCCCGAGTCTCCGACGCGGAAAAGGAGCACTGCGGCGAGACCGAAGCCGATGAGAACCGTGCCCGGAAAATAGGAGATCACACACAACATCGCCCCGGCAAAAAGGCAAAGGGCTGATTTTTTGGAAGGCTGGTTGAGAAAAGCAACGGCCTCACAGGTCGTCCAAAAGGCAAAGAGCGAGACCAACTGCACCATGTGGCACTTGGCATAATGCACGGGTTCGGTACCCAGCGGGTGACAGACAAAAACAAGAGCGCCCACCAAGGCCGCCTGACGCCGCAGGGCCGGGGAGCCGAAAATTTGCAGATGGCCCAGCAGGCGTTCCCCCAACCGGAAAACCATGCATGCCAGGATCAAATGGATTGCCAGATTCCAGCAGTGGGCCGCGGCCGGACTCATGGGAACCAGCCCATTGGTCACCACGGTCATCAGAGTGGGAATCAGCTGGAAAAGCGTGATGTCCCGGGCCCCGGGGCTGCTGTCTCCCAGGGAAAGGGTGCCGATGACTAGGCGGAAGGTGCGGGGGGCATCACCGCTCTGGGTCAAAATGAACCCATAATCATCCATATAAAAACCGGCCTTGAGGGCCCCGCCCATGGCCAGCAGCCCCACCAGGCAGATCCAGAACAATGGACGCTGGAAAAGAACCTCCCAGAAAACGGAGGCGGACTTTGAATTGGAGGCTGGGCGCATCACGCAGACAGGTGGATAGAATGTTATAGCGATGGTGATTCAGGGCCACGTTGGACCGGCGCGGCGCGTGAATCGTAGCCGGCGGCATGGGCCCGCTCCACGGCGGCCCGGGCTTCAAGCAGCGGCCATGCTCCGGTGATGGTTTCGCCGGGACGGGGTTTGAACTGGCCTGGAAGCAGGGTTTTCAGGGAGGCGATGGAGTGGTCCGCAAAGGCGAGGGCCCTGATACAGCCTTCCAGTTCGGCACGGGCCAAAACGGCGAATTGATAGCTTCCGATGACGTTGGCATCAGCGCGGATCGGATCAATGATCACCCTCCCCGCATTTTGCGCATTGAGGACATTGATTTGATCCCTGACTTCGAGGATCTCGCGGTGCCGCTGCAGCACCTCAGCGTAATGGCCCGCATCCAAATCAAAGCTTTGCAGTTGGGTGCGGGCGCGGTTGTTCAGCGGATACTGTTCAAGCACATTCTCCGCCAGAGTGGTGCCGCTGCGCCAGACCTGGCTGCGTTCGGCACTGAGGACCGTAAACAGCGTAATGAGGGCGGTGGCTGGCAGCCATCGGATGCGGGAGGAGGGCAGGCGGTCCGCGAGTATTGTCAGGCCCCAGCCTGCCAGGAGCCCGATCCAGGGAAGGGCATGGTAGGCACGGTATTCCACCATGATTTCGATATTGGCATACAGCAGGCGTATCGCGAAAGGAGTGAGCGCGAAGAGCAGCAGCAGGCCAAATCCCTGACGGGAACGCGATCCCTTGCGGAAAGCCAGCAGCACTGTGCCAAGGAGCAGGAGGACGAATCCGGCAAGGCCCAACACCGCCGCCGGATCCCGGAAAGTGGACCATGGCTGATAATGATCACTGGCAAGGCCGGTCGGAACCACGATTCTTAGCAGGTATTCCCAGAACACCCGGCCCTGGGTCACGATGTGCAGCGTGAATAACTCCCCGGTCACCACCTGGTAAAAACTGGACAGGAAGAACCAACCCACATAGGCAAGGGCAGCTCCTCCAAGACCAAGTGCCAGCATAGGGCGCGGGCGTTTCAGCAGCGCGGGGTCCGGCAGCCGGGAGGTGAGGACTTGGAATCCTTTGGCCCGCGCCGTGAAGAGCACCAAAATCAGCAAATTGAAACCCAGCAACACCGTGCCGGGAAAATAAGAAATCATGCCCAATCCGGCCAGACCCAGACACCGGATCCCCTGGCGGCGGGTGGGTTGATTCAAAAAACGCAGGGCTTCAGCGGTGGCCCAGAAGCTGAACAGGGCCACCAACTGAACCATGTGGCATTTGGCATAATGCACCGGCTCAGTGCCCAACGGATGACAAGCGAAAATGAGGGCTCCTAGAAAGGCCGCGTGGCGGCGCTGCGCACAGGTGACCATCAATTCCAACGATTGAAACAACACCATTCCCATCCGGTATACCACCACGCAAAGCACCAGATGAATCAGGAGATTCCATGCATGTGCCGCCTCCGGACTGAGCGGAAACAGCCAATTGGTCAGTAGAGTCATGCCTGTGGGCAGGAGCTGGAAGATACTGACCCCCATGGCATCTATCGCATCACTGCCATAAGCCTCTCCCATAAAGGACCAGTAAAATTGCGCTGGGCCGTCCCCTTTACTGTTTAAAATGAAGGCAAAATCATCCATGTAGAAATCAGCCTGCAACGCCCCTCCCATCGCCAATAGCCCCACGAGGAGAATCCAAAGCACCCGCTGGCGCCCCAGAACTCGCAGTGGAGTGGATGGTATGGGAGGCTGGACGGTTCCGCGCATGTTTAAAAATATCACGTAAACCCATAAAATCAAGAAAAATGATCATTTTTGAAGGTTCTAGGGCCTGCTGGTCTCCCTCCGCTTTCCGATCCCGCCCGGAGATCAGATAAACATTAAAATGAGCCAATCGGCTTAAAATAAATGGGGAATTCCAATGCAGATTGCTCTTACAGTGGATCTCTCTGGCCGTAACCGGGGGGGTGGGAACGGTCGAAGAAATTCAAAACAATTATAAAAATTATAGAATTTACTTGATCGCCCATTTTGATGTGGTAATTTTTAACCGTCCAATCGGACGATACATCAAAAACCAAACCAAAAATTCAAAATGAAAAATCTGATCAAGACCAACGCCAAGAAGGGTTTCTCCCTCGTTGAACTCCTCGTCGTGATCGCCGTCATCGGCGTGATCGCTGCCATCGCCATCCCGGCGATGTCCGGTATCTTCGGCAAGTCCGAAGCCGCCAAGACCCGCCGCAACGCCCAGAACATCGTCGGCACTTTCAACGCGGCCCGTGCTGCCGGCAACACCACCAGCTACACACAGGCTGATGCCATCACCGCCGTGACCGGTGCCGGTATTTCTGGTGCTGGCGCTTTTGCGGGTTCAACATTTGTGGTGCCTCTGTCGACCACCGAATCCGCTGCGGCTTCGGGGAGCATCTCAGCTGTCGGCACCGGAAATGACCTGACACTCTCCGTGATTGGCCAATAATCCTATCCGGAATTCAATTATAAAACCCCCGCTGGTTTCCCAGCGGGGGTTTTTTGTTCCCGCCTCGGTTTAGGCGGGTGCGGAGGTTCCAGAACCCGTCGCGACTGGTGTCAGCCCTGTGGCAGAACCGGAGGAAACAAGTTCCCATGAAGAGGAAACAAGTTCCCAAAGAAAGGAAACAAGTTCCCATGAAACTTGTTGAAGGAACAAGTTCCCATGAAACTTGTTGAAAAAGCGGTTGCGGAGGGTTGTTTTTTTGCGAGGGGTGAGGATGTCGAAAGCGCGGCCCTATTTATTTTCGGACTCCCAGGCGGGTGTGCAACACGTCATGTCCAGAGGAAACAAGTTCCCATGAAACTTGTTGAAAAAGCTGCAAACAAGTTCCCATGCCCCAATTCTTATGATAGTAGGGAGAATTATTTACGGACTGGTGCTATTATTTTGAAAGGAACAATATCCTCGAGGTGTAGTTTCTCTCATGAAAACTGCCGTTTTCACCAAGAAAAATAGTTATGCCGACGTGGTTCTGCAGACTTCGGAAAATGTCAGTGCCCACGGAGGTGTTGTTATCATTGATGCCCTCGCCCGCGACTTCGGCCTCT
>JBBQWG010000094.1:0-6545 GCA_038210825.1 Verrucomicrobiales bacterium
GCCGTGCGTCCCGCCGGCCCCGGAGCTTCGGCCCTGATCACGGCTTTGGTATTGGGAGTCCGGTGCTATGAAGCCGGCGGGACGCACGGCGCTCCCAGCGCCCGGCCTCGCGGAACACCCTTGGGTCTTGCCATTTGAATAACAAACCGGGGACCGCTCAAATTCCGTTTAATAGCAAAAACGGAATCGAACCATTCCCGGCAAAGGGGAATCGGACGTTGCGGTCCGGTTAGGAGAAGAAGCCGGATCAGGCGTGCTCGAGGGCCGAAAGGGGGCGCCTGCCTTTTTCCGTCCTGCCGGCTTTGATTTCGTCGTAGATCCAGGCGTAGGTTTTTTCGAGACCTTCGCGAAGGCTGATGGAGGGAGCCCAGCCGAGGAGTTCCCGGATCAGGGTGTTGTCGCTGTTGCGGCCGCGCACGCCCTTGGGGGCATCCAGTTGATAGTGCCTCTTGAGTTTCACCCCGGCGATGTCCTCCGCCATGCTGACCAGATGGTTGATGCTGACCATTTCCTCGCTGCCGAGGTTGATGGCCTCGAGGATGTTGCTGTGGAGAATGGTGTGGGTGCCGCAGGTGCAGTCATCGACATACATGAAGCTGCGGGTCTGTTCCCCATCGCCCCAGATGCCGATCTCGTGCCGGCCGCTGAGTTTGGCCTGGATGACTTTTCGGCAGATCGCCGCAGGGGCTTTCTCGCGGCCGCCATCCCAGGTGCCGTGGGGACCATAGACATTGTGATAGCGGGCATACCGCGTCTGGATGCCGAAGTCCTCGCGGAAGTGGCGGCACATGCGTTCGCCGAAGAGTTTTTCCCAGCCATAGCCGTCTTCAGGCATGGCCGGATAGGCATCAGCTTCCTTGAGGCCGGGATTCTCCGGGTCGGTCTGTTTGCTGGCATTGTAGACACAAGCACTGGAGGCAAAGAAAAACTGTTTCACCCCCTGGTCACGCGCCGCCATCAGAAGGTGGGTATTGATGAGCACGCTGAGCATGCAGAGCGCCTTGTTATTCTCGATGAACCCCATGCCTCCCATGTCGGCCGCCAGATTGTAGACTGTTTCAGCCCCCCTGCAGACAAGCTGGCAGGCCTCGATTCTTTGGAGATCCATCACCAGATTTTCCACCTTCGCATGGAGCTGATACCAGTCTTCGGGAGGTTTTTGGTCCACCGCCCGGATTTCCGAATACCCCTGGGATTTGAGAAACTGAACCAGATGTCCGCCGATAAAGCCCCCCGCGCCGGTGACGACTACCCTGCCCTTCATGTTGCTTCCAGATTTTATAATTCTAGTTTCTAAAAATTGTCTCGAATTTTGTCGAAATATCCTCAATTTTAAAGGTGTTTTTCGCATAATCGCGGGCGTTGTTGGCGCAACGCGCCGCGAGATGGGGGTTGGTGCGGAGGTGTTCGGCGGCTTCCAGAAAGGCCGCGACGTCGGCAGGAGGCACGGTGAGTCCGGCTTTCCGCTGATGAATGATGCGGGCGGCAAGGTTGACCTGGGGCACCGCGAGCAGCAGCGGCCGGGCGGCGCAGAGATAGGTTAGGACTTTGGACGGCACAGAGAAGACTCCCGCCTTTTCTTCAAGGACGGCGCAGAGCACATCGCCACTGCCTAGCACCTCCGGCATCTCGAGAAAGTCCTGATAGGGCAAAAGCAGCAGGTTGGTCAGGTTTTGCTCCCTTTGTTTTTCCGCCAGCCAGGAAGCACCGATTCCCTCCGATACCACCACAACGCGCACGTCATCATGGTTGCGGTATTGTTTTGCCAGGCCGAGCAATAGTTCAGGATTGTGCTTCATACCGAGCGTGCCGGTGTAGAGATACACAAATTTGCCGTGCAGCCCGTGGCGGCGTCGCCAGGGATTGTCCTTTTCCGTCACTGGCAGGGTTTCAAGGGGAGCCCAGTTGGGAATGACCGTGATGCGTTGGTCATGGACGCCGAAGTCCTGCTGCAGAATGGGGGCAAAGTCATCCGTAATCGCCACGACCTGGTGGCTGGAGCGGAGCTGCCGGCCTTCGAGGCGGCGGTAGTAGCTGCCGATCATCCCGCCGAATACAGGGATTTTTTTGCGCACCAGTTTGTCCACCGCCAGACTATAGAAGTCTTGAAGCCAATACACAAATTTGGCTCCGGTCTGCTGCGTAGCCCGCAAGATGGCTTCCTGAGGTTCGGTAGGCGTATTCGAGGAAATGACGCCGTCCGGTTTCCACTGGCGGATCAGCTTGGCGATTTCTTCTCCATAAGCCAATTCCATGCGGCGGCGGCGCACAAAGGAATATTTGTATTTGGGGTATTGGGGATCCATCGCCACTTCCCGCACCGTGAAACCTTCCGGATCGCCGGCATGCTTCACCAAATCCCCCCGCGGCGTCTGCAGCGATCCCGCAAAGGCATGCAAAACCTCATGCCCCATTTTGGCCAATTCCCGGGAGAGCTGGATCTGGAAGGGATGGCCGGCGTAATCGTGAACCAAGAGGCGCATGAATGAAAATCAGGACGAATGTAATTCCAATATGCATTGTAATTATGATTAATGCAAATTATTCTGTTAAAATGCGTCATAAGCATTCCGATAAGGATGACCCATGGTTGCAACTTCGGGCTCCAGAGCCTCAGGCCAGCTCCCCATAGAGGGTAAATCCCTTGGTTTCCACGATACGCACCGGGAGGAGTTCCCCGCGCAGACGGCCGTGGGGGCCTTCGAAGACGACGATTTTATTCTGTGGGCTGCGGCCGGTGAGGCGGGTGTCGGTGGTTTTGCTGAAGCCTTCGCAGAGCACTTCCAGGGTGCGGCCGACTTCGGCGGCGAGTTTTTCCCGCGCTTGGGCATTGATGAGTTCCAGGAGGTCCTGGTTGCGCGCTTCTTTGATGGCTTCCGGGATCTGGATTTCGTCAGGCAGAGAAGCGGCGGGAGTGCCGCGGCGGGGGCTGTAGCGGAAGATGAAGGCGTTGTCGAAATGCACCGCCCGGACCACTGCCTTGGTGGCTTCGTAGTCGGATTCCGATTCCCCGGGGAACCCCACGATGATGTCGGTGGTGATCGCAAGGTCCGGACGGGCTCCGCGCATCTGATGGCAGATCTCCAGAAAGCGCTCCGGGCTGTAGGGGCGGTGCATGGCCTTGAGAATGGACGCGCTGCCACTTTGCAGCGGCAGGTGAATGTGCGGGCAAAGTTTGGGCAGGCGACTGAAGGCTTCCACGAGGTCGCTGCGGTAGCCTATCGGATGCGGGCTGGTAAAGCGGATGCGGTGCAGCCCTCCGACCGTATGCAATTGCTCCAGCAACTGCACAAAGGGGCTCAGGCCGCCCACAGCCGGAAATTCCCTGAGGCCATACCGGTTCACGATCTGGCCCAGCAGGGTGACTTCCTTGACTCCCTGATCCACCAACCGGCGCACCTCCCCGACAATTTCGTGGATGGGACGGGCCCGCTCGCTGCCGCGCGTATAGGGCACGATGCAAAAGGTGCACTTCATATTGCAGCCCTGCATGATGCTGACAAACGCGGTGGCCTGGCGGACTTCCACCGTCTGGTCCCGGATGGTGTTCTGGCTTCCTTCCTCCTCACCGACATCCACAATGCTGAAGCGCTCGTCGTCCATCCGCCTTTCCAGGCGTTTAGTCAGGATGGTATCCACGTAGTCCACCACCCGGTGATACTTCTGGGTGCCCGCCACAAGGTCGAGATGCGGGATATCGGCCAGCAGTTCTTCCCCGCGGCTTTGGGCCATGCAGCCGAGAAAGCCATAGACCACATGGGGTTTGGTATAACGCAAGGGACCGACCTGCCTCATCTTGCCGATGGCCTTTTGTTCGGCCTGGTCACGCACGGAGCAGGTGTTGATCAGGATGACATCGGCTTCAGCCTCGTTCCCGGTCATCGCGTAGCCGCCCCGGTCCAGAAACATGCGGGCGACCTGATCCGAGTCGCGCTCGTTCATCTGGCAGCCGTAAGTGCGGATATAGACCTGATGCATGGATGAGGGAGGGGAGGGAGGGGAAGCGGTCAGGGAGCAGCGGTCGGCGGTCAGTGGTGGGGGTCGGCGGTCAGGAAGCCATCTTAAGTAATCAGAATCAAGCCGACAGCATTTCTGAAACCTGAACCCTGAGCCCTTCCGCCTTTTCCCCCTTATTTTTCATCTTCAAAAAATCCGGACGCCTCGGTGGCGACATTGGTATCGAGGACCTGCCAGCGTCCATCGGCGAGGTAAAAATAAAATTTCCAGCGCAGGGGGCGTTTTTCGCCATTCAGCAGACAGGTCACTTCGCGCAGGGTTTTCCCGGCGGGGCGGATGCGCAGGATTTCCGTGCCATCAATCCGGCCCGTGAGTTCCAGAACCCGGGCGGTGGACTCCTCCAGTTTTTGAACCAACTCCGGATTGTCGGCGGCCAAAACGGACCCCTCCAGCAGCCGGCGGTAGGCCTCCTCGACCTTGCGTTGCTTGAGAATGGCAAAAAAGCCGTCGATTTTACTGCGGATTTCCGGCTCCAAAGTCAAGGCATCCATCCGCACGGGGGGGCGGGAGTTGCTGGCCGGCTTCGACGTTTGGGCCATGGCTGCCCAAGGCAGAAAAAGGATAATGACGGGGAAAACACAGGACTTCATGAAGGGGCAATGCTGCCGCGTTGAAGCCATCATGCAACGGCGGAGCAGGCCGGCCCGTCCTCGCTGCTCCTGACGCACCAACCGCCGTGGCGGCAACCGTCAGAGGGCGTCTGAATGGTGCGCCTGGACGACAGGCGCCGGAGGAGCCGCAGGGCAATTCTAGCAAAAATTTTGCCTCATTTTTCCCTCGCCTGGTTATTTAAGATATATTAAGGGTGACCATCCCCCGGCCAGCCTCCACCATCCTTCCAGTTTTGTCCACTTCCACTTCTTCCCCTGTCCCGGTTGAGCGGATCAAAGCGGTGAACCACCACCTCCGGGTGGCCTTGGACCAGGTGTCCGATGCGGTTCTGATCCTGCAAAATGGTCTGACCCCCGCGGACGGCCCGGTCATTGCATGGGGGAATGAAGCCGCCGTGGCCTGCACGGGAGTGGCCGCCCGGGATCTGTTTGGATCTCCCCTTCAGCCCCTGCTGACCGAGGAATCCTGGCAGCATTTGCTGCAGGCCCTGCAGGAATCTTTCACCGGCACGCCGACGGCCTGCACCCTGACCTTTTTAGCGGCGGAGGGAGGACCCCGCCAGGCGAGGATCAAGGCCACCTGCGGACCGTCCGGAGAAGTCCTCGGCGTGGTCCTGACCATGGAACCTCAGCTTCAAGTGCGGGCGGAAAAAAATCCCGCTCCGGACCCGGCCGCTGCTCCCTCCCCGATGGGCCCGCCACCCTCCCCGCCGGGCTGGCAGGAGGATGTGATCGAAACCATCCGGGAAACCGCCCGGCAAGTCGCCCACGAATTCAACAATGCCCTGACTTCGATCGTGCTGCCGGTGCAGTTGGCAATCCGGGCCATCCCGCAGAATGGCGATCTTTTTGACAGCCTCGAAGTAGCTCACGTCTCCGCCCAGCGGGCCAGCGACCTTGCCAAGGATTTCCTCGATTGTTTCCGCCCGCGTTCGGCGGTGCGGAGCCGCTGTGCCCCGGGCGACCTGTTAGGCCGGGCCATCCGCCTTGCCACCTGTGCGCAGAATGTCACCGCCTCGCTGGATCTTCAGGCCAACCTGCCGGAGATGGAGGTCGATGAAAGCCAGTTGGAGCGGGTCATTTTCAACCTGATCCGGAACTCGGTGCAGGCAATGCCCAACGGCGGCCGGCTCCGGATTACCGCACTGCGGCGGGACCTCACCAATGGGGACACCATTGCCCTGCCGGAAGGACCCTATATTTTGATTTCTGTCAGGGATTGGGGACCGGGCATTCCGGATGAGCATCTCCAGCACCTCTTTCACGGACGCTTCACTACCAAACCGGAGGGCAACGGATGCGGCCTGCCAATTTGTTATCAAATCGTTAAGGACCACGGCGGTGAAATGCTGGTGCGCAGCCGGGTCCATGTTGGCACCGAGTTCCTCATCTACCTCCCGGCGCTTTTGACTCCGGATGCGGAATCCGCTCCGGCCAACGGGCCGGTAGCTTCAGCAGAGGCCCCATCCTTGCCGGCAGCGCTTCCGTTACCGTCCCCCGGCTCCACTGGCTTGGTTCCGTTGCCCGTGCTGGCGCCGCTGACCGCGCCGGTGCCGGTGGCTTCCGTTCCGTTTCATGCCCCCCCGGCGGAACAACCAGTTCCTTCCGCAGCTACGGTGCCCATGGTCGCCACGGAGCCTCATCTCTTCTCCTGGCCATCCCCTCCAGCCGCCGTGCCCGTCACTCCGCTGGCACCAGAGTTGTCCACCACGGTTCTCCCCATCCCGGAAGCTCCAGCCGCCCCGGCCTTGCCCGGTTCCGCCAGCCATCCTGTCCCCGCCCACGAGGATGCTCCGCCATCCCTGCTGGTGGTGGATGATGAGCAGGGCGTGCGCACGGCCCTGAGCCAGATTGCCCGGGTGATGGGCTTTGACGTGGCCACGGTGGCCACCAGCGACGAGGCACTGCAATCCTACA
>JBBQWG010000095.1:0-6367 GCA_038210825.1 Verrucomicrobiales bacterium
CCGAGACCACCAAAACCCTCCCCGGCCTCACCCCCCACGGCTGGGCCGCCGCCCGGAAAGCCCCTGCGGAATCCCCCCAGGCCTAACCCAACGCAATTCCCGTCAAGTCAAGATCCACGGGGCGGCGTTTGACGGATACTGGCCGCCGGCATGGATGCCCGTGGTAATGTCGCGAACTTGGAAGGTGAACCGCTCTCCTATGCCGGCCCCCTTGAGTCTCTCAACCACAGCCAAGGCATGGGCTTCCGTTTCCCATACCGGGATGAAATCCACGCCTTCCCCCCTCCGCCCGGTGCCAACGTGGTTTCATCGGGAAGCGGGGACGGAACCTGCCTCGCTCAGAGGCATGGCCTGAAAGGCAATTGCCTGACTCATGCTTCTTTGGATTGATCCGGTTGATTCCGGTGGTGAAGCCGTAATGGGGAGGCATGGGTTTTCTTGGAACAGGACGCATTCATCATTCAGTATCGAGCCCAAGCATCCGGGCCGTAATTCTCTCCCCGAGGGATTGAAGAATGGCCAAGGTCATGGCTCCCCCTGCCTCTGCCGTCTTCGCTTTGAGTTTCTCCCAAACGGTGGAACTCCTGACTTGAGAAAGGAACTCATGGCCTTGCATGGTCAGCCCGTGAATGTTGACCACCACTGGCCGCATCAACTCGTCCTCATGGTGGTTCCCCGCCACCAGACCGTGGTCGATAAGCAATGCAAAGTGGGCATTTTGGGTGAATGACGCTTCAGCCTTTGCCGGGTCAGGATTAATGCCGAGAGAACACATTCCTGCCGAAGCTGGACGGTCTTCAACAAAAACCAAGGCGTTGCGAACCAGATCAAGGTCAAGCTTCATGCCGCAGCATAGCGGAGAAGCGGTTGCGTCGAGAGGAGAATTCTTAATCTTTTGGCGACAGGGCTGCCCAATGCCGAAAGGAGGGGGGAGGGTGGGTCAAATCTCTGCACCTTCAGCCCGTAACACCGACACGAGGAGTCTCGCGTATATCTCGACAGCTTTTCAACTTCGGGTCCTTCTGTTATTTCGGAACGGACAGAAACCTCCTCTGTCCCGACGTAATGTCGTGACCCTGCTGGCCCGGGTCCCGTCAGCCTTGGCCAAACTGACGGATTAGCCGGGTTTGGTGAAGAGTGCCGCTTAGCTGGCCATGCATGACGAAAGACGACCCGAGGTAAAAGTAACTCCAGGCAGTTATTCGGAAGGAGCCAAGACCCGTCAAAACGTCCAAGAAGTGTCCAAGCAGAAAAAGGTTCAAAAAACCTGTCAGGCATTTTTTCATCATAACCCCCTCAGTTTAAAGGTGGTGGGCAGAGAAGGATTCGAACCTTCGAAGGTATAACCAGCAGATTTACAGTCTGCCCCATTTGGCCACTCTGGAATCTGCCCATTTACGGTCGCAGCCACACCGGGCGCGTCGTGGGGGCTGATAAGGGGGCACGGCGGGCTTTGCAAGCTGGAATTTGGAGGCTGGGGCCGGACGTCCCGCCCGCGGGTATGAAGCGGGGTTAAAATGGTATTCTGGATGAGGCTTTCTCAAAACGCCGCTGGCATCATTTGAAAAAGAGAGGGAAAGCGCCCCGGCTCCGTTCTGGCTGGCGAGGCCTGCGCTTGCGGTGGGGCTGGCCCTGTGGGAAGCCGCCGGGATGTTTGCTTCCCTTGCGGTTTATTGTGGATCGAGTCCCGGGCTCGACCCGGCCTACACCGCCCTGGCGCGGAGTCTGGGCACTCTGCTGGCGAACCGTGGCATCCGGTTGGTGTATGGCGGTGGGGGCGTGGGGATGATGGGGGCGGTGGCCGACGGGGCACTGGCGGCGGGCGGGGCGGTGACCGGGGTGATCCCGGTTTTTCTGAATACGCGGGAACTCAAACATTCTGGAGTCACCGACATGCGGGTGGTGACCACCATGCACGAGCGCAAGCAGATCATGGTCACGGAAGCGGCGGGGTTTATCGCGCTGCCGGGAGGATTCGGGACGCTGGATGAATTGTTTGAGGCCCTGACCTGGAGCCAACTGGCGATTCACGACCGTCCGGTGGGGGTGCTGAATGTGGATGGCTTTTTTGACGGCCTGCTGGCGACCCTTGACGTGATGGTAATCCGCGGGTTTCTGCGTCAGGAGGACCGCGACCGGGTGGTGTCGGCCACCACCCCGGAAGCGCTGCTCGGGGCAATGGCGGCCTGGCAGGCCCCAGGCACGCTTAAATTCACCCTTGCCCGCTAACGCATCTTTCCCGGCCGGTCCGGTGACGGTGGCTGGGACTCCGGGGCTTGGTTGGCGGGCGGTGCCCGTGCGGGTCTTCTGACAGAAACGGTCAGGTCCGGTTTTGTCCGGCTAGTTGGAAACCGGCGCATCGGGCGCAGCCGCAGAGGAACGGCGGGTTAGCAGCCTGTTGAAGAACAAAGGGAGCACGGGGCTCTGGCCCGTCCGTTTTCATGGCGTCCGCCTGCCAACAGGGAAATGCATTACCCTGCCATGGTCATCCTCACGGGCCGGTGCCCCGTGCTCCCTTTTCAGGAAGCTCGTTAGAGTTCCGCGACTTTCAGTTCCCGTTTTTCCACGCCATCCTCACCGGCGGTCAGGACAATCTCGTGCAACTGCAGCATCTGATCGGTCTGGGTGGCGAGATAGTCCTGCACGGGCGGGCGGGCTTTGAGCAGTTGGAGGGTATCGCGGCCGGCTTCGGCCTTCAGGGCGAGGGGAACATCTGTCAGGCGGCCGGGCACGCCGGCCTGTTTTTTCAGGGCCTTGAGCCGGACTTCGTAGGTTTTTTTCAACTCCGAGGCATGGGTTTTCAGGGCGGTGTTGATGGCTACCTTTTCCCCCGTGCCATTGGTCAAAAAGACGAGGAAGGGGGTCTCGGAAAAGGTGGAATACATGGAGAACGAGGAGAGCGGGTAAAATTCCGCCTTCTTCACCATGTCCTTGGTGTGGGCGAACGTGAGTTTCAGCGGAGGATTATCCACCAGGACAAAACTCAGCAGACCGGTCACCACGAGAGTTTTGAAGGGGAAGCGGAACGATTTCATGCCGCATCATCCGCAGGGCGGCCGCGGCGTCAACCTGCGCAAGTTTCCGCCTGCAATTGCCCTGACCGCATCCACACTGGCCTCATGAGTGCTGACAATCCCTACAATCCACCCTCCCACCTGGGGATGCCTTCCTTGCCCCAGGACATGTTGCCGATCCTGCAGGGTGCCCAGTTTCCGCTGCGGATGAGCTTCAAGTTTTTTGCTTTGGCTCCCTGTATCACGGTTACCGATGCCACCGGCCGGGTGCTGTTGTTTGTCCGTCAGCAGCTCTTCCGCATCCGCGAACAGGTCGAGGTTTTTGCTGATACGGGCCGCAGCCAGAAAGTTGCCCACATCACGGCGGACCGCATCATTGACTGGTCTGCCCGCTATAGTTTTACCGATGCCAACGGCCAACCGATCGGGGCGGTGGGACGGCAGGGCATGAAATCGCTCTGGCGGGCCCACTATGATGTCTTCAATCCGGGAGACTCGGTGCCGGATTTTGTGATCCGTGAATTCAATCCCATGGCCAAGGTGATGGACGGCCTGATCGGCTCCATTCCAGTGATCGGTTTGGTGAGTCTCTATCTGTTCCATCCCAAATACCTCGCCACCCGTTCGGATGGTCAACCGGCTTTGAGTGTGACCAAGGTTCCGGCCATTCTGGAAGGGCGCTTTCTCATGGAGCGTGCCGGTCCGGCCACAGACCGCGAAACCCTGAATCTGATCCTCGCCTTTATCATGGTCACGCTGCTGGAACGCCGGCGTGGTTAGGGCTCCGGTGCCGGGACGCGTGGGGACTCCGGTGGCCTGAGGGGCCGGCCGAAAGCTGACAGTCCTGCCAAGGCGGTGCCGTTTTCCTCCCATGACTGTCTCCCCTGCCGCTGCCGCCTTTGCCCGGGACCAGATTCTGGACAGTTGTGACCTTCTCAAACAGCATCTGAGCAATTTGCCGGCGGGGCGGGGGTCCGGTGCTGAGGCAGTGCATGAGGTCCGCAAGCTGGCCAAGGCGGTGCGGGGTGGACTGGCGCTGTTCCGCCTCGAATCCTCGGCCGGGCGGGAAGTCCAGGCGGTGGGCAGGATGCTTTCCGGGGCGCGCGATGCCGCGTCGCGCCAGGCTACATGGGACCGGCTGGCATGGCAGGAGGATGCAAAGGTGGCCGCCGCCATCGGCAGCCTCCTCGCCCACCAAAGCAAAGCCGTGTCGCGGCGTCCTCCGGCCGGAGTCATGGCCTGGGGGATGGCGCGGATGGACGCGGCGCAGGACATTCTGCGGACGCTTCCGGCAGATTCCCTGAGTGAATCCCTGAGGCGGGGACTGGCCAGGCTGGAGCGGAGGCTGGGGCAACGGTGCCGCCGTCTGGAATGCGGGGCCGATGCCCGGTTCCATGAGGCCCGCAAAGCCGTGAAGGCATGGATGGGGGCCTTGGGATTTTTGCCTCCCGGGTTGCGGCGGGACCAACCGTCCCTGAACCGGCTGGCGGATTGGCTGGGCGATGAAAACGATCTCGCCGATTTGTCAGGATGGCTGGCTGCCCATGGCTTTACCGGACGCTTTGCCCCAGGCCTGTGGGCCCGGGTGGGGAAGGGCCGCCGCCGGCTGCAGCGCAAGGTGATCCGGCATCTGCCGCCGGCCATGGACTGAAGGGAGGGGCAGACATCAAAGGCCAGCACGACTTGAACGCAGCCCGACTTTCCAAAGTCGAGTCCCGGCTGCCGACTGCCTACCATCAAATTATCTGTTATGACCCCCTAGTGGGTATCCAGCCAGTCTTTCAGCACCGTGGCTTGTTTCAGGCTGATGCCTGGCACGCGGGCCACCGTTTCCGGAGTCAGGCGGCGCAGCCGGGTGACACTGCCAAATTCGGCGAGGAGAGTTTGCTTTTTGGCCGGGGAAATGCCGGGACAGTCATCCAGAATGCTCTCGCCGATGCGGCGTTTCATGAGGAGCTGGTGATAGCCGTTCGCCCAGCGGTGGGCTTCATCGCGGATGCGCTGCAGCAGTTTCAGGGCCCCCATGGTGTGGGGCATGAGGATGGGTTCCGGCTGGCCAGGCACATACACTTCCTCGCGTTCCTTGGCCAGACCGATGATGGGCTGGCCATGCAGACCGAGGCGCTGCAGTTCCTCACAAGCTGACGAAAGCTGCCCTTTGCCGCCATCGACAATGATGAGGTCCGGCATGCGGACAAAGGGTTTTTGGGATTTGATGTCTTCCGGATGTTCTGCCAGATGTCTGGCTAGGCGCCGCAGGGCATCGGTGGCGGGCTCCTGATTGCCTTCCAGCAGATCTGGGGCGGCCTCCCCGGCTTCGAGGAGGATGCGGGAATACCGCCGGCGCACCACTTCGGCCATGGAGGCAAAGTCGTTTTGTCCTTTGACCGTTTTGATCCGGTAGCGGCGGTAGTTGGCGGTATCCGGCACCCCGTCCCGGAAGCGCACCATGCTGGCCACGATGTGGTTAGAGGAAATGTTGGAAATGTCAAAGCACTCCATGACCACGGGCGGGTGGGTGAGTTGGAGGACCTCCCCGAGTTCCCTGACATCTTCCAGCGGCTTGATCTGGTCCGAGAGCACCCCGCGGCGGCGGGTGAAGCGGCGGGTGGGTTTGAGGGTGCGCTGGAAGTCCAGCAGCATGTCGCGCAGTTCGGCGGCCCGTTCGAAGTCGAGATCGGCGGCGGCCTGCTGCATTTCCGCCTCGATCTCTTTGAGGTGTTCCTTGAACCGTCCGTCCAGAAAAGCGCAGGCTTCCTCCACTTTCTGCAGATAGGCAGTCTGCGTGATGCGGCCGATACACGGGGCACAGCAATTTTTGATCACGTCGTTGTGGCAGTGCCGGTAGTCCTGTTCTCCCGGCACCAGCGGACGGCAGGAACGCAGGCTGAACTGTTTCTGCATCCAATGCAGGGTGGTGCGCAGGCTGCCACTGTGGGCAAAGGGACCAAAATACCGCGCCCCGTCATCCTTCCGGGTCCTTGTCAGGAAAAAGCGGGGCCACGGTTCCTCCGGATGCATTTTGAGGAGGAGGAACCGTTTGTCGTCGCGGAAGGAAATGTTATACTTGGGCCGGTATTCCTTGATCAGCCTGCCTTCGAGGAGAAGGGACTCGGGTTCATTGCGGACGGTGTGGAATTCAAAATCCCAGATGCTCTTGATGAGGGCCCTCGTTTTCAGGTCGGCCATGCGGCTGCGGGCCGGCTGGAAGTAGTTGGAGAGGCGTTTCCGCAGGTCCTTGGCCTTGCCCACATAGATGATTTTGCCAAAGCGGTCCCGCATCAGATACACGCCCGGCTGATGCGGCACCTCGTGGAGGCGGGCATTCAGGTCAGGTTTTTCCCGGGGAAGCA
>JBBQWG010000096.1:0-5491 GCA_038210825.1 Verrucomicrobiales bacterium
GCTGCTCCGGGCTGTAACTGACACGCCCAGTGGCATCGCGTTTCAGGATCGTCGATTTGAAGTCATCCATAAGAGCCGTAGTTTATCGCTACGGCTCCGGATAGCACGGCGTTTCCAATGGGGCTACGCTTGACGGATACAGAAAAGGTATGGATCGGCATTTTGCATTTGGGCGATGCCATCGCCCTGCAGCCCCGGCAGAAATGACAATCCCTATCATGATATCAAAATTGGGCCGTTGGTAATATCCGACACCTGCCGGCGTCCCAATCGCCGATAAACCGGGACCCCCGGCCGTTTAATGTTCGCATGCATGGTGCAGAAGATAACCCCGGCGAAGGCTGATGAGGCCTTAGCCGGGGCGGACAGTGGTTGGAGGTTTCCAACGCCGGAGGCGAAGGGACTCAGCCGTCAGGACTCCTAGTCGTCCTTGTTGGCCTTCTTGACTTCGGCTTTGGCTCCGTCAACATCCACGTCAAATTTGATCGAGGGCACACGGAGCGAGTCGACAACCTTGTAAGTTTTGTCCACGGCGATGATATTTCCGCCTGCCACATAATATCGGGTATCCGGACGGGGAGCTGGCAGGACTTTTACCAAAGCCGGTGGTGCCTCGTATAGGAAGGCGCGATGCTCCTGCGTCACCACTGTCCCTGAGGCAATCTGTCCGGTCCTCCACGTGGGAGGAAGTTCCTTGATTTTCATCTGCGTAGCCCATTCCGGAGGTAGTCCGTGGGGGTTCGTTTTGTAGGTATCGAAATACTCCACGACTTTGGTTTTTACCTCGGGACTGAAGGTTGTGGTTGTTGTGGTACGCTGCTCTACCGAACCGTCTGCAGTTTCCTTGGTGGTCTTTTCCTTGGTGGTTTCGGTAACTTGCCCCAACGCCGGAAGGGCAAGGGCGAATAGGGCGGCGCTTAACGTTGGGTATGCTTTCATAATGTTAGGGATGGGGTTTTCTGTCGGACGGTCAGGAATGACCGGCAGACAGATCCCATTATTTGCAAATGTTGTTCCATACCACCTTTGACCACCTGCCCTCAGCGGGGCTCCCCGGCAACCACGGACCTCATGCAAGTCGCCACAATACAAGTTTGGTGTTTGGCATTTTGCCTTGTTTTCTCTGAATAAAGGACCATTCGGAGGTGTCGGAAATTAACGTTATCCGGGGACAGAACGGACCTGCCTCCGCCGGAGGTGACAACGGTTGGTCAACCTATCGGAGCGGGCAGGGAAGGCGGCAAGTTCCTCAAGGCGGGATCTGCGGACTGAAGGACTCAGTGAACTCCAATCTAAACATTCCCCTGAAAAATCAAACTTTCGTAATTAGGTGCACAACTCTAATACTTTCAGGAGCTATTTACGTCCGAAGGCGGTTCCACCCATGCCAGATTCAGGACTTTTCACCTTCGGTTTTTTTGCCCAGGAAGAGAATGCGAGCCCGTAGAGCCATGTACCCGATCCATCCGACTACTCTCAGGGTGCTCAAATCAGCACTGATTTGCGCCTGCCTGCTTCGAGTAGCTTCCGCTGGGCCGGCTACTTGGCTTCCTGTGAGTGGGGTGGTTCCATCCGCCGGTTTTGTGGTGGATACCAGCCGCCGGAACGAGCCGCTTTCCTTCTACAACACCGTCTATTTGGCTTCGGAAGGGGCGGAAGACCGCATTGATTGGACCGGGGCCTATGGGGGGAGTTGCTCTCCGGGAACGACCAGTGAGGGTTTCGGCGAAGATGTGCGGCGCCGCGTTAATTTTTTCCGGGCCCTGTGCGGCCTGCCCTCGGTAACCTTTGATGCCAGTCCTGCGGCCAACGACACTGCGGCCGGCAGCCCGCAGATACCCGTCGGCACCGCCAAACGGACCTGTGCTCAAGCCTCTGCCTACCTGAACGCATATTCCCACGTCTTTTATGACAACTACGCCCTGACCCACAGCCCCAACGCCGCCAGCACCATTTGCCATTCCTCCACGGCCTGGAATGGATCCAGGCACTCCAATCTCACGATTGGTTATTTTGGCCCTCGTGCGATTGATGTCTACATGGCGGATGACGGGCAGGGTGATGACCTGTCCAACAATATCAATGTCGGCCACCGCCGCTGGATTCTCTACAGCCGCGCCGGCGACATGAGCAGCGGGGATGTGCCGCGAAGTGTCCATTATGATGGGGCCGGCTATTATCCAGTCCTGCCGTCCAATGCCCTGTATGTCACCGGCTCCCTTTTGCCGGCGGCGACTGCTCCGAAACAATTTGTCACTTGGCCGGCCCAAGGGTATTTTCCAGCCCCGCTAAAACCCCTGCGCTGGTCCATTTCCTTTCCCGGGGCAACCTTTCCCACTTCGGCAGGATCGATCAGGGTGACCGGCCCCGATGGGAGCGCAATTTCCGTCACCGTCCTTTCCTCAAACGAGGCCAATCTGGCTGATAACACTCTCGTCTTCCAGCCAGCGTCGTTCCATCTTCCTGACAGTGCGGATGCCGCCTATACGGTCACCGTCAACGGGATCTCCGGCAGTGGAGTGCCTGCCAGCCATACCTGGCAAACCATCTTTTTCGATCCCCACACACTGGGTCTGAGCCAGAACCTCACGGGTCCTGTGCAGCCGTCAGCGGCCGGGGCGGACTATCAGTTTGAGGCCGCTCCTCTCGCCGGGGATTATCAGGTGATTACCTCGACGCCTGCTCCGCCCGCCTCCTATTTGGAAAATGGCGAAAGTGCCGCTCCCGCCGTGATCGCTGATAAAACAGGGACTTACCCGCTGTTGCAGGGGCCCGGCAGTTTCAACGGGCAGCATTTTAGTCCGTTTGCCGGCACAAAATCCTTCCACCTGTGTTTTCCCTTGGATTCGTCTGAAAAGAATTATCTCCCCCAAGCCCAGTCCTTTAGTCTGGATGGGGAATTCATCCCGGACAACACTAGCACGCTTCGGTTCTACGAGCAGTTCCGCTGGCTCTTCTCTCACAACCGGCTCAGCGCTGAATTGTCCACGGACGGCGGCAATAAATGGACGGAGGTTTACGGCCGGAACGGCTCCTACGTTTACAGTGCCGGGGCCAGCTATGACAGCAGCGGCTGGGACGTGGCATGGTATCTGCGAACCATTTCTCTTGCCCCCTGGGCCGGCCAGCCGGTCAGGATCCGTTTCATCCTCCGGCCGGGGGCTGTCGCCTTCGACGGGCCGGATCTGAACCATGGCTGTTATCTGGACGACATTTCCCTGACCCATGTGAGCCGCCTTGTCTCCTCGCCCCCGGTCAGTCCAGGCCAAACCAATTTCAGGCTGGACAGCCAGTTGACCGGAGCCAGCCTTGTGCCCGGCACTCCATATCTGCTGCGGATACGGACACAAATTGGTTATCGATTAATGGGGTATTCCGGTTTCCTCACCGTGGTGCCGCGTTTCGCCACTGGGTTCGAAACCGCATGGCCGTCTGTCGCGGGCCATCCCCAGGGCGATGCCGACGGCGATGGCATGGCTAATCTGGTGGAATATGCCTTTGGTCTCGACCCATTCGTATACACCCCGGGGGACAGTGTGCCTGCGCCTGTGCTTGGTTCCCATGGCCTGTCGCTGGGTTTCACTATCCCGGCCGGAATTTCCGATTTGAACTACACCGCAGAAAGCTCCTTGGATTGTGTGAACTGGACCCCGGTGGCAAATCAGGCGTTGGGTTTGCAGCGGCTCTTCACGGTGCCGGTGACGTCAGGACAAAACTGCTTTCTGCGTCTGCGGGTGACCCAGCAGATTCCTTGAAGTGTCCCCGGTGCCTCTCTCCGCGGTGACCCCGTGCTGGCCCGGATCAACTTTTTAATTCTATCCACACCGGAGCATGACCACATCCGGCGCGCACTGCTCCAGCCGCCTGATCAGCAGCGGCAGCCTTCCGTTTATGCCATTGACCTTATAGGTGACGGGTTTCATCCCGGACTCCAATAAAACAATGGAATGTTATTCATCCGACTTCAATCTTGGCGCAATTTCTTTACTTTTGATCTTGCTTCCTCAGCTGATCTTGAGAAATTCAGCCAGCTGAAAAGAACACCCACTCTCAGCAAAGTAATTCATGGCATGAGAAAGGGCACAGGGATGAACCGGGTCAACAAGCGGGTCGAGCGGGTCGAGCGGGTCGAGCGGATCGAGCGGGTCGACCTTATGGGCATGGTCGGAAACGACCTTCGAAACCTCCTCGCCGGCATGGCGATCCACGCGAAGGTCGCCGCCAACGAAGCCGCCGTTTCCCCCGGGGGTAAAAAAACGATCCTGGGCATGGATCGCATTGCGCACTACGTCGCGTGCCTTAACCGGCTGATCGGCGATCTCGTGGACCTGACGAGCATCGATGCAGGCAAGGCCGCCATGCATCCCCTTCCCGGCGATTTCACTTCACGATTCCAGCCGCAGGCGATGCCATCGCTTTGCCCCCGCATCGCATGCCAGAATTTCCTAACGGGAGTAAATACCACCGGGCAACCCAGACCCCTACTTAACAGGTGCAGGCCATTTAAAGACGGTGCGGTAGTATTGCCTTTCCTCCAGCTTTGCTGGTTTTAGATAACAATCAGCATTAATTTCATGTTCCAGTTTTTCCAGCAACTTTTCGATACCGAGGACTTTCCTCCCCGCTGGACCTGTGGGCAGTGGAGCGAGGCCCACGGGTGGCTGCATATCCTGTCGGACGTGGCCATCTTCGGGGCGTATGCCGCGATTCCCCTGATCCTGGTCTATTTCATCGGCAAGCGCAGGGATGTTCCCTTTGTTCCGATTTTCGGACTGTTCGCGCTTTTTATCGTGTGCTGCGGCCTGACGCATCTGATTGATGCCAGCCTGTTTTGGCACCCGTGGTATCGTCTGGCTGGGACCATGAAAGTGATAACAGCGGTGGTTTCGTGGATGACGGTGATTGCCCTGTTCAAAGTGGTGCCGCAGGCGCTGAGCTTGCCGGGCCTGGCCAAGATGAACCGCCGGCTGGTAGATGAAATTGCAGAACGGGAGCGGGCCGAAGCGGGCCGCCGGGAAAGCGAGGAGCGGCTGCGGCTGCTGGCCGACACCATCCCCCAGTTGGCGTGGATGGCCCGGCCGGATGGCAACATTTTCTGGTACAACCGCCGCTGGTACGAATACACCGGGACTACGCCGGAGGCGATGGAAGGCTGGGGTTGGCAATCAGTTCATGACCCGGAGACATTGCCGAAAGTTCTGGCCAGGTGGAAGGAGTGCCTTGAAAGCGGCGAGCCGTTCGATATGGCGTTCCCGCTCAAAGGAGCTGACGGCCAGTTCCGTCCTTTTCTGACACGGGTCAATCCGCTCTTGAGCGAGGACGGGAAAATCCTCTACTGGTTCGGAACGAACACCGACATTAGCAAGCAAAATCGGGCTGAGGAGGAACTGCGTTACCGGCATGGACTGCTGCGGGCAATCACCGACACGGCAACGACAGCCATCTTCATGATGGACGAGCGAAGCCGCTGCACTTTCATGAACACGGCGGC
>JBBQWG010000097.1:0-5138 GCA_038210825.1 Verrucomicrobiales bacterium
GCTCCGCGCTCCCGCTCCGGCAGCCATAAAGTCTCGCCGATGACCCCGTCGGTGGCGTTGAAAAAGAGCGCGGACAGCCTCGCTTCCGCCCCAGGAGCCAGGGCATACATCTCCCACCACTGCACGTCGAGGCTGTCCCCGCTCTGCACCGCCCCGGGCAGCACCACGTCGCTGTACCATTCCCCATATCCAGTGGCGCTGGCATCGTTCAGGGCCAGCGAATGGGCGGGGCTTTGTGCCCTCGCGCTGGACACTTCACAGATGGCGGCTTCATTCCCTCCCCGGTTCCAACCGGACGGCTGGCCCGTTGTTTCGTCCAACTCATTGCCCGCCTCGAAGCCAGGATTGGGCCAGAAATTTCCCGCGAGGACCACTGGCTGCGGCCGCACTTCGGACGTGAGGTCATCGATCGCCATCACTCCCGTGGTCTCCAGGGACCCGCCGGAAACCAGCGCCATCCGCAGCGTCGCGGCCTCCGCCGGCACCACCACCGTTTTCAGCCGCGCGACCCACGGGGAAGACACCAGATCACCAGTCCAACCACCGCTCTGGCCGGACACCACCGCGTGCGTGTCGCCCACCACCGAGCCATTCGCCCGCAACCACACCACCGTCAGCCGCATCTCCCCGCCCACCACCTCGAATTTTTCACTCCACCGCAGCTCCAGCACATCGCCCGGCGTGGCGAACCCGCTCAGGGATTGGTCCGCATACCACTCGCCGTAGCCTGCGGCATCCTGGTCATTGAGGAAAAGAGCGTGGGTCGGGCTGACGGAAGTCGCAGCCGTGACTTCACAGATGGCACCATTGCTGCCTCCACGGTTCCAGGAACCAGGCGTGCCCGCGGCGGTATCCAGCTCTGTCCCCACTTCAAAGGTGGAGTTGGGCCAAAAATTCGCCGCCGGAACCCGGCTTGAGGCCGCTATCAAAGTCATGCAAAACAAGGGCAAAACCGAGGAAAACGGGCGTAATTTCATATTTTTACGGAATAATGTCAGGAACCAATGCTTCGCTAACATTTTTTAATATTTCTCCGCAGGACTCCGCGTGGCAAGACATTTTTCTCAACTTCCTGCGTTCTGATGAGCAGGGTGGATTTCCCCGGGCGGCTCTGCTTTGCGGAAAAGGGTGCTGATTTCTCCTTCCTGCTGAAGCGGAAACGCCGTCAACGCGAAGCCTTCCGCCTCATGCCACCGGAGGGTATCCTCATCGAAACCGATGCTCCGGAACTCAGTCCGGCCTTGGAACACCCTGCCAACCTCAGCGGCACAAAAAACCCGGTCAGCCGAAGCCAACCGGGGTTTAAGATCCGGGATCGGGCAAGACCCCAATTTTATTTCACAATCCGATAAAAGGAGTCTTCACCAGTGAGGGGAACCGTGAAGGTCACGTTTCCTCCGGCAACCACGGGGGCGGCCGGCAAGACGGTCCAGTTCACCAGATTGGTGCTGCGGGCAAGTTTGTAGGTTGCGTTGGCATCGGTGGGCCTGAAGCCAATCACGATATTGCCTCCACTGATGCTGACTGCGCTGATGACGTCGGGGAGCGGACCGGCTGGTGGCGTGACGAATCCCACGCCGGACGCAGGATAGACCACTGTTTTGGCACCGTTCCTGGCCAGGGTGGTCAGTACCGGAGCGCCCGCCGAGGCACCGTTGACACGGAGGAAGGCGCCGCCGCTGCGCTCGAACATGCCAGCTTCGATATCATAGGTTCCGGCGTTGAGACTGATCTCAGCGATGGTGTTGCTGTCACCTGTTAAAACGTCGTTGGTCACGGTGTCGGAAGGATCGATCACCGCTCTGTCCTGGTCGCTCCGGATGATGCCAATGAAGCTTTGCCCCGCGATTTTCATATAACCACCGTCATCCGTGTTGAACTGGATGTGGTACAAGCCTGTCTTCGGCACCACCAGTTTGGCGGTCGCCTTCAGAGCGAAGTCGTCCTGATCCCCAACGTCGTTTTTGGGGAACGGCAGGACCCCTGCATTGGTGTCCGGGTCGCCGACATTGAGGAAGTCATAGACCTGCGCAGGTCCCGATCTTGCGGCGAGATCGGCAAAGGCCGCGGTCCAGTCATACAGCTCAGAATCGTTGGGATCATTGGGGTCCACCCCGGGATCCGAAGAAACGACGGACCACCCGACGCTGTCCACGCCGAGCGCTTCATAACTTCCGGCGGGACTGATGAGACCGACAAGCTGCCAGAAGGGGGTGTCACTGTCATTGACGAAGGAGCCTTCGGCAGCATACAGCTCACTATATTCGCCGCCGCTGTTGTCAAACCAGAGGAATTCGACACGGTATTCGCCGCTGGCCGGGAATTCATAGACAGCGCGGGTGCTGCTGTCCCCGGTAACGCCAGGGAACAGCACCACTTCCGGATCCGCCACATCAAGCTGGCCGCCCCCGCTGAGAGAGATGGCGTTGGCACCGCGGATGCGGAGAGCAAATCCATCGTCGGAATGGACCCCGAAGGTGTAGCGCCCCGGGTTGGTGATATTGATCATGCCGGCGGACAGCAGAATGAAGTTATCGGAGCAGCAGCCACCAGTTTCCGCCGCCGGATCATAGGGAACCGGATCCCCAAAGATCCCTCCGGCGCCGTGATTGAGAACCTGACTGGTCGCATCCACCGTCATGCCGATGAATTCCGGGGTTCCGACAGACTGGATAACCGAGAGCGCGGCTGTCAGCGAACCGACGTCGCCCGCATTGAAGATGTAACGGGTGGCCCAAAGTCCAGGAGCAATCGGAGGCGCTGGCAGGTTGGCCCGCGGGAGCACTGGCGAGGCCATGGTGAAAGTGCCTCTTTCGGTGACAACACTGCCGTCGTTATCCCGCAATTCGATGACGAAACTGTGTTCGGATCCGGGTTCCAAGGCCGTCACCAGAGTGTGGGTGAAGTCAGTCGCACCCTGAACTTTCGGGCTGGCCACGAGGGCGGCAATCTGCCCATCGATCCGCAGAGTGGTGGTCAGGGCATTGACCACACATCCTTCGAAATCATTCCCGCGGAAGGTGAATTTATTTCTGGTAGCGCTCAAGGGGGTACTGATGGCCGACACGAAACAGGGGACGCTGCCGCCACCAATCCCCAACGTCACCAGCGCAGTCTGATTCGGACTCTTGCCAAAAACGATGGAGTGGGCACCCAGCCCGCCCCAGCCCTTCTGACCATTCTGACCGGCCCCGTTGTCGCCATCGTTAATGGCCATGCCAAGTCCGAACATGGTTCCGAGCTTCAGCTCGTCAAGCCCCAAGGCAGCCTTGGGCAACTGGATTTCGTAAGTGGTGCGCTTGGTGGCAATATCCCGGTTCACCACCGCAGTGGTGCCTCCTGGCCCGGCTTCATGCAGGATAATAACATCGCCCAAAGCCGCTTCGGTGCCACCCTGCGCATAATTGTAGAGGGCGACCTGGGCGTCCTGCCTGGCATTGGCGATCATGAGCTGGACTGAATCGCCGTTCCACGCACTGTTGGCCGAGTTCTCATGGTAGTCGTCGGTGACCACAAAAGCGAAGTAGACGTTGTCACTGTCGTAGGCGATCCGCACTGCCGAAGTCTGGTCATCCGGACCGGTCCAGGTTCCACCCTGATATTCTTCGAAAAGTCTGAGGTTGGGGGCGGCACCACGGCTGCCGGAGCCTTTGGGAATGGCAAATCTCGGGTCCGAGAGAACCGCGACCCCGCTCCAGTCCTCCAGGACACCGTCCAGAACGACCGGGCCCGGTGCCGGGCTGGCAAAATAAAATTCCTTGCCGGGTTCGATGTCATTGGCGGTAGCCAGAGTGACAAGGGCGGTCTCGCCGGGGCTCTTGCCAAAGACGATGGCGTGGGCCCCGAGTCCGCCCCATCCCTTCTGGCCCGGCGAGTCCTGGTCTCCGTCGTTAATCGCCATGCCGAGTCCGAACTGCACGCCGCCTTTCAGCTCGTCGAGGGCAAGAGCTGCCTTGGGGAGGAGAATCTCGTAGGTCGTCTGCTTGGTGACGGTGTTGCGCTTGATGACCGCGCTGGTGCCGCCAGGCCCGGCCTCATGCTGTACAATGAGGTCGCCGAGGGCGGTTTCGATGCCACCGAGGGCATAATTGTAAAGCGCCACCTGGGAATCACGGGTTTCATTGGCGATCATGAGCTGCACGGAGTCACCGTTCCACGCACTGTTGGCGGAGTTCTCATGGTAGTCGTCGGTAACCACAAATCCGAAATAAACATTCTCGTCATCGTAGACCACCCGGACATTGGAGGTCTGGTCGTCAGGCCCGGTCCAGGTGCCGCCCTGGTACGGCTCAAAATTCACCAGTTCTCCAGCGGCAGCGGAACCTTTGGGAACCGAGAAACGCGGGTCGGCCAGCAGCTGTGCCCCGCGCCACTCGCCGAGGTCACCGTCAAGCACGATCGGGGCGGCCGCCCTGATGGCCGTGTAAAATTCCTTCCCCGGCTCAATGTCATTGGCTGGTGCCGCAAAAGGGATCAGCGTGGCCGCCAACGCAAGGAGTGCAGTCAATTTGGGGATCATATTTTCGAAACTAATTAAGTTTTCCTGAAAGATCACTCCATCCACCGTCCTGTTATACCAAGTTGGCAGGAGAATGGATGGCGGCATGAAGGCAGATTCCCTGCGAGTTTGATATCAATGATCGCCCGGGGCGGTTTCCGTCAAGTCTATAAAATTAAAAAATGGATAATTATTCTCCGGGAAGCCCGCTTTCCCGCAGGGCCCGTATTGCGCCTGGATACCGGGGATCCAGCTTTAACGCATTTTGCAAGGCCTCGACCGCGGCTGGTTTTTCGCCGAGGGCGAACAAGGACAGGCCCAGCTGGGTGTAGGTTTGAGGGTTGCTCCCGCCGAGAGAGATCGCTTTGCGGAAGGAATCCACTGCATCGGCATGGAGCGCCTGCCTCGCCTGCAAAGCACCGAGACCATAATGGGGATAGGGCATGCCCGGGCTGAGCGTCCGGGCACGGCGATAGAGTTGTTCGGCCTTGACCCATTGCCGGGTCTCCATGTAGGCGCCCGCCAAATTGAGGCAGGCGACGGTCTGCTTCGGATTCAGCTCGACGGCTTTTGACAGGTGCTGAATCGCCTCATCATGTTGTTTCATGGAGGCAAGGAGGGATCCGAGGCTCAGGTGGGC
>JBBQWG010000098.1:0-3761 GCA_038210825.1 Verrucomicrobiales bacterium
GCCGCCACCAGCTCGGCAACGATCAGCCATGTCCATGCCCAGCCATTGCAAAGCCGCAGGGCATCGAAAATACCGGGCATGGCGGCGGGAAGCATCACCTTGGAGACCACTTCCGAAGCTTTCCCTCCGAGGGTGTAGCACACTTGCAATAGGTCCATCGGAACTCGCCTGACTTCATCCGAAGTCATCAGAACCAGCTGCAAAACCGTACCGATAAAGATCAGCATCACCTTCGGTGCTTCATCAATGCCGAAAAGCACAATGAGCAGGGGAATCAACGCGGGAACCGGGATGTAGCGGACGAACTCGGTAACCGGCTGAAGAATACTCTCAAACCAGTGGAATGCCCCGATGAACAGTCCCAAAGGAATACCTACGATCGCGGCCAGGAGAAATGCGATGAGCACCCGCTGAAAACTGATTTTCAAGTCGCCTGTTAGCGTGGCCAGGCTCTCCCGTGCTTTCGCGCGGATCTCCATTTCCGCCCGGTCCCCTTCTGCCGCGGTGATGGCGACGCTTCGAGCCTCGATCACCCGCTTTTCGGTGCGGGGGCCGTGTCCGAAATAGTCGAGCGCCGCGCCGCCGACCGCTGCGGGCGAGGGAAAAAGGACTGCCTGCCCCTTCTCGGCGTAGTGGGCGCTGAGCAGTTGCCATGCGGCGATGAAGAGTATGAAACCAAGAAGAGCCCCGGCAGCTTTGAACGGCCGGTTCAGTGGCTGCCTCGGGTGCAGGACGCGCAACGCTCGTCCGAATTTTCCGCTTCCGTCTGACATTTGTGTAAGACTGTGCCGCGGGGGCAAAGTGAGCAATAGGCCGTTCGACCTATGCATGAAGAATATCTCCGTCGAGGTAAGCGCGCATCGCCGCGCCTCGATTTTCGACACCCAATTTCGCAATCACCTTGGCAACATGATGCTTCGCCGTGTGCGGACTGATTCCGAGGATGATAGCGATTTCCGCATTGGTTTTTCCCGCGGCGATCCACTCCAATACTTCAGCCTCCCGTGTTGATAGATCGTTGGAGGGACTGGTGACCGTAGAGTTTTTGATGGATTTCGGCAGCACATCGATTCCCACCACGCCGAGGAAGCGGCCGGCATGAACGATGGGAACCGTATGACAGGTGAAAAGATGCCGGTGCCCGGAGCAATCGATATAAGGGCTGAGGCGGACGGTGCGCTCGCGGAGGGTCTGCTTTGGAACGAGGTAGTAATCGCCGATACCCGGATGCTGGTAATTCGTGTTCGGTTCCAATTCGGGAGACCCGCTGGCATTGAACCAGAAGGGCACATAGCGTCCCGATTGGTCATGGCCGGGGCGATTGCGGAATTCGTGATCGCGCCCGTCGAGTGCTCCGGGTTCCCAAACGCACCAGGTGCCATAAGCTTCCGGCGCAGCCTGCAAGGCAAGACGCAGCACCTCGCTGTAGGTGTTCCGGTCACCGATCCCAAGCGCGGCCAGCCCGCTGAGCGTCCGGGCCAGCACGCGGGTTTTGGAAATGAGATTTGGCAAGATCATGGCTGTTCCGGAAACGGAAAAGCACCAATCGGGCCAAGCCACAGCAGAAGTGAAAGCCCGTGGCACGGAACTCGCCCCCTTGATTAAAAATCGGCAATGAGCCCAAAACCCCTGTCTCTCACCTCGAACTGCTTCCTGGACAGGTCCGCAACGCCGGCATCCCCCTTTGCCACTCGCGGGCTCCCTCGGGTGAGTTACCCCGCTTTCAATCTCTACTACGGGGCCTTCCGGTCGATTGTTCGGTTAGCAAGCGCCATCCCCGCCTCGCAGGGCTTTGGCTGGTGCCAAGGAAAGTGCTGTTGGCGGGAGGCTGCTGAAACAGCCGTTGGGCCGGACCGGAGGGCGGGGAGATGGGGGTTGTTCATGGAACCCGTGATCGGCTGAAGCCAAAGGCATGAACAAAACCGGCAGCAGGATGATCCCGCTGCAGCTCCCTGGTAGTAGTAATACAAAGCCTCAATCGAAACGGATTGTCGGGATCCGTATCACGTCGATCACTTCGCGGCGCGGTTCATACACGCGCACCACCCTGTCTCCATACCAGTAAAGGCGGGTATCCGGCACCCTCTCAAGGAAGGGGAACGTGTCATATTCCAACGGATGGAAATACTGGCTCCATCCCTCCTCGATCACATACCCGTTGTTGACTTTCTTCTGCCATCCCGGCGGGAGCGGCTTCCCCCTGCGGTAGTTCTTTGCAAGACCCGGAGGGAGGCCGAGATCGTTATCTCGGTATTCGTTGAAATAGCGAAGCACACCGCTGCGGTCGTCATCACGAAAACGCTTCTCCCGCCACTTGCCGATCTCCTTGGTCCGATTCTCCACATCCTTGCGCACGTCCTTGAGGTCCTTCTTGGCATCCGGCCCCTTGCCTTTCTTTCCCTTGTGATCCTGGTCCCCTTTGCCTTTCTCGGAGAGACCCGGCGAGTCGCCCTTGCCCTTGTCGCCCTTGTCTTTTCCCGGTTTCGCATCCGCGTTGCCAAGTCCGACCAACAAGCATGCGCCTATCATCCCAGATTTTCCAACTATCGTGAGTCGTTTCCTTTTCATAGTTCCGTAACGTCGTGCCGGCCCAATCAAACCACAACCTGCATTTCTTAGCCCTTGCCGGAGAAACGGGGTCAGAAAACGGGGAGAAACAATGTCAGGTAGCAAAGCTTGACAAGATTTCCCCGCCCTTCCTAAGTCCATGCTTGGGTGCTGATGAGCAACCACTGCCATTCATCGAAACGCCGGAGGCCAATCTGGTCGCGGGGAAACACCATCACCCGTCGTCACAACGGGCGCCACGGCACATGGGGGCGCTTGTTCGGCGATGGTTACAAGGCGGTGCTCGTCGACGGGGCCGACACCTACCATTACCGGACGCTCGCCGACTACATCCACCTCAATCCGGTGCGGGCCCGGTTGACCCGCCGCGGCAGCTTCCTATGCAATCGACCTTTTCGGGGGTGGCCGGATAGGCGAGCTTACCCGCCTGAAGTGACGCGACGTGAGCGAGGAATACATCGAGATCGGGATGACGGTGGCAAGGAAGCACGCGCGTCGCCTTGTGCCTTTTTGTGCCACCCTCCGCGCCTGGCTCACCGCCAGCCGGAGAACCTCAGAGCACGGGGAGCCCATCGTTCCGCCGAATTGGGTCGAAGCGTCCAAAAGTATCAGGCGGCGTGCCGGGTGGGACGTGGCCGCCCGCCTGCTCGACGCCCCCCGCGGAGCGTGGCCCGCCAATGTCTGTCGACACACCTGCGCCAGTGTTCAGGTCGCGATCGGGACGCCTCTGGATGACCTGGCTTTCAAGTTCGGGCACAGCGGCGGCAAAGAACTGCTAAGGAAGCACTATGTCGCCCGCCTCACCCGCAACGACGCCCTCACGATATTGGCGGTCGGCCCGGGCGGTTCGACCATTCCTCTCGTCGGGGCGCCTGAGCCGGATCTCCGTCGCCCCTTTTTCTCCCGACTCGAGCAGAGGACCCGTGCGCCCGTTCCGAAACGAACGGACCGGAGGCTACCCGGCAGAATTGGGCACACTTTGGGCACGCATCCCACCCTCTAACCATAAATCACGAGGCTCTCCGTCTCCCTAACTCGTTGAAATCTAAATGGTGCGCGCGAGAGGACTCGAACCTCCACAGGGTTGCCCCTACTAGAACCTGAATCTAGCGCGTCTACCAATTCCGCCACGCGCGCACTTGATGACCTTGCGGCCGGGCGGGAAAACACCATTTCGCCCGGTGGATTGCAAC
>JBBQWG010000099.1:0-3073 GCA_038210825.1 Verrucomicrobiales bacterium
GGCGACCGGCCGTTCAACGTCTTCGAAACCGGCGGCACCACCGGCCTGCCAAAACAGCGCATTGGCTGGGACGACTACAAAGTCGACTACGAGGAATTCGGCGACAACCTCGACGACCAGTATTTCCCGCGCGGCGGCAAATGGCTCATGGTGGGCCCGACCGGCCCGCGCCGCCTCCGCCTCGCCATCGAACACCTCGCCAATTACCGGGGAGGTTCCTGTTATTTCGTGGATCTGGACCCGCGGTATGTGAAAAAGCTGATCATCCGGAAAAAATACGAAGAGGTCGAGCAATACATGAAACACGTGATCGATCAGGCGGTCGAGATCATCAAACACCGCAACATTTCCTGTCTGTTCACCACCCCCCGACTGCTGGAGGCCCTCGCCGAACGCATTTCCATCCCCGGTTACGGCATAAAAGGCTGCTTCTGCGGCGGCACCAGCATGACCCCGCAGATGGTGCGTTTTCTCAGCGAGGAAGTGCTGGAAAACAAAGCCCAGTTTGTGCCCACCTACGGCAACACCCTGATGGGCCTCGCCTGCAGCCTGCCGGCCACGCTGAAGGATAACGGTTATAGCGTCACCTACTATTCTCCGCATCCCCGAGCTGTGCTGCGCATCGTGGACGGGAAAAACACGGATCGGCTGATGGATTACGACGAATACGGCCGCGTGGAATTGACCACCCTGACCAAGGAATTCTTCATGCCGCGTTTCCTAGAACGCGACGAAGCCATCCGCCGCAAGCCCTGCGAAAAATACCCATGGGACGGGGTCGGCGACGTGCGGCCTTTCGGAGCCATGGAGAAAAAGGTCGTCGAAGGGGTCTACTGATTCCCCTCTCCGGACGCCCCGGCTTTAGTGAGGGCGGCCCCGGCTGGCTGCAGTGCTTCTCCTTCCTTTCCAAGGGGAGGCGCGGGGGCTTGTGCCTCTTCCTCGATCTCGATATTGCTCGTCGCGAGTTCGATTTCGGATTCGTGACGGTCGTAGGCGGTCAGGCACAGCCGCAGCATTTCCAGGCCGGCTTCGCGTTCGTCGTGCACGATGCCTTCCGGATCCACCTGGCGCAGGGCCTCCACTTCCGAGGGAAAGCGAGCCCGGCAAAGCGTGGCGATTTTGGGATTCCGTTCCTTGGCGATGGTGATGGCCGTGCGGGCCAGTTCGGCATGGGGAAACGTAATCACAATGACCCGGGCCCGGTCCACCCCGGCCAGTTCCAGGGTGTCCGCCTGGGAGATATCGGCAAACAACACGGCGTGTCCTTCCTTGATGAGCCGCCGGGCCGTCTGGGCATTCAATTCCACAATCACCACCGGGATATTCAGCCGCTCCAGCGCTTCATGGACCATGCGTCCCACCGTGCCGTAGCCACAAAGGATCGCGTGGTCACGCATTTCTCTCACCCGTCTGCCAAAGGGCTGGCCTCCTTCCGGTTTGAGCGCTTTTCCGCTGCGCACCGTCTCCCACCGCCGCGTCATCGGTATCACCACCCGCATGATGAGCGGCGACAGGCCAAGGGTCAGGACCACTTCGATGAGCAGGGTCTGCACCACCAGCGGGCTCAGCAAGCCGGAGGCAGCGGCCTTGTTAGCCACCACCACCGCAAATTCCCCCACCCCGGACAGGGCAATCCCTGACAACAGGGCACCCCGCAGCGGCACCCCGCCCCAGCGGCCCGCCACCGTCAGCACCGCCGCCTTGATCACCAGAATCCCGGCTGCCCCCGCCAGGAGCAGGCGCCAGTTTTCCAGGAAGAACGCCACATCCACAAAGGCCCCCACGGACACGAAAAAAATCGTCAGGAAAAAATCGCGGAAGGTCACCGCATCCGCCATGATGCGATGGCTGTAGACGGACCCACTCACGGCCAGGCCCGCCGCAAACGCGCCCAAGGCCGAATTCAGCCCGAGCAGGCTTCCCATGGAAGCAATGCCCGCACACAGTGCCAGCACCGACAAGGTGAACATCTCCCGGCTCCGCGAATGGCTGACCACCCGCAGCACCTGGGGAATGCCATAACGGCTCAACAAAGCCGCCACCATCAGAAACACCAGCCCTTTTATCGTCAAAATCCCCGTCACCCTCGCCGCTTCACCCAGATCCAAGCCACTGGTGATCCCCGGCAGCAGGACCAGCAGGAGAATCACCGCAATGTCCTGCAGCAGCGCCACCCCCAGGGTCAAACGCGCCCCCGGATGGTTGGCCAATCCAAAGTCCGCAAACAACTTCAGCCCGACCGCCGTCGAGGACAACGCTGCCAAAAAGGCCGTTAGGGCCAGGGGGGCCCCGCTCATCCCCAGCCACCCCAGCACCGCCGCTGCCGCCGCCGTAGTCAACCCCAGTTGGGCCAGTCCCGCCACCAACCCGGTCCGACGCAACTGCACCAGTTCATGCAGGGAGGACTCCACCCCGATGGTGAACATCAACAGGATGATCCCCACATTCCCCATTTGGCTCAGCAATTCCGCTGCCGGACTGCCCGCTTTCAACTCCACCAGGCCCGACACGGCCAGCAGCACCCCGCAGAGAAAATAGCCTGGCAGCGGAGGAAGTTTAAGTTTCCCCAGCAGCAGCGAAGTGCCCACCGCCAGCAACAACGCCAACGTCAGCACCAGTAAAAACCGGTCCTCCGCCCCTCCGCCAGCCGCCAGCATCACTGTAAAACCAAACATCCTCCACCAAAGCCGCGAATCCCCCCGTTGCAACAATCCCCCCTGCTTTCCTGTCAGCCAGGGCCCCGCGAAGTCGCCACCTTCAACCGGCTGGTCGTTCCTGGCAAAAAGATGAGCCACGTGGAGTGCGGCAGCCCTCTGCCGCTTTTACCCCGGGCAAACCGCTCCCGGAACGTGGCGCGCCGATCCTGATCATCCGTCCCGGCCAACCCCATGGCCGGGACGGAGATTCCCTGTCTTTCCCCTCCGGTCCCCCGGAGCCGGAACAATTTTTGAAAAAACATGTCAAAAGCAGTTGCGAAGTTTGGAAGGTGGCTTATTGAAAGGGGTCGCCCGAAACAAGGCGATCAGCGGTCCGGAACTGAAAGTCGCAGATGATGAAAATCACCTGCGGCTCT
>JBBQWG010000100.1:0-2722 GCA_038210825.1 Verrucomicrobiales bacterium
CCTGTTCGCGGGACTTCTCCTGCCGGGCATGAACGCGGGATTCGATCCGGGCGCTCTCAATGCGCTGCAGGCAGTAGGTGCACTTCTCAATGACACCGCGCATACGGACGGTGACGTTGGGATTTTTTTGCAACTTGCCCAGTTCAGTGTCGCTGCGGTCGCCGAAAGGACCGGCGTAGAGGTTGTTGAATTCAAGGGGGCCGAGATTGCGTTCGACCAGCGGATTGCGCTTGTTGTAGTCGAAGAAATTGAAGCGGCGGGCCTTGAACGGGCAGTTGTTGGCGCAGTACCGGGTGCCGATACAGCGGTTGTAGACCATCACGTTCAGGCCGTCGGGGCTGTGGACCGTGGCGTTCACCGGACAGACCGTCTCGCAGGGGGCGGCTTCGCAGTGTTGGCAGCCCACAGGTTCGACGAGCATGGAGGGATCATCCATTTCATCCTCGTTCCACACGTTGTCGTCGCTGAAGGGGACGTTTTCCACCTTGCGGTTATTGCCGGCGGCGTCGGAATCAAGGTCCGTGGCAAAGTATCGATCCATCCGGATCCAGTGCATTTCGCGGCCGCGGCGCACCTGTTCCTTGCCGACGATGGGAATGTTATTTTCGGATTGGCAGGCGACCAGACAGGAGGTGCAGCCGGTGCAGCTGTTGAGATCGATGACCATTCCCCATTGGTGGAGATTGTCACTGAGGTGCGGAACCCGCGTGCCGTCCTCCTGCAATTTACCGAGAGGCTTATAGAAGGTGTAGGCATTTTCCTCGTTTTTCTCCAGGCGGTCCCCGTGCAGGTGTGCCTCCGTTCCCTGGGTCATCACGAAGTCTTTGTCCTCTTTCCAGTCTTCCTTGGTGCCTTCGCGGACGAGGGCCCGGCCATACATGCTATGGTGCTCCTGAGTGGTGGCGATGGGGAGCTGCGGCGGGAATTCCTTCCGGTCACACCATTCCAATCCTTCAGTGACGGTGCTTTCCAGCTTGGCCACTTTGGCGCCAGTGGCAAAATAAGTCGTGTCGGAAGTGCGGAGTCCGTAGACATCGTACCCGGTTCCCTGCCCCACCCGGCCGGGGCCATCGGTTTCGGTGCCCCGCTGGCCATATCCGACCGTGAGAGTCACGGCATTGTCGGCATGTCCGGGGATAACCAGGACGGGGTAGTAACGGGTGACTCCGCCCACTTCGACGGAAATCACATCGGCCACATCAACCTCCGCCAGATTGATTTTCAGCTCCTTGGCTGTTTTGACGCTGATCAGGGCGGTGTTGTCCCAGGTGATTTTGGAAACGGGATCCGGGGCTTCCTGAAGCCAGGGATTATTGACATACCGGCCATCCCGGATCTTCGCGCAAGGCACATAAGTGACCTCCATGCCGCCGGGGACCGGAGCGGCCACGTCAGGCACGGAGCCAAGGGCGGAAAGAGCGGCCGCATTGAGCGTGCCGGGGGCCACTGGATAGGCGGTTCCCGCCACAAAACCATCCCGCAGGGCATTGTTCCAAAGCTCATCCGAGGCTCCGGAAACCACCGCGTTGAAGGTATCGCGGACCAGCTGGTAGCCCGGGCCCGGATCCGCCACAGTGCCCATGGGGGCGGGCACGGAGGTGGGCTCGACGTAGGGAGGAGTGTCCTCATTGGACACAAGCGCATTGAATAATTCATGATCGCTGACGCCGCCGAAAAGCGGCAGGATCATCGGCTGGATCAACGCATAGGTGCCTTCGAAGCCGCGGATATCACCCCATTGCTCAAGATAATGGGTGGCTGGAACGACCCAGGTCGCCTTCCGGGCAGTGGCGGTGCGGTGCCGCGTGCTGTGCACGATAACGGTTTTGATCTTTTCCTGAGCCTCGGCCCACTTCAGATCCGCCGGGGCTTCCAGAGCCGGATCGGATTCGCTGACGATGACCAGCGTGGAGATATCGCCCGCCAAGGCCTCCTTCGCGAGATCGGCGAGGGTCCCGGTCTGGGTGTCGCTCAGCCCCGTCTGGGCGAGGTCAATGGTTGCCCCATAGGCGCCGAGTGCCTGATTAATAGCGGCCGCGAGCAAGTGCACGGCTTCCGGTTGCTGGCTGCCGGCGATGACGATGGCTTTGCCTTTGGCGGCGGCCAAGTCATCCGCCGCTGATTTGAGCCAAACCTCGTAGTCCTCGCGGCCGGCGTTGTAGCTGTCGGCTTTCACCGCACTGGCGGCCTGGGTCAGGGAAGCGGTTCCAGTGGCGGCTCCGATCAGCGCGGCGAGCTTCGCGGCCACCTTGAGAGTCTGGCTGGCGTGAACCCGCATGCGGTGATCGGCAATGCCGCCGGTTAGCGTGTAATTGCTCTCCACCGCGTACAGGCGGTTCATCGGATCGTCGTTGGTCCTTGCTTTGCGGCCGGACATGAATTCTCCGACGCCATTGCCGCCGACACGGTCCTGTCCGAGAAAATCACTGTCGAGGCTGAAGATGCGCTCCGCTTTTGCGAAGTGGTATACCGGCATCACGCCCGGGCTGAAGGCTTTGGTGTAGGCCGCACGGACATGGGCGGGTCCAAACGCCTCATAGCGGTGAACTTTGGCCTGCGGGAATTTTTTCTGCAGTTCCCCGATGAGGCGGAGCCGGGTCGGGGAAACGATTTCATCAGTCAGGATGGCGAGGCCCTTGCCTCCGGCTGCGGCCATTTCCTTTTTCGAGGCGTCGAGGAATTTGAAGAATTCGTCACGGGTGACGGGTTTCCCGGCATGGGT
>JBBQWG010000101.1:0-2433 GCA_038210825.1 Verrucomicrobiales bacterium
CAGGGTTTCAGAGCCCCTGAAGGGATTTGACTGGGATTCAGGGATTTAGGGTTAAACGCTGGACATCTGGCCGGGGCCAATCCATGGTAGTTTGCCATGACTGCACCTCATTCCTATGATCCCATGACGTGGGGCGGGTTCGGCGACTTCACGGTCACCACCGCTCTTTCCCCGGAAGATAAAGCTGCCGTAGCCGGCTGGCTGGAGGCGGAACATTTCCTGGGGGAGTTCAAACCGATCGGCCACAGCCTGATCCAGATCATCCGCGAGGACGGCCATCCGGTGGCGGTGATCCAGTGGGCGGCCTGTGCCTATCACCTCAAGGACCGCGAGGCATGGATCGGCTGGAGTGCCCTGACTTGTGCCAAACGCCGCAATCTGGTGGTGAACAATGTGCGCTTCCTCGTGCTGGAAGCCGCCCGCCGCCCCAATCTGGCCAGCAAGTCGCTCGCCCACGCCGTGCGGGCGCTTCCGGGCCAGTGGCTGGAGCATTTTGGTTATGAGCCGCTGCTGTGTGAGACGTTTACCGATATCGAAAGCCATGCGGGGACTTGCTATAAGGCGGCCGGATGGACCCCGCTGGGCCTCACGGAAGGCAACCGCCGGCAGCGGGCGGAGTTTTATGTGCCTAACGACCGGCCGAAGAAGCTCTGGATCAAGGCGCTGCGTCCCGATGCCCCATCCCGGCTCTGTGCGCCGGTGCTCGATCCCGTGCATGCCGCCGGGGAGACCAGCGGCAAGGGAGCGCCGCTGCCCGTCACCGCCGCGCAGCTCCAACCCCTGGCCAAAGTCCTCAACGCGGTACCCGATCCGCGCGGCAAGTCCCGGCAGCACCGCATCGGCCCCTTGTTATGCCTCGTCGCCCTCGGCATCCTGTGCGGCGGGACCAATCTGAACGCCATCCTGCGCCATGCCCGGCGCCTCACCCAGGCCCAGCTGCGCTCCCTCGGCGTGCTGGGACGGCGGCACGGCCCCGGCAGCAAAATCTGGGTTTACCGGGTGCCTGATTACGAGACCTTCCGCAAGCTGTTGCGCGATCTGGATCTGGATGCCTTTGGCAGGATCCTGAGCGCCTGGCTGGGGGCCCACCGCGGAGCCCTGCCCGCCGCGCTGGCGCTGGACGGCAAAACCGTGCGGCAAAAGCTGGGCACCATCGTCACCCTCTGCGATGTGGAGCAAAAAGTGCCCGTAGCCGTAGCCGCCACCACCTCCCCTGGCGGCGAACAGGCCTGCGCCCGCACCCTGTTGCGCAGCCCGGAAATCAGCCTGCTCAACGCCACCGTCAGTCTGGATGCACTCTATGCCAATAACGAAAACGCCGGCATCATCGTGCAGGAAAAAGGCGGCGACTATCTGATCAGCCTGAAGGACAACCAGCCGACCATGCTCCCATATGTGGAAAACCAGCTCGCCGGAGCCCCCTTTTTGCCAACGCCCCGGAAAGCCGCAACGGCACCGTGATCGAGCGGGGCCTCGCCAGCGTAGTCCTTGTCAGTGAAAGCGCCGGCCTTGCCCACGTGCAGCAGGCCATCCTCGCCACCCGCACCGTCACCCACAAGAAAACCGGGGAAGTCAAAACCGGGAGCCGGATCTTTTTGAGCAGCCTGCCGTGGGAACCGGGCCGGAACGCCATTCTGGCGGTCGGGCGCCTCGTGCGCCGGCACTGGGTCGTCGAGAATAACATTCACTGGCTGCGGGACGGGGTGTGGAAAGAGGACACCAGCCGCAGCCGCAGCCCGAACGCCGCCTGCGCCCTCGCCCTGCTGCGCACCGCCCTGTTGGCCCCGATCCGGGCCCGCGGCCACACCAGCCTGACCCCAGCGCTCGAATCCTTCGCCGAAAATAAAGCTAGCGCAGTCAGTCTGATACGAAATCAACGACTTGCATGATCGGACCCGGAAACCCTGGTCCGAAATTCCGGCAATCCCGTTATAGCCAAACACCCATGGGGAAACGTCGAGAAAGTTTCCCCCGTCCGGAGGAAAGGCAAAGCCTGGTCCTATCGGAGAAACAAAGCCGGTGACCTGACTCACCTCCAGAATCCGCCCGACGCCCGCCGGGACCGTAAGGGTTGCCGGAACGAGTCCGGCGGAGTCCGGATTGCCGTTGCCGCCGGCTGCGAAAATGACCGTCTTCGCATCCACCATGACCGTCGTGGAATCCACCAAAATGGTGGCCGTGCGGGCTGTTGCGGGCTTCAACACAACGAGACATGCCAAAATCAGTCGGAAATGCATAATGGACGGATTGGATAGAAGAAAGCGCCCGCGGCGTCAATTCAAACATCAGACCCTGAGGCATTCCCGCAGCTGGTCGGGGGATGGCTGTCCAAAAATCAGGGTACTTGTAATTCTCTCCATGAATCCTCTATATTCCCGCTCTGCTGCCTGAGGGCTGCCTTCTCTGCGGAGTAACCGAGGACATCGAAGATGT
>JBBQWG010000102.1:0-2020 GCA_038210825.1 Verrucomicrobiales bacterium
CCGCAGGTTACCACCCTGGCGAAGACGCTGCGGAAGTATCTGCCGGGCTTGCTGGCCTATCAATTATACCGGATTACCAATGCCATCAGTGAGGGATTCAACAGTAAGATCCAAGCCTTGAAAGCCGCCGCCAGAGGGTTCCGCAATGCGGCGAATTACCGTATCAGAATCCTTTTCTTCTGCGGAAAACTGGACTTCAGACACTAGGAGCCTGTTGAAAAATGGGGTGCGTTTTATGACCGGCTAAAAAATGGGGCGGGCCGGGATTTGAAAATGTCCGGACTTAGTTCCGGAGTCCCGATTTCCGGTGTTAGGAGGTTGAGGAGTGTTGCGCGGATTCGTCGGCAGAGCTTATAAAAGGCCAAAAAGACCGCGCGGGCGGCGGCCGCCTGCCGCGGGGTGCCCACTCCGGTCAGTTTCCGCATAATCAGGCTGAGGTTGAACGCGAGGATCCCGCAGAGGTATCGTTTGTTGATGTTGGCCTGGCCTCTGAGGGTGGTGCGCCGGAGGCTGCCGCAGTCGAGAACGTGGGCAAAACCCCGTTCGATGTGCTCGCCTCGTTTTTTAAGCTGCTCCTTGCCGCTTTTGCTTTTCACTGCCCGGGCTGCTTTATCCAGGGCCTGCCTGGTTTCGGGCTCCAGATTGTCAGGCTGACGGCGCGCGGCATTGGCGTCGCCGATGATGGTGCGGGCCCCTGTTTCCTGTTGGATGATGCCCAGTTCGGCTGGATTGTGGTAGCCTTTGTCACCGGTGATTTCCTTTACCCGGGAAGCTCCGTCCTGGGAATCCTGACCATATATTTCCTCGACCAATTCCACGGCTTCAATCACGCGGATGGAAAGATCCACCGCATCACCGGCATCGCCCGGACGGATTTCCGCAGCGATGATAGCCCCGCTTTCCAGATCCACGATATGCTCGGGTTTATAGATCATGTCGCATGCTCCGTCCTTGGTGCGGCCGACTTTGGCGTCGGGATCATTCGGGTTATACCACTCCTTGTTGGAGGTTTTGCGGCCGGGACGGTTCCGGTCAAATCTGGCCACGGCGGCGGCGTCTTCCGGATCCACCCCCGCAGCCTTGGCGAGTTCCTTCACATAATCCCAATACCCCTTTTCGGTGTTGCGCTGAACCAGTCCGCTCAGGCTGGCGTTGGCTTCAATGACGCTGCTGTCGATGCCCAGATGTCGTCCTTTGAGCAGCCCGTGAGTGCGCAGTCCTTCGAGCACCACTTCGTGCGCGGACTTGAAAACCTCCTGCGGAAGGCGCTTGCGGAAGACAGTGAAACTGGAGTGGTCAGGCGTTTCCTCGGTGAGGGAGTAGCCCAAAAAACGACGGAGGGTGAGCGAGTCCGAGCAGCGGGCGGCAATCCCCCGGTCGCTGCCGATCCCCTCCAGAAATCCCACCATCAGCATCTTAAAAAGCACCACGGGATCAATGGGTGGCCGTCCGGCGCTGAGAATGCCTGATTTGTAATGGGCCTGGCAAAGCCGGTGGATTTGTCCGCTGAAATCCATGGAATCAAGCACCTTGAGGAGTTTGGAATAGAAGCCATCCTTTGGCCCTTTGGTCAGTTCTCCGGGCTGAATCCAAAGATCGGCCTGAAGGGAATGGGGGTCTTTCCGGCGGAATTTGCTCATGTCTCCGCCACCCTGCCAGGTCCTCCCGCCGACCTCCAGGAAAATGTGTCATCCGGCCGAAAAAAGTCGAAAAAAAGGGCACCAAGGGTTTTTCAACAGGCTCCTAGAAGCAATGCGGGCAGGAAAGGATGCGACGGGCATTGTTGAGAACGCCTGTTTTAGGACGGCGAACCAATTTCTTGAGGATGACTATTACAAGTCAGACGTGGATGTTACCACAGCCACACCAAGGCTCATTGAGTATTGGGACACTCACTGGGCGGGTCGCCCAGAGCGACCATATACTATGGAGAAGCTTCAGAGTCTTTTGAATGAGCGTCGATGATGAAGCGATCTTTCCAATGAAAACGGGCGAACAAACGCATGGAGAGCAACGGCTG
>JBBQWG010000103.1:0-1544 GCA_038210825.1 Verrucomicrobiales bacterium
TAGCAGTTCATGTAGCGCCGGGTTCTCCTGCAACCAGACAACGAGGCTGTCTTCCAAAGCGGGGTCCAGTCGTAACCCTTCATAATACCGGATGCTGTAAAGACACTCCATGCGGCAGGCTTCCATCAGCACACGCGCACAATCGATCGTTCCGGCCCACTGCGCAAACCACTGGATGTCTTGGTCGCGCCAGCGCCGCTCTTCGAAGCCGGCATGCACCTGGGAAATCATGTTTTGAACGGCAGCAGCTCCGATGACCGCGATGCTCAGCGTGGGTTGGACAAAGTGCGATTCGGCCAGTCGGGCCTGAATCCTCAGGCAGGTCAGAGCGGTGCCGGGCTTTTTCAAAGCCAGAGCGGCATGTGTCCGCAGACTGGCAGCCCGGGAGAGGTGAACCAGAACCTCCAATGGCGCGATTGTCGTGAGCGGCGGAATATGCAGATCCACGGTCGGCAGACTGCCCATAGGAGGAAGCTGAGCATAAGGAAGTTCCAGATCCTGCTTCAAATCGTCCCATGGTATCTCCAGATTTTCAGTCAGCCGAAGCAGCGTTTGCGCGGCCGGTTCGCGAATAGAGGCAGCGGGAATGAACTCCGGGGCTGCTTCCCGGATTTCGCGGAGAAGTGTGCTAAGCTGACTGGAGCTTTGCTTCTCCATGGAAGCCAGCCTTTCTCCCAAAGGTTCCCCGCAAAGCAAGGAAAAATCCCGCATCCGTTCGCCCAGTGCCTATGCACGAGCGGATCGCGTTGGATTTGGCTTGGGGAGGCGGGGTCTGGGGCTGGTGACGAGGGCGAGGGCGGCGCGGTCATGATCGGCGGCCATGACGCCGCGGAAGTCGGTGGTGGTGAAGTGTTGGGGCTTGGGATGCCGCGAGAGCCATTCGCAGCAAAGGCTGTTGGCCACCCGGGTGAACATGGCGTGCAGGCGCAGGGGCTTGGCGTTGCGCAGGCGGCAGCGGTCATCCTGACGCGAGGCGTCGAGCCGGGCGTGCAGGCCGGTTTCGATCCCCCAGTGGTCGATGTTGGCCTCCAGCCATTGCTCCGCCGAGAGTTCGGAGGCCGGGCGGCTGGTGACGAGGCAGACGGATTCGGGTTTGCGCCCAGTGCGGTGACGGTGCAGCCGGGCGATTTGCCGGGCGCAGGGAAAGAGCAGTTCCTCGCCGGTGACGGGGGCGGATACTAACTGCCGCTTGACCCATTGGCGTTTCTTTTCCTCGCGTTGGTGCCCGGCGCTGCGGCCGCCGTGCTCTTCGGGGGCAAAAGGGGGGAGCCCGGATCGGGCAGTTTCGATTCGATGCGCTTTTTGATCTCCGGGGTGTTTTCCTTGATGGTCAGGGAGTAGTCGGCTCCGGCGTCGAGCACGAGCTGGCGCGCGGTTTGCTGACAACTGTGCATGGCATCAAGGGAGACGAGTTTGCCCTCAAGGTCGAGCCGGGCGATGAGTTTGCGCGCGGCGGGAATTTCGTTGCTTTTGTCCGCGACCAGCTCGCAGCCGAGGTAGTGCTGGGAGGGCGTGGCGATGGCGGTGACGACGTTGTGGCCGCC